>NZ_JBIKSU010000154.1:0-3147 GCF_044348475.1 Daejeonella sp. | reverse complement strand
TTAAATAATTATCAGGAGAACTTAGTTTGATACAGCAAGCATGGCATAATAAACTATCTAATACCGCCCAGTTAGGAGGTATTGAAACCTCGGTATTAGATAATGGTGCAGGTCGTGGTACCCGCATCGCATGGATCAATACCGGAACCGGATTACGCTTCAAGGTGGTAATTGATCGTGCTATGGATATTGCCGATACGTTTTATAATGAGCATAGCCTGGCCTGGTTGAGCCATTCAGGAATTACTTCTGCACAGCCCATGTCTGATAAAAGCATCAACTGGCTAAAAACTTTTGGGGGTGGATTGTTGGTAACCTGCGGATTAAGTCATGTTGGTGGGCCAGAAAGCGATGAATTTGGTGAACGCGGAATTCATGGTGAGATCAGCAATATTCCTGCAGACATTGAGTCAATTATACAGCCAGATCCCATATCAGGGAAAATGGATATGAGTATAACGGGAATTATCAGACAATCGCAGGCACTTGGTAGTAGGCTAGAACTGAGACGTACCATTTCTGCAACTCTCGGAAAATCAGTGATCCGTATTCAGGATGAAGTGATCAATAGAGGCAATACGGATGCAGCACACATGCTTTTATATCATTGTAATTTTGGCTGGCCATTAATTGATGAAGGCACAAAAATACTATGGAATGGCACATGGAAGCCACGAGATGGCAATCCAAATAAAATATTCCGCGAAGGGAATGATTTCAAGAAATGTTTGCCCCCACTCAATGATCATCAGGGCAGTGGAGAGGAAGTTGCTTTTATTGATCCTCAAGCAGATGATGATGGATTTTGTACTTGCGGGCTTGAAAATTCGAAACTTGGATTACGAGTCAACTTAAAATTTCAGAAAAAACAATTACCATGCTTAACCAACTGGCAGCATTTTGGAAAAGGTGAATATGTAGTAGGACTTGAGCCAGGAACCAATCCACCAATCGGTCAAAGTCAGGCTAGACGTCAGAATGAATTAATTCAACTGGCTCCGGGAGAGACAAGAAATTATGCATTAGAAATAGAATTAACAACAAATAAATAGGCTGATAACAACCCGATTTAAGCCTTAATTAACATTCAAAATAGAATATGAGTTTAGCAAAGAAAGCATTAGAACAAGGAAAAGGGATATTGAGGTTAGCACCTACCTGGGTACCACGTTCATTTTGTGTACCTGGAAGAAGGATTAAGTTACACCCGGATGATTATTATGTATTAGGAGGTCAAAGAGGAGGCATTGATGAACGTTGGCTCGCTTCTACCACACCCGCACAAAACGGGCCTTTGACTGGTAAAAATGAAGGATTAAGCCCTGTAGTTTTCAATGAAGGTGGTAAAGAAGAACAATTTTTATTGAAAGATGCCATTGATGAGCTTAAAGGCGAAGTGATTGGAGATCGTTTATGGAATGAACATAAAAGTTGGCCCATGTATTCCAAGTTTTTTGACAATATGGGCCCACTTCCTCATCATATCCATCACAATGATGAACATGCTGCTAAAATAGGTCAGAAAGGTAAGCCTGAAGCCTATTATTTTCCGCCTCAACTAAATAATCATGGTGGTGATTTTCCTTATACCTTTTTTGGGATTGCACCAGGTACCACTAAAGCGCAAATTCGCGAATGCTTGGTTAATTTCACCAAGGGCGATAATAAGCTAACAACCTACTCACAAGCATTTAAATTAGAACCGGGAACCGGGTGGGATGTTCCTCCAGGAATGCTGCATGCACCGGGAAGTATGTGTACCTATGAGCCTCAAAAAGCATCCGATGTTTTTGCGATGTACCAATCATTGGTGAATGAAGCGATCATCCCTGAAGAATTATTGTGGAATGGAACTCCCAAAGATAGAATTGGAGACTATGACCAATTGATGGAAGTTATTGATTGGGACTTAAATGTGAATCCGAATATTTTGGAAACTCGGTTTATGCTTCCAAAACCTGTAAAACCACTAAAAGAAATGGAGGCTGAGGGATATATCGAAAATTGGATATGCTATCGTTCTGCAGCATTTAGTGCAAAAGAGCTAACTGTTTTACCGGGGCAAACCGTACTAATCAAAGATAGCGCCTGTTATGGTATGATCGTGATGCAGGGACATGGAAAATTCGGAGTTTGGGATATTGAAACTCCTGCACTCATCCGTTATGGTCAACTTACTAACGATGAATTCTTTGTGAGTGAAAAAGCGGCAGCAGAGGGTGTTCGCATCAGCAACCCATCCAAGACAGATCCTATTGTAATACTCAAACATTTTGGTCCAGAAAATCCGGATCTTATTTTATAATTTTTATATATTTTTTGAATATGACTAAGAATTCTTATCCAAAACTTCACAATGCCACATGGCCTGGTATTGTGGGTAAAGGTCCTGATTCAGAACCACCAATCTCATTAGAAAAAATGCTAGAAATGACCGCAGCTGCAGAAGTTGACGGAGTTAAGTTTGATGGAGTTGATGTTGGTCTTTTTGACCCTTCAATAAACTTAGATGATCAAGATGGCATTAAAAGATTGGCTGATCAGGTAAGTAAACATAATTTAGTGATTGGCAGTTTGGTTGCACCAATTTGGGGCGGACCCGCAATGGGTACCAAAGAAGATCGTACAAACTTTGTAGATCAGGTACGTAAATCATGTATTTATGGCCAAAAATTAAAGGAAATGGGTGTTCGCCCATACGGCGTTATCCGAATCGATTCTGCGAGCAGTGTTGAAAGCTGGGCTGCAGATCCGGTAAATAATACCAAACTCATTGCTCAGACTTTCCGTGAAGCCTGTGATGTTGCCGCAGATTATGGCGAAAAATTAGCTGCTGAAGGTGAAATTTGCTGGGGCGGAATGCATAGCTGGAAAGCAATGCTAGATACTCTAGAGGCTGTAGATCGCCCAAATATTGGCTTTCAGGCAGATATGTCGCATACTTTTTTATATCTTCTGGGATACAATGCACCTGAACATCGCATATTGCCTACCGATTATCAATGGGATGACCGTGAAGCGCTGACCGAGGGGCTTAAAAAGTTAACGGCTGCTTTACGTCCATGGACCCTTGATTTTCATGTGGCTCAAAATGATGGAACCGCTTATGGATCTGGATCTCACGATAAAACTGGCCGACATTGCCAA
>NZ_JBIKSU010000153.1:0-3148 GCF_044348475.1 Daejeonella sp. | reverse complement strand
TGATCATTCCTACAATGTGTTCTTTCCAAACCTAGACATGCAACGGGAAGTTGCAAAAAATATCACCAAGCTAATGAACGAAACCGGTGTAGATCATCTTGATCTAGACGGGCATGAAGGAGCTCTCGCCTCCGGACAAGGTGATTATGCGTTGGAATTATTTGCAAAAGATATATATGACCAGGTAAAACACGATTTCATTATCGGTACCAGCCTAAGTAAAACTTTTTATTGGCATATCGGATCTTATTATAATTGGGGAGAGCCATGGTATGGTGGGTTTAAGGAAAGTATGCAACAATATCGTATCGATAATCAGGGCTTATTTGACCGGAATTATATGCCCCATATGCTGGGATGGTATCTTTTAGCAGAAAATACTACCCTTTCGGAGATGGAATGGATGCTGTCGAGAGCAGCAGGATACAATGCCGGATTTGCGATGGTTGCACGACCTGCAGCTTTGAGAAAAAACAGCCAGACCAATCAATTGCTTGACGCTATCCGGGAATGGGAATTGGCGCGGAATGGAAATGCATTTACTAAGGCACAACAAGAGCAGCTAAAAAATCCTAAGAATGAATTCCATCTCGAAAAGCGGTCGGAAGGAAAATGGACCTTGCATCAATATGCAATGTCGCCGGTATTTATCAGAGAAAAGTTTGAACGTCAGCCCGGTGAACCTACACATACCAACTGGGATTTGCAGTACCAATGGAAGGAGCAGCCTTTACAATTCAGGATGCAGATCACAGGCGAAAAGGGCAGCGTGAAAAATATTAAAATGCAAATCGACAATTACATGGAACTTTTATTCCCGGTTGAATTAGCTGCCGGTGAAAGTCTGGTTTCGGATGGTACAGAAACAATCCGCTATTATGATAAAAACGGGAAACCTAAGGGTTCATTCAAACTACAAAATAAGCTCCCTACTGTTTCTGCTGGAGCACATAAAATTCTGATCGATTCAGATTTCAGCGGAGAGGAAACTCCGAAAATTGAGGTTCAGTTTAAAGGGCTTTCCAGTAGTGAGGACATTCAATTAAATTGATTTTGCAGGTTCATCGCTAGCGCGCAATTGAACCTTTTAATTTTTTTTCTCTCGCTAAGACGCAGATGGCCACATAGTATTTATATTCATATAGTTTCGATGTTATATTTCGCGTCTTTGCGTCTTTGCGAGAGCCATTTTTCTTTCATATAGATACGTGCGCTAACCGCTAGCGCGCGCATGTGGCGCGTGATTTTAACCTCGTATAAATACTGCAAAACCTATTGACTATTGATAGATGGGCACACGCGACATGCGTGCGCTAGCGACGGAAGGCAAAGCAGTAAGAATTTTCATCTTATCCTTTCATTCCACCGCATCAGCAAGATAGGAATCAAATTTAGATTGATGATTTACCTTTAATTACCTGATGGATTAAATTGACTCCTGTAATTTCCTACAGATTCGGTAACCGTTAGTGGTCGGTTATAAAATCGAAAAGCTTTTACAACATTATCCGCCCTTAATCCACCACCAGTCCGTATAGCTCCAATATTAATTTTATTTGTGCTTACAGCGCCCATGGTATTATCTAACCGACCCCAACCAATCATACGTTCTTTACCGCCATCGTTAAATACCCCATTGATCACAAAACTGATGATCTTTGCCCGGTAATCAACAATAAGCGAAATCTCGGTAGTACCTATGAATTTGATCAATCCTGCATCAGAGTTCCAGGATGTGGTCTTTTCACCATCTGCCATGGTAAATTTTACGGAATAATTGGCACTCATTTCAAGCCAAAATCCTTTGCCATCCTTATCCCTGCTTTCACAAATCACCTCGCCTTCCTTCAATCTGGTAATGTCTGCTACCAGATCAATGGTGAATCCCTCTCCTTTTGAAGGCTCCTCTATGGCGGGCAGACTAAATTCTTTTTTAATCAGGTCGCCTCCCACTTCGTTTATCACCAAACCTTTGGTAGATATCGTGTTTAGGTTGAACTGCCCCCAAAGTTTATCAAAGAAATCCGGATCAATTTCGTGACTCAGGCCTTTCAATTTGTTAGTCTCCGTAATCCAGTATCTTCCATCTTGCTCAACCAAATCAGGATAGCTCAATCTTTCTTTAGACAGTCCGGGTGCATACAGCAATATCTCCGGCTGAGACCAGCTGATTTTACCATCTAATTCGATGCCACCACTAATCCAAACAGGATTTCTGTTTTCAAAATCTGAGCCACCGTTCACATGTTGCCAAAAAAGATATTTTCCATTTTTTGTTTTAAAAATTCGCGGACAAGCACGAGGATGTTTGATCAGTTCTCCAGTGTAATATTTAGGAATCTTAGGCATAGTCCAGGTTTTACCGCCATCGTAGGAATACGACTCAGCAGGATGCCCCATCACTGTCCTGTACATACAATACAAAGTGCCGTTACTCAACTCAACAATATTTTGTTCTTCCTGAACCGAGCCAAAATCAGGATTGCGTAATCCTTTATCACCTTCTGGAAGATTATTCCATTTTAGCTTCTCAGGATCCCGCTCCGAATTAATATTATCACATCGCATAAACCAGCCTTCCCCATCATCTAGCATGTATTTCCCGAGCTTGGTAAATGCAAACATCATTCCTTGTTTACCGACATTGATTGGCTTACCAATTCCCCAAAGGATCTGGACTTTTCCTGCCCAGTCATTGTTTCGATCAACCAAGGTAGTACGTATCGGCAAGCGGTGGCGCTTTGACCAAGTTTTGCCTTTATCATCCGAATATTTGAAACAATACCAGCCCAACATATCTTCACGAATATTAGTAAGAGAATTCAGGCTATGAATTTTATCACCATTATAATTGTAAAACACATAAATGCGACCGTAATTAGTCTTGAAGGGCATGGCCCAGGATGCTGATTCGGCAGATGGTTCTTCAATCAGAACAGGCTTTGACCAGGAATTTCCCTTGTCGGTAGAAACCGATGAAACGATATGCTGACCACCAGAACCTTCCTCTCCTAAACCCGTAGTAAATACAGAAAGCCATTCGCCAGAATCCAGAACCACCACATATGGCTGATCTATGTATCCGTTTTCAAAAATTGGCTTACCATTTAATCTATCCCGAAAGTCATAAGACTTAGTTTGTGAGAAA
>NZ_JBIKSU010000018.1:0-41772 GCF_044348475.1 Daejeonella sp. | reverse complement strand
ATTTCGTAAGTCGGTTTTTGACTTACGAATTTGCCTATCCGATAGGTTGGATAAATTCGTCAGTCGCTTTTCTGTTTAGCGACTGACGAAATCTTTTTTTCCGCTTGGTGAGGTGATTTCGTAAGTCGGCTTTGTTGATGCCACACTGTGAGGTGAATTAGTAAGTTGTATAAAAATCAAGACTTTCAATGATTTCCTCTTCGGTGCAGTAAATATCGAAGTTGCATTTGCCAATGGCACTCAGAAGTGAAAAACTAATCTTTCCGGCATTGTTCTTTTTATCATTCTTCATAATCTCGATAAGATCATTATAACTGTTTTTCTTTACTTTATAGGCAGGATAAACAGTTCTGATTGTTTCTAAGATTTCACGAAGTTCTGATTTTTGAAGACCGTTTTTCTTTGCTGAAAGGTATGCTTCACAAACAAATCCGATTGCAATGGCTTCTCCATGCAGCAGTGGTTTTTTATCATGGTGTAAAGAGTAACTTTCTACAGCATGTCCAATAGTATGCCCAAAGTTGAGGATCTTTCTGATTCCTTTTTCAAATGGATCAGAAATTACTACTTCATTTTTGATTTCAACAGAACGATAAATAATCTCAGGGCTTAGCTCGGCAGGTTTAATATTTTTCAGTTTTTCAAACAACGAAAAGTCATAGATCAGCCCGTGTTTTACCACTTCGGCATATCCCGAACGGAGCTCTCTTTGGTCAAGAGTACTTAAGAATCCGTTATTGATAAAAACAGCCTTTGGTTGGGTGAATGTGCCGATGATATTTTTTACATTCTCCATATCGATTCCGGTTTTACCTCCAATTGAAGCGTCAACCTGGGATAGTAAGGTAGTAGGAACCTGAACAAAATCAATTCCGCGCTTAAAGGTTGAGGCGGCAAACCCACCCATATCTGTTATAACACCGCCACCAAGATTGATTAAGATGCTATTTCTGTCGGCTCCAAAATCAAGTAACATTCTCCAGATACCAATACAGAAATCAATATTTTTATTCTCCTCGCCAGGGGTTACTTCGATCATGTCGAATTCAAGATCACCTAAGGCGTCTTGTAAAAGCGGCAGGCAATGAATTTCGGTATTACTGTCAACCAGTACAAAAATTTTGCTGTACTTGCTTTCAATTAGAAATTGACTTAACTCCTGCAGGCTGTTTTCAAAATAAACAGAATAACTGATGCTTTCTATGGGTTTCATTTAACTTTTATTACTTTACCTCTGCACTCTACAATATCACCTCGCCTTACTTTTAAACGTTTGCGGTAATCTACTTCACCGTTGTATTTTACTTCACCTTCTGAAACAATCATTTGAGCCTCGCCGCCACTTTGAACGATGTTGGCGGCCTTCAGTAATTGAATCAGGTGGATGAATTCTCCTTCTAATGTAAAATCAAGCATGTAGCAAACTTACAAATTTTCGCATTCGTATGTAAATGTCTCAATATTTCTACCTTTGCACATGCAACAAACCAAGTTGAAGCGCACTAGTCTTTCTTTTGATAATACAGAGATCGCTTTCCGTGGAAAAACGGATGCCGACCTTAAACGAGCCTATTGGCTGTTTAAGTTGATCAGTATAAATTTTCTGACAAAGATCGGCCCGCCGATCACCAATTTTGCACTTAACATAGGCTTGCCAATTACATCTTTAATTAAGAATACCATTTTTCAACATTTTTGCGGCGGAGAGAGTATTGATGAATGTGAACAAACCGTTAGTCAGCTTCATGCAGGAAAAGTGGGTTCTATTCTCGATTATTCTGTGGAGGGTGAAGACGATGAAATGGTGTTCGATGCTACCTGTGAAGAAATTAAGAACACCATTAGACATGCCAATGGGGATGAACGAATTCCTTTAACAGTATTTAAAGTTACCGGTCTTGGCAGATTTGGATTGCTTGAAAAACTAGATAAAAAGCAGCTCTTGAATGAAGATGAAACAGCAGAATTTGTCCGTTTTAAAAACCGATTAGATCAGATAGCTAGCTTATCACATGATCTGGATGTTAGGGTAATGGTAGATGCTGAAGAAACCTGGATACAAAATACGATTGATTCATTGGTATTGGACATGATGCGCAAGTATAATCAGACAAAGGCAATTGTTTTTAATACGTATCAACTTTATCGAAACGATAAGCTTGAGTCACTGAAAGCAGATGCAAAAACTGCTAGCATTGAACATTTTTTTCTGGGAGCCAAGTTAGTTCGTGGAGCCTATATGGAAAAGGAACGTAAACGTGCGGTAGAGTTTAATTACCCATCACCAATTCATAAGGATAAAGAATCTACAGATCAAGATTATGATCTAGCCCTTCAATATTGCATCAGTAAAATTGAAATCATCTCTTTTATTGCAGGAACACATAATGAACAAAGTTGCCGGATTTTGGCCGAGCTTCTAGATGAAAAAGACATCCCACATAATCATGAGCATGTTTATTTTTCTCAACTTTTAGGAATGAGCGATAATTTAAGCTTCAATCTTTCATCTGTTGGCTATAATGTAACTAAATATGTTCCTTATGGGCCTGTTAAAGCTGTCATGCCTTATCTTTTTCGAAGGGCAGAAGAGAATACCTCTGTTGCTGGCCAAATGGGCAGGGAACTTCGTTTAATTGAACTTGAAAAGAAGCGCAGGAGTTAAAATTGGTGGTTATTTATTAAAATTTTTTTCTTTTCTACGAAGCAGATCCCAGAATAAGATAAAATCTGAAGCAAGGCTATAGCCCGGATATTGAAAGGTAGCCGGTTTATTCTTTTCGAAAAAGAAATGACCAACCCATGCAAAACCATACCCAACAACTGGGATGAGTAATAATACCTTTGCTTGATTCATGATCAAAGCAGTTGGGATTAATAAAAGAACAAGCGAGGTGCCAATAATTGAAGAATTCTGCTAGTTGAATGACTATGTTCTTCTAGATAAAAGGGATAAAATTCTTTAAGCGTGCTAAATCGTTGCTTTTGTATGATCTAATTTAAACAATTTTCAATTAACTTATAACAAGCCTGATGAGTATAAATAGCTCTGCAGACTTTCGTCTGCTGTAAGAAGGTGAGTTTGCATTCCAAGCGATGCTGCGGTTTTCAGGTGCTGCGGACTATCATCTATAAAAAGAGTTTCGGCAGGATCTAGCTGATGTTCCTTTAATACATATTCGAAAATTTCAGGATTAGGTTTACGCATTTTCATCAAATGTGAATAATAATCTTTTTCAAAAAAGATAGCATTTGATTCTAATTGATGTTCTCTCTTCAAATAATTCATGATCCAGTTATAGTGGATCTCATTGTTATTACTCAACAGGAATGTCCTGTATTTTTTTTTCGCTAGCAGTAAAAGGTCATGATTAGGTTCTGGTACTCCAATCAATAAGGAGTTCCAGGCATGATCTATTTCGGTATCGGTTAGGCTTGAAATTCCTGAGAATTCTCTAATTCCCGCTCTAAATTCTGCCGCAGAAATAAATCCCTGCTCAAACCGATCAAAGATTGGATTATGGGCTTTATGTGAAAAAAACTGGGCCACATTTTTTATTCCTAATTCAGAAAAACTATGCTGTGCCCGGTTAAAGTCTATCGTAAAAATTACATTACCATAATCAAAAATTATATTTTTTAATTTATTCATAAAATTATTTCTTATTTTTAAAGACTAAATACAGCCTCGCCGTATTACTAGTATTTCAAATCTCATTCATGATTTTTATCCCGAATTCTTTTTCCATAATCCTCATTTTATGCGGGCTCATAACACTGTATTTATGCATTCGCATTTTTCGTAGGTATGAACTGGTTGTCCGCTGGTTTGGTTACTTGTTATTTAGTATTGGAACTTGGTCACTAAGTTATGGATTTGAACTTTCAAGTACCACTTTGGAGCAAATGTTATTTTGGCAAAATATTGAATACCTAGTTATAGTACTTATTCCTGCATTCTGGTTGCTGTTCATTATGAAATTTACTGGGCGAGATAGGTATATAAATACCAAGAACTTTATTTGGATCATTATTATTCCAATAATCACTCTCTTGTTAGTTTGGACCAATAATTTTCACCATCTGTATTTTAAAACCGTTTCTATAGATAGTTCAGGATCTTTTCCTTTATTAAAACTTGAATTTGGCGTATGGTATTTTGTGTATACAACTTATTTTTATATTCTGTTGGCATTGGGTGTAGTTATGCTAATCAATAAATACAGGAATTCAGAACCTGTATTTAAGCGTCATAATCTGATTATTTTATTAGCAGCATTTATTCCTTGGTTTGCTAACCTTGTCTATTTTCTTGGTTTCAGGCCTATGGGCCATATCGATATTACTCCATTTGCATTTGTTATAACAATGTTTATGCTTAGTGTTGGATTTATCAGGTTCAGGTTACTTGATATTATACCAATTGCCAGGGAGAAAGTTCTAGAAGCGATGAAAGAGGGTCTGATCGTTATGGATTACCTAGACAGGATCGTTGATCTTAATCGTGAAATAAAGTTGATACTTTCTATTTCAGGCGAAAGTCTGATTGGAAAGAATATTGATTCTATTTTTCCTAATCAGCCCGAATTATTGGAGTATATCATTGGTAGAAAAGATGGGAGGTTAAAAATTGAGCTTCAGCGAAATGGATATCCTATTTTCCTGGATGTGAGTATTACAGCATTCTTTGAAAAAAAGAATACGTATAATGGACTAATTATCCTGACCAGGGATATTACTGAACAGGTTGGGATCGAAAATCAATTTCGGATTCAATCTGAACAGCTTATTGCGACGAATAAATTAAAAGATCGCCTATTCTCGATTATTGCGCATGACCTCAGAGGCCCGCTTATCAATTTGAATGAAGTAATTAAAATGATGAATTCAGGAATAATTTCGAATGCTGAATTCAAATTATTTATCCCCAAATTATCTAATAATATTAGTTATACCACCGGATTATTAGAAAATTTATTATTCTGGTCAAGGAGTCAGCTTCAGGGTGAAATTATTAAGCCCCTTTATTTTAATTTTAAGGGTATTACTGACAATATTATCAGATTATTTGAAAATGTAATCAAAGAAAAGGAAATCACCACTGAAAATAATTTAGATCCATTTAGCATGGTTTATGCCGATATGGATATGATTCAGCTTATTGTGAGAAACCTGTTATCGAATGCGATTAAATTCTCTAAACGCGGAGGAAGTATTGAGATCACTTCCATAATCAAGGGGAAAGATTTTATTATGTGTATCTCTGATTCAGGTGTTGGAATCTCTTTACAAAATCAAAGCATGTTATTTGAACAGGAAACTTTTACTACAAGGGGTACGAACAACGAGGAAGGAACCGGGCTTGGTTTATTGCTTTGCAAAGATTTTATTGAGAAGAATAGTGGAAAAATCTGGGTAGAGAGTGAAATAGGTGTAGGGACTAAGTTTTTTGTACAGATTCCTAATTCGCCTGTAAATCAAGAACTTTTGGATCGTTAAATTGTTCAACCGCTAAGGTATTTAACTAAAATCAGGCCTGTTAAAGATTTACTAAATTCAATTTTAGAATTCCAATGGATTTGTGTAAAATTGCATCCTCAAATCATGCTGCCTATTGGTAGAATGAGCGCCCATAGCTCAGTTGGTTAGAGTAGAAGACTCATAATCTTTTGGTCCCTGGTTCGAGCCCAGGTGGGCGCACAAAAAAGCAACTCAACGAGTTGCTTTTTTTTTGCCTATTTGGGTGAGAAGTTTATCCCGACGATAGGAGGGAAGCCCAGGTGGGCGCACAAAATTTAAACCTCAGAGCAATCTGGGGTTTTTGTTTTTTATGGCTTTTTGAGTATTTGAACGCTTTTTTCCTTTACTATTTCCAGATTTTAAAGAACATTTTCCTCAATGAGTCGGGTTAACAGTTGGGTGGATTAGCTGCTAATTTAAGTGAAATTTGACTCTTGTACTGACTCACTTTGGGATAGAAAAGATTAAAATAGTACCCCTTAATCAGCAAAGCTATAATAACCTTCACTACGCATAATGATATGATCTATTAGTTCAATGTCCAGGAGTTTTGCAGCCTGTCTGATTTTGTTTGTAATCTGCTTATCAGCTTCAGAAGGCTTTAGGCTTCCAGATGGGTGATTATGAGCTAATATCAGCCCTGTAGCAAGCGTTTTTAAGGCTACAGATAATATCAATCTAACATCTGCAATAGTGCCTGTGATGCCTCCTTTAGATAGTTGATAAGATCCTATCACTCTGTTTGCTCTGTTTAAATAAAGCACTACGAATTGTTCCTGCAGTGATATGGTATCTGCTGAGAACAAGCTTTGTAGAACTTCATAAGTGTCAGCTGTAATTCTGGATTTGAGATTGATTGAATGGTTATAGCTGTTTTAGTTTTCAATCGATTTTGCTTCAAAAAGGCACTTCAGTAGTGCTACTTTGAACCTGATTGATTAAATACATTCTCTTGTTTGTATTTTTTCAACAATGATCCGATATTCCTGTAATAGTTGTTGTCAATACCTCTATAAGTTGGGTGGTAAATAACCGTAAAGCATGTCATATCAGAAAATGCAATCTTTGCACCAGGCTTTGCATTTATATCCAGATTTTCCACCTGGATACTCTCGAAATTTATTCCACTTATTTCAGACCACGACTTGATGTAATCATTGCTAAAACTATAAAATACAACAAGTTCAGGTTTGTGTGTTGAAATCAAAGTCTTCAATTGCTGGACTCGGATTTCTGCTAGCTGTTGTTTGTAGGTCTCACGCGACTTTAAATATTCTATATCCGTCCATTTTGAATAGTTAAATGCACCTACTCCAGGTGATGGTAATGGGAAAAGTTCAATTAAACAATTTTCAGAGTCATGTCTCCCGAGTTCATCAGACTGATAGCATTTTATATCTTTCAAATTCAACTCATTTTCGCCCTTATAGCATAGTAATAACTTGATTAGACCGCCCCAAGTCCTCTGATATGTGCTTTTGTCTCCTTTAAAGAATCTATCAAATGTTGAGTCACCAGCTCCTCTAATTAACGAGTGGAATTGATAATTATCCAAGAGTGTAGGTTTCCCAGCGTTTTTCCAAATTTCTAACCGTGAAATTATTTCTTCAATGCTATTTCCACCACCCTCTTCCATGCCGATGAACCAATATTTGCCCTTTAAATTACCGTAACCATAGAAGGTATTCATGTATTCCTCTAACAAAGCCCTGTCAATTTTCATATCTAATTTATCTATACAATTTGGTGAAGTGTATTAAAGATACATCCTCTCGTTTATTAAGCAAAAAAAACGATGGTAAGTGATGTTCAATGAGACACATGCGGTACTGTGAGAATTAAAGCAACTCCAGATTACTAATCTTATCTAAAGATTACCCTCAACAAGTTTAAAAAGCTGTAAAAGTGAACAAAATTGATCCTCAAGATATGAAAAATAGTTATATTAGCTTATAATTGGTGGGTAATACATCATTCAACAAAACCAAAATGGGTTATTTTCTCACCAAGTACAACGTAATGGATCTCCAGTACTTCTGGTACAAATTCAACCATCCTGAAACAAATCCCAAAGGCAATTCAATTTTACCCGATGTTAAGGATAACAATCTGAATTGAAACACAAATTCAGAAGAGAACCAGATGCGTACAACAAACTAGGCATCAAGGTTAATGTTTCAGAGCTTTGGGAAGAACTGAATAAAATTGAGCATTTGATAACTTTACACCAATAAACAATGAAACTAGCCGTAATTGGAAGTAGAACATTAACAAACAGAGAATTAGTACATAAAAAGCTTGAAGAGCTGAAGGATGAAATAGAATTAATGGTATCTGGAGGTGCTAAGGGGGCTGATCTACTGGCACAAAAATGGGCTGAAGAAAATAACGTAGCCACAAAAATATTTAAACCTGAATGGGAAAAGTATGGTAAGTCGGCTGGTATTTTGAGGAACAGGAAGATCATCGAATCATGTGACTACTGTATAGCATTTTGGGATGGTATTTCAAAAGGAACCAAAAGTTCGATTGATTTTTGTGTAAAAATGAATAAACCCTATCTTATAGTTAATCAATAAATTATATGTCAAAATGTATCTATTGTGGATATGGCCAGAATGCAGGATCATACTGTTCTAAAAGTCCCAATTCGCAATGTGTAGTTATTAATGAGGGCAAATGTAGTTATTGTGGATATGGCCAAAATGCAGGATCATTCTGTGCCAAGAGTCCAATATCTAAATGCGTAGTCCCTAAAGCTGGAAAATGCAGTTATTGTGGTCAGTCTGGTATAGGATCCCATTGTGTCAAGAGCCCAAGTGGAAAGTGTATTGCTACCCCGTATTAGGGTGCTAAAATTAGTTAGATTTGAACTCTTGTTGATTTTGCGTGTGAGCATGTAATCTGGTGCACCACAAGCTACTCTTGCTGGCTCATTTGTCACCAGAATGTCAGGAAGGATAGTCATTAAAAGGGTTTGCAGATCCCCTCTATAGGTATGTTCCCTGCTAATGCCTGTTTTATAACGAAGATTTAAGGTATCGAGATACGATTGGATGGTCATATATCAATATTACTAAAATTTGAGTTGCTATTGAAAACTCAATCTCTTTTTATTGGAAATTAAATAACGTTTTTATTGTATCAGCCTACTAAAAGTTAATAAATTTCCAAGGTCTGATCTTCATTGTCCATGATATATACATATTCCAATTCCTTAAGAATTTGAGGATATGTTAAATGAAACTTTTCTTTTAATGTTCCTTTAACAAGACTACTCCTTCCTATTGGTGGTAAATCCTTAGGCCAATTTAGCGTTTGCTTGTAAAGTTCGAAATATTTAATTAACCAAGTTTTATCTGAAAAATGGTCAGAATTGATTTCTGCTAAGGCTTTGAGACATAAATCTTCTTGAAAGCACTCATCTTCGTATCTCATCACTTAAAATTAATAATCGTCGTTTAGAAATTAAATGAATTTTGGTAGAAAGAGTTATTTTAGAGAACAAAACAGTCTGTGGAACACTGAACTTCCAATTTCCCCAATTTCCTTATGTATCACCAAATTTATTTGAACTACTTGCGTATATTAATGATGATGATATGTATGTTGAAAATAATTCAGTTGTTGTTATTTTTTCAGCTACACTAAGATCTCCTTTAAAAATACCACTACCAGCTACAATTTAAAAATCTTTAATAGTAACTCCACTAGCTATTTCTAAATCTTTGTTTGGTGAAATTTTCCTACATCATTTCTCCAATAAATCCTTTTGCCTTTACTTCCATTTAAGTCACCAAACAGCCCATCAGCGACAACATCAATATCGCCATCTAGATCGTAATCAAATAATCGAATCCATTTAATCCAGGCATTCTTACCTTCTCCATCTGTTACATCAAAATATGATTTAGTGTCTTCGACAAATCCATTTACAGTATTAAGGTATAATCTTAATCCGTAACCATTGTAACCTTTTTTATTACTAATGGTTAGTACATCTTTTTTTCCATCAAAATTAAAATCTAAAAAAGCAAGATCCATTAATTCTAATGTTGAATCTACTGATAAATCAATTGCTTTTGACCTATCGAAATCTCCATTTATGTTGGGAATAACTCTTAAAGTTTTTGAGGACCCTAAAAACAAGTCTAATTTTCCATCATTATTTATATCAAAAAGTTCTACAGTATAATAATTGTCCATTCCAGTAAAGTTTTTAAAAACCTTGTTGTTCAACTCAAATGTTTGCCCACCTTTATTGATATAGCAAGTAGGATGCTTTGGAATTGTTGCACTTGCTCCTGAATAGGCAATAATATCTATAAGTCCATCATTATTTATATCACCAGTTGCGCCGCCATGGAAGTAACCTATGTCTTTGCTTAAGAATTGATATTTAGCATTCTTAGGATAAAAAATTGCCAAAGAATCTCCAGGGAATGGCATGCCATCATAACCTGAAGAAAATAGCATAATATCGGGTGACTTATCATTATCCATATCAGAGACCACGCATTTTCTAACTTGAGTTAACCCAATTTGTAAATCGTATATATTTGGATTTTTTTCGTATTCTGAATACAGATGAAGGCCTAATGCATTTGTAGGCCAAGGGTGTTTATAATAATATGCCCAAAGGTCTTTCTTGCCATCACCGTTAAAGTCTGTATATAAATAAGTACCTAAATCATTCCAATAATAACTTTTAGATGCACTCCACGTATTCGTTGTGTAAGTGTTGTAAGGTAATAGCGTTCCATCTGCTAAAAACTCAAAGCCCCAATACTTGCATAAGAAGACGTCAAATAGTTCAGTCATTGCTCTTGTAGTAGTATACCAAGAGGTAGTTTTATTAATAACTGAAAATGAGTCTAAAGTATTATTAGTATAAATTTTTAAACTTGGATTCGTTATGACGGGATTTATCGAACTAGTATCAACTTCAGTTTTTGCACAGGATTCTAATAATACAATTCCTAAGATCAGGATTATAAATAATTTCATCGTTTAAGTTTTAATCTATCCTTTGAGGGGTAATTTAAATATATTAATAATTTATAATTAAACATCATTCACATCAACATCTGAATCAAACTCAAAGTTATGCAAGTAGTGAAGGGTAGTGGTTCGAGGGTATGAATGGTTCATGTTTTCACTAATTTTTCAATTTAAAGTTGGTAAATGGTATTTACAGCTTCCAATTTTAATGACGATCTCCTTTCCAAGTACCATCATATCTATAATTTAGAATTGTACAGAATCCTTCTGAAAGCCCTTTTTTGCAATTCAGATATTCAGTGTATTAGAATTATTTTATAATGTTTGTTAAAATAGATTTAGCATAAGGATCAAATTGATAAAAGTCTGTTTCGATAAATTTATTTCCCGATCTAATAAAAACTGTTTTCTTTTTCATATCATTATTAGGATCAAGCGTTGGCATAAAACCTGAATCAATTGTACCAATATCTTTCTTCCCGTCTTTATTATAATCAGCGTATACCAGTTTCCATTTAGAATTAGGTCTACTATTTAAATTAATTGTGTACTGTATTAAATTCTTATCAATTATAAAGCTGCCATTTTGTAGCTGAATATATGGCACAAGCTCCCATGACTGAGCTCCATTGTCTGAATAAATACAGTCTAAACCTATTAAATCATTAAGACCGTCTCCATTAAAATCATCAGTGATGTAATCAATTCTTTCTGCATTTTTTATATTTCGGACAGGTAAATTTATAATTGAAGTTTGATTAAATTTTCCTGACCCCAAATTTGTCAAATAACGATTTGGTGTTAAAGTGGTTTCAGTTGTTCCTAGTAGCAAGTCATTTTTACCGTCATTATTGATATCCGAAGCCCATGCCCTATATACATTTCCTGAGCCCTCTGGAACAACTTCTCCAAAGCCGTTGTTAGATTTAAAATTTGTGGTATCCGAAGCGAAATGTGCAAAATTTTCATTTGTAAAATATGGGAAATTTGGAGTTCCCCAAAAAATATAAGTATGTGTATTTGCAGCTAGAATTAAATCAGGAAAATTGTCATTGTTCACCTTACCTACACTACCAGTTGCATAACCAAACATATCATGTAAAAAAGAGGGCTCCAAAATTAGTTCACTTAGTTTATACTTTCCATTACCATCACTAAGTAAAATTTTACTCCTTTCTGGAAAATTTCCCGCTTCACATTCATCTTCATGTCCGATTATCACAACATCTAAATAATTATCTGCATTTAAATAAAGTGGGATTGCACCCGTTGGGCCACCTATATAATTAGTGTTATCGTTAATTAGGTTTTTTTCTTCAAATTTTTTTGTTGTTGGGTTCCAAATTAAAAATGATAGGAAGGCCGCTTTGCCCCTACAAGCACCACCTGCATTAAAAATATCTATCCAACCATCATTATTAAAATCACCCAAGGTTATTGCAAACAGTGTACTAGAATATTCATATTTTCCATTTCCAAATGGCCCTGTGAGTATTTTAACTCCTTTTTGAAATGCTCCTACAAAAAGGTCTGCTGGAATTGGTAAGTTTTCCCAATATGATTTTCCAAAATCTTTTTGTCTTGACAAGGCTAAAGCATTTAAATCTACTTTATACCCCATAAATCTCCCTAATGGGTTATTTACAATGGGTATAATTTTATTGATTGTATTGCTAGAGGTAGATTTAGAAGTAACACTTATAGATAAAGCGTAACTACCTGATTTTTGGTGACCTGGAATCTTTACACTAAGACTTCCTTGATTCAGTGTTGTGTCTAGCTTATATATCTGTTTTGTACTATCAGTCCATGTAGATGTAATAGCATATAAAACGCCTAAAGTTGGGATTTTAGAACTTACTGTTATAACAAGTGGCAATGTATCTGCCACATTATATGTTCCAGTATCCAAATTGGTGGTGAATTTAATAGCTTCTTCTTGAACTGATAATGTTGGGGTAATGGGAGCTTCCATTTTCCTACAGGAGATTGCAACTAGTATACAAAGTGCAAAAATTACTTTTTTCATAGTATGAATTTTAATCTATTCTTTGACTATTGCAAAATATAGATTTTCTAATAACAACTGACCAATATTCATATTTAGAATTGGAATACTGTAGACTTCCCCAAAGTTCAGCCAATTAAATGTAGAATTTTTAATCTCATAGTTTATGATTCCAAAATTTATAAGATTTTCATTCTTCATTAATACTTCCGTTATTTGAAGAATTTAAATAATATACAAATCAAACAACTTTAATCATATCTAGGTGGAAGTTCTCCAGGTTCTTTTTACCCCATGTTACAGCTTCCTCATAAGCCTGTATTCCTTTGAATTCTACAGAATCCTTCTGGAAGTCTTTTTTACAATTCAGGTACTCAATAATGTATTGTTCTTTCGTGTTCATTTGGTTTTTGGTAAGTGATTAGTAGGAATGCGGGACAAAGAAATAGTAGAATTCATCTGCCATAAAACACTGTTTTGAAACCAGTAATTATGCATCTTAAATCTCCTTTAAATACTAACCAAACAGCTTATTTTTTTATAATTAATTTGGTTATTATAAAGTGTCATATTATTGTAAATCAGCTGTTTAGTATTTTCAAAAGCTCGTTTAATCTAACCATTCAACTAGTCCTTAGGTAAAGGAGCTATTACAAGCAAATTCACTTCATCAACAGCATAAGTTTAAAATTCCAATCTAGGAGCAGCATCTTTAAAAATCTCCTCGTTGTATTCACCTAAACCACGTAGATACTTAAGTGTGACCAGTATGCTGGAATGACCTAATAGGCTTTTTAACAAGTTCACATCTTTACTTCGATTGTAAACATTCACAGCAGCAGTGTGTCTGAAAGAATAAACAGTATGATTCTTCTGAACTATTCCAAGTTTGAACATTTTCTTCCAGCATCTAGTCCAGGCAGTATTAAAATATGCCTCATTGTAAGCATTAACATTCTTTGAAAAAATATTATCAGTAGCTTTTAAAGAGGGTAGAAGAAGTGCTAATTCATTCCTGACATAATCAGGAATATAAACAACTCTAACCTTCTTTCCTTTATTTTCACTTCCAGATAGATGAATTTCAGTGATGTTTTTCTTGAAGTGACCAGATGTAAGATTTCTCACTTCCTTATGAGGCCTAAGGAAGCATCCGTAAGTAATTAAACAGCATAAGTATAGATGTTGGTGATGTGCCTTTAAATAAGCTAAAACTGCCTTTAATTGCTCTGTTTCGTAAATCTTATGGAGTTTACTTTTCGTTTTCCTAGTGCTGGTATTTTTAACTAAGGGTAGAGGCTGTTGAAGAAGCTTGCTGACTGCTGAAAACATTACGCTCAAATCCCTACGTTTATTCATGTAGTAAGTGCCTGAAGAATTATATTTGCTTAAAAACGCCTCAATTCTAGATACTTTTAATTGATGAACTTCTGCTTGCTTTTCAGCAGGTGTTAAAAAGTTCATTAAATCACTATGAATATACTTTAGGTTTCGTTTATACTCTAAACTGATATCAGTGTCCAGTTTATTATTCAGTGCAATGGTAAAGATCTCTTCAGTCATGTAGCTTCTCTCGACATGCTGAGGTATATCTAGTTCTAGTTTGAATGTGTTATTCCTTAAAGCAGTTTTTAATTCAAATAATAACTCATTAAGTGATTTACTTCGATCATTTAGGTTAATAGCCCTATTAGGGTGAATATCCTTGTCCAATAAATTACCATTGTAAATACGTATTCTTTTACCATTTAAATAAAATAGAATATAGGTTCTCTTTTTTAAATCTTCAGAACTAAAGATTTTGGGTTCAGTATACATCGAATTGACTCATTTACTGACTCACTTCGAGGGGATTGGGTTAAAATCTGGGTTTAATCATAGCTCAGTTGGTTAGAGTAGAAGACTCATAATCTTTTGGTCCCTGGTTCGAGCCCAGGTGGGCGCACAAAAAAGCAACTCAACGAGTTTTTTGCCTATTTGGGTGAGAAGTTTATCCCGACGATAGGAGGGAAGCCCAGGTGGGCGCACAAAATTTAAACCTCAGAGCAATCTGGGGTTTTTGTTTTTTATGGCTTTTTGAGTATTTGAACTCTGTTTGCTCTGCTCAACTACAATAGCGCAAAATATTTTTCAAATTCATAGTCTTTTTTGGGAATGCTATTTCTAAAATGTATAATGCCTCATTTGAATCCTTAATTATTTTGCAGCTGATTAATGCTCGTTTATGGCTCACGTGTATTTTTGATAATATTTTTGTTGCCCTAGTGTTTAAATAAAAAACCCAGTGCTTTTGGGCACTGGGTTTAGATTCATATTTTTTAAAAAATTCAAGAAATTAAATTGAGTCCACTTTATGTTGACGATTTACATTACTTAAGATTCACAACATCTTTGGTATCATAAATAGGCCACTCGAAAGAAATTTTTCCGTCTTTATTAATACCATAAGAATCAAAAAGTACAGTTTTACTTACTTCTCCTTTTTTGTTTTTCCAAGTAAAATCAACCCAAACATGGCCATACTTGCTTCCATCAGGCATTGTGACTACTTCATAAATAGTGCCCCCCATAGTTAATTTACCATCCATTAATTCTCTTTGTTTTTTGAAGACTTCAATAAGTGCTGGAATTTTTACACCCACTGTTGAATCAGTATTAGATGGCCAAATATTATGATACGATTTTGCAGTATCGGCATAAGTGGAAGCGTAAGTAGCCCAGTCGCCATTGGCAAATGCTGTAATACTTTTTTTAATTAAATCTACATCTGGGCCCGAAGTAGTTACAGTGCCTGTTTTTTCAGTTTTTGTTTCTTTGGATGTACAAGCAATCAATGATGCTGATACAAGAATACATAACAATAATTTTTTCATAATTTTTTGGTTAAATTATATTTATAATAAACATCCCGTTTTTTAATTGGGGTCTGAGCTCCATATATTGACAAGATCTTATTGAGAAAAGGAATCAGAAAAAAGAGATACCAATTTCCAGAGGTCTCTTCTCTATTTGATAAAACTTTATACTTATTTACTAGGTGCAGCGGCTACGACCTGATACCAACCTGAAACATCAAAATATTCATCATGGTCATAAATTTTATGATCTTTATCTAGCTTTAGAGAAAAATAAGATTTCAAATCGCTTGCAGGTGCATTATTTACATAATCTGCTGACCATATAACATATGCTCTTACAGAACCATCTGGTTTTAAAGTAACTTCATCAACCCCGGGTAAAAGAGTAACTTTTACATTTATATTGTTTATTAATTTAAAGATATTAGCACTTCTATCTAAAAATTCAGCTTTATTCATATCTTTTCCACCAAATTGAGCACTATGAATCTTAATTGAATCAGCTTGGTAAGTTGCAAATTCTTTTAGGTCTTTCTTACTATATGCTTTAAATGCAGCATCTACAACCTTAGCATTTTCTCTATACAAATCCATATTAGGATCTTCTCCCTCCGTTTTGGTTTCTTTTGATGTACAAGCAATCAATGATGCTGATACAAGAATACATAACAATAATTTTTTCATAATTTTTTGGTTAAATTATATTTATAATAAAGATCCCGTTTTTTAAAGTGGGGTCTGGACTCCACTTTTTTTATTCAACATCAAATTTATTCTTATCCGCAAGCTTACTGTAACCTTGTTGGATGTACAGAGATATTAATGCTTGAAGCGCAATGAATTTCTATTATACTTTCTTTAACAGATTAACTTAGGGTAAACGATTTAATTAAAATACTTTCTTTTTATTTTAATTAATTTCTTAGGCGCTCTGCACATGTCATCCCTGACTACCGTCAGGCAGGCTGAACAAATTGAAGAAACTTTATTTCATGAAGGGGAATTTGGTTTTACAGCCCAAAGCTGCTCTAACCAACTAGATGTGAATTAATCTTATATCGCTATTGTATTACCCATCACCTAGATTTTGTTCTTCGTAATCCGGGTGCTGCCAGTAATTTCTTTTATTTTCTCTTTACCATAGAACCTGAGAATTTCTTTTTTCTCATCGTCATTTCCACGCTCAAATACACGCTGAATAACAGTTTTGTATTGCTCATGCCATTCAATCTTATGGATGTCGGTATCCCAGAAAAGAATTTTTCGAAAAATAGAGAGGTTGGGGTAGTCTCCTGATTCACTTTTTTGCTTTTCCTTTTTAATTTCATAATAAGCCTGAAGAATGAGCATGGTTCCTTCCTCGAAGCCCAATGCGCTATCAATTTTTAGGGATAGGGCAGGAGTTAACCCACGTCTGCCCTTGGTTATATCATTAATAATCTGGGGGTATTCTTGTAATGAAAGAGCGAATGGACCTTTTTTTAGGTTTCTTTTTTTTAGCTCACGTTCTAATATAATGCCCGGATGAATTCCTTTGTACATTTCAATTGACAGTTCCATAATCAAAAGTAAACAATAATGTTTATAAATAAAAAATAAACATTATTGTTTATTAAAAATATAGCATTACCCTAATTCATGTATTGGATTTAAAATGTTGTTGCCAATTATTGACATAATTTATAAGTATATACCTTAACAGAAATGAATAATCTAGCATTAAACGCTTGTCTTTCAAGGCCTACACGTCTTAATCATGCAAATATCGTTTATAGCAAAGTGCCACTTAAGTCAATCTTCTTTATTAAACTTATTAAACAAGGGTTCACTCAAAAAAAGCGTATTTATCTTAATTCGGGTTTATTAGGCACTTTTCAGCATAACTGGCTACTTTAAACCAGCCGGATTTAAACCAGCCCATTTATGCGATTTGTAATAGTAGCCACCTCACATCTCCTAGATAGGAGGGAACCCCGGTTGGTAGATAATAAGATATCAAGTGTCAAATGAATTATTAATTTAACCAATGAAAATATTTAGGTTTGCCGAAATCCTGATTAAGGTTGAGTTAAAATAATGGGAAATAAAATAAATTTAACACCAAAGCATCTTTTATTGGTTCTAACCATCGTATTAATTTGGGGCGTTAATTTCGTTGCAGTTTACATTGGGCTACAGAGTTTCTCGCCTTTTCTGTTAAGTGCTCTTCGATTTGGTTTTTCGGCTTTGCCATGGGTATTTTTCATGCCCAGGCCAAAAGCTCCACTGAGGCTGATTTTCTATTATGGGCTCTTAAATTTTGCCTTGCAGTTTGGTCTTATCTTTACCGGAATTAAACTTGGCATATCTCCTGGGCTTGCCTCACTTATTCTACAGATTCAGGTTTTCTTTTCAATGGGACTTGCTTTTTTATTCTATCATGACCGTCCAAGTAATTTCAAAATTGCTTGCTCACTGGTTTCTTTCATCGGAATTGGTATTGTGGGCTATCATTTAAATGCTGGGAGTACCTTATTGGGTCTGATTTTGATGTTACTTGCTGCTTTTTCATGGTCAGCAGGTAATATATTTACAAAGAAAATTCATTCAGAATCGCCCCTGGCACTGGTAGTTTGGGGAAATTTGGTAGCCTTCCCGGTGATGGCTCTTGTCTCTTTCTTTTTTGATGGGCCTGTCGTTATCTTGAGTTCGCTTCAACAGGTGTCATGGCCTGCCATCGCTGCTGTATTTTACATTGTGTACTTCTCAACGCATATCGGTTATGGTGCCTGGGCATTTTTAATGAAGTCTTATTCTACATCAGCTGTTGTTCCTTTTACGCTATTGGTGCCGGTTGTAGGTTTCATCAGTTCTGCCTTATATTTAGGTGAAGAAATCCAATCTTGGAAATTTTTAGCTTCTTTATTTATTTTGGGTGGGCTAATTATCGGCTTGCTTGAGAAGGAGGTTAGGGCACTAATAACCGGTTTACGGGCTCGATTGTAAACTAAAAATTAATGTAAAAACATGAATAAAAGGGTGGGCTTGTTAAAATATGAAATACCTATACACTCAAATCGGATTTATTCGCGACTGACGAAATCTTCTTTCCGGTCTCCTAGGTGATTTCGTAAGTTTTTACCACAGCCCGATTGCTATCAAGACCCCGTTACCTCTTTGATCACCCTTAGCCAGTTTAAACCCAGAATTTTTTTAATCCTCAAGTCGCTGTAGCCTAACCTTTGCAAGGCCATGGTAATCTGTGGATAATCGCTAATATCTTTTATTTCACGAGGCAATTCAGGACCGCCATCTAAATCAGAACCCAAGGCTATGTGATCTTCGCCAACTAGTTGTACGCCATAGTCAATCACTTTAGCTAGCTGATCAACATGCATCCAATATTCTTCAGGAATAGTTCCTTTGAAACTTAATGGAACATCTTTCAATACTTCCTTATCTACGTCTTCAATGGTTTTTAGAGGTGCAGCGTGAACTGTTCCCGGCTTCGTCTCGTTTGATTTTTTTTGACTTTGCTGCCATTTCCAGTAAATAGGATTGTTAAAGAGACTACCAAAGTGGATACCAATTACACCACCTTTTGCTGCGAGTGCTGTTGCAGCTTCATCTGTTATGCACCGCGGATGAGGTACAATGCCGTAAAATCCTCCATGACTGTATATTAAGGGATGTTTACTTGCCTCCACACTTTGCAATATGGCATCATTAGAGGCATGAGCAATGTTAATTACCATTCCAAGACTATTCATTTCGGATATGATTTTTTTACCCAGATCATTGATTCCACCCCAGCGGCTTACGTCATTACAGGTATCTATGAAAGCATTGGTGGTATTATGTGCAGGAAGTTGTATCGATCTAAGACCTAAGCGATAAAGTGAGTGGAGTAAGTTGATATCTCCATCCATATCCCAAGGGCCTTCCAGATCAAGAAAAGCCGCCATTTTGCCTTTCTTATTAATGCGCTGAATATCAGAGGCATTTAGTGCTAGTTCGATCTGCGAATGATTCTTTTTTATTTGATCTAATGCAAGGTTCACCACACGAAATGTATTTTTCACCTCGAACCTTCCGGGATAATAGTGTTCTGGAGTATACACTGAAAAGAACATCGCGTCTATGCCACCTTCTTTAGCCCTGGGCAGATCCACGTTCCCATCAGTATAACGCTGGCCGATATCGGTTCCCATTAGCAGTTCCCGGGTCATCACATGCGTATGTCCATCCATCACAAAAGCAGTTCGATGCAAATCGGGCATTGGTTTATGCTGCAAATTATAGGGTGCATGCTTAGCACCTTCTGGAGCAGCAAAAATTGAATCGAATGGAAAACTTCCTGCTAGCGGAAGGAGAGTTAAAGTCTTGATTAGGTCTCGGCGTTTCATGTGTTGAGTTGTCTGTTGTCTGTTATCTGTTATCAGTTGTCTGTTATCAGTTGTCAGTTATCTGTTATCTGTTGTCAGTTGGTTAGATGGTTAGTTGGTTAGATGGTATTAATATTTACTAAACAAAATTTTGCTTTTTACTTTTAGCTTTCTGCTTTCAGCTTTTCGCTTTCAGCTTTCAGCTTTTAGCTTTCAGCTTTTGCCTTTTATCAGTTGTCAGTTATCAGTTATCAGTTGTTAGTTAGGCAGTATTAGTATTTACTAAACAAAATTTCGCTTTTTACTTTCAGCTTTTAGCTTTTTACTTTCAGCTTTTAGCTTTATACTTATAACCTATAACTTATTACCTATAACCTATCACCTACTCATCAAACCCCCGAATATAAGGCCTTGCTGGTGGCCTTTCACCCGTGTTAAATTGAGCTCCACGTGTTGTATGATAAGTCATATTCAGGAATGGAGTTTCGATGCGGCGTCCAACTGCAGAGTACTTGCTGCCTTCCCAGTTTGATTCCATGTAATGGTTTGTGATTCCGGTTGTAAGAAGTAGCCGCTCAGCATTGAATGGTTCTTTTTTGGTTACCATCATCTCTGTGATCCAGTGCGGTTGAGCGTTAGATGCATGATATTGGTCAAACGGACCCGGGAAGCCAAGTAAAGAAACAATTGTTGGCTCAGTATGCCCTTCAATCTCGCCGGCGTAAGTCCATCCGGATAAGGGAACACCAATGATAGCTGCCTTCGTTCCATCATTGTATTCAATTACACAAATATTGGTTCTTGGATTTGCCTGATAGTTCTCTGGCTTTAATTCCAGTCTTTTGGCTACTGCTTCCAGTAGATTAGCTGCCCAGCTGTTGCGTTCAATCCATTTCCATGATTCTGGCCCGCGGATAGATTGTATTGATTTAACACCCGTCTCACCGCCCTTACGACGCTCAACGAATGCATGCAGCAATTCAATGCAATGAAAAATAGCTCCCTCATCTGGAGCAGCTCCAACTACGATTGAGTGTTTGATGGGCGCATCATTTTCTAGCTCTATTTCGGGTTTGCGGTAGTATACCGGAAGTAGCGATCCTCCGGTCAAAGGAAAGCCTAACTCACGCGATTTATCAAACATCCACTTGGCATCATCCCAATTGTATGAAAAATGCTTATCGTTAAAGACCGGTACCGAGCGCTTACTTTGCTCAAACACGCGAATTACCTGATTGTATAACCACCAGCGTGGAAGCATCCAACGCCCCTTCAAATCGGTTGTATAATTGCCATGCTCTCCAACAATGACCACTCCATCCACAGCAAGTTCCTTACCGCCAAGTGTCAATGCTTCAGCAACTGTTTTAACTACTGGAAAACCCTTTGCTTTAGCTACTTTCTGTCCGAGTAAGCTAGTATCATGCTGGTGCAGATAAAGAGATACAACCTCAACACGAGATGGATGGTAGGCGCCCTGCCACCAATATCCGTCAATCAACTTGTTCACTAACCAGTCGGCATGTGATCTTGTTGCCCCCCAGAATGTTGCCAGTACAGCAATACGAGGCTTTCGATCCTGAATTTGCCCGATACTATCAGTTGAGATGCCTGTTAAAGCAGTTAAACCGGCAATACTACCAATGCCCAGCATTTCACGACGGGTAAAACTTGGATTTGCCTCTATAATTTTATTCATTGGAAGTGATTTTGGTTCCATTTTTTTATCTGTTATCTGTTATCTGTTATCAGTTGTCAGTTGTCAGTTGTCAGTTGTCAGTTGGTTAGGTGGTTAGGTGGTTAGACGGTATTAATATTTACTAAACAAAATTTCGCTTTTTACTTTCAGCTTTTAACTTTTAACTTTCTACTTTCAGCTTTTAACTTTTAGCTTTCAGCTTTATACTTATAACTTATAACCTATTACTTATAACTTATAACCTATTACCTATAACTTACCTCCTACTCATTAAACCCCCTAATATATGGTCTTGCTGGTGGTCGCTCTCCTTTACTGAATTGTGCACCTCGGGTAGAGCGGTACTTGATGTTCAATTCTGGTGTTTCGAGGTTTCGTCCAACTGCAGAGTACTTGCTGCCTTCCCAGTTAGATTCCATATAGTGATTGGTAATACCTGTTGAAAGAAGTAATCTCTCTGCATTGAATGGTTCCTTTTTAGTCACCATCATTTCGGTAATCCAGTGAGGTTGAGCGTTAGATGCATGGTACTGATCGTATGGACCAGCCCATCCAAGCATTGATATGATGGTGGGCTCATTTTTTCCCTGGATTTCACCAGCGTAAGTCCAGCCCACACTGCGGCCACCAATTACGGCTGCTTTTGTACCATCATTATAGTTGATGACACATATATTTGTTTGTGGAGTTTCTTGGAAATATCCGGGCTTAAAGTCAAATTGTATGGCAACAGCATCGAGTAATTTGCCGGCCCATGGATTGCGTTCTACCCATTTCCAGGCTTCAGTCCCACGAATAGATTGTATCGACTTGACACCAGTTTCGCCGCCTTTACGTCGTTCTACGAAGCCTTGGAGCACATCAATAGCATGGAAAATACCACCCTCGTCTCCGGCTCCTCCAATTACAATCGAATTTTTTATAGGAGTATCAATATCAATTTCTATCTCAGGCTTGCGATAATAGGCTGGAATGGATGATCCTCCTGTTAACGGAAAGTTTAACTCACGCGATTTATTAAACATCCATTTTGCTTCATCCCAATTGTAGGAGAGGTGCTTGTCATTAAATACTGGTACTGAGCGCTTACTCTTCTCAAAAACCTGAATAACTTGCTGGAAAATCCACCAGCGTGGTAATAACCAGTGGCCCT
Organism: Daejeonella sp.; assembly: GCF_044348475.1. Taxonomy (GTDB): domain Bacteria; phylum Bacteroidota; class Bacteroidia; order Sphingobacteriales; family Sphingobacteriaceae; genus Daejeonella. The sequence goes on along the minus strand of NZ_JBIKSU010000018.1, from coordinate 19,169 downwards.
TTAAATCGGTTGCATATTCACCATGTTCAGCTACTATGACCACGCCATCTACTGCAAGGTCTTTGCCACCAAGTGTAACAGCTTCTCCTACTGTTTTGAAGATTGGAATATTTTTTGCCTTGCAAACTTTCTGTCCCAAACCGCTTTCTTCAAGCTGATGAATAAAAACGGAAACAACTTCCACTCGTGAATCAGTATGGGCACCATCCCACCAATAACCGTCAATCAATTTGTTTACAATCCAATCGGCATGTGATCTTGTAAAAGCCCAATAGCTAACCAGAACTGCAATACGAGGTTTTCGTTGCTGAGTTTGGGCAATAGTTTCGGTAGATAGGCCTGTTAAAGCCGTTAAACCTGCTATACCGCCTATCCCCAGCATTTGACGCCGTGAAAATGTTGGATTCGACTCCATGATTTCAGTAATTGGTAATAAATCTTTAGTGCTGCTAATGATTTCGGTTGGTTTCTTTGCCATGTAATTAATTTTTTGAACTGGATTTAATTTACCTCGTTATCCTGATATATAAATCTAAAAAATTAATTAAAGCTTTTCTGTTATTCAGTATATTTTCATAATTATTTATACTTATTCATCGCAAATCAGGCACAGCTCTTCACAAAATTGCATCTAAGCTTTTTATTGACTGATTATGACGATTAGTCTGAATAGATTATTTAGCAATTTTTATAACTAGGCCTCTTCATGCATCATTTTCCGCGACCCGAGTAAAGCAAATAGCGTTAGTCCGGCAGCTAAGGTTAAGTAATAGCCCACATAAGCAAGACCGTAATTTTGGGCTAGGGTGGTTGCTAAATATGGGGTTAGGGATGCACCTAAGATTCCGGCTAGCGTAAAGGCCAGAGAAGCGCCCGTATAACGTACAGGTGCCGGAAATATCCCTGCCAAGGCCGTGCCTATTGGTCCGTAGCTTAGGCCCATCAGGAACATGCCAACCGACAGAAATAAACCTGTTAGGAATGAGTTGCCGGCTATAAATAGGAATGGGAAGAAAATTCCAAATAACATGATCGCACTAGTGGCTGAAACAAGCATTTTATTGCGTCCGTATGTATCAGCCAACCAAGCAGATAATGGGATACCTAATCCGAAGAATAGCATGGAGATCATTTGCAAAATCAGGAAATCGCTTTTGGTGTATTTTAGTTCCGTTGTACCCCAGCTTAATGTAAATACAGTCATTAAATAAAACAGCAGGAAAGTGGTTACTGTAGCCAAGGTACCTAGGGTTATGGCTTTGGTATGTTTTACAAAAACATCTTTAACAGGCATTTTTGAGCGTTGCTTGTTGTCTACTATCTTTATAAAATCGGGTGTTTCAGTGATTTTTAAGCGCACATACAGGCCAACAAAAACCAGAAGTGCACTCGCTATGAAAGGTATACGCCATCCGTAGTTTATAAAGTCGCTTTCATTCATAGTTTTGCTCAATATAAAAAATGAGCCGGTAGATAAAAGGAAACCTATGGGAGCACCTAATTGTGGAAACATACCGTACCACGCTTTTTTGTGTGCTGGTGCATTTTCTGTTGCTAGTAATACCGCACCTCCCCATTCGCCGCCAAGGCCTAATCCCTGGCCAAAACGAAATACGGCCAACAATATTGGTGCGGCAATTCCAATTGAAGCATAGCCCGGCAAGAGTCCGATAGCCACAGTTGATGGTCCCATTGTCATTAATGCAGCTACTAGTGTTGCCTTTCGTCCATTACGGTCGCCAAAATGCCCAAATAATGCTGCACCCAATGGGCGTGCAAAAAAGGCAAGGGCAAAAGTAGCTAACGACTCGAGTGTGGCTATGGCTGGATCTGAGGCCGAGAAAAATAATTTTGGGAATACCAGCACTGCGGCAGTGGCATAAATGTAAAAATCGAAAAACTCAATAGTGGTGCCAATGAGGCTGGCTGCAAGTATGCGGCGTACCGGATTAGATTGGATAGGTGGCTGGGTCATATACTCAAACATAGGGAATTTGAATTTATTTTTAAGACTAATCCAGTTCCCGATGGGAATCTAGGTGGAAGAGAGGTTGTTGAAGGTTTGTGTAAGGGGGGAGGTGAAAAAAAATTGGATTTTCCTTGTGCTTGGTGGTACCCACGAAGCATGTATAATTTCACTCCGCTCATAGCCGCGGGGGCTTAGTTCTTTTTCTGTAGCAAAAAAGAACCAAAACGCTACCGCTGCGCCTGCTGCTATGAAAGGTTCTGCGAGGGCTAGGGTTGTAATTGCCGCACCAGTCAATGCGGAAGAAAGGTGAACGGAGGTGCAGTGAATGGACGATTTGTTTGAGATTGATATGAGTTTTCCTGTTCCTAGACTTAGCTGTCTACCATTCATCATTTCATTCCGCTCATAGCCGCGGGGGCTTTACCTTTTTCTGTAGCAAAAAAGGACCAAGCCGAGGCAGTACGACGAGACCATGAGGGCCTTTAAAAAACAATAAACTACACCGAATAAATGCCACCGCTGCGCCTGCTGCTATGAAAGGTTCTGCGAGGGCTGGGGTTGTCATTGCCGCACCAGTCAATGCGGAAGAAAGGTGAACGGAGGTGCAGTGAATGGACGATTTGTTTGAGATTGATATGAGTTTTCCTGTACTTGGAGTTAGCTAGCTTTCATTCATAATTTCATTCCGCTCATAGCCGCGGGGGCTTTACCTTTTTCTGTAGCAAAAAAGGACCAAGCCGAGGCGGCACGACGAGACCATGAGGGCCTTTAAAAAACAATAAACTACACCGAATAAACGCTACCGCTGCGCCTGCTGCTATGAAAGGTTCTGCGAGGGCTAGGACAGTAATTGCCGCACCAGTCAATGCGGAAGAACGGGTATTAAAGGTCTGTGCAAGCGTGGCGGATAAAAATAATTATGCTTCACCATCATAACCGTATTGTGCGGCATTACCTGCCTATGCCTGCCGGTAGGTAGGACACCTGTATAGCGATTTTTAAAAATAAATTTCAATCAAAAATCCAATGTCATCCCGAAACCTGCCCTTCAGCAGGTGAGGGACCTTCATGAAATTCACACGAATTTATTTATAACCTATTTAAATAGTAAAGCAATGCTACTCAAGAACCAATATTTCTTTCTTTTGAAAGCCAAATAAAACAAAAATCTATCTTTTCCATCAAGATACTACCAAAGAAACCTAAACAACAAGGCACAACAAAACCCTTATAAATGCTCATTTTAATGTCTATGAAAAATTATTTAGCTTATTTTTTGTTAAAATTTATCAAGACTTTCACACCCAAATTTAACTTAGAACTTATTACTTAGAACTGATTGGAGATATGAGATATGAGATTGGAGATATGAGATGGGAGATTTGAGATTGCACAATTTTCTTTTAGCTTTCTGCTTTCACCTTTCTGCTTTCACCTTTCACCTTTCACCTTTCACCTTTCACCTTTCACCTTTCACCTTTCACCTTTCACCTTTCTGCTTTCACCTTTCTTCTTTTAACTTATAACCTATAACTTACAACCTAAAACCTACAACTTACAACCTAAAACTTACAACTTACCACTTAAAACTTATTACCTACTTTAGCCAAGTTCAAAATTTAACCTATGAAAGTAATCATTGCCGAAAAGCCGTCTGTTGCTAGGGAAATAGCCAAAGTATTTGGGGCTACAACCAAAAAAGACGGTTATATGGAAGGTAAAGGCTTTACTTTTACCTGGGCTTTTGGACATTTATTGCAGTTGGCACCACCCCAGGAGTATGGCTTTCGAGGATGGAATGTGCATAATCTGCCCATGTTGCCTGCAAAGTTTAAACTTTCCATACGTAAGGTAATGACAAAGGATGGTCTGGTTGAAGACCCAGGTGTCAGGAAACAACTCAATATTATTCAGACCTTATTTGATGAAGCAACTGATATCATCGTTGCTACAGATGCTGGAAGAGAAGGTGAATTGATATTCCGTTATATATACTATTACCTGAAATGTAAAAAACCTTTTAAACGACTTTGGATTTCATCCCAAACGGATGAAGCCATTAAAGAAGGTTTCCGTAATCTCAAACCTGGATCTGATTACGATACTTTATTTAATTCTGCTCATTGCCGCTCTCAATCCGACTGGTTGGTGGGTATGAATGCCACACAAGCACTGAGTATTTCATCGGGAACACGATCAGTTCTTTCGCTGGGAAGGGTACAAACTCCCACATTGGCAATGATTTGCTCACGATATCTTGAGAATAAGAATTTTGCACCTCAGCTTTATTATCAGGTGTGCATTCAAGTAGATAAAGAGGGACAGGCTTTTAGGGCTATATCGATCGAAAATTTTAAAAGCAAGGAGGAGGCGCAGGTTTTACTTGAGCAGGTAGAAGATGTGGCTGCGGGCTTCCCAACTGGCGGACATATTCTTACTGTAGAGGCAAAGCCGAGGAAAGAACCACCACCGCTCTTGCATGATTTGAGTAGTTTGCAGCAGGAAGCAAATAAAAAAAATGGATTTACTGCTGATCAAACTCTGAACCTTCTTCAAAATCTGTATGAAAGTAAGTTAGTTACCTATCCTCGTACGGGTAGCAGGTATATTGGAGATGATGTATTTGCCGGAATTCCAGCCTTGATTGAAAAATTCAAGGATCATGAAATTTTTGGTAGGCAGGCATCTTATCTTATGGGAGTTAAGTTGAATAAGCGCAGTGTGAATTTCAAAAAAGTGACCGATCACCACGCTGTTTTGCCAACGGGAGAAAAACCGTATAATCTTTCGGCCGATAAGCAAGCCGTTTTTGACCTGGTTTTGGGCCGCACACTGGAGGCATTTCATCAAGAATGTATCAAGGAAATCACTAAAATTACGGTTCAATCAGGTGCCAAGTATATCGCCAGTGGAACTGTGATTAGTACTGCCGGTTGGCGAGCCGTATTCAACGAGCCTGATGAGGAAAAAAAGGATGAAGATAATGCTTCTCTGCCAAAAGTGAAGGAAGGAGAGAATTTGCCGATAGTTGATAAAGCCTTACTTGAAAAACAAACTAAACCTAAGCCACTGTATAATGAGGCAAGCTTATTAAAAGCCCTTGAAACTGCAGGAAAGGAGATAGATGATGAAGAGTTACGTTATGCAATGAAGGATAGTGGTTTAGGTACTCCTGCTACTAGGGCAGCGATCATTGAAACCCTATTGAAACGGGATTATATTTTGCGTGAAAAGAAAAACCTGGTACCAACCCCAACTGGTCTTGCAGTGTATGAGGTAGTTAAAGATCATAAGATCGCTCAGGCAGAACTTACCGGAAACTGGGAGAAGCGACTCGAAGAGATACGTTCAGGGGCTTCAGTTATAGATTTTCAGGAAGAGATCAAAACTTATACACGCAGCATTACTCAAGAATTGCTTAAAGCAGGAGCTGGTTTAAAGCTTAAGCCTGTTGAGTTGACGAAATAAATTTCTTTATCTTTTTCCATGTGCTTGGTGGTACCCACGAAGCATTCATGATTTCTTTCCGCTCATAGCCGCGGGGGCTTAGTTCTTTTTCTGTAGCAAAAAAGAACCAAGCCGAGGCGGTACGACGAGACCATGAGCACCTTTTAAAAACAATAAAAAAACACCGAATAAACGCTACCGCTGCGCCTGCTGCTATGAAAGGTTCTGCGAGGGCTAAGACTGTAATTGCCGCACCAGTCAATGCGGAAGAGAGGTTATTAAAGGTCTGTGCGAGCGTGTCGGAGAATAAAAATTGGATTAACCGTTTTGCGCGGCATTGGACAGGGCGTTAATTCTAATTCATCCTTAATACAAAAATCAAAGCCCTGTACGCAGCCGTTTGTTGATGAACGTTCATAACCCCACTAACGTTAACCTTAGTACTCTGTCAGATTTTGAATAATGAAAATAAATATCAAATGAATTACAATTCACGCGCGGTGGGATGAAAGAACGGCGGGCCAGGTGTTTTGCCCTGTGCGGTGGAAGCATCGTTCTTTCTTGAACTTTTGGTGCCTTTTGTTTCAAGACAAAAGACACAAATAATTTTTGCCAAAGGCAAAAACCTAATTTTCATCAAATAACTAATTTCCCTTATCCTTGGTGGTACCCACCAAGCATACCTAATTTCATTCCGCTCATAGCCGCGGGGGCCTAGTTCTTTTTCTGTAGCAAAAAAGAACCAAAACGCTACCGCTGCGCCTGATGCTATGAAAGTCAGTGGGTTGGCTATTGGACTGCGTGCCGCACCAGTCAATGCGGAAGAGAGGTGAACGGAGGTTCAGTGAATGGACGATTTGTTTGAGATTGATATAAATTTTCCTGTAATTGGAGTTAGCTAGCTTTCATTCATAATTTCAATCCGCTCATAGCCGCGGGGGCTTAGTTCTTTTTCTGTAGCAAAAAAGAACCAAGCCGAGGCGGTACGACGAGACCATGAGCACCTTTTAAAAACAATAAAAAAACAGCGAATAAACGCTACCGCTGCGCCTGCTGCTATGAAAGGTTCTGCGAGGGCTAGGGTTGTAATTGCCGCACCAGTCAATGCGGAAGAGAGGTGAACGTAGGTTCAGTGAATGGACGATTTGTTTAAGTTTGACATAAATTATCCTGTACTTGGAGTTAGCTAAGTAAACTATATAAAACTACTCCCGCTCATAGCCGCGGGGGCCTAGTCTTTTTAAATCAACTATTTCACTACAATCTCATCACAATAAATAGAAATATCTTGCCCTGATCGGATATGCCATGAAGGAGTTTTTAATAAGCTTTCTGCATGAACTTTGATGTATCGAGCCTTTGTCCCAGTCTTCATAATTGCTTGAAAAGGCAGGATAGAAATTTTGATGATCTCTGGGTTTTCAAGCGGATTTGGATTGTTATCATTGATGATCATTACCGGTTCAGAGTAATTGTTTCCATCAGCAGATAGTGAATAACTTACATGTTTAGGAAGCGCAAACAAATGCCAGTCGGGTTGTGCCTGCGGGTTAAGGAAATCCATATTGACTGATGTTATAGCCATCACTGACCCTAAATCTAGAATAAAATCCATATGCTGTCCGGTATAATAAACCCAGTTCTGATCAGCTTCTTGCCACGATTCATACGAAGCAAAAACTCCGTCGGTAAGGCTTTCAAGACCTTTTGATTTTGGGTTTGGACTGGTGATTGGAGTAATTTTTTTTCTGAATGATTTTACCTTCATCATTCCCTCCATATTGCTGAAGATGCGGTTATAGGATGCACGATAATGCTCCGGTGTTCCTGCCCGCTCACGTACCAGTTTTACTTTATTCAGTTTGCATATATCAGCAAAGCGGTTAACCAATAACTTCATTTCAGGTTTTGCGAGTATATAGCCATTAATCCCCTTGCGGAACATGCTTCTAGCTGTATCGATTTCGGTGCGTCCGATCTGAATTTCTGCATACATGATTGGCAATCGTGCGGTTCTTACACGCTGTACTAATTTTGGATCAGCTATCACAGCCTTTTCTGCATTATCAAAGAGCAGCTTATACTGCTGCATCATTTCTGCAGACAAATAGGAGTTCTTTGCATGGATAGGATCTCCGAAAATACTCAATACCATTCCGCTTTTTACCAGAGATTCTTGCATGCTTTCAATGTACTGACTTATAAATGGAGCCGCAGCACCGAAATAGCCGGTTAGGAATTCATTGATAATGGCTTTGTCATCTGCATCCGGATTCCACATGAGTTTGCTGATCAGATAGGATCGAAGCAAGGCCATTTCAGCTGCCGCTTCATCATTTGCCTGCATGAACAAACCTTTGACCTGATTATCGGTATAGAATTTAATATTCGGCTTTAAGGTATACAGATTTGGGAAAGGTGAAATGTAATTGGTGAACTGAATATTATAATCCCAGATCAGGATATCTTTTGAAAGTGCGCCCCAGTCTCTCAGATCATTTGAAAATGCAGGGTCAGTAATAAATACAGGTGCTTGCCTTCTACTTTCAATATTACAAAGCATAATATTTACATTCGACTCAATTTCAATGTTTTTGGGAGCCTTCCTGGTATACCAATAGGCCAGGGTAGAAATGATTTTATCTGGGAATTCTTTGGCAACCTGATTTACAAAGTGAATGATAGATCCACTTGGAACTTTTCCGTATTTTTCATTTAATGCTTTACAAGCATCGCATTGGCAATATCTGTCGTTATCATCTTGGCTTACAGACCAATAGGTAGAAGCCGGTTTTTCCTGTATCTTATTTTTTAGGCTTTCAACTAGTACTTTTAATACTTCCGGATTTGAAAGACAAAGCTGGGTGCCTGGTTGTCGCTTGCCAGCAATCAGTGAATAATATTCAGGATGAGTTTTACCATATATTTGTTGCGGTACAAGCGTGTTAAATGTATGTACAAATAATCCCCAGTCATCTCTTGAAGAGAGTTTATGCCAGTCTGAATACTCCTGATCTGCCATTTGGCTATAGGAAGTTGTTCTGTATTTTATTAGCGGCTCATATGTTTTTGTTCCCTGTTCTAGTTCGAATGATTTAATCTTCGGGCTGGTAGCATCTTCATTGGCATATTTTCTAAATCCTAAACCTTCTAGTAGGTCGTAAACTCCAAAAAGCAATCCCTTTTTTGAGCCACCAACAATAATAAAATTGTTGCCGGTAGTTTTAGTAATAAAACCTGCTTCAGGTAGCTGATTGAAATTGATTTCATTTGCCTTGGCAAATTCTGTTTCGCCAATATAAATGCCATAGGTAACTACTGTTTTACCCTCTTCTGCAATTGGAATTGGCTTTATAGATATTTTAGATAGATATTTTTGAAGTTGTTGTGCTGCTTGATTTTCAATGGAACTTACCAGAGATGGAATTATAATCTGGTAATCAATGATATTGCCGGCAGCTAAGCCAGAACTCAATAAGCTATCTCTAAGCTTTGAGCTAACCAAACCAGGCAGAAAGGTTAATCCTGCTGCTACAATACCGGTGTTTTTTAAAAAGCTGAGTCTTGAGATAGTTGTAGTTTTTTCCTTATTATTTTTCATTCTGAAAATGTATCATGTTGTTTAAATCAAAACAAGGTAAAAAAATATAGAATCAAAAATGAAAAAATTAGAACCGAAATATTCTACCAGACCAGCTAGTTAGTGTAATAGTCCGCTGGCCCTTAGTATACCTATAATTCCTACCAAAATCCAGAACAGATTCAATACGGTATATGCTTTATCCTTTTTAAGGATGGCACACCAGGAAAGTAGGATTGCATCAAGCGTATTGAAAATCCAGACAAATAGAAACGGACTTTCAGGGCCAAGCCAGCTTACGAGTGTAAAACTTATTATCCTCATGATCACGCCGATCATTTCGAAAGTTTTGATGTGTTTTAAGATAACTTCATTCATGATGCAATATTGGCAAGGATTTGCGGGAATTGGATTCTAAATTTTAAAATTTTTTTAGGTTCTATTTTGAAGAATGGAATTTAGTTTTTGTGTAGCCATCTATTTATTAAAAATTAAATAGCTTACCCAAAAATTATAATTTTTCTATTTTCAAAAGTTTTGTTTTGAATTCAGGATTGTCAAATACATTTTTGGAAAACTTATAATCGCTGTAATTGTCTATATCGATGAATCCTTTCTTTTCAATGAAAATGCCACTGATTTTTACTTCGTCTCCAGCTTTTAGGCCTTGTATTAGTGCTTTCCCAGAGTAGTCAACTATAGAGCTTAAAACAATCGATTTTTGCGCTGATTTATTTGTTGGGTCTACGAGTATACCCACATTTATTTCTGTGCTTGCCTGCTTGTCAATAATATCCAGAACTGTAGCTTGCCAGGAATTAAATTTCATTTGTAGGCTGTCTTTAACATAGATTTTAGAAGAGGATATGCCCTTTTCTAATAGAAAATTTCGAAGAGGCTTGTTTTGTTCAGATACGTTTACTGTATCTCTAAGAACTTTAATATAGTTTACAAATTGAATCTGCTCGTTTGGCCCTGTGTTTTCACTTGCATTTTGTTTGCAGGAAAATAGAATGAATACTAGAGAGATGACAAGGATTGATTTCATATTCTATAATTTAATTGTGTTTTTAGAATTAAATCAAAGTTACGTATTTTCTATTTTTAAGGCTATTTGATCAGGCATGCTTTCTTTAAAGTAATAAAATTAACCTAACGTAATTTGACTGTATTAATGATCCTCAGCAGATTGGTTTAGGAAGATGGCAGAAATAATGATCTTGCTTGTGCCTGGCCGTTACAATTGGATAAAAACAGAGTGCCTGTTATTTCATTATTAGATGGAATCAAATCCATTGAAGATGCCATTTTAGCTATCAAATGATAGATAATTTAGAGCATTGCAGAAAAGGTAAATTATTTCAATTATACCAGGAGGTATTTTAAACTAACTCCTGGTATAATTAAATTCTGATTTATTTAAAATTATCTACCTCTCTATAGGCTTTTATTAGGGCAAGCTCTCCATTTTTTCCAGGAAGCGAATTACCATGCTCCATTCCAAGAATTCCTTTGTAGCCTTTGCCATCTATGTATTTAAATAAATTACGGTAATTGATTTCTCCGGTTGTGGGTTCTTTTCTTCCCGGATTATCTCCAATCTGAATATAGGCTATCTCATCCCAACATTTTTCCATCATAGGGATCAGATTCCCTTCGTTTTTCTGCATATGATAAATGTCATAGAGAATTTTACACGAAGGACTATTTACACCCTTACAGATCAAATGAGTTTGATCAGTATTGCGTAAAAATAGGTTAGGGGTATCGCTCAATGGTTCAAGAACCATGATTAGTCCGTGGGGTTCAAAAATTTCTGCTCCACGTCTTAATGCTTCAATCACATTTCCGGTTTGAATTCCAATCGGAAGAGTCCGTTCAAAATCGCCAGGAACTACGGTAATCCATTTTGCATTGACACGTTTTGCTGCTTCAACTGCCTGGCGGCAGCCATTTAAGAAAATATCAATGTATTCTTGTTTGCCAGCAGCTAACGTATTAGCGCCATTGCCTCCCTTATCTACTACGAATACACCCATGCTCATGCCCAGTTTTGCCAGGGTTTTGCCAATTTCTTCTTGTAATGCAAGAGGGCGTTTTACAAGTCCATTGTCTTCAATACTTCTAAATCCCTGATCATGCATGAACATGATTTGATCAATGAAATTATCTCCGGCATGAGCTGCGAACATTCCTGCATGTGGGGCATAATTTAAATTAAAAGTTTTTTCTGCCTTTGCTGGCTTGCTTAAACTTGATCCAAATGCAGCGCTCGCCCCAGCAAGAGAGAGACCAAATAAGGTGGAGCTTTTTATGAATTCACTTCTTTTCATATCGTTTTTATTTTGAATGATCAGCTTTTTAGTATTAAATTACTTTAGTGACTCCTGGAATTGCAAATGGATAGTTTCCGTTTGCATCAGGTAATACCTTTGGCATCGCATCCCATGCTAAGCGTTCCGGGAACAGGCTGATTGGAGAGTTTAATGCATCATCCCATTTAATAATATCGCCTGAGTAGGTAGCATAACGACCCATAATTGCAGTCATCGTACTTTTTGCAGCATTTTCAGCATCCGCGAATTTGTATTCATTAGCAGTAATTGCCGCAAATAGTTCATCATGCTCGGTTTGATACGGGTTTGCATCATTTTTACCGTCATAATTTACCAAAACTTTGCCTTTGTGATCCCAGATTTTTCCTTTATTATTAGAGTCAAAATATACTTTTCCTTTTGTTCCCTGGAAAGATTCATCTACTCTGTTTGCTCCACCTGTAAAATGGCGACACTGGCTTGATATAATGGTTCCATCGTCATAAACAAATTCAACTGAATGGTTATCATAAATCTCACCATGCTCTTTTCCATTACGTAAGAATCGTCCACCCGCTCCATAAGCAGATACAGGGTATTTATTTTTTACCCAATTGGCTACGTCAATATTATGCACATGCTGTTCAACAATATGATCGCCACAAAGCCAGTTGAAATAGTACCAGTTTCTCATCTGGTGTTCCATTTCAGTTTGATTAGCTTGGCGAGGATTTACCCAAACACCGCCACTATTCCAGTAAACTTGACCAGAAATTACCTCGCCTATATCGCCTTGATGCACACGATCCATTAATTCAATGTAGTTTTTTTGATAATGACGTTGCAAACCAACTACTACGTTTAATTTCTTACGTTTGGCTTCTTCTGCAGTTGCCAGCACACTGCGGATACCAGGTGAATCAGTTGCAACTGGTTTTTCCATGAAAATTTGCTTATTCTGTTTTACGGCTTCAGCAAAATGCGAAGGTCTGAACCCAGGAGGAGTTGCCAGTAAAACTACATCAGCCTCAGCTATTGCTTGCTTATATCCGTCGAAACCTACAAATTTCTTATCATCAGGAACGCTTACTTTTTCAGCGCCATATTTTGCAAGTAAGGCTTTATAGCATTTGTCGAGTTTATCGGGAAATGCATCAGCCATTGCAACCAATTTTAAATTATACTTGGTGCTCAGCGCCTGAAATGCAGCGCCGGTTCCACGACCACCACAACCTATCAGTGCAATTTTTATGGTATCTGATCCAGATGCATATGCGCCTGCAAGAGGAATACTACCAAGTAAGGCGCCTCCTGTGAGGATGGCTGAGGTTTTTAAAAAATCCCTCCTGTCGTTAGTTTCAGAAATTTTGTTCTTCATGTTATGAATAATTTGATTTAATAATCAGCTATAGGTTCTCGATTGTAATATGCTTGAATTTCTTCTTGGGTAGGGGGTACAAGAGGCCGTACAAGACGGATACCTACAAATGTACCTCCGGTTAGCCACCAGTTACTTTTTGGTATTTGTGGGTCAATTTTTTTCCACTCCGGATCTGAACCCCTGCGGCTTGCAGACCTAAGATCATTGGCAGAATCTTCATAAGATCCACCACGCACAGCATGCGGGTATAATGTTTCTGCCTGGACTAACGGGTTTAGAGCTGTGGTATTTTTATATGCGCTGTAAGTATCTGCTTTGTATTGATCAATGGTCCACTCGGTTACATTTCCATGCATATCATAAAGTCCCCATGCATTTGGCTTTTTGCTTCCTACAGGATGTGTTTTTTTATCACTATTATCACTATACCATGCATATTCATCAAGTTTTGAATCTGCGGGGAAGGAGAAGGGGCCTTTGCTTTGAGCGCGGCAGGCATACTCCCATTCTGCTTCGGTAGGCAGCCTGTAAAATATGCCTGTTCTGGCGTATAGCCATTTGCAGAATTGAACAGCAGAGTAGTGGGTCATTCCAATTGCTGGAAAACCTTCCTTACCCATTCCCCATGTCATATCAACATAGGGCCTTGTTGGCCGTGTTAATGCATCAACCTCTTGTGTTAATGGAAGGCTACTTCGACGGATTTCCTGATTTTTATAGACGAATGGCTCAAAAAGATCCCATGTAACTTCATGTTTACCAATCCAAAAAGCACTTATTTTTACTGGATGTTGAGGGCCTTCATCTGGGCGCCTGCCAGCTTCATTTTCAGGGCTGCCCATCATAAACTCACCTGCCTGAATAGCCACCATGTCAAATTTTAGATCTGTTCCGCTCAGATCCTGAGTGTACGTACTGAATTTATTTTCCTGTGAAAATAGTACAAGCGGAAAAATAAGTAAAGTAAATAAGCTTGATAATTTAGGAAGGGTTGATCTCATTCTGGTAGCCTGAATTAGCATTTAGCTTTTTCGTAATTTGTTTATTAAACTAATATCTAATTAAAGAATTAAATATCATCAATTTTGCCAATAATTTTGAATGCTAAACCTTGTTTTAGGGCATAAAAAAACAGGGATTGGCATAAAACCAATCCCTGTTAGTGAATATGATTGTTTTAACTAATAAAAATTTTTGCTTTTTTATTTTCCTAGCCTGTATAATCTTCCTTCATCTGTGATGGCATACAATGCACCATCTTTACCTTCAATAACCGATCTGAAACGCTGTTTTTGATCGGCAAGTAGTCGTTCTTCACCAATAACTTTATTATTCTTGATGACTAGTCTAAGTACATGCATTCCACTCAAACTTCCAATGAACAGGTTATTTTTCCATTCAGGAATCGTGTTACTGCTGTAGAACGACATTCCGCTTGGCGAAATTACCGGATCCCAGTAATATACAGGCTGTACCATTCCTTCTTTCTGCTGAATGGCATCACCTATTTTAGCACCGCTATATTCAATACCGTAGGTAATGATTGGCCAGCCGTAGTTGTTGCCTGGTTTGATCAGATTTAATTCATCGCCACCTCTAGGTCCAAATTCAGCGGTCCAAATATCGCCTGTGGCCGGATGAAAGGCTAGGTTTTGAACGTTTCGGTGACCATATGAATAAATCTCAGGTTTAGCTTCAGGATTATTCAGAAAGGGATTGCCCGGAGCAGGCTTTCCATCTTTAGTGATGCGGATTACTTTTCCATTAGCCGAGGTCAGAAACTGAGCCTGAGGTCTGGTTTCTAATGAAGAGCGTTCGCCGGTTGTGATCAATAAATTGCCAGTTTTATCAACCAGAATTCTTCCACCATAATGCCCAGTACTTGGATGTGCCGGATTTGCACGATAAATCACAGTGACGTTTTCTATTCTTTTTTCATCTGATGACAGTGTTCCTTTGGCAATTGCAGTTAGGTTTCCTGAAGCTGATTTTTCAGAAAATGACCAGTAAACCATTCTGTTTTTTGTAAAATCAGGATCAATGGTGAGGCCCAGTAAACCTCCTTGTCCGGCAGAGTTTACTTCAGGCAAACCGGTAATCGGTTCACTTACTGTTCCTGAAGTTGTGACAATTTTCATAACTCCAGCTTTTTCAGTGATCAAAAGCCTTCCATCGGGCAATACCGTCATTCCCCATGGCCTTTTAAGTCCGTTTACAAGTATTTTTGATTGTATTGCTGCCTTGGTTTTTACACCGGCAATTCTTGTCTGTCCCGGGAAAGCAGATGGGTAAGTACTATTGGGAGCAAGTTTTTCTACAGGATCTGTGCTGCTATCCTGCGAATAGGCCCCATTGCTATAAGCGGTGAGGATAACCGCAAGGGCACTTATTAAAAATGGCATTTTTTTAATCATGATCAATTTTTTGAATGTTAATTTCTAATCTAATTATAGGTAATTTGTGTTTAAATTTAATCAAGCTCAATTTAGTGATTTCATATCGATTACAAAACGATAATGTACATCACCGGCAAGTGTTCTTTCATATGCTTCATTGATCTGATTCATATTTATAAGTTCAATATCTGAGCTAATGTTATGATCTGCACAGTAATTGAGCATTTCCTGGGTTTCTTTGATGCCACCTACCAATGAGCCAACTAAACTTCTGCGACCACCAATAAGCTGAAATGCTGAAACCTCTGAAGGAGTTGGAGGAGCACCTAAAAGTACCATTACTCCGTTCGTTCTCAATAGGGCAAGGTATTGATTGTAATCATGTGCTGCTGAAACGGTATCGATGATAAAGTCAAAACTTCCGGCTAAGTTTTTCATGTTCTCAGGATCAGAAGTGATCTTGAAATGTTTTGCACCTAATCGTTCAGCGTCTTTTTCTTTACCTTTTGACCGGCTCAATACCGTTACTTCTGCTCCCATTGATGAGGCTATCTTAACGGCCATGTGCCCAAGCCCGCCTAAGCCCAATACCGCCAATTTATCTCCCTTTTTAACATTCCAGTGTTTCAAAGGAGAGTAGGTAGTGATACCTGCACATAGTAAAGGGGCTACATTTGCTAATGGTAATTTATCAGAAACATTCAATACAAAATGTTGAGTAACAACAATATGGCTGGAGTATCCGCCATGCGTTATAGTTTTACGGTCTTGTGAATAAGAATTATACGTTTGTGTATGCCCATTTTCACAATATTGTTCCTGATCATCTTTGCAATTAGTGCACTGTCTGCAAGAATCAACGAAGCAGCCAACACCTACATAATCGCCAATTTTAAAACGGCTGACAGCATCACCCACACGGGTTACTTTGCCAACAATTTCATGCCCGGGAACAACCGGATAAACCGTTCCATGCCATTCATTCCTTGCGGTATGTATATCAGAATGGCATACACCGCTAAACAGAATTTCGATTTCTACATCGTCTGAGCCAGGTTCACGACGGTCAATTTGATAGGGTTCTAGGGGTTTTTCAGCGCTTAGTGCGGCATATGCTTTAACTGCTTTCATGGTTTTAGTTTAGAGCTTAAAGTTAATTAAGATTTGATTAGTTTAGACTGATTATCTGTAAAATAGCGGTGACTGTTTCAGACCCGATAGCTATCGGGTTTCGAATTTACCTAGACGTTATGGAAGACAAATTCGTCTTCGCCTTCTTAAATGTGACTGACGAAATCACTTTGCGCTCGGTGAGGTGATTTCGTAAGTCGCCATGTTGTTTTAAATTATGTAAATTGGGTACTTAAATGTTATTATGGAAATAAAAAACACGCTTAACCGACGTCATTTTATTACAGGAACAGGTTTACTGCTTGCGGGTTATACTTTAAAACTTAATGGAACAGAGCTTCAGAGTTCTGAACCGATAATTGATATTCATCAGCATACTGATTATGCGGGTAGGAGTCAGGAAAAAATGCTTGCACATCAGCGGATGATGGGTGTGACAACCACTATACTTCTTCCTGCTGGTAGGCCCTTGAACTATGGTTCAACCCATTATGGAGTGAGTAATGGTTTGCAAGTTAAAGCTGGAGGTAATGAAACCTGTTATCAATATGCCCGTGAACATGCATCAGAAATGCTTTTTGGTGCGTGTGAAGTTCCTGATTTTCTTGGGGCTATTCCAGAGATTGAAAAGTATCTGAAGCTAGGTGCTAAGGTGATTGGTGAATTGAAATTCAATGTAGACTGCGATTCGCCAGAGATGCAGAAAATCTATCAACTAGCTCAACAATACGACGTGCCTGTACTCATGCATTGGCAGTATAATATGTATAACCGTGGTTTTGAGCGCTTTCATAAAATGCTTGAAAAATATCCCAAGGTTAATTTTTTAGGGCATTCACAAACATTCTGGGCTAATATTGACAAGAACCATCCGGATCAAAACATTCTGTATCCTAGAGGGAAGGTTAGCCCGGGAGGGTTAACAGATCGCTTGATGAGTGATTATCCGAATATGTATGGAGATATTTCAGGAGGTTCCGGATTAAGTTCCCTGACTAGAGATGAAGATCATGCCCGTGCCTTTTTAAGTAAGCATCAGGATAAATTACTTTATGGAAGTGATTGCGATGATTATGCCGGTCATGGACCGGCTTGTCAGGGTGCCGGAACTATTGCTGCCATTAAAAAGCTATCTGCAAGCAAAGAAATTGAGCGTAAAATCTTATACTTTAATGCAAAGAAGATGTTCCGGCTTTAAAATTCAGCGATTTTTCTTCTTAATTATTTTTATAATCTTTTCGGCAATCAGTTGATGACCGGTGTCCATTGGATGTGTACCGTCGGGCAGTAAACCTTCCATTCCTGTTGCATTCTTTTTTGCATAGCGATGAAATAGTTTCCATGAATTGATCAGTTCCACATTTTCAGATTTTGCGAGTTTGATTACAGCATTTTTGTAAATTTTAAGACGATCATGCCGAAACTGCTCAAGTTTTGAGCTCAGTGGATTGGGGGTTAGAAGAATAATTTTACCATCAATTTTTTTGATCTCTGTAATGAAATAGGTCAGGTTTTCGGTATATTTTTCAATGGGAATGCGTGAGCTAGTTCCTTCTCCTTTATCCTGATAAGCATCATTTAATCCAAAGTTTAGTGTAACCCAATCTGGACGATGGCTTAATACAGCTTTTTCAAAACGATCCATTCCATGTTCAACCTTTCCTTTGTCATTATCTTTGATTGAGCCGGTATGGCTGCCGCCGATGCCCGAGTTGATCACTTTATTTGGAATACCATTTTCGATTAGCCCTTCATGGATACGCACAGCATAAACCTTTTCAATTCCTTTACGCAGTGCTGTAGTTGAGTTTCCGAAAGTAACGATGGTTAGCTCCTTCTTGTCTTGTGCCAAAGAGAATGTACTCAATAAGGTAATAAGTAGTACTGCTAGGAAGTGTAGGTATTTTGTTCTCATTTTTATGTTTTTGAAAAAATCAATTTAGAAAAAATTTGATGTTTTGACGAAAGCCGGAATAAAAAAGCTCTTCCAGATGTTGAAAGAGCTTTCATTTTAAAATGTGATATCAGATCAGGCAACTTCGCCGTCGGCATAAAGATTATTGGTGGTATATGTTTTTTCTTCAGCTCTTACAGCTGAGCTTGCATTCTTATGAGTAGGCATCCAGTTATGGTGTACATCACATTTATCTTGAGGTACTCCTCGGATTACGACAGCCCTTTGAGGGCCAAGAAAGGTATTGTTGTACATTTCCATGGTAGTTCCTGCAATGGTTGTATTGTCTTTGCGGTCGCGACCTCCATGCATGTCAAAGTTATGGCTCAGCGAAATTCCAAGTTCCACATTATTGCGTGCAATATATCCGCAGCCGGGACTGCCGGTTCCTGCCAATGAATGTCTGTTTTCATTGAACTGATTAAATTCTATGGTTGAACTTGCCTTATCATGGCTCACTCCGTAACCAAGTCCGTTATACTGGCAACGGTGAATGAGGTTATGATGTATATGATGTCTGGTACCGGCCTGCAAATTTATTCCAGCATGTGAGAACGCAGTAATGATACAATTATCAACCTCAAGATCAGGAAATTTACAGAGTATTCCATTTGAAGTTGGGAATTTATAATAATAAGGATGACCAGGCCCTCCCGGGCCGAATGCACGTTTATGATGGTCTAAATAGCGTTTTGGATTTGGACCTTCTAAACGAATACCACTTATTCTGACATTAGCGCCATTGACCAGAATCATGCCGGGAGTATCTAAACCATCACTTGTGATCTGGGCACCTTCTGATCCATTGTGCCCTCTATCGCTTGCCAATGTAACTCCCTCAGGAATCTTAAGTATGATCTTATCGATATAAATAAAGGTGGTCATGTCTATAATCTTATCTCCGGGGATGAACACTACCTGCCCGGCTTTAGCTTTTGCCAATGCCTCAATCAGTGATTCAAGGCTATCTACTGTGTAATCGCCTGAGGTAATTAT
>NZ_JBIKSU010000152.1:0-3186 GCF_044348475.1 Daejeonella sp. | reverse complement strand
TTTCAGTAGAACGGGTCTCTTCAGCAATAAATTTTTCAATATCTAATTTCAGAGCACCATTCTGTTTGATCTTATTAATTTCGTCTAATGTAGAGCTGATTAGTTTTTCAACATTCTCAGGCGCACAACCAAAGGAAATATTGAAGGTGTATTTGCTTTTTGGAAATTTGGAATAAGATGCACGCGCACCAACACCATATACGCCGCCTTCATCTTCACGCAAACGTTCAATCAGTTTGATTGTTAATACTTCAGCTAGAGCATCTAACTGATTGTTGTGTTTTACGCTGTAGGTATAATCGCCACTAAATACTAGACGAACGTTAGCCTTTGGTTCTTGTCCTTTATAGATCTTTTTATCAATCTTTCCAGCAGGAATAGTTATACCAAGATCTTTTGCAGTTTCTTTGCGGTTAATTGATGGCAATGAACCTAAGTACTGCGCCAGTAAGGGCTTGATTTTTTCTGCATCGAAATTACCAACAAAAACGAAAGTCCAATCACTTGCATCAGCAAATCGTTCCTTGTAGATGTCAAATGCTCTGTCTAGGTTGATTTGATTTAGTTTTTCTACAGATGGTCCGGTACGGCGAACATTATAGTTGCCTAAAATAGCAGATAATGAATCTGCAAATACACTGTTTGGATCATTGCCTCTGTTTGCCAAACTACCTTTCTGTTGTGCCATCAGTCCTTTGAAGGTTTCTGCATCTTTACGTGGAGAGGTGAAATACAAATAGGTAAGTTGAAGTGCTGTTTCAAGATCTTTTGGTGTTGTTGCTCCTGATATTCCTTCTGATCTTTCTGCAATGTAAGGGTTTACAGAAACACGCTTACCACTCAATAATTTTGGAAGCTGAACAGAATTGAACTCGCCAACACCGCCACTTCTTATGATAGTAGTTGCATACGAAGCTGACTGAAAATCTGCGTCACTGTATAGTGAGGTACCACCCGGACTAAAGGCAGAAAAGCTGATTTCATCATTTTTAAAATCTGTAGGCTTTAAAATTACCTTGATGCCATTGCTCAATTTTAGCTCTGTAACACCAATTTCAGCGGTCTTTGATTCAGAAATTACTTTTCCTCCAGTAAGTTTAGCTGCCAGGAGTGGTTTATCAGATACCTGATCTACGTAAGCAGTTAAATTACTTTGCTTGGTTGCGCTGATCCATTTTTCAATAGTTGACTCATCTGGCAAATTAGCTTTATCCTTTTCAGGGCCCATAATGATTACATCACGGTTTACATCAGTGATATATTTTTTGGAATATCCGTTAAGATCAGCCAAAGTGATACCTCCTGTTAAAGAGTTAGCCATATTAAACTCATATTCTATACCCGGACTAGCCTCTTCTTCAAGAAAATGACGCAAGTATTCGTTCACAAAACTAGCTGAAGGTGTTTTATCTTTCTCCTTGAAAGAAGATTCCATAGTAGTTAAATAGGATTGTTTTGCACGGTCTAATTCTGTTTGTGTGAATCCAAAACGTTGTAAGCGTTCGGTTTCAGTAAGTACGGCTTTAAAACCTCTTTCCATTTCGCCTGGTTTAGCCACAACAAAGGCGCTGTAATTATCCAGCCCGGCTAAAAATGGACTGATATTGGCACCCCCTTGAAGGAATGGAGGATCTGCCTGCTTGCTTAGATCGGCAAAGCGGGCACCCAGCATTTGGTTGAATAAAGACCTGACTATACTATTTCTGTAATCAGTTTTAGTAATCAGTTTTGATTCTGGGTGCTTAATTAAGATCTGAGCCACACTTACCGGAAATTCTTTATCAGTAACAGTAATAAACTGATTTTTATTCAGCAATGTAATTGAATATTTTGTACGCAAACGTGGTTTTGCTGGCTTTTTAAGATCAGAGAATTTTGCTTTGATCGTTTGTTCCATAGCAGCTACATCAATATCTCCAACTACAATCAGGGCCTGAAGATCTGGGCGGTACCAGTCAGCGTAAAATTGACGCAGGGTAGCAGGGGTAAAATTCTTTAACACCTCTTCTGTACCAATTGGTAAACGGTTTGAATAACGGGAGTTATTGAAAAGCATTGGAAGATACTGATCCTGCATACGCTGCTGAGCACCTTTTCCTAATCTCTTTTCTTCTATTACTACTCCCCGTTCTTTATTGATCTCTGCATCATCTAATGTTGCATCTTGCGCCCAATCGCGCATAATCTGAACTCCATTTTTCAGGATCTCAGGATCATCAGATGGAATAGGAAGTTGGTACACAGTTTCATCAAAACTGGTATAGGCATTTAGGTCGGCCCCAAAGCGTACACCTGTTTTTTGAAGGTAATTCACCAAGTCGTTTTTCGGAAAATTCTTTGTTCCGTTAAAGCCCATATGCTCCATAAAATGCGCCAGTCCGAGCTGATCGTCATTTTCCATAATGGAACCTATCTTGTTGGCAAGGTATAATGTTACCCTGTTTTTTGGCTCAACATTTTTACGGATGTAATACGTAAATCCGTTTGGTAGTTTTCCTGTTCTTACTGCCGGATCTAAAGGGATAATCTCGGATGCCGCGCCAGTCTTGCTCTTTACAGTTGTTTGAGCGTTAGCCGTTCCAGCTATAGCGATAACTATCGCTACTGAAAAGGCAATCAGTTTATTCATTTTTCTCATATGATTCTTGAAATAATTGGTTTTGCAAAACTAAGCATTAAATTAAACTTTCACTATAATCTTCCGTTTAAACATCCACCAAAGAATGGCAAGCCATATCAGAATGAATGTGATTGCACCGGCGAGTGATGCGTTTACTGGTGTAAAATAGGGGGTATAGAAAGTTTCATACATCCAGATTCTTGAATTAACTGGGGTTCCATCTGGCATGGTTACCGTGATCATGGTTAATATTCTTGGGATGAGTCCGGAAAGAAAAAAGACTGTAATTGCATTGACTCCATAAACAACAAAAGGTGTTGTGCCCTTTTTATAACCTTGTACATCAATTAGCCAATAACATAATGCAAGACCGATGGTGGCCAATCCGCCTGCATATAGTACAAATGAGCTGGTCCAAAGGGCCTTATTTATAGGGAAACAAAGATCCCAGATCAGGCCAAGGATAACGGCTAATATTCCAATGGAGAACATCCATGAAATTTTCACACTTTCTTCTCGGTCTTTACGCCTTAGCCAAGTGCCAATCAGAACTCCAAAAAGCCCGG
>NZ_JBIKSU010000056.1:0-12990 GCF_044348475.1 Daejeonella sp. | reverse complement strand
TAGGATGAAATTTATGCAGCTGATTAGATTCATCCCATTCTACAGCATTCATATCTTCCCTATTGATTGATTGTTCAGCACGTATTCCGGTTATCCACAATGAATTTCCGGCAAGAGCACGTTTTAAGGGTTCAACCTTTCTGATTCCACAGCACTCTTTACGGTTCTCTACCGATCCATAAAAACTACTCGGACCATTGACACTGACCATTTGCTCAACCGCCTCTGTATTGGGGTAATATGCATGAACCGGTACTCCATATTTTTCAATGGTTCGGTTCCATACGTAATAAGTTTCTGGAAAAAGTCGGCCTGTTTCGAGAGTGAATACTTTAACAGGCATTTTATTTGAAAAAATTAGATGAGAAATAACCTGGTCTTCCCAACCAAAACTGGTCGAAAAAACCACTTTCCCAGGAAATCGATTGACTAACAATTCAAGTGACTGTTCTATACTCAATCCTGCAATTTCCTGTAATATCTCTGCTGATTTGTTCATTGTATTAAATCAGTTTATAGATTTATTAAGTGCTTCAGTCAGGTCTGAAAGGATATCATCACTATCCTCCAAGCCAACAGAGATTCTGATGCTTCCAGGAAATATTCCGATCTGCGCACGTTCAGCATCACTTAATTTGGAATGAGTTGTTGAAGCTGGATGTGTAGCTATTGAACGGGTATCGCCTAGATTGGGCGACAACCTGATCATTTGAAGTGCATCCATAAAACGCTTTGCCCGTTCAAAACCTCCCTTTACAATAAAGGTTACGATGCCGCCACCCTGTTTCATCTGGCGTTTTGCCAATTCATATTGTGGATGAGATGGGAGAAATGGATATCTGACAAGCTCTATTTCAGGATACTGTTCAAGAGTTTCTGCCACTTTCAAAGCATTACTACAATGCCTGTCCATACGTAGTGAAAGTGTTTCAAGACTTTTAGATAGGGTCCATGCATTGAATGGCGACATTGCCGGACCAGTATGCCTGATAAAAAACATCAGTTCTTTCATCAGATCTTTACGGCCTACCACTACCCCGCCCAGCACTCTACCCTGTCCGTCCATATATTTGGTTGCCGAGTGGCTTACAAGATCGGCGCCAAATTGAATTGGCTTTTGCAGATAGGGTGTTGCAAAACAGTTGTCAACATTCAGGATGAAATTGTGTTTCTTCTTTAAATTACCCAGCCATTCCAAATCTACTAATTCAAGACCGGGATTTGAAGGCGTTTCAAGAAACACCATTTTAGTTTCTGGACGTAATGCTGCTTCAAAATCTTCAGGCTTTGAGGCATCTACGTAGGTAGTGGTAATTCCCCAGCGAGGCAGCAATTGCGTAAAAAGCTGGTGAGTAGATCCAAAAATTGAGCGAAAAGCAACAATATGATCACCGCTACGTAGTAAACCTGCAATGGATGCAAACACAGCTGCCATTCCTGATGAGAAGGCTAAGCCAGCTTCTGCACCCTCAAAATCGCGCACTTTCTCAATAAACTCGTTGGTATTTGGATTAGAATAACGCGAATAAATATTCCCTTCAACCTCATCGGCAAACATTGCTCTGCCATGTTCTGAATCATCAAAAACAAAACTGGATGTCAGATATAAAGGCACAGAATGCTCTCTGTTTGATGAGCGAGGCACCTGGGTACGAATAAGCTTAGATTGTTCTTTCATTTTTTGCGAACGTTTCGGCAAAAATACTTAATTAAATAAAATTAATCAGGTGCTTTTATGTCTCGAATCTCGATTTAATAGTATTTAAACATAATTACAATGAGAATAAGCCCAGCAAATGCTGCCGCTAATAATTTCCAACTGATTTTTCGAGCCAAGGGTTTCTCATTTGAATTATTGATCAATGATTCAGTTGCCTTATTCAGCTCTTTTACTTTATGCGCAAAATCACCTCCCAAAGTAGTTCTCAACTTATTCATTTGCTGCAAGGTTAGATCTAGTTCATCGGGTAAATTAGTTTGAAATATCTCTTTCAGTCGTTTAGCAATTGTTGGCGATTTCCCATTGGTTGATATCCCGATCTTAAGATCTCCCTTCTTAACGATTGATCCCAAATAAAAATCACATAGATCAGGCTTATCAGCAACATTGATCAATAAATGTAGCGGGCGCGCCAAAGACCTGATTTCTGCATTCAGTATATTATCTCCTGTTGCGATAATCACCAGGTCATGACCTTCCAGATCAGTAGCTTCAAACCTTTTTGAATGTAATTTCACCCTTGGATAATTACCTGCTAATTGAATCAGTTTGGGCAGAAAGCTTTCAGCAACAATATCGATCTGGGTATCAGGACTATTACTTAGAACCGCCTCGAGTTTTTCAAGACCAATGTTCCCCGCTCCAACAAGTAAAACCTTCAATTGGTTTAACTTTAGGAATACCGGAAAAAGTTGATTGCCTGTATTGTTTTCCAAAACTTTATTATTCTTGTTCTGAGAATTCATAAAATGCCTTAATTGGCTGAAACAAAGAATGTAGCCCCACAACTTCACCAAATACGATCAAAGCAGGAGAATCTATTTTCTGATCCTGAGCAGATTCAAAGATCGTTCCTGCTGTAGCAACAACAATCTTCTCATTCTCCATAGTACCATTTTGAATAACCGCAGCTGGCAATCGGTGCTTTCCCGCTGCAATAAAAATGTCGGCAATATCCTTAAGCCTTTTGATTCCCATTAAAACCACAACCGTTGCATTTGATTTTGCAGCAGCATACAAATCTTTAGAAATCTCGCCAGAACTGGTCGTCCCGGTAATTACCCAGAAACTTTCACTCGCACCACGATGGGTTAATGGAATACCCTGCAGGGCAGGCACAGAAATACTGCTCGATATACCAGGAACCACTTCAGCAGGGATACTGTATGATGCAGCCATTTCCAATTCCTCAAATCCACGTCCAAAAACAAATGGATCACCTCCTTTTAATCGAACCACATGCCCATAGTTCAACGCATAGTCAATCATTAACTTATTAACAGCTTGCTGAGAATAGGAATGGTCACCAGAACGTTTACCTACGAATACTTTTATTGCATTTTCAGGAGCAAACTGCAGTAATTCACAATTAACAAGTGCATCATATAGAACTACATCTGCAGATTTGAGTACCCTTACACCCTTAATGCTAATTAGTTCTGCATCACCCGGACCTGCACCCACCAGCGTAATTCTTGGTTCTTTAATTGAGTTAGTTGTTTGCGTAATTATCATCTTAATTGAACTCCTTTGCTAGTTTAATTCTTTTAATAAAATCAACAGTTGATCCAAGGTAAGCTTGGGCAAATTCTGCTGATGGTTCATTTTTATTTATTTGCAATACCAAATCAGCAAAGCTTTCCAAACCCTGAAGAATCTGACTGTCTTTATAGTGCTCATCAAAATCACGAATAATTCCAACCTGTGTACTGCTATTGATTCCTTTATCCAATAACAATGCTTTTGCACTGCTGATAAATACACTGTAGGCATGATAGATTGAATCAGAATATGCTTTCGCATCCATTGATTCAATTGACCAATTCAGCTTTTCTTCTGCTTCGAGCAAGAGCGTTGAAACCAGGTCAATCATCACACCGGCACATTCTCCAACGCCAATTGCGGTTTCAAAGACCTCTTCGTGACCCCAATCAACAAATTCATCTAGAGTTAATGTACTTAGATCGGCTAATGGCTTTAATAACTGGTAAAAATAATCTTTACCAAATCTGTCATAAAAGTCGTTGAACAATTCATCTCCCTTTTTATTCTGGCTGTAATTATCCAATATAACCCGAACCACATCTTTGGTTCTTTTAGAAGGCACCTTGATAACCTTGTCTGCAGCACGACCTATACCATCGCCCACTGTACCACCGCCCAATAAAACCTGAGCAGCAGGCACAACCTTACCTGCAGCTTTGAGTGAACTTCCATGGAAACCAATATGCGCCAAACCATGTTGTCCACAACTATTCATACAGCCGCTAATCTTTATTTTTATATCCTGATTCTCTATCAGTTCATCAAATTCTTCTGAGATCAAATCTTCAAGAACTCGTGCAAGTTCGGTACTGTTTGAAATACCAAGGTTACAGGTATCCGTTCCGGGGCATGTTGTAATGTCACTTACGCTGTCGAACCCTGGTTTTACAAAATCAAGTTCTTTCAATCGCTCAAACAATACCGGTAAAGCCTCTTTACGCACATATTTGAGAAGCAAACCCTGATTGATTGTGATACGGATTTCATCGCCAACCAATCCGTTGATTGCTGCAATAAATTTCCTAGCCTTGCTTGTTGGAATATCTCCAGTTGTAACCTTGATGTAAACTCCATAAAAACCATGTTGCTTTTGCTCAAAGACGTTAGTATCGAGCCATCTTTGATAAAGTAACTGATCTGAAATAGGCACATCCGGCAGGTCTATTTTGTCAGGAATCTGAGGAAGATCAACCGTGTCACGATCAATTTTAAAATGTTTAGTCTGGTTTGCAACTCTCTCTTGCGCGATAAGGCTTAATACTTCATCAAGACCTAATTTTGCAACAAGAAATTTCATCCTTGCTTTATTTCTGTTACTGCGTTCGCCATACCTGTCAAAAACACGCAATGTTGATTCTATGTATGGAATCAGCTCATCTTCGGGCAAAAATTCATTCACCATATGGGCAATGGATGGCTGCGCCCCTAAGCCACCACCAAATAAAACTTTAAAACCACGAACTTCTTTTCCTTCTTTCAGAATAAGTTTAGGAATAAAGCCTAGATCATGAATATAGGTAAAGGCTGTATCCGCATCGCTTGAAGAAAAGGCGATCTTAAACTTTCTGCCCATCTCCTGACAAATTGGATTGCGAAGAAAATAGTTGAAAGTTGCATAGGCATAAGGTGATACATCAAAGGGCTCATTCGGATCAATACCAGATGTTGGTGATGCCGTTACATTTCGTACAGTATTACCACAGGCTTCCCTTAACGTAATGTCATCTTGCTCAAGTTTAGCCCATAGCTCTGGAGTTCGGTCAAGGCTTACATAATGGATTTGAATATCTTGACGTGTTGTTAAATGAAGGTTACTGCTTGCATATTCATCTGATATGTCGGCAATACGCAAAAACTGCTTAAAACTAACTTTCCCAAATGGTAATTTGATCCTTATCATTTGAACACCGGGCTGCCGCTGACCGTAAATACCACGGGCTAAACGGAGACTACGGAACTTCTCATCATGTATCTTACCATCACGAAATTCTCTGATTTTTTTCGCCAGATCGACAATATCTTTTTGAACAATTGGGTCTTCTAATTCTGTTCTGAAACTATTCATTAATTTTTTACAAAAAATAACCTCTTCTACCAGTAGGTGAAGAGGTTCATATAAATAAATCTTTACCTGGTCTTCTTCAATGTTTTATCATGCACATATAATAACAATCTAATGTTGTTTCATTGTTCATATGACATCCAAAATTTTTCATTGACCAAATATAATACAAAGTATATAGATTTAGTAGACTTTTATTTAAAATTTTTTTACACCCCCGTATTTTGAATTAAAAGGCCTTCACGACTAATAATATCAGCAATACTAGTTTCACTTAAAATTTTTAAAGTTGCATTTCTAACTTCCAGAAACACATCTCTTACACCACATGTTGCTTCATTGCTGCATTCATCACACTTCTGATAAAAATTCAAACTAACACATGGCAATAGTGCTACAGGGCCGCCAGTAAGACGTAACACCTGAACCACGAAAATCTCAGCAGGATCTTTTACCAGCCCATATCCACCACCGGCTCCCTTCTTACTGTAAAGTAATCCGGCATTCCTTAAATCGAGCAGAATTTGTTCAAGGAATTTTTTTGGTATATGTTCATCAGAAGCAATTTTCGAGATTTGCATTGGCGCCTCCCCAAAATTTTTACCCAAAACCACGAGGGCTTTTATTGCATAACGCGTTTTTTTAGAAAGCATACTCTGTAGGGAATTGTTAGTTAGAACAAATTAACGGAAATTATTTCTTAATCAATTGAATAAATATATTCTCTGAAATTGGCTATCATCAGCTCGAAGTAGATATTGGGATCAGAATTAATATTTAGCTAAGGTTAGAATATCAATCATTAATCAAGAGCAATTTTACGTTGAACCCTACTCTGCAGATTTAATAAGCTTACTAACCCTACGGATTAAAAATATAGAAACAATGGAAAGAAATACGATAATATAACCCAATGTATCATAATGTTCTAATGGACTAAACTTGTCTTTCTGTACAACAACCATTCCACCAAATGCTGCTGCAATTCCACCTGCAATTTGTTGTAACGATGCATTAATCCCCATGAATGCTCCTCTGTCTTGCTTTTCAGGCAATGCAGAACTTAAAGCCACTGCTGGAACCATCCTGCTCATAATTCCAACCATAAAACCTAAATTCATAAGTAATACAACCCAGAATGCAACTGGTCCAAGATTGGTATAAATAATTACAACGATACTAAGCAATACTGATGCTACAGTGAAAATGGTAAACTTATCGAACCGATCGCTTAACTTTCCAATCACGGGCATAATAAACAAAGCAGTGATACCTGAAACCATATATAAAATGGGAAGTTGCTGAGAAGTAACATTCAAATTATTTATTGCAAAAGCACTGCCCCAAGGCATCATCATAAATCCACCCAATGATAGGAAAGCAGTTGCCAAAAATCCTATTCTATACTTTCTTAGCGTTAGCGTATGCCATAAATGTTCAATTGCATTCCGTTCAGATTTTAGTAAAAGATGCTCATTTACAGGTTTTAGCTTGATGATAATAGCGAACAAAATCAAACTAGCCAATGCCACAATCATAAGAAATGGAGATTGCCAACCCCAATGATTTGCTATGTATAAACTAATTGGTATTCCAAGAACCTGGCTGCCACCAAATCCCATTTGCAGATATCCAATAACTCTACCCCTGTTTTCAATCACAAACATATCGGTTACAATAGCCATTGAAATAGACCCAATTACTCCTCCAAAGATTCCAGTAAAGATCCTAGCAAGTAATAACTTTGGATAGGTATCTGCCAAACCACAAAAAAGAGTACCGGCAATAAAGCCTATGTAAAAAAAGAGCAATAAGCTTTTCCGGTCAAACCGATCGGCAAAACCTGCCGTCAGTAAGCCTGAAATGCCGGCACTAAAAGCATATGCTGAAACACATAGCCCAAATTGCGAGGTGCTTAGACCCATAGATTTCATCAGCATATCGCCCAGCGGCGACATGACCATAAAATCAAGAACAACAGTGAATTGTGTTAATGCAAGTAACAGGATAACAAAAACTTCATAGGAGGAAAATTTTAATTTGATCGATGGGGTTTCCTTTATCAAGGTCATAAAAAATTGTTACAGGCCCAATTGGATTGCGCTTGCAATATAAGCTTTAAATGCTTTTTATAATTCCAGTACGCTTCCCAAAACTTAATTATATTCATAAATAACCTACCAAAACTGTTTTTTCTCCATTTGGCTGATTGAATTGTTCTGTTATCTTTACTTAAAATAATGATCATGAATAGATATATCTGTCTCTTAGTTCTAACTTTCCTTAGCAGTTCTATTTTCTCACAAGAACCAACTCCTAAAAAAGAAAATTTCACTTATTATGGTAAAGAATCCTTCTTAATTGAGGGCACCGGAGTTGCCGAATCTGAGAAAGAAAGCCCCTACGACCGTTTACCCGCATCTTATAAGAATAAAGTAAGAAAACAGGTTTGGGATCTGTCAAAAAATTCTGCTGGAATATCGATAAGGTTTAATACTAACTCTAGTTCTGTGAAAGTAAAATGGGCTTTGCTGAGTGATACAAAAATGAACCACATGGCCGAAACGGGCATAAAAGGGGTTGATCTGTATTGCAAAGTTAATGGAGTATGGACTTATGTTAATACAGGCAGACCAACAGCAAAAGAAAACGAAGCCTCACTGATTAGTGGTCTTAGTAGCGGCGAAAGGGAATTTAAACTTTATTTACCACTTTACGATGGTACAACCCAAGTGGAAATTGGATTAGAAAACGGCAGTACGATTACCAAACCTGATGCAGATAAAAAGCTACCCATAGTTTTTTATGGCACTAGTATTTTGCAGGGAGGTTGTGCTTCAAGACCCGGCATGGTATTTACAAGTATCATATCTAGAAAGCTGAATGTGGATTGTATTAACTTTGGCTTTAGCGGAAATGGAAGAATGGATCCTCCGATAGCCGAGCTTATTTCAGGAATAAAGGCGTCCTATTACGTTATTGATTGTCTACCGAATATGACAGCAAAACAAGTGACCGATAGTGTTATCCCATTAGCAAAAGCGATCCGTTCTAAAAATCCAACTACTCCACTAGTATTTGTTGAGAATGTGGAATATACACGAGCAATTTTCCAGACTGATCTGAAAAAGAGCATGGATGAAAAGAATCAGGCCTTGAAAACAGAATTCGATAAATTGGTGCAGGGTGGAATGAAAAATCTAATCTATATCAGTGCTACCGGATCAATCGGGACAGACAATGAGGGCACTGTAGATGGAACCCACTTAACTGATCTGGGCTATTTACGATATGCAGATTATTTGATTGCAAAGTTTAAAGAGAATAAGCTTACGATCAGATGATTGTGAGCTTTTGATAAGTGTTCTCTTATACAATAAAAGACGAGGTCAGATTAATTATTCTGATTTGGAAAGCAAAGCCATTGCTTTCTAGCTTCTGTAGCCGGGCTCTCCGCTGTAGCTTTTGCCGTGAAATTTTGATGTGATTAATAAAATTGATTCGGCAAAAGGCTACCGCTTCAATCCCGTTTAGATTGCAGGGACAGTGGTTATTTATTTGCAGCTAAGATCTTATTAATAAAATTAAATCCTAAAGCATGCAAGCCTTACAAAAAAACTACAACAGAGGCTAAATTAAACCGGGGCGGCAGCGGTAGCTTTTTTGCTATCAGGATAAATGTAATTAAAGACTGCTTTATGGCAAAAAACTAAAGCAGAGCACCAGACTGCCCAAACCGAAAAGCTTCAACAGCACCTTTCCAAAATTATAAAAAATAAAATTCAGCTTTATCCTCAGCTCACAATTCTACTTTAAGACAAACCCTTAAACCTCTCCTTCAAAAAGCTGCCAGTATAGGAATCCTTCTTCTTGATCAGATCTTCGGGAACCCCTTCAAACACAACATTTCCGCCTCTATCACCACCTTCAGGTCCAATATCAATTACCCAATCGGCGCATTTGATTACATCCATATTGTGTTCTATAACAATAATGGTGTTTCCTTGTTCTATTAAAGCTTCAAACGATTTAAGCAGTTTTTTAATGTCATGAAAATGAAGCCCGGTGGTAGGCTCATCAAAAATGAACAGAGTTTTACTGCTATTGTTTCCCTTAACCAGGAAAGATGCCAGTTTAATTCGTTGGGCTTCGCCGCCAGAAAGTGTGTTTGATGATTGTCCCAGATGAACATACCCTAATCCAACGTCAGCAAGCGGTTTGATCTTTGCAGCAATTTTAGGTTCGCTCTGAAAAAACTCAAGTGCTTCATCAATAGTCATATCCAGAACCTCAAAAACATTTTTTTCTTTATAGGTCACATCAAGAACATGCTGTTTAAAGCGCTTTCCATAACAAGATTCGCAAGGAAGATAAATATCTGCCATGAACTGCATTTCGATTTTCACCTCACCTTCGCCCTGACAAACATCGCAACGGCCTCCTTCAACATTGAAAGAAAATGCAGACGGCTTCAAACCAGATGCCTTAGCAGCACCCTGAGAGGCAAACAAATTTCGTATCTCATCCCATGCCTTCACATAGGTAACAGGGTTAGATCTTGAAGAACGGCCAATTGGATTCTGATCTACTATTTCAACCTGTTCAATTTTATTGAAATCTCCACCTATAGAATCATAAGATCCCGTTTGTTCACCAGAATAATTTCCAATAGCTTTCTGCAAGGCAGGTTGTAAAATTCGCTTCACCAGTGATGTTTTCCCAGAACCGGAAACACCTGAAACCACGCTTAAAACATTTAATGGAAATTTAACATCCACATTATTTAGATTATTCTCTCTAGCGCCTTTGATTTCAATATAATCACTCCATTTTCTACGATGCTGTGGTATAGCGATTGCTTGTTTTCCACTTAGGTATTGCCCGGTAAGACTCCCATCCTCCTTCAAAATTTCAGAATAAGTACCTGTAAACACCAACTGACCACCATGAGTACCTGCCTCCGGACCAATATCAATAATATGATCAGCTGCCTTCATGATTTCTTCTTCATGCTCAACAACCAATACAGTGTTTCCAACATCTCTCAATGAAATTAATACTTCAATCAGTCGTTGAGTATCCCTTGGATGAAGTCCGATACTTGGCTCATCTAAAACATATACTGAACCAACCAGCGAGCTACCCAATGAGGTAGCTAGATTTATACGCTGCGATTCACCACCTGAAAGGGTATTTGATAGTCTATTCAGGGTAAGGTAACTCAAGCCTACATCATTCAAAAATTTGATTCGGTTCGTAATCTCCATTAACAGACGCTTAGCAATCTTCATTCGAACTGGGTCAAGTTCTAAACCCTGAAAAAAAACAAGTGCTTTATCTAAAGGCATTAAAACGATATCTGTTATAGAGTGGTCGGCAATCTTTACGTTTGAAGCATCCTCACGGAGACGACTGCCTAGGCATTCCGGGCAGTTTGTCTTGCCACGATACCTTGAAAGCATAACACGGTATTGAATTTTATACGTTTGAGTCTCAAGTTCTTTGAAAAAATCATCTAGTCCGCTAAAGTATTCGTTACCAGACCATACTAATTGTTTTTGCTCTGCTGTTAGCTGATTATAAGAACGATGAATAGGAAAATCAAATTTTAAGGCATTTTTGACGAGCTTATGTAGCCATTCACCCATTTTTTCACCTCTCCAAGGAGCGATGGCACCATCGTAAACCGACTTGCTTTTATCCGGAATAACAAGATCTTCATCAATACCAATAATCTTACCATAACCTTCACAACGCTTACAAGCACCAAAAGGATTATTAAAACTGAAAAAATTAGGAGATGGCTCCTCGAAACGTATGCCATCTAGCTCAAAACGATCGCAAAACACATGAATCTGACCATCTACTTCTAAAAAGCAATCACCCCTGCCCTCAAAAAATGCAGTTTGAACTGAATCCGCAATACGGCTTAGGGTCTCCTCATCGGCCGCCACAGAAACCCGATCAATAACGATCTTGATATCCACGTCATTGCCCGATTTTATATTACCGGTTGACTGATCATCCAAAAGATCTTCGATTTTAGACAGCTGCTCATTGATCAATACACGCGTAAAACCTTTTTGAAGTAGTACTGCAAGCTCCTCCTTCAAAGAACGATTATTATGTGCATGCAAAGGGCAAGAAACAGTAACTGAAGTGCCTTCTGAAAAACCAGAAATGAAATTAATTACATCCGTAACTGTGTCTTTTTTAACTTCACTTCCTGAAATAGGTGATATGGTTTTCCCGATTCTTGAAAAAAGCAATTTCAAATAATCATAAATTTCAGTTGAAGTGCCTACAGTTGAACGTGGATTACTAGTAATAACCTTTTGCTCAATAGCAATTGCAGGCGCGATACCTTTAATATAATCAACATCAGGCTTATTCATTCGCCCCATAAACTGCCTGGCGTATGATGACAAACTTTCTACATATCGCCTTTGTCCTTCAGCATACAGCGTATCAAATGCCAGTGACGACTTGCCTGAACCAGACATTCCGGTAATGACAACTAATTTATTTTTAGGGATGGCGACATCAATATTCTTTAAATTATGGACTCTTGCCCCTTTAATAATAATATACTTTTTAGGATCTTTTTCTGCCTCTTTGTTCATTCGCAAACTCCAAACTATTTTATTTCGTATATACTGATATAGCCCTATGATTCGAAACGCAAAAATACGGCTATAAGTATTTATTAAAGAACAATGATCAAATATTATTTGATTTTGGCAAGATTATTGTTTGATTTCAAATCAATTAATTTCATTATAAATAACTAAAGGAAAAACGCTATCGAATAAACTCTACTCTATCATTTTTTTAAGAATTATAATACTAAAGAATTTAAAGTATGAGTGCTATAACTATTCATTCGATCAGTGACCAGGATCTGGTACAACAATACATAATTGGCCATGAGCCTAGCTTGGAGGAACTTATCCGAAGGCATAAAGCCAAAATATACACCTCAATTTATCTCTTAGTTAAAGACTCCTATCTGGCAGAGGATATATTTCAGGATACTTTTATAAAGGTTATTAATACCCTAAAAGCTGGAAAATATAATGAGGAAGGCAAGTTTCTTCCATGGGTAATTCGTATTGCACATAATCTTGTAATTGATCATTTTCGAAAAGAAAAGCGTAAACCATTGGTAACAACGGTTGATGGTTTTGATATTTTCGAAGTAATTAAATTTTATGATGATAGCATGGAAGATAAAATGATTCGTGAGCAAACACACAAGGATCTAAGAGAACTCATTCATCACTTGCCATCAGATCAGAAAGAAGTATTGATCATGCGCCATTTTGGTGAACTAAGTTTTAAAGAAATATCAGAATTAAGTGGGGTAAGTATAAACACTGCGCTTGGCCGCATGCGATATGCACTGAATAATTTACGCAAAATGATGTTAACCAGAGAATTAAGTTTAAAGAAGATCTAAATTTTTTTTATTCTATTTAAAACATTCGCAAATTAAGTGCGTTTAAACTAAAAACTTAATTTGCTTATGATAAAAATCTCTACTCCAAAAACACATTCTTTACAACAATTAGAAGTTAATAAAGATATTAACCCAGAAGGCCTTAGCGAAGAAGATCAATTGTTTTATACTGCTATTAAACCCTGCTTGAATGCAATTGCAATA
>NZ_JBIKSU010000151.1:0-3257 GCF_044348475.1 Daejeonella sp. | reverse complement strand
CTTACCAACTGAAGCAGAATGGGAATATGCTGCTTTAGCTTTAGCAGGTAATACTGAATATGAAAATATTGCCGATGGAAGAATTTATCCATGGAATGGCCTAGGTGTTCGTTCACCTAAAAAGCGTACCCAGGGTATGATATTAGCTAATTTTAAACGTGGCGAAGGCGATAACATGGGAACAGGTGGTTACCTCAATGATAAAGCTGATATTACTGGTCCTGTAAGAAATTATATACCCAATGACTTTGGGCTTTACAATATGGCAGGAAATGTAAACGAATGGACCGCTGATGTTTATAGAAAATTAAGCTTCGAAGATTTTTCGGATTTTAACCCTTTCCGCGGGAATGAATTTGCAAATAAACAATTATCTAATCGCGAAAAAGGTCTTTATGCTAAAGATAAATATGGCCGCCCGATTAAAGATGCAGCAAAGTCAGGTAAAAAACAAAAATGGTCTGAAATACAAGGAAATGTTGTCGCGGTTGATTCATCTTCACTAGCCAGAAAACCTTACAAATCTGATTTTAGAGGCTATCTTGATACTGTAAATACTAGTCTTTATGGTACTACTACCCTAGTGAACGATCGTTCACGCGTTTATAAGGGCGGTTCATGGAATGACAGAGCTTATTGGTTAAATCCTGCAACAAGAAGATTCATGCAGCAAGATGAAACAAGTGCTGAAATTGGATTCCGATCAGCAATGACCTTAGTTGGTGCTCCTGAAATTATCAGTAAAGGAAAACCACAGTTCACTAAGTTTAAATCAAAAGCTAAGAGTAACTAAGAATTCAATTTCTTAAAACAATTATATTAAAAACACCTTTATATAGTATTATATAAAGGTGTTTTTGTTTATGGTTGAAATTAAGAATCTAATATCTGCTTAGAGGTTGTACTGTACGTTCATCCATAAGCTCCTACCTACAGCATTAATTCCGCTTCCATGCGTACGATAATCGACATTAAATAAATTTTGAGCACTTAATTTTACATGTGCCTTACCAAAAGAATAACCCGAATAAATATTCAACACCTTCCAGCCTGGTGTGCCATTACGAGGAATCCGGTTATCATCTCTGTCTCCCTGAGCTAAGCGGTCTTGCTTATCAGCCAAAGCTAATTCGCCCTTAAGATACAGCCTGGTTATTTTATATTTCATGGAAATATTCCCGTT
Organism: Daejeonella sp.; assembly: GCF_044348475.1. Taxonomy (GTDB): domain Bacteria; phylum Bacteroidota; class Bacteroidia; order Sphingobacteriales; family Sphingobacteriaceae; genus Daejeonella. The sequence goes on along the minus strand of NZ_JBIKSU010000151.1, from coordinate 2,074 downwards.
AAAGGGAGGCACCCTTCTCAAAGGCTCAGATTTTGATAGATTCTGCCCATGATTAAAGGATGCAAACATATCCAATGAAAAATATTTGCTAGCCTGCCATCCAAGAAACCCCTCAACTCCTTTAATTAAGGCTTCTTCCGTATTCTCCTTTTTATATACTTTATACCCATCAATTATCTGAGTTGTTTGAATCCTGGTAATAAGGTCTATCAATTTATTTCGGTATAACGCTGCGCCAAGCGTCAATTTTTTTGAAGCATACTTATAACCTAACTCAGAATTATAGCTTTTCTCAGGTTTTAAGGCATAAGATGGAAGTTCATATCTGAAATCTACTATACCTAATGTTCCCATATCGTCTATATTTGGAGCCCGGTATCCCGTGTTCAGAGATACATACACATGATGATCTTTCAACGTGTAATTAAGCCCTGTGTTCCAAACAAAAGCGCCTGGAGATACTTCTAGCTGACCAAGGTCTTTGTCAAATATGGAAGCCTTTAGCCAATTGTACCTAATTCCTGCTTCAGCATTAAATCCAGCCAGCTCAAAATGATGAAGAGAATACAAGGAAGTATTCAAATACGATGAATTATTGGGATAGAGTCCGCGAAGTGTTGTCAAGGCCCCACTCTGACTGTTGGTGTTATTCCGGATACTATTAATTTTATCACTGTAATATTCCAGCCCACTATTTGCTGTCCAATAGGTTGAAAGGCTAGAAAATATTTCTGCTGATAGATTGGATGAACGTACTTTATCTCTTTCAAATCCGGTAATAAAACTTGAGTTTTTCTGATTGTTTCTTTCTTCAATGGTATTGTTCAAGGAGCCGGTAATATTAATTTCATTAAAAAGCCTACTGGATTGTAGCATTCTAAATTTTACATAGCTCAAGTTCCTGCCCTGAACACCCATTTTATTGATCTGAAAGTTTTCTAGCCTGACCTTATGAAAAACATCCACATCATTTTGCTGTACAAATTGATTGGCAATACTTATTTCTGCCCTTTGTGAAAGTTTTAATTTAAGCTTTACACTTGCATCAGACTCACTATAGCCCGATGGCGATTGTCTTCCTGTGGTATCTCCACCTATTAGATCTCCGAAATTTTTCAATCCAAGTACTCCTGAAAAAACCAATTTTGAAGATGAATACACAAATTCAGAACTCCCAGATTTTTCCATATTTCCGCTTCCATAGCGAGCACTCACACTGCTTTTAAAATTTGCGCTCTCCGAAAAACCGGGATCTTTGGTAAAAACCTGTATAACTCCACCCATTGCATCTGAGCCATACTGAACAGAACCGCTTCCCCTTAATACCTCAATTTTATCAATAGAAAATGGATCAACCGTATTTAAATACTGATTGGGGCCATATCTGAAGGTTGAATTATTCATTCTGATACCGTCAACCAACATCAGAGTTTGATTACCTGTCAATCCTCTAATAAAGGGCGAGCCGCCACCGTGATTTGTTTTTTGAACAAATACCCCAGGTATAATACTTAATGATTCTGGGGTAGATCTTGGGATATTTTCTGATTGAGAAGGTCTGCTTAAAACACTAGATGCAAATGGTAATTTTAAACTAGAGGTATTCCTTCTCGATGCTGAAACCACTTCTATTTCTGAGAGTGAATTTATAGTTTCAACCAGCGGGATTTGAAGATCTAAAAATTGACCAGCTTTAAGCTCAAGAAAAATAGTATAAGTTTCATAGCCCACTCTACTTGCCTTTAAACTATATCGGCCTGGTGAAAAATCTTTTAAAAACAATCCATTATCATCAGAAGCAAAAGCATAAGAGGTAGAACCTTCAAGTTTAATATTAACTCCTGAAAGGCTGGCCTTCGTAGTTTGATTAAAAACCTTTCCCCCTAAATTCTGAGCAAAAACAGGAAGCGTTATCGCAATTAAAAAAATAGTCAAAAAGTGTTTCATTTCCGATTTAACTTGGTCGTGCTCGAGTGTTTTACCTTTAATCTTTTTTAAGGATTGATTTAGTCGTCATTCTTCTTTTGTTCGAGTTTCACAAATGCGCTTCGACGTGGAGCAGGCATAATGGAAT
>NZ_JBIKSU010000158.1:0-2976 GCF_044348475.1 Daejeonella sp. | reverse complement strand
CATTGACTCTTCAGGCTGATCACCAAAATACCATTGCTGAACTATTTTTTTGTTTTCTATAAATTCTATATTCTTTCCAACAATACTTTCATCCCAAAGAGAAAACTCTGAACCAGGATCTGTACTCATTATTGCTTCGGCACCAGTCCACAATGAAATGGTAAGGGGATTAGTTAATGCCAGATAAACTTCTTCAGGACTTGCCTGTATGAGATAATAATTTTTAAAATCTTTCATAATTCTGGCACAAATCTAACACAAATGGACGGATTATTCGATTAAATAAGATGATCAGCCAGGGCTAACACAAAAATTCTAATAACTATTAGGATGTTTGATACTGCAGATCTGGGCGCAAAAATATCGGCTTATACAAATTGGCAAAGGGAAGAATTTTAAAAGATCAACTAGATGTGAGGGAGCACACTAATGAAATGATGAAAACGTTAAAATGAAGGCACTATTTACTTCCCTAAAATAGGGATCAATGAAGGGCTAAAATTTAAATAAAATAGTAAACTTTTTATTCCCAGAAGAAGTATAATACTACGTACTACTTTGGCCTATTCAAGCCAGTATAAAACCCGAATAATTAAAAAGGCCTGCTAAGCAGGCCTTTTTAATTATTTTCAATAGCAGGTCTAATTATTTACCACTATTTTTCTTCTCAGTAACTTCATTTCTGATTTCCTGAGCTAAATTTTTTAAATCTTGCATTCCTTTACGAACTCTTGTTCCGGCTGCACTGTTTCCTGAATTGTAGAATTTGCTAGCGTCAACTTCAACTGAAGCAAACAGATCTTTCATTTTTGTAAATTTATCCATTGTTATTTTTTTTTAAGGTTAAACAAATCTAATTTAATTACATGTATTGACAAGTCCTTTTTAAATTATTTTTTATCAAATATTAATTAATAATTAATATTTGATCATTAAATGAAAATTTTATCGAAATTATTGTAAATTTTACTTTTTGACCATCTCCTGTCAATTAAAAATACCGCTCAAAAGAAAAATAAGTACACCTAGCTAGGCTATTTTTTAAGCCCTATATCTTCTTTAATCCATCTTCCAAATCCTGAAGGAGGTCATCAACAGATTCAATTCCTACTGAATAACGGATCAAACTTTCAGGTATACCCAAAATAGCACGTTGAGCCTCTGTTAATTCGACATGGCTTGTGGTACGAGGTGGGCCGGCAAGTGTACTGACCGAACCAAGGCTAGCAGCCAAATGCACCAGTTTTAAGGAAGGAAGGAACTTTTCAACCAAGTTGTATCCACCATCCAAAGCAAAACTTAACATACCCCCAAATCCACGCATTTGAGATTTAGCAATATCATGCCCAATATGCGTTTCAAGTCCAGGATAAAACACATCACGCACCTTAGAATGAGCCTTAAGATAGCTTGCAATTTTCATAGCTGATTCATTTTGTCGAGATACCCTCAATTCAAGAGTTTTCATACCCCTAGCAATCATATATGCAGGATCGGCCTGTAGGCTTGCACCATTAATCTCCCTAAAATGGAATACCTTCTGAACAAGTTCCTTATTTCCTGCTAATAAACCACCCATTGCATCTGAGTGACCACACAGATATTTAGTAGCACTATGCAGAACTAAGTCTGCACCTAAAGACAAGGGATTTTGATTTATTGGAGTAGCAAAAGTATTATCCACAACAACGATAGCTCCAACTTTCTTAGCTGCTAATGCAATACGTTTAATATCTACTATCTTAAGCGTAGGATTGGTTGGTGTTTCCAGGTAAACTAAATCGCAGCCTTTGGCAATTTCGATTTCCATTTCCTCATGATTTCCGGTTTCACAAAGCATTATTTCTACTTGATAATCAGGAAAAAAATCGAGAAATAATTTACTTGTGCCACCATAGGTATCCTTTACTGAAACAACTCTCTTTCCAGGCTTAAGGAATGTAAACAGGGTATTACTAATTGCTGCCATACCGGTAGCAAATGCTGTTGCTGCCTCAGCCCCTTCAAGTACTCTAATTTTTTCTTCCAAAGAGGCTACCGTTGGATTGGTATTACGGCTATAAATAAAACCATCCTCCTTTCCAACAGAGATATCATACCATTTATCAAGATCATTATAAGCAAATGCAACGCTATTTACGATTGGAGTTGTAACTGCTTCTTTAAAATAAGGATTATCTTCTCCGGCCCAAACGGCTTGAGTGGCTTTGTTATAATTTTTATTTTCCATAATTCAATTGTACCGATATTCAAAATTATTTCTGTTTAGTTAAAGCCAAACAGGAAAATATGCATAATTAATAAATGAAGATGCCTGTCTCGAGATTAATGATAGGTTTGAGCAAAACAACATGAACCATGAAATCTGGATCAATAATCTTTAAATCACCTCATCCATTTTCTATCTACATGCAGTGCAAATGTAAGGCATGAGTTTGCCTTTAGGCTCTTATTTATCAAAATAGCTGTAAAAATGTTGTAAAGAAAATAATAAAGCCTTGCATTTTGTGATAAAATATGATCTAAAAAATGTGTGAATTCCGTTAAGAGTTTTTAGTTTTAATAGTTTATTTTAGTGTAAACATATTCAACAAAACTCCATTATAAAATCATTTCTATGAAAAGAATTTCATTGATCGGCTTGTTAATCCTAGGGCTTAGCAGTGTCATTGCCCAAACAAAAAGTAACTGGTCGCCCACGCAAACCATTAAACATAAAGTAATCAGCACCGTTAGGGTTTCTCCAGATGGCAAGAAAGTGGTTTATGCTGTAAAAGAACTTAAAACAATTGAAGGTAAAAGCGATTTTATAAATCATCTTTTTATATCAGACAATACGAATACCATTCAGCTTACTCAGGGCGAAAAGAACAATATTAATCCCAAATGGAGCCCAGATGGAAAAAAGATCGCATTTATCAGCAATCGTGATGGAAAGAACAACCTATACTTCTTGAATTTAGGTGGAGGAGAAGC
>NZ_JBIKSU010000150.1:0-3320 GCF_044348475.1 Daejeonella sp. | reverse complement strand
AGCGGCTGTGGACTATACATACGGAACTGAGAATCTAAACGATTTTTAGCAGCCGCAAAAACTTCTTCATATTTGATCTCCAGTTTATTGTCTTTGATGATCTTATTTTCAATCAAAGTCCACCGCAGGTTACGAGCAAAATCATCATAACCTTGTGCCAATTCTTCGTCACTCAGTTTTTCATTAGTTGCTTTTAGCCAACGTCTTAAAAATTCATCAGGAAGACTAAGTTTAGCTTTTTCTAAACCAAACTGTAGCATGTCTGCCTGAAGCTTCTGGTCAGCATTTTGAACCATCATACTTTCAAGCTCTTCTTTGATTTTTTCTTTAAACTCCTTTTCAGTTTTAACAACATCAGCACCGAATATCTTATCAAAGAACTCCTGATTTAAATCTCCTTCTTCTAAGCGATTAATATTTTGAACCGTTAGCTGAAATTTAGATTTAAGGTCTTGAGCATCTTCTTCAGAAATATTTAACACCTTGGCAATAATTGTAGCATTACCATCAAATGCTTTCTGAAGATCTACATTCACAACTGCTTCTTTCTTTAATCCAATCAGTGACTTTTTGATCTTAGTATCACTTACCTGATCTAAGCGAACAGATGCAGTAGCACTTATGCCACCTTCAAAAACAGAACCATCAGCAGAAAGCTGCTTTAAATCTGCATATAAAACATCATCATCTGCCGATACGTCAGGATTTGACATTTTGCCATAGCTTTTTCTTAAGTTCGTGATACGAGATGCCAGTGTTCCAGGATCTACTTTTACCTGATAATAGGTTAATTTATCTTTTGATGTAAATCCAAGTTCAAATTCAGGAGCCAAGCCAAGTTCGTAAACAAACTCAAAATCATCGGTAAAATCCCAATTAAACTCCTTGCTATCATCTACCTTAGGCAATGGCTGACCAAGAACTTCAAGTTTATTATCAGTTATATAATTACTCAAAGCATCATTCAGAATAGCGTTGACTTCATCAACTAAAATACTCTTACCATACATTTTTTTGATATGTGCTGCAGGAACCATTCCGGGACGAAAGCCAGGGAGTTTTGCTTTTTTTGCTTGGGCTTTGATCGCCTTTTCTACACGCTCTTTGTAATCTTCAGGATTAATCTTAACAGTTAGTACAGAATTCAGATTGTCTATTTTGTCCTGTGTAATGTTCATTGTCTGAGTTTTATGTCGTTTTAGTTTATACAAAAATTCCCCGGTTTGTAGCCGGGGAATTAATCAGTGCGGATGAAGGGACTCGAACCCCCACGCCGTGAAGCGCCAGATCCTAAGTCTGGTGCGGCTACCAATTACGCCACATCCGCATTTTAGGATTAATTTGAAAAATCTAAAGATTTATGAGCTTTAACACTCAATATTTCTAAAGGTATTTCGGTCGGCAAAACTAACCTTTTTCTACTTAATTACAAAATCTATTATGCTTAATATTTATGGATGACCATTAATTTGCTTTATAAGTGACCGTAAATAGTCGGGGGTATGCAAAAGCCGACTGCCATACCAAGAAAAAAGCTCGCCATCAACAATCATAACTTTTGATTCAGGAAACCTAGCCTGCATCTCCTGAACATGTTCATTCTTAAATGGATATGGCTCTGAAGAAAGAAATATAACTTGAGGAGCTAAATCTTCTAATTGCTCCAAACTCATCACGGGATACCTATTTAGTTTAACTGAATTATCAAACCCAGCCATTGACAAAACATGATCAATAAAAGTTTCTTTTGCTGCCAACATATAGGGATCCTTCCATATAAAATAGGCAGTCTTTAAATTAGTTGCACGTATCGATTCAAGATCAGCAAAACGATTTTTAATCGTTGAGGCCAATACTTTAGCTTTTTCAGCTTGCCCAGTTAAAATCCCAACCTGCTCAATCATATTGTAAGCATCTTCCAACATACTGATATCACTCATCCAAACCGGATACTCATTCATTAATTCCTCTAGCTGAGCTTGGCTGTTTTCTTCTTTGTTTCCAATAATAAGGTCGGGTTTCAAGCCTCTTATTTTATCTAAATTGAGTTTTTTTGTGCCTCCAACTTTAATTTTGGAATTAAACTTTTCATTTGGATGGATACAAAACTTTGTAATTCCAATTACTTGCTCATCTAAACCCAGATCAAAGAGCAATTCGGTTTGTGAAGGAACTAGCGAAATGATTCTTTTAGGTGGATAATTAAGGGAAATAACCCGTCCCATTTGATCTGTAAATGTGCGTTTTTGCATACTTTTACAAAGTAAGCTATTTTTTATAAATGCCTAGATTAACATTGTACTCATTACTGATTCTATCTCTTGCAGGTTATGTTCTGATGGGTTATTTTGTCAATAGATCAAATTTTGAACTACTCATTACCGTTTACAGCGCCTTATTTTTATTGAGTTATTTTATTTTAAAAAATAAAAGACATTATAATTTTAAGGTTCTTCTACTTAGCGGCGTATTATTCCGGTTTTGCCTTATTTTTTCGAAACCAGCCTTGTCTGACGATTTTTATAGATTTTTCTGGGATGGCCGGATTCAACAATTAGGTTTTAATCCATTCGACTTCACACCCAGGCAATTCTTAAATCAGAATTCAGATGCCTTTTTAAGTCAATTATTTCCATACCTCAACTCACCTGATTATTTCAGTGTTTATCCTCAATTATCTCAGATCCTTTTTAACATAGTATCAGTAATTGGGGAGGATAGTTTGCAAACAAATTTAATTGTAATGAAGTCAATGATTTTTGTTTCTGAAATAGGCACTCTTTACCTTTTGAATAAACTAGCAAATAAAAGAAAACAAGACCCTTCAAACCTTTTAATCTATCTACTCAACCCGCTGGTTATCATAGAACTTACTGGCAATATACACCTTGAAGCATTCATGATCTTCTTTTTCCTGCTTGCTGTAATGCTTTTTTACAGGCAGCAATTGATTGGATCTGCAACCGCATTATCCCTATCAGTACAGGCTAAACTATTGCCAATTCTTGCCATACCCTTTCTCATTCAAAAAATTGGAATCAAAAAAACGATTGGATATGGATTAGTATGCCTTTTAATAACCGCATTCATTAGTATTGGAAGTATCGATACGAGCGAACGACTTGCTCATATTGCCGAAAGCCTCAATCTATATTATGGAAAGTTTGAATTTAATGGCGGTATTTATTTGTTTTTTAGAAGTATAGGATGGGTGGTAATGGGCTATAATCCAATTGCTGTTTTGAGTAAACTGATGATAGTTTTTACCCTAGCAGGAATTTTATTTGTTTATCTGAAAGAATCGGATATGCTCTCTGGTT
>NZ_JBIKSU010000149.1:0-3423 GCF_044348475.1 Daejeonella sp. | reverse complement strand
AGACCTCAGATCTCAGACTTCATATCTCAGACTTCAGACTTCATATCTCAGACAACTGATAACTATTTTTTGAGTATTGAGTATTTCGATAGATTCTACTTCATTTCAAAACAGCACCTCAGACCTCATATCTCAGACTTCAGACTTCATATCTCAGACAACTGATAACAGACAACTGATAACAGACAACTGATAACAGACAACTGATAACAGACAACTGATAACAGACAACTGACAACAGATAACAGACAACTATTTTTTGAGTATTGCGTATTGAGATATATAAACCTATCTGACAAAAAACCGCTAAATAATACTAATAAAATAAATGCTACTCCAATAACAAAGGATCATCTTCCTCATCACTTAAGCTTAAAGAGATTGTATCTGCACCTGCAATACCTTCAATTGAGCCTTTAATACTTGATGCATTTAACAAAACTTTATCCAATTGCTTTTCACGCATCTTCCACATTTTCTCCATAGCATCGCGCTCTTTATGAATAGACAAACGCATACTCATATAGCCTTCTCGAATAGCTTTCCATTGCTCTGAAAACTCTGCTCCTGTAAGGTAATCATACAACATGTGCATTTTGTCGCCTCTGTTCTCTTGCGATTTAGTAGCATTAGAAAGACGAATAATACCATCTCTTAAAACGAAAGCTACAGCCTTAACCTCTTCAAAAGAGCAGATCCATACCCCATCTTTTTCGCCAAAACAATTCATGCCTTTGGGATAACTTTGAGTGACAATCACTGCCACATCAACCCCTGCTCCACGCATATCTTTCTTTAGCAGATCATAATTGAACCGACAATATACTAATAATATTAGTATTGTATAGTAAATATTTTGTGTAGTATTAATTTTATACTTGTAATACAGAATTAATCAGAAATTAAGAAAAATCTTTCCATAAGCTGTATTTTAGCTAAAATTCGCTTTAAAAATTATTTAGCAGCTTTAAATCTGCACTATATTTTTTAGATATACTCAATAAAATAATGGATGTTTTTGGCAAAGTATTAAAGGATCATTATCAAGGAAGGCAAAAAGGCAAATTATGGCTGCACAATAGTTATGGAATGCCTGAAGATATGCCTGTAGATATTTTTTACAGAACAAAAAATTCATTGACAGAATTGGAATCTATTGCCTTAAACCTTTGTAAAGGCAATACACTAGATATTGGAGCCGGTGTTGGAAGCCATGCTCTAATTTTACAGGAGCAGGGCCTAGATGTTACAGCCATTGAAATATCAGAATCAGCCTGTGATATCATGCGCAGAAGAGGTGTAAAAAAGGTGATCAATACAGATATCCTGGAATTTGAATCCGAACAATTTGACACCATATTAATGTTAATGAATGGAATTGGACTTTGTGGCGATATCAAGGGACTAACTAATTTTCTGGATTATTTAAAACGACTTTTATTACCAGGCGGACAAGTACTTTTCGATTCATCTGATATTGCTTATTTGTATAAATCTGATGATTTTATAGCTAGTAATTATTATGGTGAAATTTCATATCAATACGAATATCAGTCTGTTAAAGGCAAATGGTTCAAATGGCTTTATGTTGATTTCTTAATGCTACGACAACTTGCAGAAAAATTAGGTTGGGAGTGTGAAATGATCTATGAAGATGATATGGATCAATATCTTGCGCGAATGCGGAGATCTGATTAAACAAAATGATCTATATTTTTTTAATATTTAAACTATCAAAAACATAAATTTCTCCTAAAATATACAATCTCATAACATGATTTTAATATGTTTATGAATCAAAAACAATACTTTGGGTCTTGTTAATATTAAAAAACTACGATCATTCCTAAATGCGATATTAATCTTTCATGAAAAAAATTACAGACCTAATTATTCTTAGTCTAATTTCTTTATCCTGTTATTCTCAGGTTGTTCCTAAAACTATAATTTCAGCGCCTGCTGGCGATGAATATGTTATTATCCGAAAAAATGGACAAACCGTTCTTCCAAATGGCCGAATCATTACTCCTTCTGGAAAAATACATCAAGTTGCACCTCACCCCTACGGACTTGCAATAAGCAATGATGGAAATATTGCCATCACAGCAAATTCAGGTACAAGTCCGCTTTCAATCAGCATCTTAAAAAACATTCAATCTGCAAATCCAAAGATCATGCAGGTTCCAGAATCTCCAAAAGGAGATAAAGGAATCATTGAGTCGGTGTTTATGGGATTGGCTATATCGCCTGACAATAAAATTGTTTATGTGGCTGGAGGACAGACCAATAAAGTTTACAAGTTTGAAATAGAAACAGGATTGGCACTAGGATCAATTGACTGCAAATCAAAAAGCGATCAATTTGATTATTCGCATGGCTTTATTGGCGATATGGTTTTGAGCAAGGATGGACGCTTTCTTTATGCTGTAGATCAGATTGGTTTCAGAATGATTTGTATTGACACAAAACTGAATAAACTAATATCATCTTGCCCTGTAGGGAGATATCCTTTTGGCATTACGCTATCAAAAGATGAAAATACGGTATATGTAGCCAATGTTGGAATGTATGCGTACAGTTATATAAAACAAAAAGTTAAGGGTATTTGGCAAAATACATCGGTAGATAAACCTGCCTTTGCCTATGATACTCAGGAGGCAGAAAAAGGATTTGAAAATGATTCTATTCAGGTTAAAGGATTAGGCCCCGTGAATGCACCCGAATCATTTTCAGTTTGGGCTGTACAGGTTAGTAACCCATTGAAACCAAAAGTATTCTCAAAAACTAAGACAGGTAATCCTGTAGGACAAGTAGTTGATGGTATTCCGGCAGTGGGTGGATCAAGTCCGAATTCTATTGTTACAGCAGGAAATTATGTCTTTATCAGCAATGGAAGCAATGATAATATAACCGTTCTTGATAGTTATAATCAAAAAATAATCACACATATTAAATTATATACGGAAGAAAAACTAACTAAATTAAGAGGGATCATTCCATTTGGTTTGGCGGTTTCACCCGATGAGAAACGGGTTTATGTTGCAGAATCTGGAATTAATGCCGTTGCTGTAATTGATGTATCTACATTAAAAGTAATTGGACATATTCCAACAGGATGGTTTCCGGCAAAACTAAAAGTGTCGCCAGATGGCAAAAAGCTCATTATTGCCAACGCTAAAGGGTTTGGAAGTGGCCCAAATGGCGGCTTAACATTTAAAGAAGGTTTGGCAGGAAGTTATATTGGTAGCTTGATGTATGGAAATGTACAGGTTACAGAAATTCCGGCAGATAATGAATTGTTGAATACGACCAAACAAGTCATCGCAAATAATTTTCTGATCAAAGATGAATCTGACCCATTCTTTGATTGGCGAAAGAAAAATCCAGTGCCACTTTATCCGGGCCAAAAAGAATCACCAATAC
>NZ_JBIKSU010000148.1:0-3454 GCF_044348475.1 Daejeonella sp. | reverse complement strand
GATATTGGTTTAAATCATTCTTTGGGGTATAAATTCCAATAATTTGATTTTTCAATGTAATTGATTTTATGATTGAGGTAGAATCAATCAATTAGCAAAGCAAAAGTATTTAAATAATTTAGAATACTGGAATTTTGGGGGGATTCTTTGGTTAATGAACTAATTTTTTAATTGAGTTAGAGAAGCACCCGCGACACGCGCGCGCTAGCGGTGGAGAATAAAAATTGTATTAACCGTCTTGCGCGGCATTGGACAGGGCAGTAGTTCTAATAGCATCCTTAATACAAATCATCAAAGCCCTGTACTTAGCCGTTGGTGGATGAACGTTCATAACCCCCACTAACGATCACCTTAGTACCCTGTCAGATTTTGACTAAAAAGAATAAATACAAAATGAACTACAATTCCCGTGCGGTGGGATGAAAGAACGGCGAGCCAGGTGTTTTGCCCTCGGGGGTGGAAGCATCGTTCTTTCTTGAACTTTTGGTGCCTTTTGTTTCAAGACAAAAGACACAAATAATTTTTGCCAAAGGCAAAAACCTAATTTTCATCAAATAACTAATTTCCCTTGTGCTTGGTGGTACCCACCAAGCATGTATAATTTCATTCCGCTCATAGCCGCGGGGGCCTAGTCCTTTTCCTGCAGCAGAAAAGGACCAAAATGCCGCCGCTGCGCCTGCTGCTATGAAAGGTTCTGCGAAGGCTAAGACTGTAATTGCCGCACCAGTCAATGCGGAAGAACGGTTATTAAAGGTCTGTGCAAGCGTGGCGGAGAATAAAAATTGTGCTTCACTTTCATAACCGTCTTGCGCGGCATTATCTGTCAGACGGTAGGTAGAGATGACACCTGCACAACGCTTTAAAAAATAAATTTCAATCAAAAATCAAATGTCATCCCGAAACTTGCCCTTCAGCAGGTGAGGGACCTTCGTAGTTCTTAGTATAATTTTGCTTTCGTAGCAGCTAAGTTCCTTCACTTTGTTCAGGATGACACGTGCATAACGATTTAAAAAATCAAATACGACATGCTTAAATTTCCTTGTGCTTGGTGGTACCCACCAAGCATGTATAATTTCAATCCGCTCATAGCCGCGGGGGACAGCATATCGGATAATGAGATTTCGAAAAAAGCTTGAAATTTAATATTAAAATCAAATTTTCCTTAGGCGCCCTTGTCCACCGCTGGCGGGGGAATAAAAGGGGGTGGTTTTTAAATTAGTCTTGAGAATCACCAACAAAAAAATCACTATTTCAAAATTTCATCATAAAGCCTCAATACCTTTCCTTCATGAATCTCCAAACTAAAATTTTCCTCTATTCGTTGAATGGACCGTGATCCGAATAGTTTGAGTTTATCTTTCTCATCCAGAAAAAGTGCTAGTTTCTGTGCCAGATCATCCGCATTTTGATTTTCAAATAAATAGCCATTCCAGCCATCTGCTATTTGTTCAGTAGTTCCACCAGCATTCGATCCAATAACGGGAAGCCCCATACTCATTGCTTCCATTATTACTCCGCCAAATGGTTCTGGTTCGCCAGAAGGCAATACAAAAACATCGAATAAGCGGTAATAAGGTAGAGGGTCTTTTAAATGACCAAGAAAATGAATCTGGTCTTCAAGGTCATATTTGCTGATCAAGTTGTGGATATATTCCTTTTGTGATTCGTATCCGGGAACATAATCCCCAATCAAAACTGCTTGAATGTTTTTGCCTGTTTTTTTAGTCAGTATACCAATGGCCTCGATCAGGTATTCTTGCCCTTTTCGAATAAGGCGTATTCTGGATGTGCATCCCAGAATCAGGTCAGCGTTATTCAGTTTATTTTGTAGGTCATCAGTAATGGTTGCTTTTGTTTGAACCTTTGGGATCTCAAAACCATTGTAAATAGCCAGAATATTTTTGGAATTTTTAAATTGTTCGGCCATTGTTTTTGAAACGCATACCACTTGATCTGAAAGCCCAGTTATATACCCAGAATATATAGGCCAGAATTGTTTAAAGTCGCCAAACCACTCTCTGATATGCCAAATATGTTTTTTGCCGCTAAGTTTTGCAGCAAGTGCAGGTGCAGGAACCACTCCTGAATTGGTGTGAACAATTTCAATCTTAAATTTTTGGATAATCTTGATTAGGCTAATCACATTCCTCAAAAAACGAAACAAGGTTGATATCAGGTACTTTATTTTGAATGATTTGCGCGTAAAAATGTATAGGTCTTCATTGATGAGAATTCTTTGAGATGGGATGATCGCAGTTAAATTGTCGAACAATGCTCCTATTTCTGGTAAAATTACATGAACGGTATAATTCTGTTCCAGAATTTTGACGAGTTTGATAAGAGAACGACTTGCGCCATACATATCTCCGCTATGACCAACTAAAAGGATGTTTTTCTTCATTTATTTAAATCCAAATTTAGTTTCATGCTGCCGGTACCATTCCAGGAAGCAAAATAAATTCCAAAGTAGGCGGTTATTGGTGCCCGGCTTTTGTTTGTTATTGTCCTGCCAAAGTTGCTCTACTTTTTGATTATTCAGATATGGATTATTGCGCAAATTATCACTAGAAAATAGAAAAGAAGACAGTTCCGAAAGGTTGGAATTTAGCCATTTATGATTAGGAGTTAAAAAACCTTGCTTGGGTCTGCTTGAAATAGATTCAGCAATACTTGCGGGCAGTTTCTTTTTCAATAGCTGTCTTAAATAATTTTTGGATTGAAAAGGGTGCTTATTAAAATGAGCTGACGAGTTTAATACTACTTCAACAAGTTCATGATCTAAATATGGAGTTCGTGCTTCAACGCTGCAGGCCATCATCATTCGGTCGGTTTTAACCAGCAGATCGTCTGGAAGCCAGGTTAGTAGGTCAAGCATCAAACTTGATTCAAGATTGCTTGCATTGGTTCTAAAATGTTGTAAAAAATCATCAAACTGATTTTCGTAATTACCGTTTGGTCTTTTATCGGGGGTTAAAAATTGTTTACTCAGATCTGGACTTAAAATAGAAGTCCAGCGGGAAGTTCCGGTATCTTTTTTAAACGAGCTTATGCTTTGCAGTTTGTTTTTTATTCGGTCAAATTTGTGAATTCCTAACTCTGAAATGCCGTTCAGAAGCATTCCTGCACATTCAAAAGGCAGCTTTCCTAAGCCATAATAATATTTTTCGTACTCATAATGATCATAGCCATGGAAGAGCTCATCGGCACCCTCGCCCGATAAAACTACTTTTACATGTTCGCCGATTGATTTGGCAATCAGGTAGGTTGGGATAATTGCCGAATCGCCCAGAGGCTGATCTGCATGAAAAATAGATTTGGAGAAATTATCAATACTGATATCTTCTAAGTTGAGGCTTACCAGCTCGAGGCCTAAGGCTGAAGCAACCTGTTTAGCATAAGCTGATTCATCAATTGATTGCTCAGCGAATCCTACATTGAATGCTTTAACTTTTTT
>NZ_JBIKSU010000147.1:0-3498 GCF_044348475.1 Daejeonella sp. | reverse complement strand
TTACCTGCTTTTAGCCCCTGTAATACTTCAGGGTAGCGCTGATCTAATTGCTGGATAAACTCATGTTCAAATGCTTTAACCTTGTTTACAGGTACATTTCTCATTAAGTTTTTAGTTCCAACATAAAGAATTGCAACTTGCTTTTCAACTGTTTCAGGCGAAAACTGTGCTTGCTTTAACAATTCAACGTTACGGGCACCTTTATCAAGTACAGATTTTGTTGCTGCATCAAGATCAGATCCAAATTTAGAGAAAGCCTCCAATTCACGATACTGAGCTTGGTCAAGCTTCAAGGTACCTGCAACTTTCTTCATCGACTTGATTTGTGCGTTACCACCTACACGAGATACTGAAATACCTACGTTAATAGCTGGACGAACACCCGCGTTGAATAAATTAGACTCCAAAAATATCTGACCGTCAGTGATCGAAATCACGTTCGTAGGAATATATGCAGAAACGTCACCCGCCTGAGTTTCAATAATTGGCAATGCTGTTAAAGACCCACCACCTTTTACTATATGTCTGATAGATTCCGGAAGATCGTTCATTGATTGTGCAATGGAATCATTCTGGTTGATCTTTGCAGCACGCTCTAATAAACGACTGTGAAGGTAAAATACATCACCTGGATAAGCCTCACGACCTGGAGGACGACGCAACAATAAAGACACCTCACGATACGAAACTGCCTGCTTAGAAAGATCATCATAAACGATCAATGCTGGTCTGCCTGTATCACGGAAGAACTCACCTATTGCAGCACCAGCAAATGGAGCATAAAACTGCATCGGAGCAGGGTCAGCAGCAGATGCCGCAACAATCACTGTATAAGGTAGAGCACCATTCTCTTCTAATACTTTTAATATTTGTGCTACGGTAGAATTTTTCTGACCAATAGCAACATATATACAGAATACAGGCTTACCTGCTTCATAAAATTCTTTTTGGTTGATGATGGTATCAATACAAACCGCAGTTTTTCCGGTTTGACGATCACCAATCACAAGCTCACGTTGCCCGCGACCAATGGGAATCATTGCATCAATTGCCTTGATTCCTGTTTGCAATGGCTCTGTAACCGGCTGGCGATAGATAACACCCGGAGCTTTACGCTCTAATGGCATTTCATAAGTTTCACCAGCAATAGGGCCTTTACCATCAATTGGCTGACCTAATGTATTAACTACACGGCCAAGCATACCTTCACCAACTTTGATGGAAGCAATTTTATTGGTACGTTTTACCGTAGCACCTTCTTTGATTTCATCAAAAGCACCTAATAACACGACACCCACGTTGTCTTCTTCAAGGTTCAATACGATACCCTGCAAACCGTTTTCAAATTCAACCAGCTCACCTGATTGAACTTTTGTTAAACCGTATACGCGGGCAATACCATCACCCACTTGTAACACAGTACCAACCTCTTCGAGCTCGGCCTCCGATTTAAAGCCTGACAGTTGTTGTCTTAAAATCGCCGAAACTTCATCTGGTCTTACCTCTACCATAGTAGTATTTTTTGAGTTTTATATTGTAAATCTTACGCCTCCACCCCTATTGGAAGCAAACAAATTCCTTTTCAGGTTTTGGGGTAATTAATTTTGTTGAAATTCTTTTTTCAATTTATTTAGCTTGCTAGATAAACTGGTATCAAACTGCTTATCGCCAACCTTTAAGATAAACCCTCCAATCAAATCAGGATCAACTTGGGCAGTTAAAATAACTTCACCCTTAGTTGCTTGTTTAACTACTTCTTGGATTTGTACAATGTTATCTGAACTTAGGGGAGAAGCAGAAGTTACTGTTGCTTTTACTACGTTCTTAAGAATATTATACTGGTTGATAAATTCCTTTCCTGTAGCATATAAAACTTGGGAACGCCCTTTTCTAACTACAATTTTAAAGAATGACAGGATCATTTTATTTAGTTTATCGCCAAATAAACCATCCAAGATATTCGCCTTTTTATCAAGACTGATTATCGGATTCTTAAGAATTGCCTGTAGCTCTGGGTTAACCCTGCAGGTATCGAGAAACAACTCAATATCTTTCTTAACCGGCTCTACACTATTTTGTTCAGCCGCAAGATCAATTAAAGCTTTTGCGTAACGCGATGCAACTTGTATTTCTGACATATTTTTGTTAGTTGTTGGCTGTTAGTTATTAGTTACTAGTTATTTGAATTTCTTCCTTCAAACTGTCAACTGTAAACTGTCAACTGTCAACTTAATTAAGTTTTACTTCTTTTAACAGGTCATTAACAAGCGCCTGTTGTTTACCCTGATCTTCAAATTGCTTACGCAAAACTTTTTCAGCGATTTCAATAGATAAGCTAGAAACCTGATTTTTAATTTCTGCCATTGCAGCAAGCTTTTGATTAGTGATCTCAATTTTTGCTTTTTCGATCAGCTTAGCTCCTTCAGATTTAGCCAAATCTTTTGCATCATTAACAATCTGATCTTTGATTTCTTTTGCTTCCTTTAAAATGCTGTCGCGTTCTAGGCGAGCTTCCTTTAATAGATCTTCGTTCTCACTGATCAGCTTAGCCATCTCTACCTTAGCCATTTCTGCCTTTGCCAGCGCATCTTCTATTGAACGCTCACGCTCATCAAGAGCTTTAACTATTGGCTTCCAGGCAAACTTGCTTAACAAGAAAAACAGTATTAAAAAAGTAACTGTTGACCAGATGAACAAGCCCGGATCCGGAGAAACTAATGGATTTAATGCCAGTAATATCATTTGTTATATTATTTAATAAATCAATCAAAATAATAAAATAAGGCCGGTGCCAATCGCACAAGCCTTATTTTTTTAGTTTACTTGTCCTGTTCCTAAGAACGCAACAACTACAGCGAACAATGCTACCGCCTCAACGAATGCTGCCGCGATTAACATAGCTGTTTGAATTTTAGATGCTGCTTCAGGTTGGCGAGCCATACCTTCCATAGCTTTTCCACCAATGTTTCCGATACCAATGCCTGCTCCAATAGCAGCTAATCCTGCGCCAATACCAGCGATACTTCCAACGATCATAATCTGATTTTTAAATATATATTAAACAAAAAATAAATTCATATTAATGCTCAGCATGCTCTTCAACCGCCATCCCAATAAATAGGGCCGATAAAATGGTGAAAATGAATGCCTGAATAAATCCTACCACTAATTCAATCACACTGATGAACAGCACAAATGGAATTGCGA
This sequence comes from Daejeonella sp., assembly GCF_044348475.1. GTDB lineage: Bacteria > Bacteroidota > Bacteroidia > Sphingobacteriales > Sphingobacteriaceae > Daejeonella. Next base: position 291 of record NZ_JBIKSU010000147.1, on the reverse strand, counting down.
TACCTGCTACGAAAACTGATTTAAGAATGAAGATCAAAGAAATCAAACTTAAAATCAGAATGTGACCTGCAGTAATGTTTGCGAATAAACGAATCATTAATGCAACTGGTTTAACAAATAAACCCACAATCTCAACCGGAATCATCAATGGATATAACCACCAAGGAACATGCGGTGTAAATACGTGACCCCAGTAATTTTTATTACCATTTATAGTAGTTAGAACAAATGTACAAAGTGCCAGCATCATGGTAACTGCAATATTACCTGTAAGATTTGCGCCTCCAGGAA
>NZ_JBIKSU010000055.1:0-14116 GCF_044348475.1 Daejeonella sp. | reverse complement strand
ATATTTTTGCGGCACCTTGTAAAAATCAGGATCGCCAAGATGAGTAGCTCTATCAGCATAGACTCTTCTCTCAGCCTCGATCATTACCTGCATGCTTGAGTCAGAATTAAATCCATAACGTTTGAGTGGGTATTCCTCTACAGAACTTAAAAGTTGCAAAAGTGCGATTCCACCGCTAGAAGGTGGAGGCATGGTTATTACTTTATATTGCTTGTAATTTCCAACTAGCGGTTGGCGCCATTGAGCCTGATAATTTTTCAGATCTTCTTTACTAATCAAGCCTCCGCCGGCAAGCATTTCAGAAACAATTTGATCAGCCACTTGGCCAGCATAAAAGCCTTCCCGGCCTTTATCTCTAATCAATTGAAGAGTTTTGGCAAGGTCATCCTGGATCCAAATATCTCCTTTGGCCCACTTATCCTTAATAAAATATGTTTTCCCAGGATTATACTTTTTTAGCGACACCTGCATTTCTGCAAATTCTTTGGCCTGACTTTCTGTGATGGGGAATCCATTTTTAGCAAGATCCAGTGCAGGCTGTACAACTTCGGCCCAGCTCAATTTTCCAAAACGGGCATGAGCCTTTACCATTCCATCTACGCTTCCAGGAACTCCGGCAGCTAAATGGCCAAAAATACTTTTTTCTGTTATCGCATTACCCGCTGAATCCAGGTACATATCACGGCTTGCATTTCCCGGTGCTTTCTCTCTAAAATCAAGTGTTGCTAGTTCTCCAGCAGCCGACCGATACACCATAAATCCACCTCCGCCAATATTTCCGGCATCAGGATAAACAACTGCGAGTGCAAACTGCACAGCAACTGCCGCATCTACAGCATTTCCACCTTTTTTTAAAATATCAAGGCCTACTTTAGATGCAGAAGGGTGAGCAGAAACTACCATTCCGTTTTTATATTGGCTGCTAGCGTTTTTCCCTATCTGCCCACCAATACAGCCTGAAAAAAATAGAGCCAGACTAAAAATAACCAGCATGATTAAGGCAGCTCTGATCTTTATATTTTTATGCATTTATATATATATTATCAATTTGTGACTTATATTTTTGTAAAATCATTTTTCTTCTTAAACTTAGTTTTGGGGTTAGTTCACCGCCATCAATACTCCATTCATTACTCAGTAATTCAAACTTTTTAACCTGCTCCCAATTTCCGAAATCCTTATTAAAATTATCAATCACAGATTGTATCTTATCTATAACCCTTTGGTCTTTGATCATTTCTTCATTCGTTGTATATGGAATAGCTGATCTGCCACACCAAGCCGATAATGCTGGAAATGAGGGCAATATTAATGCAGCTGGGAAACGTTCATTTTCACCGATTACAATCACTTGCTCAATATAAGGCGATTCTTTAAATTTATTTTCAAGAACCTGTGGGGCTATGTACTTTCCTCCGGCAGTTTTAAATATTTCCTTTTTGCGATCCGTAATACGTAAATATTTGCCTTCCAAAAGCTCACCAATATCTCCGGTATGGAAAAAGCCCTCCTTGTCAATCACTTCATCGCTTAAATCAGGACGGTTGTAATAACCCTTCATTACATTTGGACCCTTACATAATATTTCTCCATCATCAGCAATTTTAACCACTACATCTTTGATCACTTTACCTACGGTTGTAAATTTTGCATCACCAGGTTCAAGTCCGTTTACGGCTATAACTGGCGATGTTTCAGTCAATCCATACCCTTCTAAAACCGGCATATTTGCTGCCCAAAAAACACGTGCAAGCCTGGGTTGCAGGGCAGCTCCACCAGATACAATGGCCATGATTTGTCCACCTAAAGCCTCACGCCATTTATTAAATATAATTTTATTCGCAATCTTAAGCTGAACGGCATAGAAAAATCCATTTTTCCCATCCATCTCGTATTTGAGCCCCAGATTAAGTGCCCAAAAGAACAATTGTCTTTTAATTCCTGTTAAACCTGCCCCTTTGGCAACAATCCGATCGTAAACCTTTTCAAGCAGTCGCGGAACTGTTGTAAAACCATGAGGTTTCACTTCAGCAAGGTCTGCAGCTATGGTATCCATACTTTGAGCATAGTATATAGATATGCCCAGGTAGAAATACATATAAAAAACCATCCGCTCAAAAATATGAGAAAGAGGCAAAAAGCTTAAGGCTTTAGAAAAGTTTTTGGGATACATCACTGAAGATGCAATGCAATTACTCACCAGGTTGTCATGGGTAAGCATCACTCCTTTAGGTGTTCCGGTTGTGCCTGAAGTATAAATTAAAGTCAAAAGATCAGTAGGAAGAATACGATCGCGATAAATTTGAAGGTCAATTGGTTCGGAGCGATCTGCAATTTCAGACAGTTCCATCCAATAGGGCACGCCTTCAATCTGATCAAAACTATAAATCTTTAAATCAAGTTGTTCGTTTTTCCTAATGTTGTTCAGTTTTTCATACAGTATACTATCAGAAACAAATACAATTTTGACTTCAGCATCTTTCAAAATAAATTTAATATCATTCTCGGCGAGTGTAGGGTACATGGGTACCTGGGTTGCACCAATCTGCATAATTCCAAAATCGCAAATATTCCATTCTGGCCGGTTGGGCGACATGATCGCAATTTTATCATCCTTCTTGATGCCTGAGGCTATTAGCCCAGTGCTCACTTGGTTTACTAAACCTACAAATCGCTCAGTCGAATACTTTTCCCAATGCCCATTCTGCTTGGCTGCCACCATATCATCCTTCTGATACTTTTCAACAGAAAGTTGTATAAGATCAAAAACCCGAGTTATTTCTGCCATAAATACACTTATTTTATTCTGATAATTTAGCAAATTAGCTAAAAATTAAGGGCTCTTCAAATAAGATTAAATTTAGTTTCATGATTTTTCATCCTTAGGATAAGGAATCAAAAAAAATGAACGCGTTTTATTTTTACAGCACTTGATGAGCTTCACAAACCATTAGCAGGAGCCACTGAGCTTTTTTGGTATTAGGGGAACGGTACGAGTATCGGTTCCTCTATAAACATAGAAATGGTGCTGGCGATTTATTTTTGAGTGCTGACTGAGTTCTTGGCTTGGATTATAAAATAAACGGAGCTCCATTAAATCTGCCAGAAACAACTAAATAAAAATTAGCCTTCGGCTGCTTTTTTGTTAGTTAATTTTTAACCATCGCTTCATTACAGCCACTTGAGCTGGTGTAGTAGCTTCAAGAGGCGCAATTCTGAATTTATGATTTGGATTTCTAACAAGCACCACATCGATATTCAGCATCTGAGTATCACGGTTAACTAGAACTTTTACCTGATCACCAACACGCTTATTGGCAATAAACTTATCCACTTCAGATAATCTAGGATCAGAATCCTTATTGATCTGCTGATCATTCATAGATAGAATTTCATCATTCACATTTAATCCTGCTAGCCACGCAGGACTTTCACGAGAAACCTTGCTAATTATAATCTTTCCATCTTTTAGCGAAGTTGCCGCTCCCAAATATGCATCATTTACAGAGGCAGCATCATCAATCAGTGCTAGGCCAGCATAATTTAAATAGGTATTATAGTCGATGGTTTTAACTCCATTAATATAATCTGCATACATTGAATCAAAAGATTTTCCGGCTATTTTTTCTACCATCGCTTTAAATTCTGCATCGGTATAACCTCTAGCTTTTTTAACAAAATACTTGTCATACATTGCCTTCATTACCTCATCAAGCCCCGATTTACCAGCGGTAGAATGAATAATTTCTAGGTCCATGATCAAGGCAATTAGGGAACCTTTACTATAATAGGAAATGGTTGAATTAGCTGAATTCTCATTTGGGCGATATTGCTTGATCCAAGCATCAAAACTTGCCTGACTAACAGGATCTACACGATTACCTGGCTGATTCTCAACCTGACTGATCGTGTTTGCCAAATTCATAACAAAACTCTCAGGGCTTTGCAATCCGGCTCTTTGAGTATAAATACCCTGGTAATATGAAGTGAACCCCTCGGCAATCCATAAATTCCTTGTGTAATTTTCTTCGTTATAATTGAATGGGCCTAATGCAATTGGCCTGAGCCGCTTCACATTCCAAAGGTGAAAATACTCATGCGAAACAAGGCTTAGAAATCTTAAGCGGCCTGCCTCTGTAGCATAGGAATTGCGACTAGCGCCTAAAACCGTAGAATTTAGATGCTCCAAACCTCCACCACCTGAGTTTAAATTATGGACAATGAACACATACCTTTTGTTTGGGTTAACACCAAATGTTTTGGTTTGCTCCACAACAATTTTTGCCATATCTCTTTTCAGAATGTCTTTATCATAATTGCCGCCTCCGTACATCGCAACCTCATGTTTTACTCCGGCTGCGTCAAACTCAAAGATATCCTGATTACCAATTTCAAAAGGAGAGTCATACAGTACATCAAAATCTGGGGCATTAAAGGTATTAACCTTTGATGCTACCATTTCAAGACCGGTAGATATTTTTGTCCAATTTTTATAGGGTTGAATGGTGATAGTTGATGCTGAATTCAGCTGCCCTTCAGGATACATGAAAATTCCCGTTGGAGATAAAAAAGCATGTGATTCATCTACAAAACTAGTTCGGACAGATAGTTCAAACGCATAAACGCGGTAACTTATCTTGATACTACCCTGCTTTTGGGTTGCTATCCTCCAGGTATTTTTATTTACTTTCTGGGCCTTTAAAGATGCACCTGCGGTATTAAACGCCTCAAAAGACTCTACATTTTTACTAAATTCTCTGATTAGATAAGAACCAGGTGTCCAAACTGGCATTTTTAAGTCGAGAAATTCACCATTTAAGCCTGAAATTTGCATGGCAACATCCACATAATGTGTCTGAGGTTCTGAAAAAGATATTTCATACGTGATTTTATTCTGGGCACTTATTGAAGTAGTCATAATTGCAATCAAAAAAAATGATATCAGATATTTCATAATCGGATTAATAATTGGTTGGGCCAAAAATAACTTTTTAATGGATTTTTCAATGGTTAAGTAAACAGCAGGCTGTAAAATAGTTGCTACATTCAACTAATTACCAGGTATAAAAATAGATTTGTATACTAATTATGCAAGAACCTCTCGCTAATCCGCTATTATCAGCCTCTAAGAAATATCTGAATGCCCTTTCAAAAATGGTTAATCAGCTATCAATAGACCGATATCATTATGTTCTGGTATTAATTGATTTTCATGATGAGAATCTTTCTCAGAAGGCGCTTGCCGAAATTTTACATATCGATAAATCATACATGGTCAATATTCTAGATTACCTAGAAGAAAAAGGCTATATACTTCGAGAAAAAAATCCATACGACCGCAGAGAGCAGTTGATCAGATTGACAGCCAAAGCTCAAAAAGATATCCCTGTTATTAAAGAGGCTATTCAAGAATTAAATAATAAATCACTTCAAAATATAAGTGAGTCTAAAAAACAAATTTTCAATGAGGTTTTGAGTATAATTCAGGATAACCTGATCAAAATTGAACCTAAAGAAATTAAAAAGCCACATACTATTTTAAAAAACTATAACTAATTATATGAAAGTAAAATACATCGTATATATAATCATTGTGACTCTTGTTGGTGGAGCAATTGCATACCGCTTTAATAAAAATAAAGCTCAGAAAGCGAGTATGGGTGGTCGTAAACCGGGCGGGCCAGCAGCTGTGCTCAGTGTAAATGGCATAATTACAAAAACCGAGAATTTTTCTAATTCACTTTCAATTGCCGGGTCAATCGAAGCCAATGAGCAGGTTGATATCCGGAGTGAAATTTCTGGACTTGTAACCGCAATTAATTTTACAGAAGGCACTTCGGTAGGTAAGGGTAAAGTATTAATAAAGATCAATGATTTGGAGCTTCAAGCCCAATTATCACAGGCACTAACTAAACAAAAATTAGCTCAGGAAACTGAATATAGAGCGGGCATGCTGTTACAAAAGGAAGCGATTAGTAAGGAGGAGTATGATGTTGCATTGGCAGAACTAAAGTCATTGCAATCACAAACCCAGCTCATTCGTGCTCAACTATCAAAAACGCAAATTCGTGCTCCATTTAGCGGGAAAATAGGTTTAAGAAGTATTTCTGCAGGCGAATACATTACACCTTCTAGTACTATTGCACGTTTAGTGAGTACAGACCCCGTTAAAATTACGTTCTCGATCCCAGAAAAATATGCTGGATCAATCAAAATGAATACGCAAATTTCCTTTACTGTATCTGGCTCAAAGAATGTATACAAGGGGCTCATATATGCCATTGAGCCGGGTATTGACATATCAACCCGTACCTTGCAACTAAAAGCAACAGCATCAAATTCAAAAGGCGATTTACTACCCGGTTCATTTGCAAAAATTGATTTGCCGTTAATGAATGTGAATGATGCTATTTTAATTCCTACAGAATCTATCATTCCTGTACTTATGGGCAAAAAAGTTTTTATTAGTTCAAATGGAATAGCTACAGAGGTGATGGTTGAAACCGGAACAAGAACTGAAAAATCTGTTTTAATAACCTCGGGGCTAAAGGTGGGCGATACTGTTTTGACAACCGGAATTATGTCTTTGAAAAAAGATGTACCTGTTACTGTTAACGTTGTCAACCAATAACACATCATATCAGGATCCGGATTATCAGTTTAAATTAAATACAATTGCACAATGAGTTTATCAACCACCAGTATAAAAAGACCTGTATTAGCAATCGTAATGAACCTATTGTTGGTTCTTTTCGGTATTATCGGGTTTAATTTTTTAGGTGTCAGAGAATTTCCTTCCATTGATCCTCCTATTGTATCTGTACGTACCAGCTATCCGGGTGCAAACTCAGATATCATAGAATCACAGATTACTGAACCACTTGAAAAGGCGGTAAATAGTATTGAAGGAATAAAAAACATCTCATCTTCTAGTAACCAGGGTACCAGTAACATCAATATTGAGTTCAATCTAGATAAAGAGCTTGAAGAAGCTGCAAACGATGTAAGAGATAAAGTTTCACAGGCAGTACGGTCTTTACCTAAAGACATTGACGGGCTCCCTGTGGTGTCAAAAGCAGATGCAAATTCTGAGGCTATCTTATCAATGACGCTGCAAAGTGATAAAAGGAATCAATTAGAATTAAGCGACTACGCTGAGAATGTGATCGCTCAACGCTTACAAACTATTCCAGGCGTGAGTGGGATTCAAATTTGGGGGCAAAAACGCTTTGCCATGAGGATTTGGATTGACCCTGCAAAACTTGCCTCATACCGCCTTACAGCATTAGATGTTAAAAATGCTCTTGACCGTGAGAATGTGGAACTTCCCTCTGGTAAGATTACCGGAAATTCTACAGAATTATCTGTAAAAACACTAGGCAATCTGACAAATGAAGAACAGTTCAATAATCTGATCATACAAAGCACAGGAGACAATACAATCAGACTCAGAGATATAGGAACGGCAGTGCTAGGGCCTGAAAATGAAGAAACGATGCTTCGCTCATCTGGAACACCTATGATTGGAATGGGTCTAATTCCGCAGCCTGGTGCTAATTATCTTGAAATCTCAAACGAATTTTATAAACGGTATGAGCAAATTAAAAAAGAGCTCCCTGCAGACTACAGAACTGATATTGCTATCGATACAACTGTTTTTATCAAGCGCTCGGTAACGGAGGTTGCAGAAACTATTTTAATCTCGCTTATACTGGTTATTCTTATCATCTTTTTGTTTTTCCGCGATTGGAGTATCGCCTTCAGGCCACTAATTGATATTCCAGTTTCATTGATATCTACCTTTTTTATTATGTACCTTTTTGGTTTTTCCATTAATGTACTAACACTACTTGCAATTGTTCTGGCTACTGGCTTGGTGGTAGATGATGGTATCGTGGTAACTGAAAATATATTCAAAAAACTAGAAGAAGGATACAGTCCGATAGAGGCTGCAATTAAAGGTTCAAACGAAATCTTCTTTGCCGTTATCTCCATTTCGGTAACCCTTGCAGCAGTTTTCTTACCGGTTATATTCCTTGAAGGATTTGTAGGTCGGCTCTTTAGGGAATTTGGAGTAGTGATTGGTGCGGCCGTGTTAATTTCAGCATTTGTATCCCTATCATTAACCCCAATGTTGAATGCCTACATGATGAAGGCAAATAAAAAGAAAACCAAATTCTATAATTGGTCGGAACCTTATTTCGTGAATATGACAACTGGTTACTCAGAGTCGCTTACCAGTTTCATGAAAAAAAGATGGGTTGCATTTCCAATCATTATTGTATGTATTGCGCTTATCGGTCTTTTCTGGAACATTTTGCAAAAAGAAACAGCGCCATACGACGACAGAACAGCAGTAAGCTTACAAGTTACTACACCCGAAGGCTCTTCTTATGATTATACAGATGACTTTATCTTAAAGCTAACTAAGTTAATCGAAGATTCTATTCCAGAAAAGGAATTCAACCTAACTGTTACTTCACCAGGATTTAGCGGTTCGGGCGCAGCAAATACAGGTTTCTTAAGAATTCGATTAAGTGAACCCACCGAAAGAAAGGCTACACAAGCACAGATTGCAGAACGTCTAACTAAAATCACAAAACCATATACAGATGGCCGGGTATTTGCTATTCAGCAGCCCACAATTTCAGTATCTAGACGTGGTGGTTTACCTGTAAATTACATTATTCAGGCCCCAAATTTTGAAAAATTACGTGAAAAGCTTCCATTATTCATGGATGAAATTAGCAAAGACCCAACATTTACTGCAACTGATGCAAACTTGAAATTCAATAAACCAGAAATTAATGTAACCATTAACCGTGAAAAAGCGAGAAATCTGGGAGTTTCTGTTCTTGATGTTGCTCAGACCCTGCAATTTGCACTCAGCGGACAGCGATTTGCCTATTTTCAAATGAATGGGAGACAATACCAGGTAATTGGGCAGTATGACCGTATTGACCGAAATGACCCATTAGACCTAACTTCGATTTTTGTAAGAAATAATAAAGGAGAACTCATACAGCTCGACAATCTGGTGGCCGTCCAGGAAACAAGTACACCACCTCAGTTATACCATAATAACCGATTCATGTCGGCTTCAGTATCAGCGGGACTAGCACCAGGAAAAAGTATTGGTGATGGGATTGATGCGATGGATAGAGTAGCTGCAAAAGTACTCGATGATACATTTACTACAGATCTAGGTGGCGAATCAAGAGATTTCCGAGAAAGTTCTTCGAATACACTGTTTGCATTTGGGTTAGCTCTTCTTTTGGTTTATTTGATATTAGCAGCGCAATTCGAAAGTTTTATTGACCCTTTTATCATCATTCTAACCGTTCCAATGGCCGTTGCAGGTGCATTTTTATCACTTTGGATTTTCGGGCAAACCTGGAATATATTCAGTCAGATAGGAACGATCATGCTCATTGGACTGGTAACCAAAAATGGAATTCTAATTGTAGAATTCGCGAATCAATTGAAAGAACAGGGTAAGCCAATTGCAGAAGCAATTGTGGAGGCCTCTGTAGCCCGACTAAGGCCAATCTTAATGACTAGTTTAGCAATTGCCCTAGGTGCATTGCCTATTGCTATGGCATTGGGTGCAGCAGCAAAAAGCCGAATGAGTATGGGAATTGTTATTATAGGTGGAACTTTATTCTCTTTGATTTTAACACTCTATGTTATCCCGGCTATCTATTCCATGTGGTCAAGAAAGCATAAAGAAATGCCAGAGATGACCGGAATTAAAACTCCACAGCACGATGAGAAGGATTTACTTAAAGTTTAAGATATCGCTACCGAATTAAACGGGAAAACGCATGTTATAATGTATATGAACAAACAAACTTTTACACGATACCTATTCCTAATTCTATTACTGGCAGGAAATTTACAGGCACAGGAAAAATTGAGTCTGGAACAAGCTGTGCAACAGGCTCTTGAAAACAATTTTGATATTAAGCTAAACAAGAATGACGTTGAGCAAGCAAAAAATAACGTAAGCCGTGCCAATGCAGGAATGCTTCCTATAGTAACAGGAAACTTTAGCACAAATAATACCGTTTCAAATACTAAACAAACACTTTCAAGTGGTCAAACACAGGAAAGAAACGGTGCAAAAAATTCAAATCTTGTATATGGCCCCGTAGTTAACTGGCAGGTATTTGATGGTTTTGAAATGTTTGCTAGATACGATAGGCTCAAAGAACTGGAACAATTGGGTGAAGCAAATTTGAAACTCACTATTCAAAACACTATTGCCGATGTAATCAACAACTATTATGATCTAGTGTCACAACAAAAGCTAATTAACGCATTAACTGGAGCACTGGATATTTCAAGATTGAGGCTTAAAAATTCAAATAGCAGGTTCAAGATCGGAAAGGCCGCTAAACTTGAAGTACTTGCAGCATCGGTCGATCTTAACACAGATACCACCAACCTGCTCCGTCAAATTGATGTTTATCGTAGTACCAAGATCAGACTGAATGAATTGTTAGCTAGAGAAATATCAACAGAATTTATCGTGTCTGATACAATAATTATTGGCAACATCTTGCTTTTGAATGAATTACAAGCTTCTGCATCCCAATTAAATCCAACCCTGCAGTCTGCATTAATAAACCGTCGAATTGCAGAAATCAATTTGAAAGAAGTTAAAGCAAACAGATACCCCAATATAAATATCAACTCAGGCTATAATATCAACAAGGCAAACTCAGAGCTCGGATTTGCACGAACTTCAAACGGTAGAGGGTTTAATTATGGATTAACTGCTTCAATAAACATCTTTAATGGATACCTGCAAAAGAGAAATGAAAAAAATGCATTTCTACAGATAGAGAACAGCAAACTTCAATTTGACAAAATAACCCAAAATATTACTTCACAGATTACTTCCTTATATCAAACCTATCAAACAAATCTAGAACTTGTAAAATTAGAACAAGAAAACTTAGAGGTAGCAAAGCAAAATATGGACATTACTCTTGAAAAATTCAGGCTTGGTAGTGTTGCGCCACTTGAATTCAGAGAAGCTCAACGCAATTATATTGATGCTAATGCCAGATTTACAAATTCTCAATTTGAGGCAAAATTAGCAGAAATTGCGCTGATGCAACTTTCGGGAAAGTTAAATCTTCAATAACAAACCAATACTACAGAAAAATATAATTATCAATGTTATTAGTTGCAGATAGCGGCTCGAGCAAGGCCGATTGGATTTTAACAGTATCAGAACATCAGAACATTTCTTTCAGAACAAGTGGGATAAATCCATTTTTCCTATCTGAAAAAGAGATTATCAAGATATTTCAAAACACACCTGAAATACAACCTTATACAGATCAGGTAAAGGAAATTTATTTTTTTGGAGCAGGCTGCTCGAGTCCGGATCGGCGCGAACATATCTCAAACGCTCTATCCAAAATATTTAAAAATGCTTTTATTAGCGTTGACATAGATATCATAGCCTGCATTTACGCTACAACAGGAACATCTGACGGAATTTGCTGCATATTAGGAACCGGCTCAAACATTTCATATTTTGATGGAAAAAGAATTCATGAAAGCAAACACGGCCTTGGCTATATTTTAGGCGACGAAGGGTCAGGAACCTATTTTGGCCGGCAATTGATCACCGGATATTTGTATGGAACAATGCCTGCTGAACTTGCCGAAGAGTTTTATACTAAATACTCGATTGAAAAGGAGATGATTATCAAACGCATTTATCAAGAACCTTCTCCTAATTTCTATCTGGCGTCTTTTTCACCGTTTATGAATGAACATGTAGATCACCCTTATATCAATGCATTAATAAAAAAAGGATTTACTGAATTTATTGATACCAATATTAAATCGTACCCAGATTATACTAAGCATAACTGCCATTTTATTGGTTCAATAGCCTTTCATTTTTCTGAGATATTAAAACAGCTATGTCAAGAACAGGGAATTAAAGTTGGCAAAATTCTAAAACATCCAATAGATGAGCTTTCATTGTTTATTTTAAAAAATGGAGCAGAAATAATCAGATAATCTTAAATTCAATTCAAGGATACTGATAATTCAGGATTGTAGTTTATAGAATCCTCATAAGCATCGCAAAGCTGCTTTAAAGACTGGACTTCGAAATCAATACCCCATTGATTCCATGATATAAATCTAAGTTTATCGACATTTTTTCCATTGGTGGATATTTCTTCATAAATACCAAAGTTGCCTAAAAAGTAATAATTGATTTTCACTGCATTATTATTCAAAACATGCGACTTTATTAATTCAAACCGCATTGTTTTGATCCAAGTTTTTATTGCAGAAATTTTACTTTTTATCATAATTAGAGCTATAAGCTTCAACTAATTGTATTCGAAAATTAAGACAGAAACGCTAAGAAAAAGGTGATAAAAGTCACAAAAGGCACAGTATTTTTTAAATACTGCTTTTGGAAGCAATCAGGGGTTTTAATAAATAAAAAATTGCAAACTAATGACTTATGAATTTTAGGATACCCTTAATTACTAAAAAGTGTATGCTAAACTCAATATCTTGAACATAAATTCAAAAAATAAACTCCTATGCAACTCATGTTACAAAGGGCCTAAATTCATGTTCGTAACTTGTGCCAATAATTAATGAATTGACTCATGAAAATAGTAGAATACATCAGATCGAATATCGGAAATGTGATTTTTATAATCATCACTGCGATTGTCTTCTTTAACGCAGATGCCAGAACATTACTAATCAGAGGATTTATGATTACTGGATTATTTAATGCTGAAGTAAGCACCGAAACTAAAAAATCCGATCTTAACAGATTGGCACCAACTGGAATGACTTTCAGAAAAGAAGATGGTGAACTGCTGAATTTATCAGAGAACAAAGGAAAAGTATACTTCATTAACTTCTGGGCAAGCTGGTGTCCTCCATGTAGAGCAGAAATGCCTTCGATAAATAAATTAGCATCTAAAGTAGCGAACAAAGACAAGATTAGCTTTATTATGGTTGATGTTGACAATAAAATGGATGCTTCAGTTAAATTCATGAAGAAAAACTCATTTAACCTCCAGGTTTATGCTAGTGTTTCACCAATTCCGGAACAAATTTTTAATGGAACCCTACCCACTACAGTTATTATTGGACCAAACGGAAATGTAGTTTTTCACCATACAGGAATGGCAAATTACAATACTACAGAAATGATCAATTTACTGAATACGCTAAGCCGCTGATTTGAGATAGCGCTAAGTTGCTTCAATAAAATTTGATTATTTTTGACATAAAACAATTAAAAAGATGAAAAAAATCCTACTTATAATTCTATTAAGTGTTAGCATAACTTCAATCTGTAATGCCCAAACAAGTATAAACACAAAACAATCACTTGATAAAAGAGATACCTGGACGCAAAAAGACTTGATCGAACCATCAGACTTAGCTGCTATCCTTACTAATGCAAAGGCTAAACAAACTCAAATTTATAATATCGGAGTTGTAGATAATATAAAGGGTGCCAAAAACATGGGTGGTGCAAGTGAACAAGCAAACCTTGAGAAATTCAAAACTGCACTATCTAATCTGCCAAAAAATACTCAGGTAGTGGTGTATTGTGGCTGCTGCCCGTTTGAAAAATGCCCAAATATTCGCCCTGCATTTAACCTTATGAAAGCAATGGGCTTTAGTAATGGTAAACTACTAAACTTGCCAACTAACCTAAAACAAAACTGGATTGCTAAGGGCTATCCGGTGGAGCCTAAATAATTAGATCGAAGCAATTCTGAACATGGATAAAAAGATTTGTTTAGGGATAGCAGCTATTTCCTTCACTCTGTTCGGGATGACAGGTGCATAGCGCCAAAAAAAATAATTTTCAATCCAAAAGCGATGTCATCCCGAAAGCTGCCCTTCAGCAGCTGAGGGACCTTTGTAGTTATTAGAACAAATTAGTTCTGGGCATAGGTAAAAAATGACTCTCGCAAAGACGCGAAGGGTTTTCAATTAGTATGAAATTTCGTTTCCGTCATTACTTTGCGTCTCTGCGTCTCTGCGAGATAACTCTTCTAAATAAATAAAGACCCTTAATTTGTCTCTGCGAGACAAACGACCT
>NZ_JBIKSU010000146.1:0-3551 GCF_044348475.1 Daejeonella sp. | reverse complement strand
TGGGGATCAGCCTATACTATATCTCTTTCTATCGGACAAGGAGAACTGGGTATTACTCCATTACAAATGGCCAATGTAATGGCCATTGTAGCCAATCGTGGGTTCTTTTATAAACCACATCTAATCAAGGCCATTGGGAGCAAAAAAGTTATAAAAAAGGAATACCTGCAAAAAAACAATGCAGGTATCGATTCAAAATATTTTAATGTAGTAATCGATGGAATGAGTGCTGTAGTAAATCAACCCAGTGGCACGGCTTGGTATTCGAAAATCGAAGATATAGAAATGTGTGGCAAGACCGGTACTGTACAAAATCCACATGGGAAAGACCATTCTGTATTTGTTGCTTTTGCCCCGCGTGATAATCCAAAAATCGCTATAGCTGTAATTGTTGAAAATGCAGGATCCGGTGCAACTTGGTCGGCACCAATAGCCAGCTTAATGGTTGAAAAGTACATAAAAAAGACAATCAGCAGGCCCCAGATCTATGTAGACCGTATAATGCAGGCTAATTTATTGCCAGGTGCTATCCAGTTTTCTCCAGTATCTAAGAAGATTGCGAGCAATACTATTAGTTCAACTACTAACACCAATGAAAAGCCAAACCGAGTAATTAGAACGAATGAATAATCAACGTAGCCTCTTTTTTAATGTAGATTGGTTTGTCATCTTAACCTACATTGGTTTATGCATGATTGGATGGTTCAATATCCATGCGGCGGTTTATGATCCATTGAATCCAACTATTTTGGATCTAGACACTAATTATGGAAAACAACTGATTTTTATTATTTCGGCCATCATTATTGGCTTTGCCATACTCCTGCTCGACAGCAAGTTCTTTACTACTTTTTCTCCTATATTTTATGTAATAACAATCATTCTGCTTATCCTGGTGCTCATAATTGGACGGAATGTTGGTGGTAATCAGGCTTGGATACCAATAGGTAGCTTTAGGCTTCAGCCTTCTGAATTTGCAAAATTTGCTACCTGCCTTCTTCTTGCACGATATCTTAGTTCAGGAACAATAAAAGTGCAGGAAATTAGAACACAGCTAGTTGCAGCTTTAATCATTCTATTACCAACGGTACTCATACTCTTGCAACCCGATGCAGGATCGGCTTTAACCTTTAGTTCATTAATACTATTGCTTTACCGTGAGGGCCTCTCAGGATACTTTTTAGTGATCGAAGGCCTCTCCATCTTGCTTTTCATTTTGACCGTTCTTTACAATAAATACATTGTGCTTGCTGGGATTATTGTAGTTGCAGGAATTATTTTCTATTACTATCGAAAAAGTAAAAAAATGATTACGGTAACGGGGTTTGGAGTTCTGTTTTCAATCTTGTTTATATTTTCAGTCGATTATGCCTATAACCAGATCCTAAAACCTCATCAACGAAATCGGATAGATTTAATTCTTGGAAAAGTAGACGACCCACGCGGAATTGGATATAACCTGAATCAATCTAAAATTGCAATCGGCTCTGGAGGTATTTGGGGAAAGGGCTATCTACAGGGTACACAAACTAAATATAATTTTGTACCCGAACAGAGTACAGACTTTATATTTTGCACTATTGGTGAAGAGTGGGGATTTATTGGATGCTTATTTGTTATCGGGCTTTATCTGTTCCTGCTTATCCGAATTATAAATATTGCTGAGCGACAGCGATCTTCATTTGCAAGAATCTACGGATATGGAGTGGCATCCATATTATTTTTTCACATTTTCATTAATATTGGAATGACTATCGGACTGATTCCTGTGATTGGGATTCCGTTGCCGTTTCTAAGTTACGGAGGTTCATCGCTATGGAGCTTTACAATCCTGCTCTTTATCCTACTAAAATTCGATTCAAACCGTATGGGTATTATTTAGTAAACCGACGATTCAAAATTTCATAAAATTTATCTGCAACATCCTGTTTTTCTGACCAGCTATTTTTTGCAGCATAATTTTGTTTAAGGAAATTATCAGCTGCTTCAAAGCTTTCAAAACGATCTAGTAACTCAATTGCCTCAGTATAGGCAAGACTATAACCATTAAAAAGATCTCGAACAAACTGAAGCTTATCATTCAGGCTGATCAATCCTTTTAGGTCTTTGAATTGCCTTTGGTTAAATTGACTAGATACAGTATCTGAAGAAGATTGAGTAGAAAGAATCTCATTTAGGGTAAGTGGCTGTGGAGTTTCCTCTTCGAGAATTGCAACTGGCTCGAATTCAATTATATCAACTGGAACCACTTCAACAGGTTGTTCAGGAATTACAGGCGGCAGGTTTTCAAGCTCCACAGGATTACCCCACTGAATATCAGATTCTGGTTCAGGAATTATTTTTAAGTGTGTTTTCTCATTAATCACCTGTAATTCATCTTCAGTTAGCGGCCGATCAAATAACTCATCCGTATTTTTATCTTCAAAATCAAAAGAAACAACACTTTCATTTTCGATGCTGAACTTCCAATCGGGTTTACTCACCTCTTCCACATATTCTACATCTTCTTCATTTTCTAATTCATTTACATCATCTACATAAACCTCCTGTTCCTGTAATTCAATACTTTCCTGAACCAAATCAATGATTTCCTCATCTTTGATTTCAGAAACCATGGTTTCTTGTATGATTTGGCTTGAGGCTGTATTTAATTTTAAAAGTATTGAGATGTGGTCTGAAAGAAAATCAGCACTCGCAGCAAAAAGCTCCAATTCAAGCTCATTTAAATTATCTGGATTTTGAGAGAGATATTCAAATTGTTCATTGAGTTCAGTAATAATACCTCCAACTTTCTTAAAAATTTCTTTCTTATTCATTATCATTTTAAAAATAGGTTTTTGGCCTCAGATCAGCCCATAAATGGCGCTGATAAGCATTTTGCTTAAACAAATATAAGGACATTTATCTACAACTGGGACTAAATTTTAATCCCTTACACCATCAATCCGGCAGAAATTTCAGATATTAGTTGCTAGAAAAAAAGCAGGGAAAAGAGCAGAATGTTATTCAGTGAACATAATTTCAAACAAAGAAAAGAACTAGGTGGCAGCATTGAAGTTATTTGCGGTTCCATGTTTTCTGGAAAAACAGAAGAGCTGATCAGAAGGCTACGTCGGGCGCAAATAGCTAAACTAAATGTTGAAATCTTCAAGCCCAAAACAGATACTCGCTATGACGAAAACTCTGTGGTTTCTCATGACCTGAATTCTATCCATTCTACCCCAGTTGAAAACGCAGCATCCATACTTTTGTTAGGAGCAAATACAGAAGTGGTTGGAATTGATGAAGCCCAATTTTTTGATGATGAACTGCCCGATGTTTGTAATAAGCTAGCAAACAGAGGAATACGTGTAGTAATTGCAGGCCTTGATATGGACTTCCAAGGAAAACCTTTTGGACCTATGCCCGCATTGATGTCAATTGCTGAACTCGTAACAAAGGTGCATGCTGTTTGCGTACAATGTGGCGGACCGGCAACTTATTCATTCCGCACGGCTACTAGTGAATCAAAAATTCTTTTGGGTGAAAAAGAAAGTTATGAACCACGCTGC
>NZ_JBIKSU010000054.1:0-14203 GCF_044348475.1 Daejeonella sp. | reverse complement strand
GAACAACTTCATCAGAAAACAGTATCAAGCAGGTGGCACATCGTATGGCACATTGCTGGCAATCATGGGGTGAGCGCTACAATTATTTTGCAAGCAAAAAAGATTCTTCTATATTTTATGATGAGCTGGTATATACTATAGTAGGTCAATTGGCTGCACCAAATTCACCACAATGGTTCAATACCGGTTTACATAATTCTTATGGTATCACCGGAAAGCCACAGGGGCATTATTTTGTAAATCCCGAAACAGATCAGCTTGAAAAATCAACTTCTGCTTATGAACGTCCTCAGCCTCATGCCTGTTTCATTCTTTCTGTAAGTGATGACCTAGTGAATGATGGGGGTATCATGGACCTTTGGGTTAGAGAAGCAAGAATTTTTAAATATGGATCAGGAGTGGGTACAAACTTCTCATCTATCCGTGGAGAAAGTGAAAAACTTTCAGGTGGTGGCTACTCATCAGGATTAATGTCATTCCTGAAAATAGGTGACCGCGCTGCAGGAGCGATTAAATCAGGTGGTACCACACGTCGCGCTGCGAAAATGGTATGTCTGGATCTTGATCATCCTGAAATTGAAGGTTTTGTTAATTGGAAAGTAGAAGAAGAGAAAAAAGTTGCTGCTTTAATTGCTGCAGGATATTCTTCTGATTACGAAGGTGAGGCTTATCGTACAGTTTCAGGACAAAACTCAAACAACTCAGTTCGTGTTCCTAATGCCTTTTTTAAAGCATTAGAGGAAGGTGAAAACTGGGATTTGATTGGACGTATCAGCGGGAAACCGGTTAAATCTATTTCAGCAGAAAAGCTATGGCAGGATATTTCTTTCGCTGCCTGGGCCTGTGCTGACCCTGGCATTCAATACGATACAACCATTAACGAATGGCATACATGCCCTGAAGGTGGGCGTATCAATGCATCAAATCCATGTTCAGAATACATGTTCCTGGACAATACGGCCTGTAACCTGGCTTCCATTAACCTGGCGCATTTCTTTGATCCTCAAACATTGGTTTTTGATGTGAAAGGTTTTGAGCATGCTTCCCGTGTATGGACTGTAGTTTTAGAGATTTCAGTTTTGATGGCACAGTTCCCTTCTAAAGAGGTTGCACAATTATCATATGATTATCGCACACTTGGATTAGGCTATGCTAACCTTGGTTCAATGCTAATGGTTGCTGGTATCCCTTACGATAGTGATAAAGCCCGCGCAATAGGTGGTGCTATTACAGCAATTATGACGGGTACCGCTTATTCAACTTCTGCTGAAATGGCCAAAGAGCTTGGAACTTTCAAGAAATACGAAGAGAATAAAAAGCACATGTTACGAGTTATGCGTAATCACCGTTATGCGGCATACAATAATGATGCCTACGAAGGTCTTGAAATTGCGCCTCCAGGAATCGATCCTAAATACTGCCCTGATTATTTATTATCAGCTGCATGTAATTCATGGGATAAAGCAGTAGAACTAGGTGAGAAATACGGATATCGTAATGCTCAAACTACTGTAATTGCACCAACTGGAACTATTGGTTTAGTAATGGATTGTGATACAACCGGTATTGAGCCTGATTTTGCATTGGTAAAATTCAAGAAATTATCAGGTGGTGGTTATTTCAAAATCATCAATCAGGGTGTTCCTGCAGCGTTGCGTAATCAAGGTTATTCGGAGCATGAAATTGAAGCGATTGTTAATTATGCGAAAGGTGCTGCAACTCTTGAAGGTGCCCCTCATATTAATTTTGATAGCCTTGCTGCTAAAGGGTTTACTCAGAATGAACTGGAGAAAATCGACAAGTCTCTTCTTGCGGCTTTTGAAATTGGTTTTGTATTCAATCAGTGGAGCCTTGGCGAAGAGTGCTTAAACCGTTTAGGCTTTAAGTCTGAACAATATTCTTCACCTGACTTCAATCTATTACGTTCAATTGGATTCAACCGTCAGCAGATTGCTGAGGCAAATGAGTTCATTTGCGGAACCATGACCGTAGAGGGTGCGCCATATTTAAAAGAAGAGCACTATCAGATATTTGATTGTGCCAATAAATGTGGTCAGAAAGGCGAACGCTACATTCATGCCCACGGACACATCAAAATGATGGCTGCAGCACAGCCTTTCTTATCAGGTGCGATCTCTAAAACAGTTAATTTGCCAAATGAAGCTACTGTTGAAGAAATCAAAGATTGCTATGAATTATCATGGAAATTAGCACTTAAAGCAAATGCATTGTATCGTGATGGTTGTAAATTATCTCAGCCATTATCTACCAAATCATCTGACAGTAAGGAAGATAAGTTGGATACTGTTGAAGAAGTATTAGGCCAAGCTGCCAATGTTAAACTGAGCGATCTTACTGCAGACCAGGTATTAGAGGCTGCAAGAGCAATCCTTGAGCGTTCTACAGATACAAAATTCAAACGTCAGTTATCTTCTGTTGTTGAACGTAAAAACTTGCCTGGCAAACGTGGTGGATTTACCCAGAAAGCGGCAGTTGGCGGACAAACAGTATTTGTTCGTACAGGGCAATACGAAGATGGAACATTGGGTGAGATCTTTGTGGATATGCACAAAGAAGGTGCAACGTTCCGTTCTTTGATGAACTGTTTCTCTATCGCTGTTTCAGTTGGCCTTCAGTATGGAGTGCCATTGGAGGAGTTTGTCGATAAGTTTACCTTCACCCGTTTTGAACCATCAGGTATGGTTAGCGGTCATGATAACATCAAAAGCGCTACCTCAATTGTAGATTATATCTTCAGAATGCTTGGATATGAGTATCTGAACCGTACTGATTTAGTTCATGTTTTAACGGAGCAAAAAGTCATTTTGGGTAATCCACAAATGACAGATGAGGATGTGAATTCAGATACTACCAACACGTTCGTAGAAAGCCCAGTGAGTGTATCAACCTCTTCATCAGGGGCACAACTAAAGCCAGTACTTGATATTTCAGGTGGCGGCCAGTCTGATGCTCCTGCATGCGGTAATTGTGGTCATATCATGGTTAGATCTGGCACTTGTTATAAGTGTTTGAACTGTGGTACTCAGGGAGGATGTAGTTAAGAAGAACGTTTAAAAACGCAAGCTAAAAGCTTAAAGCCCTGCCTGAAATGGCGGGGCTTTTTTTGTTTAAGACATTTCCTTTTGAAATTATATGTGCAGATAGTCTTTGTATGATAGTTTATCAATGGATGGTGTTCAGAAAGGTTAAAAGCGAGCTGAACGATTTGATTTTAATACCCAATCAACATTGGATATCTTATCAAAAACTTCCTAAAATTGAAGTTTGATCGCCGAAAAAAATTAAAAAATTGATGGTGCTATAACTGAATCTTTAAAGAACGTTTTAGAAGATTAGAAGGAATAAAATCTATAATAGCTAATAGATTATAGGATTCTTTTATAATTTCAACATAAAACCTATCCTAACAATGGAAAATAAAAAGGAATTGTCACCAAAACATGTTGAGGAATTACTAAGCAGTTTAAAAATTCGTTTTGAGAAAAACATGCACCGCCATCAAGGTCTTGAATGGGCTGATGTACACGAAAAGCTTGAAGCCAGTCTGATTTCTGGCAGTGAAAAATTATGGTCACTCAATGAAATGGAAAGAACAGGAGGCGAACCTGATGTGGTAACTTATGATAATAGTACAAATGAATTCATTTTTTATGATTGTTCAGCTGAAAGTCCTAAAGGCCGCAGAAGCATTTGTTACGACCGCCAGGCGCTTGAGTCAAGGAAGCAATATAAGCCAGAAAATAGCGCTATTGAAATGGCTATTACCATGGGTATCGAACTTTTAACAGAGGCGCAATATCGGGAGTTACAAAAACTTGACAAGTTTGATGCAAAAACATCTAGCTGGGTGCAAACACCTCCTGAAATCAGAGAACTTGGAGGAGCACTTTTTTGTGACCTACGTTACAAACATGTCTTTGTATACCATAACGGTGCAGAATCTTACTATTCCAGTAGGGCATTTCGTGGATTGCTAAGGGTCTGAATTTTAAGTATTTTTAAATTCTGATCTTATTCCTTATTGTCAGATAATTGTTAGTTTTAAACTATAGCCTTGTTCTTTTAGCTAATTCCAGATTTTAAATTCTAATTTTAAATTATGAAAACACTACTTCTAGTACTCGCAATGTTCATTACTACCCCGCCATCTATCCATTCCTTTAAGGTTCAGGATATAGATGGAAAAAACCTTGACCTTAAGCAATACAAAGGCAAAAAGATTCTAATCGTGAATACGGCATCCAAATGCGGTTATACTAAACAATATGCAGATCTTCAAAAGCTTTCTGATGCCTATAAAGATAAATTGGTGGTTATTGGCTTCCCGGCAAATAATTTTGGCGGCCAAGAACCAGGTGAGAATTTAACTATTAAAGAATTTTGTCAAAAGAATTTTGGTGTGACCTTTGCACTTGCAGAAAAAAGTAGCGTGAAAGGTGCTGATATTTCGCCGCTATTCAAGCATCTCACCACTGCAGAAAATCCAGATTTTACGGGAGACATCAAATGGAATTTTGAGAAATTTCTGATCGATGAAAACGGACAACTGATACACAGATTCCGCTCTTCTGTTACACCAATGTCGTCTGAAATTACTAAACACTTATAATCAAGAAACCTGTGAAAAAATTATTAATTCTATTATTCGTTGCTTTTTCGTTCTCAGAAGCACGCTCTGCCCAATTCTCTTCAGGTGATGAGGATCAATTAAGTAGCTTGATCGATAGCTTCTCTGTTGCTATCGTTAAAAAAGATAAAGCCTGGATGTTATCACATTTAAGTGATGTCTGTAAAATGTATGAACCTACGGGCAATACATTGAACAAAGCAGGTATTGTAATGACATTTACTGAAGGAGTTTATAACATCACTAAATCAGATGCTTTAAACAAAACGTATAAAATTAATGGAATAGAGGCTAGTGTTTCGGCTGATTTTAATGTGGAAGGTGTTGGAAAAGTAAACGGTGGCGAAATGGATATTACAGGTAGCTATCGATTTAACCTCAAGTTTAAAAAATCGGATATCGGTTGGCAGATCTCCGAAATTGTAATTAATCAGAGCTAAGATTGCTTTTTAAAAGCCAATTATAAACTACAAAAAAGAGGCTGATCATAAAGTATGATTAGCCTCTTTTTTGTCAACTTATTTTTTAATAATCAGGTTTATTGGTTACTAGATTAAAGTAACAAATTATGGTGCCAAACAGATTATTTATAGCATTAAATTAACTTTAGCCTACCTTTGTAATTTTCGTTTAGTAATTTTACAAAACTTGACCTCTTATACTCTTATACATTCAAAAGCATATTTATGATTTGGCTGATTTTGGCTTTTACGTATATTGCATTGAATAGTTTGTGTATTTACTTTTTCTACAGGTATTTAAAGAATCGTATTCAGGATAAACTTTCAGTATGGCTATTCAGTATTTCTTTTAGCCTTGTTATTTCTTTTTTGTTGGTATTGCTGGGAATTATTTTGATTGTTAATTTTAATTTCACAAAAAATTTATTGATCACCACTTCATATGTTTAAAAAGGTAAAACAACTAGTATTCTTGCTGGCATTCTTAAGCCCATTTATTGGCCTGGCCCAAAACCGCAATTCCTTTTTAGGTGGATTAAATGAACCAAATGCCTGGGTAGATTCTGTCTTTAAGAAATTAAGCAAGCGCGAGCGGATAGCTCAAATGTTTATGGTCAGAGCACATACAGATAAGGGTAAAGCTTTTGAAGATTCGATTGCAATGGTGATCAAAAAGGAAAGAATTGGTGGTTTAGTATTTTTTCAAGGTGGCCCCGCAAGACAGGCAATCCTAACCAACAGATACCAAGCCATCAGTAAGGTGCCCTTACTAATCTCAATGGATGCAGAATGGGGTTTAGGTATGCGCTTAGACAGCACAACTTCCTTTCCGTATCAGTTAACGCTGGGGGCAATCCAAGATAATAAGCTGATTTATCAGATGGGCAGGCAGGTTGCGTTAGATTTTAAGCGCATCGGAATGCATGTTAATTTTGCCCCTGTAGCTGATATAAATAATAATCCTAAAAATCCAGTAATTGGAATCCGTTCATTTGGCGATAATAAATTTAACGTTGCTGAAAAGGTAACAGCTTACATGAAGGGCTTGCAGGATAATCAGGTAATGGTCAGTGTAAAGCACTTTCCTGGCCATGGTGATACCGAGGTTGACTCTCATCAGGATCTTCCTCAACTGCCATTTACAAAAGCAAGACTTGATTCGGTTGAGTTATATCCTTTCAAGGAATTAATTAAAGCAGGAGCCTCAGGTATAATGGTTGCCCATATGAATATTCCTGTTTTAGATAATACTCCAAATCTTCCTTCAACCTTGTCTAAACCAATTATTACCACTTTATTAAAAGATGAGCTGGGCTTTAAAGGTCTGATCTTTTCAGATGCAATGGAGATGAAAGGTGTTGCAAAGTTCTATCCAAATGGAGAGGGCGATGTGATTGGTATCCTAGCTGGTCTAGATGTGATTGAGCTTTCAGGTAATTCAAAAAGAGCGGTTAAACTAGTTCGCCAGGCAATCCACAAAAAGCGTTTAAGCTGGCAACAGGTAAATGCCAGTGTTAAAAAGATTCTTTATGGAAAATATTGGTCTGGACTTAATAATAGTACGTATGTTCAGCCGCAAAATATTGTTGCCGATTTGAATCGTACCGAGGCTAAAGAACTTAATCAAAAATTGGCAGATGCGGCTATTACGCTATTAAATAGCGACATTCAACTTAAAAACTTTGACAGAAGAAAGAAAACAGCAATTGTAAGTTTGGGTTCTAGTGAACTGACTACACTACAAAGGGCTTTAAGACCCGTATTACCTAACTCCTTAAACTTTATTTTACCAAAGGATATAACCGATGCTGAACTTGAAAATGTAAAGAAGGAACTGCTGGCATATGACCAAATTATAGTAAGTATTCATGACATGCGCAAGCGTCCTGCTCCAGTTCTGGATTACAATAAAAGTTTGAAATCATTTATTGCTGAACTTGCAGGTATGAACAGCATGTTCGCCATTTTTGCCAATCCATATTCACTTGCGGGTTTACCAGGCATCGAGGCCGCTAAAACCATTATTTTAAATTATCAAAATACGAATGAAGCTCAGAATGCTACATTTCGTGTAATCAATGGTGGTTTAAAGGCAAATGGAAAGCTTCCAGTTACAATAAATGCCAATTTTAAAAACGGAGATGGCTTAAGCCAGTAATACCTTTTCATTCTTTTTAGATAAAGCCAGCAAAATTCTGATTTTGTTGGCTTTTCTATCTGTTCGATACCTGGATTAAATCAAATTGTTGAATAAACAAGAAAATCGATATTTTTATAATTCTCTGAATTCTACAACGAATTCACCAATTTGTACAGAACCTTAAAATCATAAACCGGGATACCGTATGCCTCAGCAAAAAGCTTTAAAATTAGTTCGCGCATCTGCCGGTTCTGGAAAAACTTTTGCATTAACAGCACATTATCTCACGCTGCTATTTAGCGGAAAGGGAAAGTACCGCGAAATTCTGGCCGTAACTTTTACTAATAAGGCTACTGCCGAAATGAAAGAACGTATTTTGGCTGCATTGGAGCAGCTAGCCTTGTCTGGTTATGAAAAATCAAATTTCAGTCCTATTCTAAAGAATCATTTTCCCGAAATCAGTGATTTGGAAATGAGGGCAAAAGCATCTGAAATATATAGTAGTATCCTGCATGATTACAGCCGATTTTCAGTCAGTACTATTGATGGCTTTGTTCAGCAACTGATTAGAAGTTTTGCTTTTGAGCTGAACCTCGACAGCGGGTATAAATTGGAGCTGAATCAGGATAAGGTAAAGGAAGAGCTTGTTTCGGCATTGAATCTACGTCTTGAAAAGGATCCGGAATTGTTAGAGTGGGTTACAAATCTGGCTATTGAACGAATAAATGATGGCAATGACTGGAATTATCAGAGATCTCTGAAAGATTTGGCCAGTGAGATATTCAAAGAACGGTATTACCCTTTTCAGGAAGCCATGCTCATAATGGGCAATGACCAGGGCAGAGAGTTTAATGCACTACGCGCTGAGATTAATCAAGGGATAACTGTATTTAAGAAGGATATTAGTGATCAGGCTGCTAAAATTCATGAACTTTTTGAGCTTTCAGGGATTGAAAAGGGCATGCTAGATCAGCAAAGTAAAAATCCACTATTCAAGCTTGATAAAATAGTAGCAGAAAAGTTTGAAGATGTTAACTCATTTGAAAAATACCTAGATAATTTTGATCAATGGCCGCATAAATTGCAGAAAGATACTTCGGCCCTTATTCACTTATTTGAATCAATCAATCCGCTTCTTAAAGCACTTGTCGAGTCATATAATAATGGTTCTGCAATTTATGATACCTATCGGGCCATCGCTAAAAATAGTGCCTATTTGCGCCTAATGCAGGGTATGGCAGACTTACTAAAAAATTACCGTTCTGAGAATAAAACTCTCCTTATTTCTGATGCACAACAATTGCTTAGGGGTATTACCGGGTCTGATGTGGATAACCCATCATTTATATGGGAAAAAACCGGAAATAAATTTAAACACTTTCTTTTTGATGAGTTTCAGGATACCAGCTCTTTTCAATGGATGAATTTTTTGCCACTGGTAAAAAATGCCATTGCTGAAGGTTCGCCCGGCATTCAGGCATCACATCTGGTAGTGGGTGATGTGAAACAGTCAATTTATCGATGGAGAAATGGTGATTGGCGCATCCTTCATAGTAATCTTAAGCATGATCTTTTGGCTGACAATGTAGCTGAAGAGGAACTCTCATTCAACCGAAGGAGCTCAGAAAATGTCATTCGTTTTAATAATTTTTTATTTCAAAAACTACCTTCAATTTTACAAAACCAGCTCAATACTATTTTTTCAGACTCGGGTCTTAGCTATTTGCAGGAATATTGGGATCAAGGAAATAGCGAACTGATTGTTAAGGCTTATGAAGGAAGTAGTCAGGAGATCACTGAAAGCACATTACCGGGTGGAAAAATAGATATTAAATTCTTTTTCAAGGGTGAAGAACCTGACGATGATGATGTTAATCCTCTTGCAGCTAACTATGCAATTGAACAGATTATAGAATTATTGAATCAGGGTTTTTCTATGAATGAAATTGGGATTCTGGTTAAAAAAAATTCGGAAGCAGTACAGATCCTGGATTGTATCTTTCAGAATAGCAATTACGCTAAATTAACTACCGCTGCTGGAAAAACTTTTCAGGTAATTTCTGGTGAAGCATTGAAGATCGCGAATAACCCTGTGGTTCAATTATTGCTGAGCACGTTCAGATTATTATCTGTGCATGAGCCTGAATCCGGAATTTATAAGGCTGAATGCGCCCGTCTTTGGTTTCAGGTTCGTAATCCCGGTGTAGAACAGGTGGGAATTAGTGCCGAAGACTGGATCGGATTTTCATTTAAGCCTGTCTCAGATCTGAACGATATTTTGCCTGCTGAACTTTGTTCTGGGTTTAATTCCTATCGGCAGCTACCGGTTAATGAACTGGCAGAAAAGTTGATCAGTAATTATCAGCTTGGTACTGGCCTAACAGAAAATCATATTCCATTCCTACTTGCTTTTCGTGATCAGCTGGCTCTTTTCTCTTCAGCAGGAGATCAGGGCATTACTGCATTTTTGGATTGGTGGGATAAGGAAGGTTCTGCAAAAGCACTTCCATCGTCCGAGAATCAGGATGCTGTTCAGGTAATGACCGTTCACAAATCAAAAGGCTTAGAATTCAGAGCTGTAATTGTTCCTTTTTTGGATTGGAAGTTAAATAAATCATCAACAGGAGCTATAAAAAAAATAGTGTGGGTTAATGCAGAAGCTGCAGGTTTTGAAAAATTCAATTCTTTACCAGTAGATTATACTAAAAGTTTGGCATCTACTGTGTTTGCACGCGAATATTTTGAAGAAATGTTGCTCAACTATATGGATGAGTTAAATACGCTTTATGTTGCAAGCACCAGGGCTAAAGATTATCTCTGTATTATTTGCCCTAAAACACCGATCGTAAAATCAACTAGTAAAGCTCCTCCAAATGATATCCAGTTTATTCTTTCTGAATTGTTTCAGTCTGTTGCAACTGATGAATTTAACTTGAATTTCGAGGATAACCAATACAGTTTTGGTGAAATGCCTGTTCATGTTCAGAAAAATGATTCGCCCTCGGATCATGGCCATTTGATTATTCATGATTATCATGTGAATGAGCAACTCACAGAGCGTTTTAAGCGAAATAGCATGAATGAAGATAACTGGTTCAATGCCAAGCAAAGAAAAGGAATAGTACTTCATAAAATCCTCGAAACATTAACCGGTTCTGGCAATCTTGAAAAACTAATAGCCGAAAAAGTGCAGGAGGGTTTAATCCGGGAGGCTGAACGTGAAGAGATCAGGCAGGCAGTTTCAGATGTTTTGATGCAGCATGAAATAAAAGAATGGTTTGAACAAGCAAGGTCAATTATTAGTGAAAAGGATATGATCATTGATTCGGGTATAGTGAAAAGACCAGATAAACTATTCATTCTTGAAGATCGTGCAGTTTTGCTGGATTTTAAATTCGGAGCTCAAAACAATAAATACATTTCAGATATCAGTATCTATCGTGATAATTTGATAAAGATGGGTGAATTTGATAAGGTGGATGCCTACCTATGGTATGCGCAAGATCGTAAACTTCAAAAGGTATGATCATGAAGGATAACACATCTGATAAATTCTTGCACCGGGTAGCCACAGATCTTCTTGATCGTTTTGGTAATGACCTTCAGCATGTTGCAATTGTATTCAATAATAAAAGACCCCAGTTATTTCTAAAGAAGTATTTGGCAGAGATCAGTGGGAAACCTATTTGGAGTCCTCATTTTTTTACCATCCAACAATTTTTTGCTGAGTCTTCTTCACTGGTTTGTGCCTCACAGCTAAAGCAGTTTTTTGTGTTGCTTTCTGAATACAATACCTTATTGGCTGAAGAAGGAAAAGAGCCTGTTAGTGCCGATGTTTTTTATCCGCTAGCTGAAATCATTGTTTCTGATTTTTCACAGATTGATTATTACATGGCCGATCCGGATAAGGTTTTTAATCTGATTGGCAATATTGCAGAGCTTGAACAGCAATTCCCCAATTTTGACAAAGAACAACTTGAGTTTATGGAAAGCTTTTGGGCTTCCTTTTCGCAAGTTAAGCAAAGCAGTATTCAGGAAAAATTCATTGAAATGTGGCATAGGATGCCTCGCCTGTACATCAATTTTCATAAACGGCTGGCCGAGCAAAATTTAATCAGCAGTGCCAGAATGTATCGTAATCTGGCAGAAGCGCGGGATAGTAATTCTGATTTTCTTAAGAACTATAAACATGTTGTTTTTGCAGGCTTTAATGCGCTTTCAAAAGCCGAAGAAATTCTGTTTAAGTCATGGCAGGACCAGGGTTTATGCTCTTTTTATTTTGATGCCGATGAGCATTATTTTGCTGATCCAATTCAGGAGGCAGGACACTTTATCAGAAGAAATATTAAAACAGTTGGTCTTGAAAATCAGTTTAAAATACAGGAAAACCGAATTGATATACCTGAAAAGCAATTTACAATTATTCAGGCTTTAGGTAAAGTGGCCCAGGGTAAAATCCTGAACCAGGTTTTGCAGGGTAATGAAGATAAGAACGAACCAGATTCAAAGGCAATTATACTTGCTGATGAGAGTTTACTACTACCTGTTCTTCAAACTGTTGATGATGAAAGTTTGAACGTTACCATGGGTTATCCCTTTGAGCAGTCTGCGGTTTTTGGACTATGTGATCTCTGGCTTAGCATTCAAGAGGAAATTGCTACTGCCGACCAGGCCAGTATAGCTTATTCTCACGTTCTTACCTATATATTTAATCCATTAGTTGGAATTGAAGAACAAACCCGAAACAGGATTCATTCAGAGATCATCGATGAGAAGAAAGCGAGGTTTAGTTTGCTCGAACTAAGAAGCTCTGGGAAAATCTCTGAGTTGACCTTTAGTCCATTTGAGAGCCCTGTTCAAGTTATACGAAATCTTGGCAGTTTACTTTTATTCGTTTCTGAGCAGATAGCAGATTTGCGTAAACTAGAAAGCCTGCTGATTGCAGAGGCTGTAAAAACACTAAATGTTCTTTCAGACAGCTTTGAGGATCTTGCTCAAAACTCCTCTATGCCTGAGATTAACGCTAGATTTGTGTTAAAAATGATCAGGCGCGCCCTTGCTGGGCTTTCTGTGCCTTTTGACGGAGAGCCATTATTGGGCTTACAGGTTATGGGACTTTTAGAAAGCCGATGCCTCGATTTTGACGAACTTATTGTTCTTGGGATGAATGAAGGAGTTTTACCCAAAATTAGTATTACTCCGTCTTTTATTCCCGACAATGTCAGAAGAGCATTTGGATTACCTGTGCTTGAAAATCAGAATTCTATTTTCGCATATTTCTTTTATCGTCTGCTTCATTGCGCCAAAAAAATTACCTTGGTTTACAATGGAATTACTGATGAGAAAAGCACTGGTGAAGAGAGCAGATTCATCAAGCAACTTGAGTTTGAAACATCCTGTAAATTTCTTCATGTCCTTCAGCAGAATCAGCCGGTCGAAATTGCCTTTCAACAGGAAATAATTATTGAGAAAAATGGCCAAGTACTTGAAAGGCTACAAAAATATCTACATAGAAATGCATTAGAAAAGTATGATAAAAAGATTTCCGCATCTGGGTTTACAGATTATATCAGTTGCCCGCTAAAGTTTTTTTATGGTAAGATCGCCGGGCTAAAAGAGCCGAATGACCTTCCCGATCAGATTGGCCCACATGCTGTTGGTAATATGCTACACGCAGTAATGGAGCATTTTTATCGTGACTCAATTGGGAAGGAAGTAAATGCAGCGTATATCAGGCAGCGTGAAAAACTATTACCTGCGATGTGTCAGCATGCGATGGCAACAATTTTAAAGCTAGATCCAAAGTCAGAGCTTCAGCAGCAAAGCGCATTGCAGCAGATTATTAGTAAGGTTATTGAACAATATGCTCTTAAGATTTTGGAACATGATGCTTCAATTGCTCCTTTTGTGATCAAGGAGCTCGAAGAAAAAGATGCCTATACTCCTTTATTTACAATTGAGGTAAATGGTAAGGAGGAACACGTAAGGTTAATGGGGATAATTGATCGGGTTGATACCCAGGAAGGAAAAATTAGGATTGTTGACTATAAGACTGGCAAGGATCAGGTAAAATTTAAGGATTTTGATAGTTTGTTTATTGAGGAGGGTAAAGATCAGAATAAAGCACTCTTGCAGACAATCTTCTATACAATTGTTTATGAAAAGGCAAAAAATGTTGAGCAAGTAGAGCCGCATTTATATACTGTAAAAGATTTTTCGGATGGCACTTTATTTTTAAAGAAAAACAAAGTTGATAACCTTGTACTCAGGGATGAAAATCTTGCAGATTTTAAAGATCAGTTTGAAATTAAGCTCAAGGAAAAGCTCAATGAGCTGTTTGATACATCCATCCCTTTCCGGCAGACTAGTAATGTAGATGCATGTAAATACTGTAATTTTAAGGGAATTTGTCAGAGGTAGATCATTAATTACGGATTACGGGTTATGAATTACGACTGATGCGTCTGTAGGGTTCTTTTAGAGGTTATTCGAATTTTTCTAATTATTCTACAAAGTTGTTCCGCATCCTTTATAATTCGTCATTAATCTTCCGTAATTCGTCATTAATAATTCGTCATTCACAATTCATAGCCTTATATTTGCGTTCCTAAAATTGATTTTTAACATGAGAGAAATACAGTTCAGAGAAGCACTTCGTGAAGCATTAAATGAAGAAATGCGTAAAAACGAGAAGATTTTTTTGATGGGAGAGGAAGTTGCTGAGTATAATGGAGCATATAAAGTGAGTCAAGGAATGCTTGACGAATTTGGCGCTAAAAGAGTTATCGATACTCCAATTGCTGAATTAGGTTTTGCAGGAATAGGTATTGGTGCAGCTATGAACGGATTGAATCCGATCATTGAGTTCATGACATTTAATTTTTCTCTTGTAGCAATTGACCAGGTAATTAATGCAGCTTCAAAAGTACTCAGTATGAGTGGTGGTCAGTTTTC
>NZ_JBIKSU010000145.1:0-3574 GCF_044348475.1 Daejeonella sp. | reverse complement strand
AATTCCTGCTTCATAAGCCGCGGTTCCCTTGATAGTTGCAGCTGAAACTACATTCCTCCCATCTGTTGGTCTCAAATTCAATCTGAGGTTCCCAATACTTGCCTTTCCGGGTTCAGCTTTCCGAAGTTCCAGCCCAGCATTTGCCAGCAACTTTACATAATCATTCTTTTCAGTACCGTAAATGTACCTATGGAAAAAATCTTCTGCAAACCTGATATTGGTTAGTGTTCCGAGCACATTTTGCAAATCAGGGATTGAATACGGCATTTCTGTTTTGCCATGTTTTTTCCATACAGCCTGCATAAAATCATCCAGTGTAAGTTTAAATTCTGACCGTAAACGAAGATCAAGGCCCAGTGCAATAAAGGCACCATAGGTATAGTAGGAGGCAAAGGTATTTGCATAATTATTCCTGTCCACAGAAACTCCAGCATCCACAAAAACTGCACGGCGGCTCATTTGAGTTGCAGAAAAGCTTGAAGCACCCGGAGAATTCAATACTCCATTTAGAATATCGGAAAGTACGCTCTGATATTGTTTGTCTGAAAGAAAACCTGCTCTTTTTAAGATCATATTGCCATAATACTGCGTGAAACCTTCTGCAAACCAAAGTTCAGAACTCATATTGGCATGTGAAAAATTGAAAGGCTCCAGAGTTTTTGGACGAATACGTTCCACATTCCAGGCATGAAAAAACTCATGCGAAAACGTACCCAGAAGATCTACTTCGTTACCCGCAATCTTATTCTGTGTATCGGTGATTACGGTTGAATTTCTATGCTCCATACCATCACCTGCATTATCCTTACTTACATCCTGCAAAAAAGTATAGGTGCCATGATCAAACCTCGGTAACTCACCAAAAACAGCTTTTGATTCTTTAACCAAATGTTCAACCATTTTGGCATAACCAAACACCACATCCTTATTGTCAACACTATGAGAACTCACGCGAATGAGCTGTTCGGAATTGTCTGTATTTCTGTCTGTCCAACTAATTAAATGATGATCAGAAAGTTCAACCGGACTATCCATAAAATAATTCAAATCAGGCGCAGTGACCGTATCTGCAAGTACTGTAGGCTTTAATTGAGTAGCAACTTTCCAGCCATATTTGTTTAAGTCATTAAATTTGATTTGAATTGGCCTTCCGGAAAGAAGGGGAACCCACATAAACGCCGCAGGCATATTTAAATGAGCATGTATTTCATCTATTGCCAGATAAGTACCATCAACCCAGTTACCGAACACGGTATACGATATCTTAACGGTTCCATTATGCTTATCCACACTATAAACATCACCTTCAACCTGAATTACTGGTAATTCACTCCCATTTTCATTAAATGCTTTTACAGCATAAACATTCTTTCCAAACTCATGGGTTGCATACCTTCCTGGAGATGATCGGCTCATCCTAAAAGTTAGGGGCCCTGCAGGAACATCAGGAATTAGCAATTCAATATCTGCCTCATGATGAACCGCATTGGGAAATGAGATCCTGTATTCTAGTGGTTTCTGAGCGGATAAGTTCAGGGTAGAAAATAAAAATAAAAGCAGATATAAGCTTGTTCTCATTGGTTAGTTTAATTGGCGGGATGAAGTTAAAAAAAATGTACTGGATTAAGAATCAACTAATCTAACTGCTGGTCAATAGTGAATTTGGCATTCATAAGATCCTTCTGTAAAGTATAGCAGTTAGACTTCCCGAAAAAACCAAATATTAGACATAGCCCCCATAATAAGGCTTATTGAAGCCTCCAAATTATAGTTTAGCAAGTCTGATATTTAATATTAATTATAGAAAACCGTACCTTTACATCATATTAAAAATCACCATGAAGGAAAAAACAGTACTTGAACTTAAGAACATGATCGACAATAAGGAAGATTTCCAATTGATTGATGTACGTGAAACTTTTGAATATGAAGTGTCTAATCTGAGTGGCGAAAACATTCCGCTTGCTGGAGTTATGCTTGAAGCATCAAAAATAAGTACGGATAAACCTGTGATCATGCAATGCCGCAGCGGTGCAAGAAGTGCAGCTGCCCTGAATCAGCTGGAACAACAATTAGGCTATACTAATCTTTATAATTTAAAGGGTGGTATTCTTGCATGGAAGGCAGAATTTGAACCTGATATGCCGGTTTATTAATCCGATATGCTAAAAAAAATCCTCTTAAATATTTTCTTGAACGTAGCAATTATTGTTATTGTTATTTCTCTGGTATGGTCATTCAAAAACAAGTATTATTTATACCTATTTGCTGGAATTCCACCATTAGCTATGCTAATCTACCTTAAGTTCAGGCTGGTAAAAAGTGTAAGAAGTCTTACCAATAAAGAAAAATAAAATCTTATTTATTACGATTTTTTAGTCCCAATCCTGCCAAATCAGATAGCACCCACTTCCCATCCTTAAAATCAGGATCATTGTATGGATTGTTGCTGGTTAAGAATGGACCGTCAAGATCAGCCCAGTCGCACAGTGGTGCTAAAGCTGCTGCTGCAAGGGTACCACAACTGGTTTCACTCATACAGCCAATCATTGTTTTTAATCCGAGCGCTTTTGCTTTCATAATCATTCGATAGCCTTCATGCATACCAGCGCTTTTCATCAGCTTCATATTGATGGCGTGATAAACACCCTGCGCTTTTTCTACATCAGCAAATCGCTGAACAGATTCATCTCCAACTATAGCAATCGGACTTCGCTCAGTGATCCAGGCATTGGAATCAGGATCATCTTTAGCCATCGGCTGCTCAATTAAAACAACTCCCTGCTCGTGCAGCCAGAATACCATATCCAAACCCTGTTGCTTATCTGTCCATCCCTGATTAGCATCAACATATAATGGTTTATCGGTTGCCGATCGAATAGTGTTGATCAAGTCCTTATCATTATCTCGTCCAAGTTTCACCTTAATGATGTGACAATTTTCGCCTTCTTTGATCTTTTGTAATAGCACTTCAGGTGTGTCAATACCAAGTGTATAAGAAGTAGGAGGCATTTTTGAAGGATCCGAATTGAAGTATTGGTAACATGGTTTTTGTTCCATTTTTCCGCGAAGATCATGCAGAGCTATATCAACAGCGGCCTTAATATTTGGATTTCCAGGAGCTATGCTATCCAAATAGGCAATCAGTTCATCAAAATCAAAAGGTGCTTTTAACCAAGAAAGATCCACTTTAGCCATAAAAGCCATGGCAGATTCAATATTCTCACCCATATATGGCACCATAGAGGCTTCGCCAAATCCGGTATAACCTTCATAACTGATTTCCATCAGCATGATTGGAGTAGAAGTACGCGAAAATTTGGCAATGGTAAACGGATGCTTCAAGTTTAGTTCAAAAGGATTATAGCTGATCTTCATAAGAATATATTAATGCACGAAATAACGAAATTTATGACAGGGAGATAGATTATTGATCCATATTTTTTTTATGAATAAATTTCCTTCTTTCATACGCAGAAGAAAGTCTAATGATTAAATTTAGGCTTCTGAAAAAAGAACAAATAAGGAAATGAAAAAGTTAAAGATATCCACTGCTCAGTTTGAAAACAAAAGC
>NZ_JBIKSU010000053.1:0-14270 GCF_044348475.1 Daejeonella sp. | reverse complement strand
TTAATTAATTGGCTGTTTCTATTGTTTTTGCCTGATTTAGATTCAGGGTTAATAATACCACATTCTCAACATGCTGGGTATGTGGGAACATGTCAACGGGACGAATCCTGCTGACTTCATATTTATCCTTCATTAAAGCGATGTCACGAGCCTGTGTTGCTGCATTACAGCTTACGTATACAATCTTTTCGGCTTCCATCTCAAGAAGGCGTTTCACTACATCGGCATGCATTCCTGCGCGCGGCGGATCGGTAATCACTACATCCGGCTTTCCATGGGTTTGAATAAACTCGGCATTTAATATATCCTTCATATCACCAGCAAAGAAGCTGGTGTTTTCAATGGCATTGATCTCTGAATTGATTTTCGCATCTTCAATGGCCGTTGGAACATATTCTATTCCGACTACAGATTTGACAGATCCTGCAATAAAGTTTGCAATGGTACCGGCACCTGTATATAAATCATACACCAGTTCATCGCCCTTGAAGCCCGCAAAATCTTTGGTGATCTTGTACAATTCAAATGCTTGTTCTGAATTGGTTTGATAAAATGATTTTGGACCGATTTTAAATTTGAGTCCGTTCATATTTTCAAATATGTGATCAGTACCTTCAAAAACATGAATATCCTGATCAAAAATGGTGTCGTTCTTCTTTTGATTAATGATATAAAGTAGCGATTTAAGGTTCTTAAATTCATTCGAAATGAATTCCATCATGCCTTTAATTTGTTCTTCCTCAACATAGGCAAATACTACAATCACCATCAATTCGCCCGTGCTCGAGGTGCGAATAATCAGATTCCTCAACGAGCCTTCATGATTTTTTAGGTTATAAAAAGAGATTTTATTTGCTAATGCATATTCTCTGACTTTATTTCTGATGTTATTTGAAGGATCTGCCTGCAGATAGCAATGTTCAATGTCAAGGATCTTATCAAATCGTCCCGGAATATGATACCCAAGGGCATTCATTTCCATCTCTTGATCACTACGCATGTCGCCATCTGTTAACCAGCGCTTATCAGAGAAGGTATATTCCAGCTTATTTCTATAGTAGCTTGTTTCTTTTGACCCCAGTATAGGCTCTATACCAGATGTATCAACTTTAGCCAATCTTTGCAATGCATCAACAACACTTTTTTGCTTGAACAGAAGTTGTGCATCATACTTAAGATGCTGCCATTTACAGCCGCCACAAACACCAAAATGCTCGCAAAATGGTTCAGTTCTATGGTCAGATGGTTTAACTATGTTCTGAATTCTGCCTTCGTAGAACTTCTTCTTTCTTCGTAAGAGTTCAACATCTACAACATCTCCGGGAACGGCTTTATCAATGAAGATTACCAGATCATCTGATTTACCTACACCCTTACCTTCTTCGGCAATATCAATTACTTGGATGTTATTTAAAAATTTTTTGTCGGCCGGAATTTTTTTCATGAGCGCCAAAATTAAAGATTTTTATGTTAGAAATGGGGGCAAAGGATGAGATATTGGGGCAGAGCCAAAACCTATCCTGAAATTGGGCGGGATCTTGATGAAGATTGGGTCAAATAATTATTGAAAAACTACTGATTGTTAAAATTCAAACAGCGCATCAATTAAATTGGATAATTCTGAAATTTCGCGACTCATTATTATTTTTTCTTTGCTAACGTCACAAAATACAACAATACATACCAAAAACCAAATTGGTACAATAGTTTAACAATTAATTGACATGGAGTTATTTTACGGCAGCTTTTACTAGGTAGGGTAGAATTTCTTTCTGGAAGGATATAAAATTTTTACGCACATCCGAATCGCTTACTGAAGTAAATGCAAATGAGAACACGATACTTTTACTTGCTTTGATTAAAAAACGCAGGCGCGCGATGTAATCATCTGCTTTAAATAGCGGAGTTTTATTAAACGATTCTATTAAAAGATTTTCAAGATCGTCTGAAAGAGTTTTTAGAAATTCCTGTGAGTTGGCTGATTCACGGATAAACTCCCAACCAATAAATTCATTGCAAACCGTGTAAGAAAGCCGGCTAGTTTTAAGAATGATCATACTCAGGTATGCTTCCTCATCTAAATCATCTGTAGGGTTATGAGTGATTTCATATACGCTATGCTCAATATATTCCATCAGGATGGCTTGTAAGAGAAGTTCCTTACTTTCAAAGTACTTATAAATGGTAGCCTTGGCTATTTTAGCACGTTTGGCTATTTCATTAACGCTAGTTTTATGGTAGCCATATTTACGAAACAGGTCTTGCGCAGCTTTTTTAATACTTTCTTTGATCTTATCTACTTCCATTTCAATTAACTACCGTCAGGTCAAAATTAGTAATAATTACTTTATATTCCTTTAAGCCTCTTTGCGCAGGCGCCTTGGCTGGCGATCCATCATATAAGGAGAACTTTGCACCACTACATGGATCTGTCGCAGTGAGGTTTGGATTGTCAGGCACAATGGCACATCTCTTCTGCGGATTTACAGAACTACAACGATCATAAGCTACGTAAGCGCCATCTGCTCTGCGATAAATAATCAGTCCTGCAACTCCTGTATTTGCTTGATTATTAACCAGTAACAAACCATTTTGACTACGGATATTAAACTCTTGAAGTGTAATTTTATAGCTTACATATACATCAGGAATCCTGTCCATATTATCTTTGCTACAGGATATCAAAGTACTGAGAATGAATATACAAACCAGCTTAATTTTCATCAGATCATTTCTGATTGAAATTGTTTTAGAAAGCGAATATCATTTTCGGAAAATAGTCTGAGGTCTTTGATCTGGTACTTTAGATTCGTGATCCGTTCTATTCCCATTCCAAAAGCATAGCCAGTATATTTCTTACTATCAATATTTGTATTTTCAAGAACATTTGGATCAACCATTCCGCATCCCAAAATTTCTACCCATCCGCTGTGTTTACAAAATTGGCATCCTTCGCCTTTACAGATGGAGCAGGAAATGTCCATCTCGGCTGAAGGTTCAGTAAATGGAAAATAACTTGGTCTGAATCGAACTTTTGTACCCTCTCCAAATAACTCCTGAACAAAATAGAAAAGTGTTTGCTTTAGATCGGCAAATGATACATTTTCATCAATATACAATCCTTCAACTTGATGAAAAAAGCAATGCGCTCGTGCAGATATAGCCTCATTCCGGTACACTCTTCCGGGCATTATGGCCCTAAATGGAGGTTTTCCTGCTTCCATCATTCGAACTTGAACAGAAGAGGTATGAGTTCTTAGGGCTATATCGCCTTTTTCTCCACCTTTTTTGATGAAGAAGGTGTCTTGCATATCTCTTGCAGGATGCTCTTCCGGAAAGTTTAATGCTGAGAAATTATGCCAGTCATCTTCAACTTCAGGCCCCTCGGCAACATTAAAACCGAGCTTTTTGAAAATCTCAATAATCTCTTTTCTAACTAGAGATAAAGGATGGCGTGCACCTATTTCAAAACCTTCGCCTGGTAAAGTAAGGTCCTGTTCTGATTTTGAACTGTTGTCTTCGGTTTCAGAACCTTCTTTAAGCGTCTGGTATTTTGCTTCTGCTAATTGCTTGAATTCATTCAAAACTTTTCCAAACACTCGTTTATCTTCAGATGATACCGTTTTAAATTCTTCGAAAAGATCTTTAATAATTCCTTTTGTTCCTAAAAAACGAATTCTGAATACTTCCAGTTCCTCTGCATTCTTTGGTTGAAAGGAGTTGATTTCTGCGGTATACTGATTGATTTTTTCCTGCATGATACGTTATATATTAGGGCTGAATACTCCCTTTTCTAATCTCTTTTATTTTATTACATCACGTTTAACTCCAACTTTTGTAAATGCGGAGATCGCCTTATCTAAATGTTCTTTAGTATGTGATGCAGATAATTGCACCCTGATTCTTGCTTTTCCTTTTGGTACTACCGGGAAGTAAAATCCAATTACGTAGATTCCTTCCTGTAAAAGGTCAGCGGCAAAATCCTGCGCCAGTTTTGCATCATATAGCATGATTGGAACAATTGGATGTGTTCCTGGTTTAATGTCAAATCCAGCGGCAGTCATTTTTTCACGGAAATATAGGGTATTTTCTTCTAGCTTATCTCTGAGCGCTGTGCTTTCGCTTAGCATGTCTAAAACTTCAATAGAGGCACCTACAATAGAAGGTGCCAGCGTATTAGAAAAAAGGTATGGTCTTGAACGCTGACGAAGAATATTAATTACTTCTTTTGGGCCTGATGTAAAACCTCCCGATGCACCGCCTAATGCCTTGCCTAGTGTTCCTGTGATTAGGTCAACTCTACCCATAACGTGATGATGCTCATGCGTTCCTCGTCCGGTTTTTCCTAAAAATCCTGAAGAATGACATTCATCGATCATTACTAATGCCTGATATTTATCGGCCAAGTCGCAAATCTTATCAAGCTGGGCAATGGTACCATCCATTGAGAAAGATCCATCAGTAACTATGATGCGATGACGTAAATTTTGTGTTTCTTTTAATTTTTCTTCCAGATCTGCCATATCATCATGAAGGTACCGATAGCGCTGAGCCTTACAAAGTCGTACCCCGTCAATGATGGAAGCATGGTTCAATGAATCAGAAATTATTGCATCCTGCTCATCAAATAAAGGCTCAAATACACCGCCATTAGCATCAAATGCTGCTGCATATAGAATTGTATCTTCAGTACCCAAGAATTTGGAAATCTTTTCTTCAAGTTCTTTATGAATATCTTGTGTTCCGCAAATGAATCTAACTGAGGCCATGCCGAATCCATAAGAATCCATGGTCTTTTTGGCAGCTTCAATCACTCTTGGGTGTGATGCCAAACCCAGGTAATTATTCGCACAAAAATTAATTACTTCCTGTCCGCCCTGAATCTTTATTTCGGCACCCTGAGGAGTGATAATGATGCGCTCACGCTTGTACAGGCCGGCCTTTTCAATCTCTTCTAGCTCTTTCTCTAATACTGGTTTAAGGGTTTTATACATAAAATCTTTGAATAGAATCTGTAAAATTACAAATTCTACAGACTTCCTGATAAACTAGTCGATGTTATGTTCTAAATTTTAATGAATTACAACCTAAATCGTAGCTAGCATGCGCTTGCTCATCAAATTACCTTTAAAAAAATGGATTAAAAGTCAAGCTCAAAATTAATTTAAAGAAATAGTATCTAAATGTAAACTCCTTGAAATTATTCCTAATCAGTGCAACTTTTGGCAGATAATCTTCATCTTTACAAAAAATATATAAATGAGATCGCTTTACGTTTGCCTGCTGTTTTTGATCTTTTCAATTCACGCCAATTCTCAGTCTATCCTATTAAAAGGCAGAATAAAGGATACCGGGGGGCAAACAGTTCCATTTGCCAGTGTGTATGAAAAAGGCACAACCCGGGGTACTTCGGCAAATAGTGAAGGGGAGTACCAGCTTAAATTATCTGCTGGCAAGCATACACTTATTTTTAAAGCCATAGGTTATAAACTGGAGAGCAAAGACCTTGACTTAAGCGCTGTCCAAACCTTGGATATTGTTTTAACGCCGGCTATTTATGAGCTGAATGATGTGGTGGTGAATGCTTTTTCAGAAGACCCTGCCTATGAAGTGATTAAAAATGCGATTCGTACCCGAAAGCGTCATCTTACAGAACCTGATCAATATACAGCAGATGTCTATATCAAGGGTTTGCAGAAGCTTTTATCTGCCCCAAAAAAATTTTTAGGCCGAAATATCGATGATATTGGCAAGCAAATGGGTTTGGATTCAAACAGAAAAGGGATTCTTTATTTATCGGAATCGGAATCAAAAATTAGCTTTCTGCAACCAGATAAACTGAAAGAAGAAATGATATCCTCCAAGGTTTCAGGAAGTAACCGTTCTTTTAGTTTTAACCGGGCATCTGATATCAAAATTAATTTTTATGAAAATCAATTGGATCTGGAAGGCTTGAGTAATCGTCCTTTTATTTCACCAATTGCAGAAAATGCCCTGTTTTATTATAAATACAGATTGCTCGGTACAAGCATAGAGAATGGAGAGATGGTCAATAAGATCGAGCTTATTCCAAGGCGTAATGCCGATCCAGTTTTTCGTGGACTGATTTACATTCTTGAAGATAGTTGGAGGATCCATAGTGCAGATCTTTACATTACCAAAGAGGCCAATATTAATCTTGTGGATACCCTGAACATACGCCAGGAATTTATTCCGGTAAATTCAAAAGTTTGGATGCCATCGTCTGTAAGGTATGATTTTACTGGTGGATTACTCGGTTTTAGGTTTGCAGGATATTATATCGCACTCTTTAAAAATTATAATCTAAATCCGAGTTTGAAGAAGAAAGAATTTACAGAGGTTTTAAAAATCACCCGTGAGGTCAATAAAAAGGATTCCACCTATTGGAAACAGGCGCGCCCCATTCCGCTCACTGTAGAAGAACAGATTGATTATACAAAAAAAGAAGTGTTGGCAGCCAAGCGGGAGTCAAAAACCTATCTCGACTCACTCGATAAAGTCAGTAATAAATTAAAGCCTTTTAGATTACTCGTTGGATCGGGATATAACCCGAGAAATCGATTTAAAAAGGAATATTTTCGCTTTGGCTCACTCGTTAACTCCGTTTTTTATAATACAGTGGAAGGCTTTGGCTTAAATTACCAAGCCTCTTATTCAAAACAGATTGATTCATTGACCAATAAGTTTCTTAGCCTTTCGGGTAAAGTGAGATATGGTTGGTCTAGTGAAAAGTTATACGGAAGCTTCTCTGGAACCCTACCTCTTGAACGTTCAAGAATTAGTTTTAATATTGGAACTGATGTTGTAGATCTGAATAATAACGCAACTATTGTTCAATTAGGTAACTCCATAAACTCTCTTTTTTACGAACGCAATTTGCTTAAACTCTATGAAAGCAAATTTTTAAATTTTTCATTTGCAAAGCCTTTTGGTAGTGTTCAAACAAGTTTGACTGCATCTTGGTCAAACCGTCAATCTCTTCAAAATAGCTCAAATTACACGATTAGAGATTTGGAAAGAAGGGCATTTACTTCTAACAATCCCCTTCTTCCTGGCGTTGATCTTCCACTTTTTCCTAATAATCAGGCATTTAAGCTAGGGTTTAGAGCAACTTATGCTTTCAGTAACGACTATGCAACATATCCCGCAGGTAAATTTTATAGGCCTTCAAAATATCCCCAACTGGGAATAAATTATGCAAAAGGTATCCGTGGGATATTTGGTTCTGATGTAGATTACGATCTTGTGTCATTCGATCTCACCAAGTCTGATATTAAACTCGGGCTTTTAGGGAAATCATCATTCTGGATTGGGGCAGGTAAGTTTCTGAATGCTAAACGTATTTATTTTACTGATTATAAGCATTTTAAAGGCAATAGAACATTGGCCTATACTCCTGCAGTCAATAATTTCCTCTATCTGGATTACTATAATTTTAGCACTTCTGATCAGTATTTTGATGCTCATATTGAACATAATTTTTCAGGCTTTATGACCAATAAAGTGCCGCTTTTACGTAAACTCAAATTAAGTGAGATTGCAGGGTTTAATTACCTCAGTACACCTGCACTGAATAATTATTCGGAGGTTTATTTTGGACTTCAATTCCTCAACATGAGGGTCTTGTATGGAATGTCTTATGCCGATGGGAAGAAAGTGGATAAAGGTTTCAGAATTGCGGTTAACTTCTAAAATTTAGGTTTTAGCAATAGTTGTATTAATTAAACACTAGCCGTATCTTTGTAGCGCATTAAACGCTGTTTGCAACAGTATCAATGAATTATGATCAAATACCAGACACTACTTTACTATTGCTATAGTAGAATTGCTGATGCAGAACAATTTGCATCAAGCCATCTTCAATTTTGTAAATCTTTAAATCTTGTAGGGAGAATAATCGTTGCTGATGAGGGGCTTAATGGCACCGTTTCAGGTACTGCTGAATCTTGCAAGATTTATATGGACACCCTTCATGCAGACCCCCGTTTTTCG
The DNA here is from genome assembly GCF_044348475.1 of Daejeonella sp. Classification (GTDB taxonomy): domain Bacteria; phylum Bacteroidota; class Bacteroidia; order Sphingobacteriales; family Sphingobacteriaceae; genus Daejeonella. Next base: position 6,257 of record NZ_JBIKSU010000053.1, on the reverse strand, counting down.
AAGATCGATTTTAAAATCGATGAGGTGGAGGAGCCTTCATTCATAAAAATGCATTGCCGCTATAAAGCTGAAATAGTCCATTCAGGGCTCAGAGATCCAGGTATTATTGATCCGGAGACCAAAACAGGTATACACCTAGAGCCTGAAGACTTTGTTAAAATGAAGAATGATGAAGATGTGGTCATTGTGGATGTCAGATCAAACTATGAGCATTCTATTGGTCGTTTTAAGAATGCGATCACTTTTGACATGGAGAACTTTCGCGATTTTCCGGAAAAGATCAATGAGCTTGCAAAATATAAGAACAAAAAGATCGTAACCTATTGCACAGGCGGAATTAAATGTGAAAAAGCTTCGGCTTTATTGCTGCATGAGGGTTTTGAAAATGTTTATCAATTGCATGGTGGTATCATTAAATATGGTAAGGAAGCAGGGGGAGAAGACTTTGAAGGCAAGTGTTATGTATTCGATAATCGGGTTGCAGTAGATGTTAATTCTGTGAATCCGGTTGTGATTTCTACCTGCCGTAATTGTGGAGCGCATACAACTAAAATGATTAATTGTGCTAACCCTGAATGTAATGAGCATTTTACTCAGTGTGATGCTTGTGGCGAGAAGCTTGATGGAGCCTGCTCTGATAGCTGTCAGTTGCATCCGCGCATCCGGGTTTATGATGGTACGGGGTACTATGTGAAAGTTCCGCAGCCCATTAATAAAGAGAAATTAAAGCTAGTTAAAGCCTAAACAAAAGCCTATTTTCCTTAAATTTGATTCAATGAAAAAATTACTATCCCTCTTCATTCTAGCATTTTTTATGCTTCAGGCATCGTTGGCACAGGATCAATCACTGTTTACCAAAGAACAATTTATAAAAGAAGGGGATACCCTAAATTATAGGATGTTGCTTCCCGAAAATTTTGATCCTGCAAAGGAATATCCGGTTTTATTTTTTTTACACGGAGCAGGTGAACGTGGCAATGACAATGAAGCACAGCTGATGCATGGAAGTAAGCTTTTTTTAAAATCGGAACTCAGAAAGAATTTTCCGGCCATCGTTATTTTTCCTCAATGTCCAAAAAACGACTTTTGGGCAAATGTAAAGTTTGGTAATGCTAAAACTAATGAACGGTATAGTTTTCAAAAAGGAGGAAAACCAGGAAAGGCGATGAACTTACTCATGGGGCTATTGGCGAAATTCAAGTCTGAGAAATTTACAGACAATGATCGGTTTTATGTTGGAGGCCTTTCAATGGGGGCTATGGGAACTTTTGAACTGCTCAGAAGAAAGCCTAAAGCTTTTGCTTCAGCATTTGCTATTTGCGGTGGCGATCACGTTGAAAATGTAAAAAAATATAAAAAGGTTCCACTTTGGGTTTTCCATGGAGGTAAGGATACGACCGTACCAATTGTAAAATCAGAAATAGTGGTCAATGAATTGAAAAGATTGCAAGGAAATGTGAAGTTCAGTATTTATCCTGAAGCGGGTCATAACAGCTGGGATGCTGCATTTGCAGAACCTGAATTTTTGTCTTGGCTATTTTCTTTTAAAAAATAATTATTCCTGTTCCGGATCTTTTTTGATTATTGCGGGCTTAAATCTCGGTTTATAAGCCGGTTTAGGCTGCAGGTTTTGTTCAGATGTATCTTCTTCTTTATTTTCAACTTTCGGGGCTTCTGAAACTAAAATTGCTGCCTTAAATCTGGGTTTAAAGACTGGTTTAGGTGTAGTAATTTCACCATCAACAAGCTCCTTTTTAATTTCGCTTTCACTAGATGTAGGAGTATTTACAGCTAAATCAGATATGCTTATCGGAGTTGATAGTGTAATGGGCTCAGGTTTTGGAATTTCAATTAGGAGGTATGCGCGTCTGAGTTTATTGAACCAGAACTTCTTGCTATGGTCAAAACTTTTTTCACCCATTTGATTGAAATGGGTATTGAATTCAGAAAATAATGCCTGCTCAGCGTTTTTAAGCTGAACAGGATCAATTTTTTTCTTAATCAAGAATTCTTCAAAGGTCATTTTTGTTGTTACTATTCGGCCATATTATGGTATACAGCCTGTACATCATCGTCTTCTTCGAGTTTATCGATCAACTTAAATACATCTGCAGCCTGTTCTTCAGTAACGGCAGAAGTTGATTGAGCAATGCGCTCAAGTTTTGCACTAATCACCGGGATGCCCTTTTCTTCTAATGCTTTTTGCATTTGACCGAAATCTTCAAATGAAGTATGTATTACACCGATATCTTTTCCGGTTTCATCAACTTCTACATACAGATCTTCAAGTCCTGCATCAATTAATTCGAGCTCTAGCTCATCAATTTCCATCTCGCCCGGATCAAAACAGAAAACAGATTTGCGGCTGAATATAAAGTCTAATGAACCAGTTTTTCCTAGAGCACCATTCGTTTTATTGAAATAACTGCGCACATTCGCTACAGTCCGGTTGGTATTGTCGGTGGCAGTTTCTATCAGGATTGCAATCCCATGTGGGGCATAGCCTTCATAAACGATCTCTTCATAATTACTTTCATCTTTGTTGGAAGCTCTTTTTATAGCTGCTTCAACAGTATGCTTAGGCATATTTACTGCTTTTGCATTCTGCATGGCAGTTCTTAGTCTGGAGTTTGCATCAGGGTTTGATCCTCCATCCTTTACGGCCATAACAATTTCTTTACCTAGGCGCGTAAATTGTACCGCCATTTTTGCCCAGCGTTTGAATTTTCTTTCTTTACGGAACTCGAATGCTCTTCCCATTACTGTAGTATTTTCTAATTTATTTCTAAAAACGAATTTCTAATTTTTTATTTATTTCTATCGAATCTGCACCTATTTTTCCGATTTTATAGCATTGAGGGGTTTAAATTTTCAATGGTTTTTTTAGGATTAATTTAGTGCATTATTTTTTTAGATTGTTAAGCATCTCTGCTGTCATTTTCGACAGATTGAATTCAGGTTTCCAATTCCAGTCCTGCTGCGCCTGACTGTCATTGATTGATTTGGGCCAGCTTGCTGCAATCGCCTGTCTTTGATCATATTCTGTATATCCCAATTTAAAGTTGGGAATATGCTTCCGTATTTCGTCAGCCAACACCTCAGGTGTAAAACTCATTCCTGTTAAATTATAGGATGAACGAACATTTATTTTTTCTGTTGGAGCATCCATTAATTCGATGGTTCCGCGAATTGCATCATCCATATACATCATCGGAAGTTCTGTATCTGCAGAAAGAAAGCTTTGATAACTGCCTTTTTTCAATGCATCATGGAATATATGGATGGCGTAATCAGTAGTTCCCCCTCCGGGTGCTGCCTTCCAGCTGATCAATCCTGGATATCTGATGCTGCGGATATCGAGTCCATAGCGCTCGAAATAATATTCACACCAGCGCTCACCAGCCAATTTACTGATACCATAAACCGTATTAGGGTCCATGATACAATATTGAGGGGTTTTTTCTTTTGGTGAATTTGGTCCAAAGACCGCAATAGAACTAGGCCAGTAAAGCCGAGCGGTTTTATACTCTAAGGCAAGTTCCAGCACATTCAGCAATCCATTCATATTCAAATCCCAGGCTAATTTGGGATTCTGTTCACCCGTTGCCGAGAGTAGTGCAGCCAAAAGGTAAACCTGTGTAGGTTTGTATTTTCGGAAAAGCTGATTCAGAATATCTTTCTCTAGTACATTGACAAACTCAAAAGGACCGGCATTTTTAATGTCATAGTCTGGACGCCTAATATCGCATGCTATGACATTCCCATCGCCATAGTTTTTTCTTAATTCGGTTACTAATTCTGTTCCAATTTGCCCATTGGAGCCAATAACCACAATTTTTTCAAGCATTCTAATTTGTTTTGCTCAAAGTTAAAAAATTTATGGAGGGCATTAGAATTTATTGGCTCGTTCAGCTTCTTTAATTGAATTTTGATACTAAGGCAAAGCTTTTTCTATACCTTTTTGTTTTTCCTGCCAGATTAAATATTTCTGCATTAACCAGGTATATTCCAACAGTGGCAAGCTGGTTTTGCTCGTTTAAGCCATCCCAAATAAATGTGCCTTCAGCATTTAGCGTGAAATTATTTAAAAGCTTCTTTATCAGTACACCCTGATCATTAAAAATAGAAACATTCGCAATTTGGCCAGCAGCAGCCAACTTGTATTTCATTTCAAATACATCTTCATATCCATCATTATCGGGCGAAAATGTTTTTGTCACGATACTAAAATCTTCATTTGTTTCTACTACATCCGATTGTTGAGAATTTTGATAACCCGGGGTGGCACCTCCCGATGCCGAAGTGGCCGATCTTAAATTTCCTGCTTCACTGGTTGGTTTGTGTAGCTTACTGCGTTCCAGAGATACACCTTCTTTATTTTTGACCAGGGCGAAATGCATTTTTTCATTGTAGCTCAATTGGTCGATCTGTTTCCCACTACTTATTAGCACTGCAATGCCCGCATCATCATTAAAAACTGGCAATGAGCTTATTTTATATAAAGCACGTTGATTTTTTACTAGGTATTCTTGTTTGATATTATCTAAATTGGAACTTAAGGCTAAATAATTGCCCGGATCTACTATGAATTGTTTTTTGCTGATTTGCTGAATGGAGTTGATAGTGTCCAAATTGATTCGTGCAATTGACAAATCTTTAAGATCAATAGAATGGCTGGTGTTATTATAAATCTCAACAAAATCTGAACCGCCTGGCTTAGGATTAAAAAGAATTTCTGAAAGTAACACATCATTCTTTTCAATTTTCGGAGTCAGTTGAAATTCTGCAGAGTTGAATGCTGTTGTGATCGGTATATTACTGCAATCGCCAATATTTGAAACAGTAATTCGATAGGTTTGACCTCGTGTTAAGGGGTCGGTATATTTCAGTATTACCTTGTCAAAATTTGGGGCTTGGGGTATAGCATAATCAGGATTTCCTACGCCATTATTCAGATGATAATTTACTGGAATAGAGGCCTTAAGACTATCAATTGATCGATTAAAACTTAATACAATACTGATGCTGTCCAGGATTTCAAATTCTATTAATTTTAAAGCATCACTCAACGAGTTTTGCTGGTAAACCGAATTCTTCTTTCCAGGTGTCCCTCCGGTAGTATCATTGCTGCTGTTCCAATTCTGAAAGTCAGGGCAAATGGATTTAGGATCTATTAATTCAAGTGAATATCCGCCTTTTCTTTTCTCTACATCTCTGAACCATGTTGGAATATAATTGATTTGCTGAATTGTGCGGCCTTTATTATTTCTCAATTTAATGGTATCTGATTGATTATTCAGGCTTGACCAACCTGGTATGCCTATTACCTGTCCATAAGTTTTAAATTCTAGCGTGTCTTTTTCTGAGCATATTATCAGGTAGGATCCTGAAGCAATTTCACCGGATTGAAACGTGTAATTTTTGCCGTAGGATAGTCCCTTAAGCTTTACATTATTTTCTGTGGGGTTAAATAATTCGATGAATTCTGCCTCAGGTAGTCCAATTACGGGTGAAGGATCTGCAAAAATCTCATTGATTAAGATTGGATATTCGATTTCTGGTACCCTAGCGATCCCGAAAGTTGATTTTTTTTCATCAACATTCATGGGTTTTCCTGAACAGCTGAAGAGTGAATCGGCTTTTAGAATATATTTTTCACCTTCACTGAATTTCTGTTTAAAGGTTAACCTGATACGTTTATAGGAGGCATCTATGCTTATTTTAGATGCCTGCTCAACTCCATTTCTGATACTGAAATTTGAAGCTTTTAAATAGTTGGTATCAGGAATTTGGTTGAAATAAACGTCGATACTGCTTTCTGAAAAGATAGTTAAAGAATCAATCTTAATTTCCAATGCTGAAAATCTGGGATAATCTAAACGGTTTTTTCTGCCTGGAGTGCCGCCTGTTTCATCAGTTGAGGAACCCCAGTTATAAAATCCATTGCAATCATTTTTAACGGCATCTATTTTTTCTAATGTCCATCCACCAGTTTCCTTTTTTAGATCCTTATACCATTTTTCTGAATAATTCACCGAGTCAACCAGCCTGTTTTTAAAACTTTTTAGAACGATCTGATCTGAGCTATTGTTCAATGAAGGCCAAGGAGAAATACCCAATGTTTTTCCAAAACTTTTGTATTGAAGGGTATCTGCAGCAGGGCAAATAATCAGATATTGATTTGGAGGTAGCAGGTATTTTTTCAAGATTCCTTTGGTTTGTGTATCGTTCATATTCCATCCTTCCAAATCAACTGT
>NZ_JBIKSU010000144.1:0-3588 GCF_044348475.1 Daejeonella sp. | reverse complement strand
TTGCGCCAAAATATCTACAGTTTTATCATTCTGGACATAATCATTGTGTAGAATTCCGCAATGTCCATGTGTAGTATATGCACAGGTACAAACATCTGTAACCACATAAATATCATCAGCAAACGCTTTTTTTAACTCGCGAACCGCTTTTGCGACAATTGAGTTTTTATCGAAAGATGAACTGGCATCTTCTGTTTTTTCTTCACCAACACCAAAAAGCAATACTTTATTCAGGCCAAGTTTCAAAGATTTCTCAACATCATTAAGAAGAGTATCGACAGAGAAATGATTCACCCCGGGCATAGCATCAATGCCATGCACTATATTTTTACCTGGTACAACAAAGTATGGATAGATAAACATATCCTTTGACAATCTGGTTTCAGCAACCATTTCACGCAATAACGGCGATGTTCTTAATCTCCTAGGGCGAATTAACATATGATCCATGGTTTATATTAAAAAATATTAGTCAAGAGCAAAAATGGCCTCTGCTAAACCCATCTCATCTGGCGAGAATGGCAGTGTGTATTTAACTCCCATATCATCAAATTTTTGACCTGTTGTTTTACCAATACAAATTACTTTCTGATCTGGTTCCAATAAATTTTCAGCAAAATACGAATCAACATTTGATGGGCTTGTAAAGATGAGAACTTCAGCATTTGATTGCTGAACATTTTCTTCGCTTACTGTTTCATAGACAGTTAATTCAATAATTTTGGTTTCTGCAGCTAGTGCTTTTTGGATGGTCTTCAAAGAGCCCTTAGCACTTGGGAATAAGATAGTAGTACCATTAGCCTGTTTGGCAAACTCTTTAGCAATATCAAGGGTATCAATTCCTTCTTCTTCACCATTAAAATCAGCTTTTTTGCCATGAAGCCGAAGTGCATCTTCAGAAGCTCTGCCTAGGACACCGAATTTTACTTTTTTTGGAAGCTGAGGATCCAGTTTGAAAAAATATTCAATAGCATTTTTACTACTGAAAAAAACCCAGTCTATATTTCTTAAAATAAATGGATCCAGCTTATTAATATAAGGAAATGTCCTGATCAATGAACGGCCGTCAATCTCTATTTGATGCTTTGCCAGTGCATTTCTCAGATAGCTTGACTCACTCAATTCACGAGTAATAAATATATTCATAGGAAATTTACGGTCGTCTGCGAATTTAGCAACGATCTTCTCTGCAATGCCATCTGCAGTTTCAGTCTGCGTAAATAACCTATCGGGAAAATCAGTACCATCAGCTGCCTTAGAAGTCCAGATTTGAAAAGTAGAACCATCTTTCCGGCAATAACAACCTAATGGCATTTGACAGCCCCCTTCGAACAAATTCAACACTTTTCTTTCAATTCCAATTTGTTCGGCAATATCATGATTGTTTATTGCCTGAAGTTTTTCAAATAATGCTGTGTCATTTTCACGGATCTGGTAAGCCAATACGCCCTGTGCAGGAGCTGGTATTAATTCATTAGGCTCTAGCTCTTCGATATAAAATTCACTCAAATCAAGACCTAAACGAAGTACCCCTGCTTTAGCAAGCATGATTGCATCATACTTTTCGTCACGTAATTTCTGAATTCGAGTGATCACATTGCCACGAAGTTCTTCAATCTCAAGATCAGGACGAATAGCTAAAAGTTGAGCTTTTCTGCGATTAGAAGACGTTCCAATCATTCCACCAAACTTAACTGATAGTTTCTGTTGAACATCTACACAATCCTTTAAAATCAGCAAAAGCTCTGCCGGATCTTCGCGATCAGAAACAGCAGCAATAATCAAGCCTTCGGGATGATTGGTAGGAAGATCTTTATGGGAATGGACAGCCAGATCAATCGTACCGTTGAGAAGTTCTTCTTCAAGTTCTTTTGTGAAAAATCCTTTACCTTCAAGCTTATCGAAGCTCAAGTTTAGAATTTTATCACCCTGGGTTTTAATGATCTTTAATTCTGAATCAAGGCCTATTCCGGCCAGAAGATCTTTAACATAATTAGCCTGCCACAGCGCAAGTTCACTTCCACGTGTACCAATTATGATTTTGGATTTTATTTTATCTTCTGGTAAATAATCAGGCATGATTTTTAATTTGTTCGGCCATGTTTTTCGTGGCTAAAAATAGCCAAAATGATTGGGATCAACCGAAAATCAGCTATTTTTTATCAATATATCCTTAGCCATTACCATTGGAAGGCTGATATATTTCTTTTCCATATAATTCATAACCCGCTCTAATACCTCACGAGAGTTTGAATCCATACCTTCAATTTCATCAGCGAAGATTCTGTTCACAGCAGCGCTTCTGATTTCTTTGATCTTAACAGGAACATCTCTCATCGCAATTTCAACTCTGCGTTGCTTTAACACAGGTTTAAATTCCAGGATATTATCTTCAATGATACGCTCAGCAAAAATGAGCTCTTCATAACGTTCCTGTAAATTACTATTTGCTATTTCTTGCAAACTGTGAACTTCAATAAATGTAACAGGGTTATTATCAAGTACTTCAGGGCTAGTATCATTTGGTACTGCTAAGTCTACAATTACTTTCCTAGAGGTATCGGTATTGAGTAAAGAATTATAAATTTCATTTGTTAGTATAGGCTCTGTAGCACTTGTACAAGTGATGATCACATCAAAACCATCCTTGAATGTTTTTAATGCATCAAGACCATACGCTTTGCCACCAAGTTCATCAGCAAGAACCTGAGCGTTTTGGAGTGTTCTGTTAAAGATAGTGAAGTTGGAATATTTATGTTTCTTGAGATACTTTGAAATATTTTTATTTGTTTCACCAGCTCCTATGATCAGTATACGTGATTGTGTACACATTTTAAGCTCACGTAGTTTTCTGTAAGCTAATGAAACTACTGAAATTGGCTTTCGCGCAATTGCGGTATTGGTGTAAACTTCTTTTGATGTCTTTACAACTCTGTTCATAACAAGGCGTAAATAATCGCCAGTAAAACCAGCTAAACGACAGGTATCATACGCTTTGCGAACCTGAGCAAGGATTTCTTTTTCACCAACAACAAGGCTTTCAAGCGAACATGATATACGAAGAAGATGATTTAATGCCTCTACATCCTCATAAATAGAAACCTGATCGGCAAAGGCCTGAACCTGTTCATCAGAAACCGGCAAATTCAAAGCCTGAATAAATTCCCGAACAAATTCATTCGAAAGATTCTGATCAGCAGTAAAAACAAATTCTACGCGATTACAAGTCCCGATATAAAATATTTCAGGGATATCAAACTTACGTCTGACACTTTCTAAACTACTCTCCAAAGATTCGTTACAGATCACAAATTTTCCTAAATCTTTAAGGTCAATTTGCTTGTGCGTAAAGGCAATAACTTTTAAATACTTCAAGTTGTCCTACTCCTAATTATAAACCGTAACAAATGTAACTAATAAGCGTTTTTTAATATGTCACGCCTTTGTAAACACAAGCGTTTAGAAAGATTATAAATAAGATTAAATAGTACGAAAAACTCAAGAAAATCTAAACTATCTAATTTAGTAATTACCTTAAATTTTTGATTTAGCTGATGATGGAATTGTCCTAAAATAAAGATAAAAATG
>NZ_JBIKSU010000143.1:0-3598 GCF_044348475.1 Daejeonella sp. | reverse complement strand
TTGGTGCAGCTATGAACGGATTGAATCCGATCATTGAGTTCATGACATTTAATTTTTCTCTTGTAGCAATTGACCAGGTAATTAATGCAGCTTCAAAAGTACTCAGTATGAGTGGTGGTCAGTTTTCTTGTCCAATTGTTTTCAGAGGCCCTACAGGTAATGCCGGTCAGTTAGGCGCTCAGCATTCTCAGAATTTTGAGAACTGGTATGCCAATTGTCCAGGATTGAAAGTAGTAGTTCCCTCTACCCCGTATGAAGCAAAGGGATTGTTAAAACAAGCTATTATCGATCCAGATCCAGTAATCTTCATGGAATCTGAAGTAATGTATGGTGATAAAGGAGAGGTGCCTGAAGAAGAATATTATATTCCAATTGGCAAAGCCAATATTGTAAAAGAAGGTACTGATGTTACCATTGTGACATTTGGTAAAATGCTTTCAAGAGTTGTAATGCCTGCTGTTGAAGAGCTAACCAAAGAAGGAATTAATGCAGAAGTAATCGATTTACGTACGGTTCGCCCTATCGATTACGATACTGTGATCAATTCTGTTAAAAAAACAAATCGTATGGTATTTGTTGAGGAAGCCTGGCCATTAGGATCAATTGCAACTGAAGTTGCATTTAAGGTTCAGAAAGATGCTTTTGATTTCCTTGATGCACCGGTTCTGCGCGTTGCATGTGCCGATGTACCATTGCCATACGCACCAACTTTGATTAATGAGGCACTTCCGAATGCAGAAAAGGTAATTAAAGCTGTAAAGAGCGTTCTTTATAAGGAAGCATAAAAAAAGATTTTATTTTAAAAAAGCATCCTGAATTCAGGATGCTTTTTTTTTGAGTTATTAGAGCGTGATCTGTCTTTTAATGCTTTCTTCAAGAGATATTAGAGTCTCTGTTCGCTGTATGCCTTTAACCCCCTGAATATCTTCATTCAAAACTTGTCTCAAATGGTTGGTATCCCTGCAAATTATCTTAGCAAACATACTGTATGAGCCGGTTGTGTAGTGAAGTTCAACTACTTCTTTTATTTTTTTTAGATTTTCTACAGCATCCTTATACTGTGACCCTTTTTCAAGGTATATCCCTAAAAATGCGCATATATCATACCCAATTCTCTGAGGATCAATTATTAAATGTGATCCCTTGATGATATCCATGTCTTGCATCTTTTTCATTCTCACATGGATGGTTCCGCCAGAAACAATCAGTTTCTTTGCAATTTCTGTGTAAGGAATTGTTGCATCTTCCATCAGAATAGATAAAATCTGAGTGTCTAGATTGTCAAGTTCGAAATTTTGGCTCCGGTTTTCCATTTGGCATTAATGAATTGTTAATAATTGCGCAATATAATTATAGTTTATGTAAAAATTAAAATAGTTTATTAAAATATTTGTAAAAATTTAGCTATTGATTACATTTGTAATAAGCAATTGATAATTAATTGCTTACACACTGTAGGGTGGTGAAATTTGGCAGACACACCTCCTCGTCTCGGTGGCGAAGATTTGGGAAATACTGTAACAGGGAAATAACTGCTTCGTGAAGGTTCGACTCCTTCCCCTACAGCAAACCTTATAAACAGGTTTATAATTGGTTAGTTTAGATAAGCTCCTGCCCATCAGGAGCTTATTTATTTTACATGAATTTTGTTCTATTCCCTAGGATGCCTCATCGAAGATTATTAACAGGTTTGAAATTTGAGCTTCAAAAATCTATCTTGAATTACTAATTATTTAGTAAATCAACACATTAATTAAAAATTTAATAAAAATTAAAATAAATTGTTAATAAATTTGCAAGGAATAGTGCATTTACTTACATTTGTATCAAGCAATCAGAAAATAATTGCTTACACACTGTAGGGTGGTGAAATTTGGCAGACACACCTCCTCGTCTCGGTGGCGAAGATTTGGGAAATACCGTAACAGGGAAATAACTGCTTCGTGGAGGTTCGAATCCTTCCCCTACAGCAAACCTTATTCAACAGGTTTATAATTGGTTAGTTTAGATAAGCTCCTGCCCATCAGGAGCTTATTTATTTTACGATTATTTTTTAAATTGTTATAGTTCCATTTATGTTTTCTTGCCCCCTTGTATATCTATACACCAGATTTGATGAAAAATTGTTATGAGCTGAAATTATTAAGCAATTTTATATTCTGTTTTCAGAATGAATTCCTTTAAAACAACAAAAGCGATCGTTTATGATCGCTCTATGTAGCCCGTAGGGGTAAGCATAGATTGTTGTTCTTTAAATTTGTCACTTAAATATAACGAAATATTCTTACCTATTAATAATCAAATAGTTATATATTCAAAAATCTCTGAAATATAATCCCACCTTATCCCGTACTAACGTTATTTAATTAACAGGGGCTGTACTGTAATACAGTCCCTGTGTTTTTGGGCTTTAGAAATTATTTTTACGTTACTGCCAACCTGGATTCTGTTTCAGTTGGGGGTTTAGAGCAATTTCATTCACTGGCAAAGGCCACAAATAATCTTTGCCCGGATTGAACCTCCTGTTAGCAGAAGATTGCAACAATATATAGTTATCCGGAGTTAGATTCGGTTTTGAAGTCGCGAAGCCTATTTCGGTCTTAAAGAAAAAACTACCCAAAATAGCTTTAGGAAGTTCTATTTCAGCTGTTTTCCAGCGAACTAAGTCCCAATACCGGAATCCTTCCATAGCAAGTTCTACCCTACGTTCACGCCGAAGCTCTTTTTGCATGTTCAAGCCATTAATTTGAACAAAATTATTACTGAGATTTGGCAATCCTGCCCGCTTACGTAAAAGGTTGATGCTCGCATTGAGCTCTGTATCTGAAATAGATCCATTAAGTTCATAAAGAGCCTCAGCATATGTTAAAAGAACTTCAGCATACCGCATAATCGGATAGTCTATAAACGTATTCGGGGTACCCACTGTGTTTGGATCTACAAACTTGCGTGGAGCAAATGCGGTTGAGTGATAAACTAGCGTAGGCCCTTGGAAAGGTACACTATAAAAAAAGATATCTCCAGCTTTCATTACAGTGGCGTTCAACCGCTCATCCCGGTCAGCAAATGTTTTAGAAAAAGTGGTAGGCGCGGTATATCGAGGCGAAATTTCAATTGGAAGTCCGTCTTTCATTAGATAAGCGTCTACCAGTGCCTTGGTCGCATTCGTTGCGCCATTTACAAGTGATAATCCACTATAACTGGAAATATTGTCAGCATTACTTTTACCGTATTGCCGTACAATTATATTCTCTCTATTCTGACGCCCATCACCTTGATTCTGAAAAAGCCCAAAATAGCTGTTAAACAGCTGATGTTCACCACTCTCCATAACTTTTTTTGAAGTGGTTACTGCTAATAATAGATGTTTATTTGGATCTCCGTACTGGTGAAACTTTGAACGGGTACCCTCAAATAAAGCGACCCTTGCTTTAAACGCTAATGCAGCCGTATTGGTAATACGGCCATATTCTGCCGTCCCTAAGCTAGTAGGTGTAGGAAGGTTTGTAATAGCATAATCTAAATCAGCATAAATCGCCTCGTATACCTCTCCCCTAGGTGCACGCGGCGCCGTTAACTCAGGAGAATCTTCTTTTAA
>NZ_JBIKSU010000052.1:0-14347 GCF_044348475.1 Daejeonella sp. | reverse complement strand
AAGAGTGTTTAGATTATACTTATTTATAGTATTCTTTGTTTCATGTGGATAAATACCAAGTACCTCAGCTCTATGCCCAAGCTTAAGTCTATATCTTATCGCTGTACTATCATTAATAGTATCAATAAATGAATTTTTATTTGCATAAACTTCTCTTATTAATTTTAACTGTTCCTGCCGCGAATTTTTCTTTTCCTGCTCTTCTTTTGTATTTGTTAATATTGGAATCAGCTTGTCTACCAAATCATTGATGTATTTATCATTTGGATCAGGTTCTTTTGTTAATCTAAAAGGTTTATTATCTAAAGCTTTGGATTCCGGCTCATCAGATGGAGTCTTCTTATCAGAAATTTGGAGTTCTTTTATTAAATCAAGTAAAGTTTGAAATTGTTCTTTGTTTGATTCAGCAAGTTCTTTTTTAAATTCATCTAGATGCTTTACTGTAACAAGCAAGGTGTCATTTTTGATTATTTTTTCAATAAGAACTTTAACTCTTTGTTGTTCCTTAGTAATTGCATTTTTTTTGAATTTTAATGCCTCTAATAATAATTTTAATGGATTTGACTTTGATTTTTCAGCCTTTGTGCTATCTTGAATTGTACGATATTCTATGTGATAAAAATGTTTTTCATCGTTTTTAATTCCTGCTAATGAGGATGTTATCGATAATAAAATAAGATATATAACACAAATAAGGGATCTAAACATTTTTAATCTTCGAAGGATTCAGGTAAACATAAATAAAAAAATATTTTTTTTTAAAAAATGAAATAATTTTCTTAATGTTACAAAAAATATATTTTTACGTTTATTCAATATAAAATTAATCATTTTATACTGATGTTCGTAAAATGAGTTGGAATTAATCTGGTGTTGGTTTAGGATATTTTATAAAATGATTTACGAGGCATTGTCATGTCTGGTTGATGAAATCAATGAGCATTTCAGAATCAGACTTAAAGTTTCAGAAGATAAGGTCATCTTATCTGCCATTGTAAATCAGGATGGTTCCATTGCCATCCAAGGTGAAAACAAAATCCTCCTAACTCTTATTAATATCGAAAAAGAAACCGTAGGAAGGAATAATTCTTCTTTTTCAGTTGCTTCACTCGGTATAAATAAGTCACCGGTATTAACAGTTAACCTTCATGTGTTGTTTTCGGCGTATTTCAGTAATGGAAATTATCCGGAATCATTAAGGTTCATCTCCTTCATTATCGCTTTTTTTCAGCAAAAAAGCGCTTTTAACAGGGTTAATACGCCCCGTTTAGATCCGGAGATAGATAAATTAATATTTGAAATGGCTAGTATAAGTCCCGAGCAATTAAACAATGTCTGGGGATGTTTAGGAGCAAAATATATGCCATCAGTTATATATAAAATAAGAATGTTAACCTATAATAATAATATTATTAGAGAAATCAGGCCATTAGTTTCTGATGTAGAGAGCGATAACACTATTGATAATTCATAAAAATGAAATACGCCTATGAAGTATTGTTAAATGTTTCGTTTAACCATACTTATTTTTTAAACAATGTTTTTGAGAGTTTGACTTTTATGCCTTCCTCATCAACTCAGTTATTGTTTTTGAATAATGGTTTGCTATTAAAGGCATACCGTGGTGGCTTTCGTATTTTATACGATACTAACTTTAATGGTAGTTTTAGGAGTAGGGTAGATCTTATTTCTAATGTGCTCGAATGCAGATTTAATTTATCACTTACAGATAACAATTTTTATAACTACACTTCAATTGATGAGGGGGCTGATATTAGAAATAAGGTATTTCATTTTTTTAATAAGGCAGAGAATGATTTCGATCTGAAACCTATGATTCATAAGGGTGATTTTGTTTCAGATATGGATCTTAAATCAATTGTGGAGATCGATGAAACTTATTTTGTGAAGCCTTTTGCAATTCTTGACATTAGAATTGCTCCAGATCTTCCTTTCAGTTACTCTTTAAATTTTAAAGCGAAAGAAACATTTTGGAGATATGTATTGATGAGCGATGATTTACAATCACTTAATAACCCGGCAATTATTGATAATTCTGGTATTGAGTTATTTGATGAGCCTGAATTTATAAAATTTAGTGGAACAACTGGTTTGGCATTTAAATCCAAGAAACCTATAAGTTTTTCACAACAAAGTATTCAGAATTTTCAGCTTGTTGAGAATTACGATCCAAAATATAGTAGACATAAAGTGGTTATGCGGGCATTGCCAAAAGCGAATCCAGAACTTATTACTTTGATTAAAAGTGATATTGAAATTGAAAACAAAAATTACTCTGAAATATTTATTAACTAAACTAAATTAAAAATGGCATCAACACTAATGACACCAGGGGTCTACCTGGAAGAAAAGAACGCCTTCCCAAGTTCAGCAGTGGCAGTAGAAACTGCTGTTCCGGCATTCATTGGCTACACATCAATGGCTGAGCGAAATGGGAAGTCGTTAGTAGGAAAACCTACTCGTATTACTTCGTTTGCAGAATACATTGAATGTTTTGGCGAAGGTTTCAAATCTAAATTTAAAATTGAGGATTCAAGCGTTGGTGATGAACAATCATTTATGCTTGATAGAGCTCCCAAAAAGGTAGCATTTAAAGATGGGCATATTGCTTACATGTTCAATAGTATTCGTCTTTTTTATGCTAATGGTGGTGGTCCATGCTACATCATGTCTGTTGGTCTATATGGTGGTGCAGATTCATTAGAAATAAAAGCTGGTGATTTTGAAGTTCTAGACATTTTGGAAAAGGAATTTGAGCCAACACTAGTTGTAGTTCCTGATGCAATCGCCTTAGGTGCAGAATGTTATGGTATTTACCAAAAAGTACTTGCACATTGTGCCAAAATGCAAAGTCGTTTTGCAATTCTTGATGTTGTAAAACAAGATCCTACAGATGAAACGGCAGAAGTGATTACTAATTTCCGTGAAGCTATTGGAATTAATTTTCTGAATTATGGTGCAGCTTATTATCCATGGCTGAACACTTCAATTGTTCAGAATGATGAAATAGATTTTGAGAATGTTGATGGTGATCTTTCTACACTTTTACCTGAAGCTGATGCAAAGAATATCTATGCAAAATACAATGTGGATAGTGCAAAGTTTGAAGCAGGATCGCCTGATTTGCTTACAGCTAAAAAACACTTGCATCAGGGATTAAAAGCTGTAAGTCCTACTTATAGCAATATTCTTTCTGAAATTCGTACCAAACTAAATCAGCTTCCTCCAAGTGGAGCAATGGCAGGTATTTATACTCAAGTTGATAACAGCAGAGGAGTTTGGAAAGCACCTGCAAATGTTTCAGTTAATATGGTTAATGCACCAGCTGTTAACATTTCAAGTGAAGGTCAGCAAAGTCTTAATGTAGATGTGATGGCTGGCAAATCAATTAATGTTATCCGTTCATTCCCTGGTATTGGATGCCTAGTATGGGGTGGCCGTACACTTGATGGAAATAGCCAAGATTGGAGATATATCAATGTTAGAAGGACACTGATTATGATTGAACAATCAATAAAGTTAGCTGCAAGGGCTTATGTGTTTGAGCCAAATGATGCAAATACCTGGATTACAGTAAAAAGTATGATAGAGAATTTCCTAATAAATCTTTGGAAGCAAGGAGCTCTTGCGGGTGCCGCACCTGAGATTGCTTTTGATGTACAAATTGGGTTGGGATCTACAATGACACCTACTGATATACTTGATGGAAAAATGTTAATTACAGTAAAAGTAGCTTTGGTTCGCCCAGCTGAGTTTATCGTAATTACTTTCCAACAACAAATGCAACAATCATAATCAATTAATTAAACTTATTATTTACATTTAATAAATATTACAATTATGGCAGAAGATGGAGCAGCACAGTCAACGGCAACATGGCCGTTAGTCAAGTTTTCATTTCAAGTTAAATGGGACGATGCAGAGCTTATATTTCAGGAAGTAACCGGGTTGTCATCAGAAACTCAGGTTATTGAATACAGAGGAGGTAACAGTAAGGTTTATTCTACTGTGAAAATGCCTGGTATACAAAAATTTGGAAATATTACCCTCAAAAAGGGAATATTTAAGGGTGATAAAGCACTTTGGGATAAGTATAATTTGATCAAAATGAACACAATAAAACGTTCAACTATTTTGATTAGTTTACTTGATGAAACAAATGCTGTGGCAATGAGCTGGAAGTTATTGAATGCATTTCCATGTAAAATGACTGTATCAGATATGAAAGCTGATGCGAATGAAATTGCAGTTGAAACGATGGAATTGGCACATGAAGGCCTTTCATTAAGCGCATAATAATTTATGATAACTACTAGTCAATATTACCCACCTGTAGGTTTTAGTTTTAAAGTAAATGTAGAGGGAATAATGGGAGTAAATGAAGGTAGTTTTCAGGAAGTTAGTGGACTTAGTGTTAAAATAACTCCAAAAAATGTAGAAGAGGGTGGGGAAAATAGGTTTATACACCGTTTCCCCACCCCTCCTAATTATGAAAACCTCATACTCAAAAGAGGAATGTTAATTGGCTCACCACTTATAGCATGGGCCAGAACTAGTTTCGAATTATTTACTTTTTTTCCTAAAATTGTTAATCTTAACCTTCTCGATCAAACAGGAGCACCAATTTCCTCCTGGATGTTCGTTAATGCATATCCTGTAGCAATGAAGATTTCAGAATTTAAAGCTCAGGAAAACATATTGGTAGTTGAAACCATGGAGTTATGTTTTGATTATTTTACAAAAGTAAATTGAGATGCCTATAGAAATCAGAGAATTAGTTATAAAAGTATCTGTAGACCAGAATAATAAGAAATCAATTTCAGGAATTGATCCAAATGAATTGATTGCTCTTAAAAATAAGATTGTAAAAGAGTGTATGGAAAACATTCGTCTTCGAATGAAAAATACTTCTGAACGCTGATATGCAGAATCTGGTTAAATTAAAAATACTTGGGTTTAAGGATCCTTCTTGTAAAGGAGTGGAATCCGATTCAATTGTGGCATTTATTAACCCATCGGCTTATGAGCGATCATTAACAGTAGATTATACACAGGATCAGACTATTGGCTCCAATGCTAGTACCCAAAGCTTTAAAAGTATGGGGCAAAGTGATCTGAAATTGACTTTTTTTGTTGATGGGACTGGTGTTGTTAAACTACCTGCTGGATTTAATGATGTTGATGATTATATTAAAAAATTCACAGACCTTGTAACCAAATATCAGGGTGAAATACACAGGCCATATTATTTACTCATTATTTGGGGAACACTCAAATTTACTGGTGTTTGTTCTAAAATAGACATTAAGTATAGCCTTTTTAATCCACAAGGTAAGGCTTTAAGAGCTACTATAGATATTACAATTACACAGAGTAAGGATTATAAAACCAAAATACAAGAAGGAGCTAATTCTTCGCCTGACTTGACACATTTAAGGACAGTTAATTCAGGTGATACACTTCCATTAATGGCCTATCGTATTTATGGGGACAGCTCTTATTATATTGAAGTAGCTCGCGTTAATGGGTTGAATAGTTTCCAGGATATTAAACCAGGAGATCAGATATATTTTCCACCTATAAAAAAATAACTATGGCAATTAGTTCACCTCAAAGTACCGTAGGTAAAACTTTATCTATTAGCATTAGTGTAAATGGAGCCACATTAGAAGATACTTATCCCTTAGTATCTATTCACACAGTTTATGAAATAAATAGGATTCCATATGCCGAAATTGTACTAATTGATGGGGCAGTTGATGTTGGAGATTTTTTATTGTCTGAAAAATCAAATCTTATACCAGGGGTGGAAATTTCAATCAGTGCCGGTTATGATTCAGTAAATTTGGTTATTTTTAAAGGAATAATTGTTAAACAAGCAATTAAAATCAGTAATGACAGTACAAGCAACCTTATTTTAACGTGTAAACATAAGGCTGTACAAATGACCTATAACAGGAATGATTCAGTTTTTTTAGATAAGAACGATTCTGATATTATTTCTTCAATAATTAAAAAGTACTCTTTATCAGCCACAGTAGATTCAACAACTTTTCAGTATGAAAATTTATATCAAAAATCTGCCACCGATTGGGACTTTATTTTGTCTAGAGCAGATTTCTGTGGTTTGGTTGTAAGTTATGAAGGTGATTCACTTCATGTAAAAAAACCCGAACTTAATTCGACTCCAGTTCTCTTAGTTACTTATGGTGACTCCATTTTTTCTTTGAATGCAGAATTTGATGGAGAAAGACAGCCTGCTAGTATTAATACTATTGGTTGGAGTCCTAAAGATCTTGCAATAACAACTGCTTCAAAGGCATCAGAACCAAGTTTAAATGAACATGGAAACTTAAAAACCAATATTTTATCTGATGAATTTGAACTGCAAGACTTAACACTTTATTCAGGAACACCCATGGATGAAGCAAATTTAAAAGTTTGGGCTGACTCAAAACTACTTAGAATGCGTTTATCTGCTTTAAAAGGATCAGTTTCTTTTCAAGGTAGTGGAGAAGTTAATGCTGGTGATATGATTCAGCTTGCAGGGCTTAGTGATCGCTATAATGGAAAAGCATATATTTCTGCGGTTGAACATACTATTGAGGATGGTGCTTGGATAACTAAAGTAAATTTTGGTCTTGACTCTAAACCAATTTCCGAGCTATCAAATTTTTCATATTCACCATCTGCCGGACAATTTCCCGCTGTTCATGGGCTCCAAGTTGGAATAATTAAACAATTGGATCAAGATCCAAAGACTGAATTTAGATTATTGGTAACAATTCCGGGAATGACAGGTGTTGAGGCATTATGGGCAAGAATGGCCAATATTTATGCCACTAATATGGCTGGTTTTTATTTTCTTCCTGAGATTGGAGATGAGGTTATTCTTGGTTTTGTTGACGATGATCCATCTCATCCAGTGATACTTGGATCATTATATAGTAGTAAAAATAAAGCGGCTTTTACAATACAGAAAGAAAATAATACGAAGGCTATAACTACCAAAAGTAAGATGGAAATTAATTTTGATGAGGAGAAAAAAATCATTAAAATTTTTACTCCCGGCGGAAATAGTATTACATTAGACGACGAAGAAAAAGGCATAACAATTAAAGATCAGAATAACAATACTCTAAAATTGAATTCATCAGGTATTGAAATGGAAAGTCCTAAAAATATAGTTATTAAGGCTACTGGAAACATTACACTTGATGCAACCGGAAAATTATCGCTGAATTCAAAACAAGATGTTGCCGTAGAAGGATTAAATATAACTAATACCGCAAAGGTGGGATTTACTGCAAAAGGTAATGCTTCTGCAGAAATTTCTGCATCTGGTCAAACAGTAGTAAAAGGTGCAATGGTTATGATAAATTAAATATGCCACAAGCTGCAAGATTAAATGATATGCATACTTGTACGATGGTTGATGCAGGTATACCTCCAACACCACATGTAGGTGGACCTATTTATGGACCAGGCGTACCTACAGTTCTAATTGAAAAATTACCAGCTGCCGTTATGGGCGATACTTGTATTTGTATCGGTCCTCCTGATACAATTGTAAAAGGCTCTGCAACCGTTATGATTGGGAAAAAACCTGCTGCTCGAGTGGGAGATTCTACTGCTCATGGAGGTTCAATTGTGCTCGGTAGTCCAACAGTTATGATTGGGGGATAGAAAAATGGAAGAAGTAAAATCATTTTTAGGAACAGGATGGAGTTTTCCACCTACGTTTAATAAATCGGATTATTCTGTTTCAATGGTTTCGGATATCAATGATATTGAAGAAAGTATTAGAATAATACTTAGTACGACACCCGGTGAACGATTAATGCAGCCTGAATTTGGTTGTGACCTTAAGCGTCTAGTTTTCGAAAAAGTGGATTCAACTCTTATTGCCAGTTTGGATCACCTTATTTATCATTCACTGCTTAATTTTGAACCTAGAATTACTTTCATTAATACCGAGGTTTTAGAACAAAATGACTTGGATGGACTTTTACATATTAAAATTCATTTTAAGGTAATCATCACCAATTCTAGGCATAATATTGTATTTCCTTATTACTTAATTGAAGGAACCAATGTTTCATCTATTTAGGCACTATATAGCGAATGGCAAAGGATCAGTTACTTGATTTAATTGATGGTATGACTCAGGATGAGAGACGAATAAAAGCGCTCGATCCGAATTATGTCAAGATTGATGATCGTAAAATTTCTGATTTGTTAAAATTCATGTCTGATTTTGCCTCTCAGGTTAATTTCTATAACGAAAAGGATAAGATTGAGGGTAATTGGCAAGACTTTTTAAAAGCAGATAGAAATATTCTTATTCTACTCATAACTGAATTTGATCTTACAAGTTACTTTATCCAATTTGAAAAACTTGAAACTAGAATTCATATTTCATCTTCAGATAAAGAAGCGATAGAGGCTTTAAATAATCTATTTTTATTCCTTCATAATTTAATTAAACTGTTTAATTCAACCTTTAATAAATTTGATTATGGAAATAATTCAGATAAAATAAGCCTTGAACTTGGAACTTTAATAGAAGGGTTAAATAAAGAAATTTCAGAAATTATAGCTTATAATAAACAAGCTGAAAATCATTTTGGAGAATCATTTGCCTTTGTTTATCCTGAAAAATATACTGATCCCGATGTTTTTGTTCCACAGATATTTACTGAAGCAGCAGAATCAAAAATTATAATATTACCAGCTCTTTTCTATATTAAAGAATCTTTTTTTAACCTTAGGTCTAAGTATAACAATTTATTAGCAGTAACTGCATTCTATTTTAAGGATTATGACCTTCTTAAAAATGAATACCCTCCGCATATTTCCTTGTGCATTACTTTTATTAAGTTATTTGAACATTTAAATAACCAGCTTAATAACCTAACATCAGATCATCTTGATTACTACTACAAAAATATTCTTGAACTTCAATCAAATTCTGCTAAACCTGATTCAGTTCATATAGTATTTGATCCCTCAACAATTGATCAAGTTATTCTTAAAAGAGGAGAACAACTACAGGCTGAGGTTGATTCTAATTTACTTTTCTACGCAATTAATGATGATCTAATTGTAACCAAGGCAAAAATAAAAAAACTTAGAACCTTAATTCTAGATGAACACATACAGGTTGTCTCTCAAAATCAAGATAACCAGGATGTTAAAGAGATTGAGCTCTATAAAGCTTCACATAACAACATTCAAGCATCAAACTTTTTTGATCAAAATTCTGTAAATCATTCTTGGCCAGTTCTTGGTGAAAGTCAATATGAGCTATCCGATGATGATCGTACAATGGAAGATACGGATATTGGAATTATACTTGCCTCACCCATACTCTATCAAATTGAGGGTCAGAGAAGTATTATGTTGATCATATATTTTGAACAATTATCTTTTGGGAATTTAATTCAATATTTTAAGAACTATTCAAGTGTAACAGGAAAGCTTTTTCAAATTGTAAGTCATGAGCTTTTATCTGATGCTTTTACAATTAGTTTTACTTCATCTAACGGTTGGGAGGAGGTAAAATGGTATACAATTAAAATTAATATAGCAGAAAGAAATTTTGAAATAAAGTTCGACTTATCTCCTGTAGATTCTGCTATTGATATTTACTCAGCCGAAAAACATGGTCATAACTATGAGTCAGAATGGCCAATAATAAAATTAATTTTAAATAATTACTCAACACATAATCCATTTTCATTTTTCAGAAAATTATTAATTGAGCGTGTTACTATTTCTTCAAAAGTAAGTGGCGGTAAATTAGTAAAACTGCAGAATAATGTCGGTAATGTTAGTCCTGATAACCCTTTTCATCCTTTTGGCCCTCAGCCTGTTTTAGGGTCATACCTTGATATAAAGAATACAAATATATTCAACAGGTATACCAAAGACTTTACTATAAAAATGGAATGGATTGATCTTCCTAGAGCTTCAGGAGGATGGGAAACCTATTTGAAAGAATACAATTCAAATATTAGGAATGATTCTTTCAAGGTTAAGCTAAGTGGATTATCGCAGGGAAAGTTTAAACCATCATTATCAAATAGACAGGAATTTAATTTATTTAATACTATTCGAGGTGATTTCGGTTCAGATATATTGTCAGAAATATCAGAAATAAGAGATATTGATTTAAAAAGACTTAATTTACCTAATCGACCACTTCTACAGAATGAAGGAATCATACCTGATGTCAATTTTACTGAAGGGGCTATTAGACTTGAATTTTCTTCTCCTCAAGAAGCCTTTGGTTCAAGGCTATATCCTCAGATTTTTCCAGAAACTGTATTACATAATTCAAAAAGATTTTCAAAAACACGTCCTTTACCAAATCCGCCACATATTCCTGTTATTAAGTCAATAACAGTAGACTATACCCTTGAACATTCAGAAATACTTATTAAAACAGCTAAAAATGAGGATTCAGCATTAAAGATAATCCATCAATATCCTTTTGGCTATGTAAATGTTTATCCTGAAAGTGATAAACAACCCTATAACTTTATTCCTGATTTTGAATTTGAAAATAATCTTTATATAGGAATAGAAGATCTTTATCCTAAACAAGAATTAAGTCTTTTATTTCATTTTCAGCCAACAAATTTTTCTGTCAATTTAAAAGAACCGGAATCAATTATTTGGAGTTATTTGTATGATAATGCTTGGATAATTTTAGATAAAGGAGAGGTTTTATATGATAGTACAAATAATTTTATTAATACAGGAATTGTTAGAATCAAAATACCGGAAGATATACAGAATGGAAGTACGAGAATTTTACCTAACCTTTGTTGGTTAAGAGCATCATGTAGTGGTCAATGGAATGTAAAGTCTAAAATGATTGGGGTTTATCCACATGCTCTTACAGCCACCCGTATTATTGATATCAATTCAAAGATTACAGATATTAAATTACCACCTAATACGATCAAATCTTTCAGAAACAAAATAACTGGGATCAATTCTGTTCATCAGTTATTCTCTTCATATGATGGAAAGCCAGCAGAAACTATTGACCAATATTATTTAAGGGTTAGTGAACGTTTAAGGCACAAAAATAGAATGGTCACTAACAGAGATATAGAAGAATCAATTCTAGAAGAGTTTCCACAGCTATTGATGGCAAAAAGTATTTCTACTGAATCATCATTAAATAATTTTCAATCATTTGGAAATAAAAAAATCAGGATAATTATAGTACCAAAGGAAGCTGAAGAAGTTTTTTTTACCAATAATCAACCTAGAGTAAACCTAGCTGATTTATATAAAATAAAAAACTTTATAAAAGCAGGTATCTCACCATTTGTTGATATTGAGGTGGATAATCCTGTTTATGAAAAGATTAAACTTGTAGGAAAGGTTAAATTCGCTGGAAAACATTCTAACGATCATGGTTATTATATGCAAAAGCTTAATGATGATATAAAAAGATATTTATGTCCATGGCTGTATGAATCTAGCTCTTCATTTAAAATCGGATCACATATTTATGTTACAGAGTTATTAAATTACATTAAAAAAAGACCATATATTGAATATTTAACAGGTTTTTCTGTGCTACATTTCTTTAATTGGTCAAATGAGCATAATGACGAGAATCTTTCTGGCATGAATGATCTTGGGTTAAATAATATGAATTACATAAAAGGATCAGTTCCTGAAGCAGTTATCATTCCTTCAGATGAGCATTTGTTTACAATAATGGAAGAAGCAGTATATTCTGATCCAGTACTGGTAGGAATTGGTAATCTTGCCATTTCTGATGAAATGATTATTTACGATAAAATTTCATCGCCATTATCTGAAGAAAGCAAAACTACATCTACAAATATGGATGAAAAGGAATATATTAACCTTTTTATCAGCCATAATATAAAATAGGGTATGGGAAAGAAAAAACAATATCAAAGTAGAGAGCAACTAAAAGAGTTTTTCAGAAACGGTAAGGTGCCATCAGAAAAACATTATTCAGACCTCATTAATTCTATGGTTCATAAGGTTGATGATGGTTTTTCCAAAGATGACATTAATGGATTACGTATCTCTTCAATTGAAGAAGCCAAAAATTTGATTTCCTTCTATAAAGATCTTAATGAGCAAGATCCCTTTTTTCTGATTTCTAAGGATGAATTGGATCCTACAAGCTTGACATTAAAATCATTTGAAGTTCCTGAAGGAGTTAAAAATGAAAATAACAATAGCTTTTTTTTTCATACTAACGGGAAATTAGGTGTTGGAACAAAATGCGATGATAGATTCAAAATGGAGGTCAATGGTTTTGTCGCTATGCAGGGCAGAATTGGTACTTATAATAGTGGTTCAAGACCAGCAGATGGAAATTGGCACACTATTCTTGAAAAATTAGATCATTGTCAATCTTTTGAAATTATGGCTAGAACTGGTAAAAAAGGTACTGGTAGATTTGCACTCATGCATGCTATAGCCTTAGGTATTTATGGGCCTAGAGGAAGTAAAATTAAAAAGCAGCAAACCTATTATGGTTTTTTCTGGAATAAATTAAATCTCAGATGGACAGGAACAACTCATAATTACAATCTAGAAATTAGATCAAATAGTAACTATGGAGAAAATGTAAATATTCATTACAGTATAACTCATTTATGGGACGATTTTTTATTTCTTGATCCAAACGAATAATTTTATTTAATTAATAAATGATCAAGCCAGTTACCATAGAAAAAGATGCTCTGAAGAAACCTTCGTTGAATTTTGACTATTTGCGTAAAAGTGGAATTGAATTAATTCAACAATTGTCTGGTAAAAGCTGGACCGACTTAAATCTTCATGACCCTGGTTTAACGATTCTAGAACAATTATGTTTTAGCATTACGGAGCTTGCTTATAGAACTGATTTTCCTCTTCAGGATCTTTTAGCTAATGAAAATGGTACTATTGACTACCAGAAGAATGCTTTTTTTATCAAAGAGGAAATTTTAACTACTAGTCCGGTAACTATCAATGATTTCCGAAAAGTTATAATTGATGAGATTGAAGTAGTTAAAAACGTTTGGTTTTATCCATTAAAATCAAAGTACTCTTATGGTGCTTTAAGTGGTCTATATAGTGTTGTTGTTCAGGTTGATCCTAAAACAGCAGAAAAATTATTACTAGATGATAATATTTCAATAAATATAGCTGATCAAGTTCGTAAATGTTTTGTGTCAAGGAGAAATCTATGTGAGGATATACTTGATGAAATTATCATTTTAAAACCTGAAAAACTGACAGTCGAAGCTGAGATAATGATCGAACCTCATCGGCTTGCTGAAGAAATTTTAGCTTATGTATATCACCGCTTGGAGAACACTCTAAATCAACCTGTGAACTATTATACACAGGATGAACTTTTAAATAAAGGATTAAGTATTGACCAAATCTATAATGGTCCTCTTTTAAAGAATGGTTTTATTCCAGAAAATGAGCTTACTGATAGAAAAATTTTAATTGATCCAACTGAACTAATTAAGTCAATATCCCAAATTGATGGAGTGCTTTCAGTTAAAAATTTAAAGATAATTAACGGACATCAAAGTAGGTTTAACAAACCCTTTAAAATTGGCGAAGATGCATTTGCTCTATTAGATATTAAATTATCAGAGCAGCATATTAAGTTATTTAAAGATAATTTGGAATTAACTGTAAAGAGACCTGTTTTTCGTTCTATTTTGCAAAAAATTAGAGAATCCGATAAAAGAGATTTTATTTCATCCTTTTATTCCAATTCTGAAAAAGAGCAAATAGGAGGTAAATATCGTGACAATAGAATTTATCATTCAATTCAAAATCATTTTCCAAAGATCTATGGAATTGGAAAAGAAGGTCTTGCAGACAAAACACCATTGTCTCGAAAGGCGCAAGCCAAACAATTGAAAGGTTATTTGCTTTTTTTTGAGCAAATCATGGCTAATTATTTGACTCAGCTTTCAAACATTGGCAATGTTTTATCAGTTGATATAGACAATAATGGTTTAAATACGTATTATCTGAATACGCTATATAACGTTCCAGATGTTAAATACTTGTTAAAAGAATTCTCCACAAACTATCCTGAAATGTCTAAGCAGGATTGGGAGTTATTTAAAAATGATGAAAATAATGGCTATATAAAATCCCTGAAAGATTCATTAGAAACTGATAAAACTTTTGAAAAAAGGAAAAATAAACTTTTTGACCATCTTTTAGCCAGATTTAATGAGTTTTTATACCCTTATCCAGTTCATCTTTATTCTACTTTATATGAATCCTATCTAAATGATGATAGAAT
>NZ_JBIKSU010000017.1:0-46283 GCF_044348475.1 Daejeonella sp. | reverse complement strand
AATCCCATAGCGGGGAGTGTAACCGGTAATGCAGGCACCGCCACTAAATTAGCCGCTTCAAAAAATATCAACGGAATAGCATTTGACGGAAGTTCAGATATAACGATTGCCACAGCAGCATCTGCAGAAACATTAGCAGGCACTACCTTGAAATCAACCGTTACGGCTTCTGGTTTAACGAGCGTAGGTACCTTAGCTAATTTAATAGTGACTAATCCCATAGCAGGGAGTGTAACCGGTAATGCAGAAAATGTAAGGGGTTTGGTTGCTATTGCCAATGGCGGTACTAATTCAGCAGCTTCAGCCACAGCTGGGGGAATTGGATATGGCACAGGTACTGCTCATGCCTATACTGGTGCAGGTAGCACTGGACAAGTATTAAGTTCAAACGGAGCAGGAGTACCAACCTGGATTACACCTTCTGGTGGAGGTATACCCTATACAGGAGCAACGACTGAGGTAAATTTGGGCAGCTTTGATTTAAAGGTGAATGACTTAACCATTGGGAAGGGTGGTAGTGGTATAGCTACTAACACTGCAATAGGCAATTCTTCTTTAGGTCTCAATACAACAGGAACAGCTAATTCAGCGGCTGGTTTTGAGTCTTTAAAAAGTAATACAACAGGTGCAGCCAATACGGCTTTTGGAGCATATGCACTTAGAGAAAATCAAAATGGTGAAAGAAACACCGCATTTGGTAGTCAAGCATTACAGTCAACCAATGGTGCTTATGATAATACGGCTGTTGGGTATTTAAGTTCAGTAGCAAATGCTAGTGGAAGAAACAATACAGCAATAGGTTCAAATTCATCATTATCTAACACTGCAGGAAGTGATAATACATCAGTAGGATATGAGGCTTTGTATTTAAACCAAGCGAATGGTAATACAGCTTCTGGATATCAAGCAATGAGACAGAATATTGGCGGAGGTAGAAATACCGCATTGGGATATACCGCTTTGTACAGTAATACTACTGCAAGTTTTAATGTAGCAGTAGGTGCCCAAGCTCTAGGAGGCAGCACATCGGGTGATATAAATGTTGCCATTGGAGCTGGAGCACTTGATGCAAATATAACGGGTAGTTATAATACTGTTTTAGGGGGCTTTGCTGGCAGGTATTTTGCCGAGGGTCTTTCTGGCACAATGGATCCAGGAGAGGGCGCAAATGGACCTCATATGAATTCTAAAATGGATAATTCAATTTTAATTGGAGCTTGGACAAAGCCTAAAGCTAATAATGAAACTAATCAAATTGTAATTGGATACAATGCAATTGGAAATGGTTCTAATACCATTCAATTGGGTAATACAAGTGTAACTAATGTAAAAACCAGCGGCACCATAACAGCAGGTGGAGTTACTTATCCTAATATCGATGGAACTGCGGGTCAGGTATTAACTGCAAACGCAAACGGAATTCCAACATGGACAAGCGCTTCATCCACAGTGAATGCAAGTAGTATATCAGGTATTGTTGCAGTTGCCAACGGTGGTACAGGTGTGACAAGTTCTACCGGAACGGGAAGTGTAGTTTTATCAAATTCACCTACTTTTTCGGGACCAATTACTGCTAAACAATATGTTGTTACTTCGCCAACAACCATTTCAGCGGCTGCGACCACTACCATTGACCTAAGTACAGGTAATTTGTTTGAGGTGGCTTTAGGAGCCAATATATCCACCCTCACTCTAACTAATCCTTCTAAAGGTACCTACCTAATCAAACTCAAACAAGATAATACAGGATCAAGAACGGTGGTTTTTCCAACAACTTCTTGGCTTTGGGCAGGCGGAA
Organism: Daejeonella sp.; assembly: GCF_044348475.1. Lineage (GTDB taxonomy): Bacteria > Bacteroidota > Bacteroidia > Sphingobacteriales > Sphingobacteriaceae > Daejeonella. Next base: position 44,485 of record NZ_JBIKSU010000017.1, on the reverse strand, counting down.
CAATTCCAACAATAACAACCACCGCCAACAAAACCGATTTTATTACCATTATTTTTGATGGGAGCACTTATTACGCAACCGCTGTGCAAAATTTTTAATCCATGCAAAGACTATTTTTTCTTTTCCTCTTCATTTCATCTTTTGCCCAAGCACAAATCGTCCCACAGGGATTTTTGGTAGGAAAAGTAAAACTGGCTATTGGAGATGCTTATCAGGGAGGAAAAATAGCTTATATTTTTGCCTCAGGTGATCCTGGTTATGTTTCCGGACAAACCCATGGCTTAATCGCAACAGTTGCTGATGTATCATCAGGTGCACAATGGGGATGTTACGGATCAACAGTTTCTGGAGCAGATGGTGAAGCTATAGGAACAGGAAATCAAAACACAATTGAGATAAATATGGCAGGGTGTTCATCAGGAAGTGCCGCTAGTCTTTGTGCTAATTTAGTACAAGGGGGTTATTCTGATTGGTATTTGCCAAGTTTAGAAGAGTTACGAATAATGCGTTTAAATAAAAGTGCTATTGGCGGTTTTGCAGCTGCAGATTATTGGAGCAGTTCGGAGTACAATGCTTCAAATGCATACTATGTAGGCTTTCAATTCACCGGCTACGACGGTAGATATAAGTACTCTACCTATAGAGTTCGTGCTGTTAGGTCTTTTTAGTTATTTAACAAATTAAAAACAAAAGTCGCCTAATTGAATGTTATGGAAACTATAACTGCTAAACAATATGTGCTAAATATACCAACAACCATTTCAGCGGCTGCGACCACTACCATTGACCTAAATACTGGTAATTTGTTTGGGGTGTCTTTAGGAGCTAATATGTCTACCATCTCTCTAACTAATCCTTCTAAAAGCACCTACATGATTAAACTCAAACAGGATGCTACAGGATCAAGAACGGAGGTTTTTCCAACAACATCCTGGCTTTGGGCTGGCTGAACGGCTCCAACCATAACTGCCACTGCCAATAAAACTGATTTTATTACCCTTATTTATGATGGTAGCACTTATTACGCCACCGTCGTTCAAATTTTTTAATCCATACAAAGAATATTTTTTCTTTTTCTATTCAGTCCACTTTATGCTGACGATTTACAGTAGAGAGTATAATCGTAATCGTTCCTGATATGGATTAATTTTGTGTGAAATTGTTTCTTCATATTCTGTGGTGTTTAAATTATCTTTGTCATCAAAAGCTGTCACCAATTGATGATTAATTCAAACAAAACAGCCTTTATACCAATTTAATACACTTAGTTTATGAACTATTGGTTAGTCAAGTCAGAACCTTTTAAATACAGTTGGGATACATTCAATCAGGATGGACGTACCTTTTGGGATGGTGTGCGAAATTATCAGGCAAGAAATAATCTGAGAGAGATGAAAGAAGGAGATCTGGTTCTCTTTTATCATAGTAATGAAGGTAAATCAGTTGTAGGGATAGCCAAAGTGGTGAAAGAGTCTTATCAAGATCCTACAACAGAAGATAAAAATTGGGTAGTAGTTGATTTGGTACCTGTTGAAACCCTTAAACATCCAGTTACTTTAGAGCAGATTAAAGCCGATTCACGCCTCCAAAATATCGGTCTGGTAAAGCAGGGCCGACTTTCTGTAATGGGAATGAAAGTAGAAGAGTTTGATAGGATAGTGGAATTGGGAAGCTAATTATTGGGTTGTCTGTTGTCTGTTATCGGTTGTCTGTTGTCAGTTATCAGTTATCTGTTGTCAGTTATCTGAGGTATGAAGTGCTGTTATGACATGAAGTTAAATTATCTCAATACTCTATACTCAATACTCTATACTCAAAAAGTAGTTAGTTGGTTAGTTATTAGTTGGTTCGATTTGAATTGGACTAATCATTTCAAATAATTGCTCTTCTCTGCTTTTACCTTTCTTCTGTTATCAGTTATCTGTTATCAGTTGTCTGTTATCAGTTGCCTGTTATCAGTTGCCTGTTGGTTAGGTGGTTAGTTGGTTAGGTGGTTAGGTGTTAGTTGGTTAGAATTGCCTTAGACTAATCATTTCAAAAGATTGCTCTTCTCTACTTTTACCTTTTCGCTTTCTGCTTTTCCCTTTCAACCTATTACCTACAACTTAATACTTACAACCTATTACCTATTACCTACAACCTACAACCTACAACTTACAACCCACTTTGATTCAAAAAAAGCGCCTTCAGCTCTGTTGCATCATTTGCTTTCATTTTTCCTGCAAGAACAAGCCGTAACTGTCGGCGTCGCAGGGCCCCATCAAATAGTTTTTTTTCTAGTTCGCTTTCAGGCGTTAATTCTGGAACTGGAATTGTTTTTCCATTAGCATCGATTGCTACGAAGGTGTAAAAAGCTTCGTTAGAACGCACTCTTGTTCCAGAAGGGATATTTTCAGCCCAAACATCTAATCTTACCTCCATTGAGGTGCTAAATGCACGTGTAACCTTGGCTTCGATCGTGATCACATCGCCCAGTTTGATGGCATGCTTGAAAGATACGTTATCTACTGATGCGGTAACTACAATATTGTTGCAATGCTTTTGTGCTGAGATTGCTGCGGCTATATCCATCCAATGAAGTAGACGACCACCCATCAGGTTATTTAGGGTATTGGTATCGTTTGGAAGTACCAGTTCATTCATGATCGTAAATGAACCTTGCGGGCTTTTTAAGATTGTACTCATGAAGCAAAGATAAGGTTTAAGACTTACGATTGATGCGGAAAGCGACTGACGAATATGTACTGCATTTGGAGAGGTAAATTAGACAGTCTAGACTAGTTCCGGATCTGGGTAAAGCCAATCAGCTCATCCCACCTCGAACCTGGTTTTCGGTAATAAAAGAAAATTTGGTAATAATTTTCTGTTTCGAAATGGGAGCCGTCATATAGCACGTCATCCCTAGTTTTACCATCTTCATTTACCCAAACATAATGATAGTCTATCAGTCCCTGTTTGATGAATATTGAACCGTTGAAGCGGTTTCTGCTCTCATCATAATCTAGCTTATCGATAAGTCGGTAATCATTGAATTGGCCTACAACATATAGATTTCCGTTAGTTGCTGGTTTTTTCGCCAACAGGCTTAAATGAACGATAGCGTAATCGGCATCGGTGCGGTTATCTCGTCCGTCGAGGTTTCGTACATAAAATGCCCCGTTTTCATCATTTATAAAGGTATAGCCCGGTCTGTTTTCTGTAACATCGGTTAGCAAGTAAACAGTATTGAGTGTGTCCTGTATAATTTTCCCAACTCGTTCTGTCCTGAAACGTAGGCTTCGAATATCAAAACGCCTAAATTCATTTCCTGCCCTAAAATCCATCAATCTCATATCATTATACACCAATTGATTTGGTCTGATAAAGGTTGGGCGATTCAGGCTTTGTGAATTATCATGCCTGCCATTTTGCAATACCCGAACTTTGGCTTCTATGTAAGGGTTATTGATCATTAATTTCCCGTGATTGATTAGGAAATTTATTTTTTGCATCTGATCGCGATCAGCTACATTATTTGATCGGGTAATTTCAGCTGCAATGCTTGTTTGAGCATCAACAACAAAAAACCGTTTGGTGATCAGTATTTTTCGCTGGTCATTATCTTCATAAATCTTTAAAAGATAATTGCCTGAAATTTTAGGCTTTATGGTTAAATTAGGGATGCTTAGTTCATAATGAGTGAACCTTTGCAGGGTATTGAATGAATTACGGTAATCAATAATCCGGTCTTCAGAAAATCCTTCTAGATAATCAATAGGGGATAACCTGCTACTTTTCCATTCAGAATCGCAATGTTCAATAGAATAGGTGATATTCCTGCTACCAGCACGCAGATCATCAAAGCCTAGTAATAGGTTTTCTGTGCTGCCTAGAATATAAACCGGAATAGATTGCTCCTTAGTGCGATTATAAAATTCAACAGTTTTGATCTCCGGAATGTAAGTATAGTTCTCATAACGGATAGTATTGAATGGAGCTTCAGGAGCGCGAATACGCACTTTTTTTTGCCCATATCCAATCATGAAGGCCAATAAAAGTATAATAAGAACTGATATTTTCTTCATACGATCATTTTATGCACTTAATTGGACTATATAAAAACGGAAATTTTAGTTCCCCTCGAGTTCCATGATCTCTTCTGCCATGCGTTCCCATTCAGCCTGGGCTTTTAATAAACGCGGACTTAACTGCTGATAACGTCTGTTTGCTTCAGATAGTTTCTCAGGATCACTATAAACTTCTTCTTTGCTAAGTTCCAATTCGGCTTCTTTTACAGAATTTTCCATTTCTGCAATCTCAACTTCAAGCTTTTGAAGTTCTAGATTTAGTTTCTTGATCTCTTTACTTTTATCGTCAGTTTGAACCTTTGGTTTCTCTTCTTTCTTTTCCTCTTTCTTAGGTGCTTCTACTATATTTTTAGGAACATAAACTCTTTTGGAGTTCCATTCTTCGTATTCTGCATAAGTTCCAGGGTACTCTTTGATCTCTTGGTCTTCAATGAACCAGATTTTATTAGCCACATTGTCAAGTAAATACCTATCGTGAGATACTACAATAAATGTTCCTTCATATTGATTTAAAGCTGATATTAGAATATTTACAGAGGCAATGTCCAAGTGATTGGTAGGCTCATCGAGGATCAGGAAGTTTGCATCAGCAGTTAAGGCCTTGGCAAGTGCAACCCTTGATTTTTCTCCTCCAGAAAGAACCTTGATCTTTTTGAAAACATCGTCTCCGGTGAATAGAAAACATCCTAATATAGAACGCAATTCTGTTTCGGTATGTTTGGGAGCAAATGCCTGCAATTCCTGAATTAGCGTGTTCTCTAAATGGAGAGCTTCTAGCTGATGCTGTGCAAAAAATGTTTGTGTTACATTATGGCCGGTTTCACACATGCCGGTAAAATTATTTTTATCAGCACCAGCAATGATCTTAAGTACCGTTGATTTACCACGACCATTTGCACCGATAAGAGCTATTTTATCTCCCTTTTCAATGGTAGCTGTAGCATTTTTAACAATTGGCACCCCCGGATAAGACTTGTTCAAATCTTCAATACGTATCACATGCCTTCCAGATTGCTTGCTAAATTTAAAGCTGAAGTTAACCGATGGGTTATCATCATCCACATCATCTACACGCTCCATTTTTTCAAGGGCCTTGATTCGCGACTGAGCCATTTTAGCTTTGCTGGCTTTAGCTCTAAAACGCTCAATTAGACGCTCTTCTTGTTTGATTTTAGCCTGTTGATTTTTAAACTGTCCGCTTTGAATTTCTTCTCTTAGTCCTTTTTCTTCTATATAAAAGCTATAATTTCCTGCATAAGGAATCAGTTTACCTTTTCTTGACTCAACAATCTTTTTTACAACTCTATCCAAAAAATACCTATCGTGTGAAACAATCACAATGGCACCTTCAAAAGCCTGTAAATAGGTTTCAAGCCATTTGATGGATGGAAGATCCAAGTGGTTGGTTGGCTCATCTAGTAATAGGATGTCAGGGCTCTGCAGTAGTATTCTTGCAAGCATGACACGCATGCGCCATCCCCCTGAAAATTCTGAAAGATTACGTTGCGTATCTACATCGCTGAAACCCAGACCGGCCATGATTTCATGTGCGCGGTATTCAATGCTGTATCCGTCAAGTGCTTCAAATTCATTCTGTTTATCACTTAACTTATTAAGTAGGTCATCGGTATAATCTGTTTCCAGTTTCTTAAGAATGGATTCTATTTCTGTATGAAGTTGGTTTTGGCGCTCAAAAGCCTCCATAGCAACATGCAAAATGCTTTTATCACTCTGATAAGAAAGAAGATCTTGATTCAGATAACCGATCTTAATATCTTTTGCCATGGAGATAGTTCCACTTGTAGCGGCATAGTCTCCAACAATTATTTTTAACAGTGTAGTTTTACCAGTTCCATTTGCACCAATCAGACCGATTTTTTCGCCCGGTTTGATGTGCCAGTTTGCTTCGTCGTATAATGCCCTTGCACCGATCTCGAATATTAGATTATTTATTGCGATCATTTGCCGCAAAAGTACGGATTTTATAGATTATTTTTTTCTAAAAGCGCGCCAATTAGTGATTTTCCTTAGACTTGGAATATTGGCGTATAGTTTGATTGCAATCGTATTGAATTATTCAGATTGCATAGCTTAATTCTTATTCAGGGTCTTGAAGTAGCTTTGTGTTATACTTAATGAATTTTAATATGAAATAGAAAATAATTGAAGCTGCTCCAGCAAAATATAAGGTTTCATTAAAGTTTCTTTGCTCTTTGACCATTTCTCCGCCAATATCAAAAAGGCAGAATAGGATAAGAAGTGCCGCAAGTCCATTTTTTTCTTGGCGAAGTACTTTTTTCCAGTTGAAATTATAATCCGCTTTTTTGAAAGAGCTAAACTTTGGAACGATGACCGGTGTTTTTTTTGCCCATTCTAAATAGGTCTGTCCAAACTTATTTTTTAAGAACTGCTCTTCAGTGAAAATAATTCGTTCATAATATAAAAAATAGAAGAGGGTAAAGGCAATTATAAACCAGAAATTACCAGTGAGCATTGCAATTCCAAGCCACATGAAAAAATTACCTACATAAAGCGGGTTTCGCATGATTGAATAAATACCCGTTGTGTTTAAAACATCAGCTACCTGAAGATCAGTATTTCTACCTGAGGTATTTGGCCTACTATACCCAACGGTATATATACGGATAAAGAATCCAAGGAAAGCAACTAGCAGACAGGATAATTCATATAAACTTTCTTGAATATTGCTCACTAGAATCCAGTTTTCAGGATTTGACTCATTTTTTAAAAATAAGACGATTCCGATCGCGAAAATGATCAGTGGTAAAATGCTGCGGTACTTAAATAGCCAGGCACCCTGACTTTCCATTTGCTCAGTTAAGGCCATTCATTATTAGATTAAGATAATGTTAAGCAAATGTAAATATTAAAATTCTATTTGCAAATCTTGTAAATTACTTATGTTAAGGTTTTTGCTCAATTTATTGGGCATTATGGCTTAGGAATTAAACAATTTTTAAAAATTTGAATGTTATTATATAGCTTCTGAAATAAAAATATAAATCAAACCTGTAACTTCGCTTTATGTACAAACTGATTAAACCCCTGTTATTCCAATTTGACCCTGAAATTATTCATTATGTCGTTACCGGCGCATTAAGAAGAGTAAATCGGATCTGGGGTGTAAAATCATTTTTGAAAAACCTCTATCAATTAGAAGATCAACAACTTGCCAGAGAAGTATTCGGATTAAAGTTTAAGAATCCGCTGGGTTTAGCTGCAGGTTTTGATAAGAATGCTTCAATGATTGAAGAGTTAGCTCAATTCGGATTTGGTTTTATTGAAATAGGAACGGTTACTCCCTTGCCACAACCTGGTAATGAAAAGCCACGGATGTTTCGTTTGCCTCAAGATGATGCATTAATAAACCGAATGGGTTTTAACAATCAGGGGGTTGATGTTGTTGCAGCACGTTTAAAGCAGGTAGATAGGAAAGGATTAATCATTGGTGGAAATATAGGTAAGAATAAACTTACGCCCAATGAAGATGCAGTTAGTGACTATATCAAATGCTTTGACCGTTTATTTGATGTGGTTGATTACTTTGTAGTGAATGTGAGTTCTCCCAATACTCCTGGCTTACGTGAATTACAGGAAAAAGAACCGCTTAAGCATATCCTTAATATACTTCAACAACGAAATAATAAAAATCAAGTATCGCGGCCTATTTTGCTTAAAATAGCGCCAGATTTGACTAATTCTCAACTGGATGATATTATTGAGATTGTGATGGAAACAAAGATTGCCGGGGTTATTGCTACCAATACCACGATCTCTCGCGATGATTTACTGTCGTCAGAGAATTTGAAAAAAGAAAGTGGAGGATTAAGCGGAAAACCGTTAACTGCGCGATCAACCGAGGTTATTCGTTATCTTTCTGAACATTCAAATAAGTCTTTTGTGATTATAGGAGTGGGTGGAATTCATTCACCTGAAGATGCCATTGAAAAGATCAAAGCAGGAGCATCTCTTATCCAGCTCTATACTGGTTTTATTTATGAAGGACCGGGATTGGTTAAGAGGATACTGAAAGGCTTGTTATAGATCAAATGCTATAAGAATTATCGTCATCTCGAACATGCAAAGCATCTTTTTTTTAAATTAAAATGACGCATTCAGAGATCTGTTGATCAATCCACAAATTTGAAGCTGATTCAATTATTAATCTATTCGGCATAAAACAAAAAAATCCTGATCATGTCTGATCAGGATTGAATCTTAAATCTAAGATAAATTATTTCTTTGCAGCGGCCTCAATTGCAGCCAAAACAGCATTGTTTTTGCTAACTTGACTTTTTGCAGATTCTGCAGAACGACTACCGATTTCGATATCCCGGCCTAGTTTTAAAAATTGAACCTCTAAACGTGAAGTGGTTTTATTTTTTCTGTCTTTTCTTTTTAAACGTGTAACACCCATGGTTTTAAATTTAATTTTCTTTTTGAGGTCAGGAGCGGATTCGAACCGCTGTAAAAGGTTTTGCAGACCTCTGCCTAGCCACTCGGCCACCCGACCTTTTGTAAAGGAATGCAAAAGTAGCAAATTATAATTGCTACCCAACAATTTTTAACAATTTCTTCTTATTTCAGAACAGAATATGGATGCAGAAATTGCAACATTCAAAGATTCTGCACCTCCCAGGCGTGGAATAGTGACCGGAAAGCCAATCATTTTCATCAGATCAGCATTAATTCCTTTCCCTTCATTGCCTAATAATAAGATACCTTCTTGACCGAAAGTAGTTTTGTAAATTGATTGGCCATCTAATAAAGCGCCATAAACTGGAAGCTTTGTTCTTGAAAAAATATCTTTTAAGTCTGAATATATAATCTTAACCCTAGCCAGTGAACCCATGCTTGCCTGTACTACTTTTGGGTTGAACGCTTCAACAGTATCCTGCGAACAGATAATGTACTTGATTCCGAACCAATCTGCTGTACGTATGATTGTACCCAAATTACCGGGATCCTGGATGCCATCTAGTGCTATTGAGAAATTGCCTTCTAGTGAATCTAATTTTAATTCTTCAGTACTTGGTGTTTTAATTATTGCCAGCAATTGTTGAGGAGTACTTAAAGCGCTTATCTTTGATAAATTATCAGAGCTTATTTGATGTAGCTTTATATTTTGTGATAATTTGCCCAACTTTGGCACAACACCTGTAAGATGATAGATAGAATCAATTTCAAATTCTGAATTAATGAATTCGCTGATTGATTTTAATCCTTCAACAATGAAAAGACCATGTTCTTTTCTGAACTTTTTTTGATGTAAAGATTTTATAAAACTTATTTGAGACTTTGAAATCATACCTTCTCTGCCGTAGTTGTTTACCTGCAAGTATACTGCTTTTGTTCTTAATATTTGCCGGATGTAATGCATCCAGGTATCTGCCCCAAGATCAGGCATTGGTTAAGAAAGTTAAGCTGGAGGGGGTAGATAAGCAATTTTTAGAAACTGCCTTAACTTTTGTTCAGAGTGATATTCGTCCCAATTCAAGACAGAATCTGGCTTTGTATAATATTTTTAATACTCGTAATGGAAAATATCGTACCGATAGGATCAAAGCAATTGGAGAGGCTCCCCATGTACTTGATAGTTCATTATTGGAGATATCGCGTGTTCAAATCGAGAAATTTCTTGCCTCAAAAGGTTATTTTAATGCTAAGGTAACAAGCGACCTTAAAATAAAGAAGCAAAATGCCGAAATTGTCTTCACGGCTGATATTGGTTCTGAATTCAAGATTAAGAAAATAAGTTTCGAAATTGAAGATACCACAGTTTCTGCTCTTTATCTAGCCAACCGTGCTAAGTTTACCCGTTTACAGGAAGGTAAGCGCTTCGACTCAGATACACTTGCCTATGAGCGAGAACAGATCTACAAACTAATGAAGCAGCATGGTTATTATGATTATGTGAGGCAGTTTGTGAGGTTTGATGTAGATAGTAATCTGCTTAACAGCGAAGCTAATCTTAGATTATTCCTTGCAAATCCTGCAAATAAATCTGCACATCAAACGTATACAATTGATACTAGTGTCCTTACTATTTCTACTAGCAATGGGCTAAATACCGGACTAAACCTAGACACCGTTACAATTGATTCACAATTTCATTTTGTTGATTATTCCAGAAAATTTAAGGCTAAGCCAATTAGTCGTTATATTTATTTAAAGAAAAATAATCTATATAATATTGATAATGAAGAAGTTACCTATGATCGTTTGTATGATTTTAATGTTTTCAGAAATTTGAAGATCGAGTATCAGAAGTCAAGCGACAGTACCTTTAAATTAGTACCAAATTATTCGATTACACCACTTAAAAAGATGAGTAACAGGGTTGAAGGTGAATACACGTTCAATTCAGGGCGTAATGGATTCAATATTGGAAATACCTATACCAACCGAAATCTATTTGGGGGCGCCGAGCATCTTGAAATTAAGGCAAAATATGGAATATTTTTCAATGCAGATGGAAGCGGCAATGTTTTTGACCGGGTATTTAGCCGCGATCTTCAGTTAGGAGCAAATCTGGTAATACCGAAATTATTGGTTCCATTTAATATCCCCTTAATGGGAAGAAACGGAATACCCCGTACCACAATTTCAAGTAGTTTCCAGCTTTTTGATCAAAGGCAGGCCTTTTCAAGTAGGGTGTTTATTAATTCTATAATTTATGATTGGGTTGAAACTAAAACTAAGCTGCACTCTTTCACGCCAATAAATATTGAATTCAGGAAGGGAAAACTAGATCCTGTTTTCAGGGATAGTTTAATTCAGCGAGGCTTTGAATTATATGTTAGGACCAACGATAGGCGTTTTTTCAATTTGGGAAGTCAGTATGCGTTTACCTCTAATGCTATTAAGTTAAATACGTATAGTAATTTTTTGTATTTCAAAGGATCAATCGACGCAGCTGGCAATTCGCTTGGATTATTGAATAAGATAGTGAACTTCAATGTCGATAATGATGGTTTCAGAACGATATTGGGATTGCCATATCAGCAATATTTAAAGACAGAAATTGACCTTAGATATTACTGGTCATTTGGTGGCGAAAAGCAATTGGTGGCTCGTATTAACCCGGGTGTTGGTATTGCTTATGGTAACAGCGATCAATTAACTTTTGAAAAGAATTTCTTTGCAGGCGGATCAAGTGGAGTACGAGCATGGCAGGCACGTACTTTAGGACCCGGCATTTACAATAGAGCTGTTCTGGGGAGTGATGGCAAGGCAGATACATTAAGGGCTAATCTGCGTAACCTCGATCAGTTAGGAGAGATCAAAATGGAGGGCAATTTGGAGTATCGTTTTAAGATAGCAGACAATATTTTGAATGCAAAAGTCAAGGGAGCAACTTTTGCTGATATAGGAAACGTTTGGAGGCAAAAACAAACAGTTGAAAATCCGGGTGGTGAATTTAAATTCAATCAATTTCTGGGTCAGCTTGCACTTGGAGTTGGCGCCGGTTTACGTTTTGATCTTAACTACTTCGTGTTCAGACTCGATGCTGGTATCAAGGTTAAAGATCCACAATTCACCGGTTCAGATCAATACGTAATTAAGCATCTGTTTAATAAAAAGCAATTTAAGCTCGATTATGCAGAAACCCACCGACCAGATATTTATCGCTTTGTGCAATATAACTTTGGTATTGGCATGCCATTTTAAAGAGTATTCCTAGATCAGGTTCTTTAGGCCATCAAATACCGTTTCAAAAAATGTAGGTAGTTTAAGTCCGTTGGTTGAATTGTAATAGAATAATAATACCAATAGGATTATGGCGATAATAATGAATTTTCGGAATAGGGCAGCTAGTATGATCAGAATTAAGGGCACAATCACTAATACCCACCAGTTTATAGTTATAGGATTGATAGAATCACCTTTACGGATCACGTAATATAATTTACCATGAGTACCTGATTCGTTCTCATGACGTAAATAAAGAAATGTAGATTTATCAATAGGTTGTGCTGCTACAGCCACACCATTATTAAATTTTAATTCCTGACCAAATCCATTGATGCTAAATTGAAAGGTACCACTCAGGTTTTCCAAAGGTTTATCCAATGAGTCGGTAGCAATAATGGCAATCTTATTATTCTTCAGCAAATTCTCTTTCACAATAAAATTATTGAGAACAACCTCGTTGCCCACACTTAATTCAGATTGAGAATACACTTGATTGCTTGATACTATAAAATATAGTCCGATAATAATACTTCTGAAATTATTCATTCAAATGATTGTTTATTAAAATTAAAAGCCAATATAGAACATGATAAAATTAATGGTCTTGAACTTGTGTGATAAGATTTACCGACCTGACTTTTTTTAATTCATTTACTGCTCTATTATGATGATTTGCTCCGGTTAGAACAATAATTCGTTTTCCTCTATTATTTAGCGCCAATTGTTTGATGTTATCTGCAATACGCTGATCACGGCTAACCTGAAAATCATCGTAATACTGATATGGAGTATTTTTTAGCACTTCAGTTTGCCCCTTTGTAAACTCCTCAGTTAAAGCATCATACTTTCCATCCATTAATTGGTTTGCACCCAATGTCCCCATCATTTCTCCTCGTTTAGTGATAATTGCTGGAAGGTCTTTGGTAATTCTAGCTTTCACAATGGCACTATCGCTCATTATTTTTTGATTCATTGCTCTGAATTTTCCAAACTCGCCAATTGGTTCCTTCATAAAATCTGGCGGAAGAGGTTTTCCTTCAAAATCTGATCCCATGAAGTCAATACCAGCCTTTATAGCTTTTGGGAATTCATTTTTGAATAGGATCATTTCCGGATTATACAATGGATTTAAATAATTAGTGTCTCTGTTCATGTCTTCTGGCCTGATTTCTAAAGCAATGATATCGGGTTTAAAATTCTGAATGATTCGTCTGACATGTTCAAAATTGTAATTCACATTCTTTTTATGTCCGCCATGAATTGTTGGAAGAATGAGTACTTCAGTTTTTTGAGCAAAAATTGGGTTTGCAAAACTGCTGATCACAAATAGTACAGCTATATAGATTTTAAATTTCATGTGATTAAGGTAAAATTAGATTACTGATCAATCCATCCTGATCAAGAGTGATTATTGTATTACTTCCTTCCTCTTTGATACTAATGAGGAACTGCTTGCTAGTAGCTTCAAGATTGAGCATATTCTTTTTACCGTTAAGCTGAATATCGTTTTCAGGAACTTTGAGTTCATTCAAACTTGAAGCGTATCGTTTATTTATTTTAAAGTATTCTTTTTGCCTGTAATAGGCCAGCCATAAGTATTTACGTTGTTTTTCTGAATAGGGAAGAATAAATGCTTGCTCATTATTATTAGGCGTGTTTTCAGCGAATTGCGTATATCCCCATCTTTCCGGATAATGCATATTGATTATACCCTGTGGGGTCCAGCATGAATAATGAGGGGGGAAAGCCTTCCCAGTACTATCTAATGCTTTGGAATACACTCCATTGTTAACTATAAAATCGAAATTAGTTCTCAAAAAATTGATTCTGAGATTCTTATTTTGTTTCGCATCTTTTGGATTAAAATTAAATGCTGAAAGTGGTAAGGCAATCTCTGCAGTCCATCCATTATCACTATCATCTGCATTATTAATTGTCCCACTAATTTTAACGGCCGACTGGATTCCTATAGGTATCCATCCGCTAACCGGAACACCTGCATCCCTGTAAGGCTTATTCATGATCAAAAAGAGCATGTTATTTTGAGGGTTAATCTGAATCTCAAAATCATCATTCATATTATTATCGGGATCGATAAAGATCTTAAAAACATTATCTCTGAATATAATATCCTTTTCTGGTTTATTATTAGCCCAAACATGTGGCTCCTGCATTTGTGCAGCTATGTATAGATATTTTTCATCCCAAAGCATCTTAACCCTGGTTTTAAATGTGGGAACAGGTTTTAGATCTCCCTCAATGTCTATAAAAAAGTCAGACCATCGACTATCAAGCCATGCTTTTTCATCTAATTCTCCGTCAATTTTGAGAGTAGTTTTAGTATTAAATAGCGTATAGGATTTGGGTTCTGAAAATAGATTTTCAACCCCCGTGAATGGAGATTGTGCAACCAGGTTAAGAGATGCAAAACAAGCTACATAAATAGATATTAAGCTTTTAAAAATAGTTTTTGGTCGCAAATGGTTTAAATGATATGTATGATTATTATTTAGATTGTTAAAGCTATACTAAATTGATGGTAGATTCTTTTTCAGCTACCAATTATATCGTAACATTGCTATAACAGGTAAATGGTCTGATGCATAATGTTCTTGAATAACTTTATGTTCAAGGATGCTAAATGGATTGCCTATTCGGTAGGCGATAAAATCAATTGTCCTATTGGGTTTTACTACAGGGAATGTTGGATCACATTTTTGACAAGTGCGGGTAAATACTTTGTCCATTTTTTGTATAGCCGATGATTCCTCTACCGCATTCAAATCGCCTGCAATGATAAATGGTAAGGTTTCATTCAATGCTATCCGATTAATTTCTTCCATTTGTACCTCCCTATTTACCGAATTATTTAAATGATCAAGGTGCGTGGCTCCAAACCTGATGAATTTCCCATTTTTAAGATGAATTTTTGCAGTTGCAAGAACTCTAGGCTCTCCGCCAGTATCTTTTATAGTAGTTAAATGATATGTTTTTACATCTGAAATAGGGTATTTGGAAAGTATACAAACTCCATAATCTCCTCCGTCATGGTCTATGGCCTTTGCAAAATAAAAATTCATTCTCAGGCTTTTTGCAATGTTCTCAGCCTGATTAATCTTTCCTGAGCGCATCGTATTAACATCTACCTCCTGCAAGGCTACAAGATCTGGATTTTCGATTTTTATAGCATTAATTAGTGCTTTCATGTCTATAATTCCTGGTTTTGACGGAGGATTTCCGATATGGATATTATAGCTCATGATTTTTAAAACTCTGCCTGGAACTCTATTTTTACCACGATTTTGGTTTTTAGATACCCCGCAAGCAGTTAGAATTAAAAGCACATAAGCGAAAATAAGTATTCTCATTTTTATTGATTTTATAGCCAGCACTGAAAAAAAGAGACTCTCGTAATGACGCTTTGCAACAGGCAAAAATAAATTTTTTATTGCATGGTGGTAATAAGCACCTATAATTTCATTCCGCTCATAGCCGCGGGGGCTTAGTTCTTTTTCTGTAGCAAAAAAGAACCAAAACGCTACCGCTGCGCCTGCTGCTATGAAAGGTTCTGCGAAGGCTAGAACTGTAATTGCCGCACCAGTCAAGGCGGAACAACGGGTATTAAGGGTCTGTGCGAGCGTGGCGGATAAAAAATAATTGGATTAAGCGCGTTGAATTTAGTATTTTATTAGAAATAATTTCCTTGGCTGCCTATTTTACCTTTTTTAATTTTTTTTAAATCGAGCATAGAATGAAATGAGCAGTAATTTGTACATTTATTAAAACTATATATATGAAATCTAAATTTATTTTTCTTCTGACCTTTTTATGTTCAATGAATCTTTACGCTCAGCCTGGCGAAGGTCAATGGGAGAACTTGTTTAATGGTAAAGACTTGATTGGTTGGAAGTTATTGGGAGGAAAGGCCACTTACGAAATCAAGGATGGAGAATTAGTTGGAACCACAGTATCAAACACTCCTAATTCATTTCTAACAACCGAAAAAGAATATGGAGATTTTATTCTGGAGGTTGAACTTTTAGTTCATCCTTCTATGAATTCGGGTATACAAATCAGAAGTCTAAGTAAAAAGGAATACCAGAATGGAAGAGTTCATGGCTATCAGGTAGAAATTGACCCTGCTGCCCGTGCATGGAGTGGTGGAATTTATGATGAAGGCAGAAGAGGCTGGTTATATAATTTGGAATTAAATCCTGCGGCAAAAACTGCTTTTAAAAATAATGTTTGGAATAAGTACCGCATTGAATGTATTGGTCATAGCATCAGAACCTGGGTAAACGGAATTCCTGTAGCACATTTAATAGATGCTGAAACCAGTAAAGGGTTTATCGCCATGCAAGTTCATGCAATTCCTGCATCTGAACCAGCTGGTAGGCAGGTTAGGTGGAAGAATATTAGAATTCAAACAGGTAAATTAAAGCCTTCTGCACCAGATCGTATTTTTGTTGTTAATACAGTCCCTAACAATCTTTCACGACAGGAAAAAAGTTTGGGCTATCGGTTATTATGGGATGGAAAATCAGCAAAAGGCTGGACAGCTTCCAACAATAAAATCTTTCCTGAAAATGGATGGAATATTCAGGATGGTGTTTTATCTGTACTTAAAGATCAGGTAGGTCAGCCAGCAACTGGGGGTGACATTGTTACAACTAAGCAATTTGCTGCATTTGAATTGAAGTTTGATTTCAAATTAACTGAAGGAGCAAACAGTGGACTAAAGTACTTTGTGAATACGTTCAATGGTTCTGCACTTGGATTGGAATATCAGATTCTTGATGATGAAAAACATCCAGATGCCAAGTTAGGAATTAAAGGCAACCGAACATTAGCTTCTTTGTATGACTTGATGCCAGCTCAAAAAGTTCCGGCTTCAATTAAAAAAATGGGTGAATGGAATCAGGGAATGATCAGAGTATTGCCTGATAATAAAGTGGAACATTGGTTGAACGGTTATAAAGTTCTTGAGTTTAACCGTGGATCTGATGAATTCAACGCATTTATTGCTCAAAGCAAATTTAAAAGCGTACAAGGATTCGGACTTACTTCGGCAGGAAAAATTATGCTTCAGGATCATGGAGATGAGGTTTTTTTTAGAAGCATGAAGATTAGAGAATTAAAATAATTGATAATTCAGTAACCAAAATTTATAATTTTTAGAAATACAAATTGCTTTTATTGAAGGCTTACATTTTTAAAAATCAAAATAACAGGTTGTTTATTTTATTCATCGTAATTACTTTCATTAAGATTGTAAAGTATTGATTAACAATTGATTATTTATTTTTTTAATTTACTATACCTTGTTTTTTATGCGTTAAATGATCTTTTTGAGGTGAATTATTGGCTACTTGTATTGTCAATTATATAACAAATTCCTCTTTTTGTTTAAATTTATCAACTAAAAATTGATTTTTGTTATAAATTTCGCACTTTTGTATAGTGGCTATATGGTATGCCTAGCAATTGAATTTAAATGAAACTCAGCGAAAAAGAATCGATTTTTACTAATGAAGTTGTAAATAGATTTGAACTATATAATAGCCTATTTCTGACATTACCATTTTATCAGATCAAGCATACCGGTACCCTATTGCCATTTTTTACTTCACATTGCGAGGATGGTGTAAAGTCTCAGCTAAGTCCAACAGATATTATAGAAAGCTTTTTTGGACAATATGAGCAGTATATTCAGGCGGCCGATCGTTTCGACTTATTATTTCGTTTTATCCAGTATATTGAGCGTCAGGTAGTTTTATTTGATGCAGTTGAAGATGCTTCATTTAACAAAACAGGTCGCTGGGAAGATACAGGTTCATTAAACTCGCTCTTCCAGCAGGCTGCAGCAAATCCCTTGATCGATAAAAAGATCAAAGAAAAATTAAAGGATTTCTCCTTAAGATTAGTTCTGACAGCTCATCCAACGCAGTTTTACCCGGGTCCGGTTTTAGCTATAATTACAGATTTGATTGAGGCTTTAAAGCAAAATGATATCAATTCAATAAACCTGTTGCTGAAGCAGCTCGGAAAAACACCCTTCTTTAATAAAAATAAGCCAAGTCCTGTGGATGAGGCAATCAGTCTGGCCTGGTTTCTTGAAAATGTATTTTATCAAACTACTTCAAGCATCCAATCGCAGATCGAGAATGAGTTTGATTTAACTGATCATTCCCAATTTATTGAATTAGGATTTTGGCCAGGTGGAGATCGTGATGGCAATCCAAATGTGACCACCGAAAGCACAAAAACAGTTTCTGCATTGCTTCGCACGGTCTTATTTCGTTGCTATTATCGTGATTTCAGGAATTTGAAAAGACGTGTAACCTTTCGGGGAGTTGAAAAGTATATGTCCACTTTACAAAACCTGTTTTATGAAAACAGTTTTAATGTAGTTGATGAACCTAAAAATCAGCAAGATGATATCATAAGTAATTTAGAGGCCATTAAAAAAGTGTTGGTTGAGGCTCATGATGGATTGTTTTCAGATAAAGTTGAAGATCTAATCCGTAAAGTAAAGCTATTTGGTTGTTATTTTGCCTCTCTAGATGTTCGTCAGGATAGCCGAATTTTGCGTGCAGTTTATCAATTTGCATTGACGGAGAATGGCTTCGAAACTTCTAAACACGATAAACTTTCAGCGCTGAATGAAGATGAACGAATCGCAGGTCTTACTTTTAAGGAATCTGATTTTCAATGTCCAGCCAAAGCTGATAAACTGACCAAGGATACACTCGATACTATCCGTTTGATTCATCAATTACAGTATGCAGGTGGAGAAAAAGCATGCCATCGATTTATCATAAGTAATTGCCAGCAAGCCTCAGACATTCTTCAATTAATGGAGTTATTCCTTTTGAGCGGATGGGAAAAGGAAAAGTTAACTATTGATTTCGTACCGCTATTTGAAACCATTGAAGACTTATCTAATGCTACTCAGATAATGGAAACACTATATGCACATCCATTCTATAAAAAGCATTTAAAGCGACGTTATAATAAGCAAACCATCATGCTTGGTTTCTCGGATAGTACTAAAGATGGGGGTTATTTAATGGCAAACTGGTCTATTCTAAAGGCAAAAGTTGCCCTAACTTCTACTGCCCGAAATAACGATGTTGATTTAGTCTTTTTTGACGGCAGGGGTGGCCCACCAGCAAGAGGTGGGGGCAAAACTCATTTATTTTATGCCTCAATGGGCAAAGATGTGGCAAATGATCATATCCAACTGACCATTCAGGGTCAAACTATCAGTAGCCAGTATGGTTCTTTTGATAGTGCTCATTATAATATGGAACAATTGATTAATGCTGGAATTGTATCCTCATTTGATCAGAACAATATCAATACACTTAATCATGCTCAAACCAATTTGATAGCCAATCTTGCCGGCGAAAGTTATCAGGTATTTGCTGCCTTAACAGCACATCCATTATTTTTAAAGTACCTTGAAAAACACAGTCCGCTGAAGCTTCTTTCTCAGATTAATATCAGCAGTAGGCCAGTAAAAAGGAATGTTGATGCTGAATTAAGACTTGAAGATCTTCGTGCAATTAGTTTCGTGACAGCATGGAGCCAATTAAAACAAAATATTCCTGGTTATTATGGAGTGGGTTCTGCCTTGAAGAAGGCAAAGAATGCGGGTTCATTTAACGATATTAAACAACTATACATTGATTCAGGGCAGTTTAAAACGATGATTGATAATTGCATGATGTCTATGTCTAAATCAGATTTCAGGGTTACCGCATATCTTGAGAATGATGATATTTTTGGGCAATTCTGGAGAATGATCAAAGAGGAGTTTGAACTTACCAGAGATCTACTTTTGGAGGTTTCTGATACTCAGACTTTGATGGAAAAGTATCCTGTAGAACGTAAATCTATCGCTTTAAGAGAAAAAATTGTTTTGCCCCTAGTCATAATCCAGCATTATGCTTTGCAGCAACTTAATAATATGAAAGCTAAAAATATAGTTAATGACCAATCAGAAATTTATGATAAGCTGATCATACGCACGGTATATGGAATTGTAAATGCGGGTAGGAATTTAGTTTAGTCTGAAATTAGCATTAATTTGACTCTTGCATTGAAATTCAATTAAGAAAGCCCTTCTAATTATTTAGAAGGGCTTTTTTGTGTACCCAGAGGGATTCGAACCCACATCAGCAGAACCGGAATCTGCAATTCTATCCATTGAACTATGGGTACTATCTGTTAACGAAAAAATAATCCTTCAAATATACTTAATCCACTATCAGTGGCAAGGTTTAAACATTAAATCTGAAGTGCATAATGTCGCCATCTTGTACGATATAGGTTTTTCCTTCTACACCAAGCTTTCCAGCTTCCTTACAAGCAGCTTCAGAACCAAGGCTCACAAAGTCTTGGTATTTGATAACTTCTGCACGGATAAATCCTTTTTCAAAGTCTGTGTGAATCACACCAGCTGCCTGAGGGGCAGTAAATCCCTGTGTAATAGTCCATGCTCTCACTTCCTGAACACCGGCAGTGAAATAGGTTGCTAATTTCAATAGTTTGTAAGCTGCGCGAATCAATTGCGCAACTCCAGATTCTGTTAATCCCAAATCTTCAAGAAACATTTGACGTTCTTCAAAACTATCTAAAGAAGCAATTTCTGCCTCTATCTGTGCTGAAATAATCAAAACCCCTGCATTTTCTTCTTTTACAGCTTCTCTAACCAATTCAACATATTTATTTCCATTCACAACAGACTTCTCATCCACATTACATACATACAAAACAGGCTTTTCAGTCAAAAGAAATAAATCTGAAATAAATTCTTTGTCTTCTTCGCTGATTGGTGCTGTACGTACTGATTTGCCTGTTTCAAGATGATTTTTAACAATATTGCATACCTCATAGGTCTTCTTGGCATCTTTATCATTTCCGGTTTTAGCCATTTTCTCAACCTTTTGGATTCTTTTGGTGACCGCATCTAAATCCTTTAACTGCAATTCAGTGTCAATGATCTCTTTATCACGTATTGGGTCTACAGAACCATCTACATGGATTACATTATCATCGTCAAAACAACGCAGCACATGAATGATTGCGTTGGTGGCCTTGATATTACCCAAAAATTGATTCCCTAATCCTTCGCCCTTACTTGCACCTTTTACAAGTCCGGCGATATCAACTATTTCAATGGTATTTGGCTGTACTTTGACTGGCTTAACAAGTTCAGCTAGTTTTGTTAAACGATCATCAGGTACTGTAATAACACCAATATTAGGTTCAATGGTGCAAAAAGGAAAATTTGCAGCCTGTGCTTTCGCATTTGATAAACAATTAAAAAGTGTGGATTTTCCAACATTTGGTAACCCAACTATACCGCATTGTAATGCCATTTATAAGTTGTAAGTTATAGGTTATAAGTTATAAGTAATAGGTTATAAGCTTTCCGCTTTCCGCTTTAAGCTTTAAGCTTTCCGCTTTCCGCTTTCCGCTTTCAGCTTTCCGCTTTCCGCTTTCCGCTTTCCGCTCAATTGGCGCAAATATAGAAATTATGTTCTGAGTTTTGCTTTGTAATTGGGTTTACAAGTAGGTGTCCCTTAAAAGGATAATCATTATTAACTGTTTATATAGCTTTGATTCAGATACAATCTACTGGTATAATTAAAATATACAGGGATTGGATTCAAATCCTTTTGCATCTACTTTAAGCCAAAAGGTATTCCCGCTTTCTGGATATCGTACAAGATCTTCTTGATTCAGGTCGCCTTTAGCTGTGGTAATAACCAAATGGTCCAAATTTATACCCGCAAATGTACAGGAAGTAACGTAAGGAGCTGGTATTTCAATTTTATCCAATAGCGAACCATTGTTTGGGTTCCATTTATAAATACCGTATCCACCCCAGTGTGCAATCCATAGCATTCCTTCCTGATCAATGGTCATACCATCAGGTATTCCTAGTTCTGGAGGAATTTCGATCGCATTTTTTTCAAATTGTATTTCTCCAGTTTCTTCATTGAAACTAAATGATTGAATTACCCGTGTCGGACTATCAATAAAGTAAAGTCTTGAATTATCGGCTGACCAGCATATTCCGTTTGAAATAGTAAGATCAGTTAATACGGTATTGATTTTTAGATCTTTGTCAATTACATATAAAGAACCTGCTCCCTGTTCAAATGCCTTATGCATGGAACCTATCCATAATCTTCCCTTGCTGTCGCATGCAGCATCATTGCAACGTATATCTTTGTTTTCAGTCTCAATATCAAGGATATAATCCAGTTTTGCAGACTCCGGATCAAAGCGTCCGATACCACCGTTTAAGCCTAAAATAAGTGAATTGTTTTGACCTATTGCAACCATTGTTACCTTAAAATCAAAGGTCCATGATCTAGTCGATTTATTAATCCAATGATATTCAAATAGCATACCACTTTCAATGTCAACCCAATAGCAGCAATTCTTTACAGCATGCCAGATCGGGCCTTCTCCAAGTTGGCATTGTGATGGATATAATACGGTTGCTTTCATCTGATTAGTAAGTAATAATAGGGGAGCTATTCTGGTAAGATCAATACGGAGAAGGACTAATACATGACCATCCTCCATCAATTACAAGACATTGCCCTGTAATTTGTTTTGCTTGATCAGATACAAGGAACAGTGCTGAATCTGCAATATCTTTTGCTGTAGATGGCCGGCCGGTAGGAGAGAGCCTTGACCAGGTTGCTTCATATTCAGGGTCGTCAAGCGTTCTCTCGGTCATTGTTGCACCTGGTGCAATGGTATTTACATTTATTTTATAGGAAGAAAGTTCAATGACCAGGTTTCTTGCAAGCATTTCTATTGCCGCCTTGGTCATGGCGTAGGCAGCCAGATTCTTGTGGGCCTGATGGCCTGTTACTGATGACGTGAATAAAAGTGAACCTCCTGAACCCTGTTTGATCATTTGTTTCGATGCTGCTTGTGCTAGAAAGAAAGTTCCTGACAGGTTAACCTGCAAAACAGAATTGAATGATTCAGGGCTATAGGTTAAAAAATCACCGAATAAGGTAATACCTGCATTGGCGATAACTATATCCAGTTGTTTGTATTCTTTTACCGCCAGATCAACCATGCTCTGTATAAATTCCAGATTGCTGGAATCTCCAGACCATGCGATGCAAATGCCATTTTCTTTCCTGATATTTTTTGCGGCATTCTCGGCTAAACTGGAGTCAAGATCATTAAGAATAACCTTAGCCCCCTGTAGTGCCAACTGTCTGCATATTTCATATCCTATTCCTTGGCCCGCACCGGTAACAATAGCTACTTTATTTTCAAAAGGTTTATTCGACATAATATAATGTTCAATTTAATGAGAATCTCTTGTTACCTCGCTGCCAGATCCTCCCTTTAGGAAGTGGAAATCGGCGCCCAAATGAGCCTGCTCAACATTATTGATATAAAGCCCGGTATATCCTCGGTCAACCAAGTTTTTAGGTTTAATCCATTTCTCTTTTCTTGCATTTAACTCTGCATCGCTGAGATCAACGTTCAGGCTTCTGGCCTCTAAATCAAGTGTAATTATGTCACCTGTTTCTAGAACACTAAAGTTTCCTCCAAGAGTTGCTTCGGGCGATACGTGTAAAACCACTGTTCCGAACCCTGTTCCGCTCATCCGGCCATCAGATATTCTAATCATATCTTTAACCCCTTTTTCAATTAATTTTAAGGGTAAGGTCATATTTCCAACTTCAGGCATTCCTGGATATCCTTTCGGACCTACATTCTTCAATACCAGAACGCTGGTTTCATCTACCGGCAGGTTAGGGTCATCGATTCGGGCTTTGAAGTCTTCAATGTTTTCAAATACGACGGCTTTCCCGGTGTGTTTAAATAAATGCGGGCTAGCAGCCGATGGTTTTATAACTGCGCCATTCTCGCAAATATTGCCCTGAAGTACTGCTAAGGCAGTTGCAGTGTTAAATGGCTTATTAAGGCTTGCAATAACATCCTGGTTAAAGCAACGTGCATTTTTGTAATTTTCGGATATTTTTTTGCCATTGACGGTAATACAATCTTTGTGTAGGAAAGTATCCAGTTCCTTTAAAAGGGCTGGTAGTCCGCCGGCATAGTATAGATCTTCCATGAAAAATTTCCCAGATGGCTGCAGATTTGCCAGAAGTGGGATAGGAGCAGATAGTGGGTCGAACTCTTGCAGTTCGAGTGGCACTCCAATCCTTCCTGCAATGGCGGTTAGGTGGATCACAAAATTGGTGGATCCCCCGATTGCTGCATTTACTTTGATCGCATTTTCAAATGCTTTTTTGGTCAGAATATCTGAAGGTTTAAGGTCTTCTTTTACCATGTCTACAATTCTTCGCCCTGATAGCTGTGCCAGAACCTTACGGTTTGAATCAGCGGCAGGAATTGCAGCATTCCCAGGTAGGGTGAGTCCGAGCGATTCTACCATACAAGCCATAGAAGATGCAGTGCCCATTACAGCGCAATGCCCTTGACTACGGCATAAACCGGCCTCGGCTT
The DNA here is from genome assembly GCF_044348475.1 of Daejeonella sp. Lineage (GTDB taxonomy): Bacteria > Bacteroidota > Bacteroidia > Sphingobacteriales > Sphingobacteriaceae > Daejeonella. The sequence continues at coordinate 20,180 of NZ_JBIKSU010000017.1, read as the reverse complement.
CATTCAATTCATCTTGAGTCATTAAGCCTGCCCTCAGATCAGTTGAAAATCGCCAAACGTCACTTGTTCCGATGTCATTGCCCTGATATTTACCGGTAAGCATTGGTCCGCCAGATACAACAATAGAGGGAATATCTACACTACAAGCCCCCATAACCAGCGCAGGAGTAGTTTTATCACAACCGCACATTAATACCACTCCATCTATTGGATTTGCTCTAATCGACTCTTCTACGTCCATGCTGACCAGGTTTCTGAATAACATCGCAGTAGGTTTGATTAGGGTTTCACCTAACGACATAACAGGAAATTCAACCGGAAAACCACCGGCTTCCAGAATACCCCGTCTTACTGATTCAGCCAGCTCACGGAAATGTGCATTGCAGGGAGTTAATTCTGACCAAGTATTGCAAATGCCAATTACTGGCTTACCCTCAAATTCATCAGCAGGGATACCCTGATTTTTCATCCATGCACGGTAAATAATGCCATCTTTGCCTTTTTTACCAAACCACTGTTGGCTGCGTAATTTATTTTTCATGTTATATCTTTTTTACCCTATCTACGGTCGATTGAAGAAATCGCAATAGCAACAATTTGAATGAATAGCCCGCTTTCCGAACATTATATTTAAATAAAATCTATAATCAGAACCCAGTGTTTAAAGTTGTTAAAAAATCCTTAATCACACAATGTTAAAGCATGATTTTGAACCTTATTTATGCTTTAGTAAAAATTAGACAAGCCCGGTTAAATAATACACCGCTATAATTAAAAAAACAGCAAGGGTTTTAATGATTGTCATTGAAAAAATATCTATGTATGACTGCCTATGGCTAAGCCCCGTTATAGCGAGTAATGTGATTACGGCACCATTATGCGGTAGTGTATCCATTCCGCCACTTGCCATTGAAGCTACCCGATGAAGTACTTCCATTGGGATACCTAAGTTAGAGGCTGCAGCAATATATGTTTCGCTCATCGAAGCAAGAGCAATACTCATTCCACCTGAGGCAGATCCTGTTACTCCTGCTAAAGTAGTTATCGTAACTGCTTCATTAACAAGCGGATCATGGATTGCAGAAGCCAAGCCTTCATTCAAAGATCTAAACCCTGGCAAGGCTGCGATTACACCACCAAAACCATATTCAGACGCAGTATTTAGAGTAGCGAGCAAGGCTCCTCCAATAGATAGATTAATACGTGCATTAAAATTTACCTTGATTTTACTGTATGCAAGGACTATAACTGCAAGTACACCAATCAATAAGGCAGCTTCTACAGCCCAGATCGCGGCAAGTTTGGGTATTTCTATCGGCGATACTCCAGTGATTCCAATTGCTGAAAAATCAAAACTTTTACCGTAATTTCTGATTATTACTTCTGTGAATACTCTATTGCAAACACCCACAAGGATTAATGGAAGCACTGCAGTTAAAGCATTTGGTAGCTTATCACTGGATATTTCTTCTGGTTCATTGATGTGTCCATCTCCATAACCTTCACCTGCTAATTTTGCACTTTTTCTACGCCATTCCAGATAAATCATTCCTGCTGATAGCACAAAAATTCCCCCGATTAAACCAAGCCAGGGAGCTGCCCATGTATTAGTATTAAAAAATGTTGTTGGGATAATATTTTGGATCTGTGGAGAACCTGGCAATGCATCCATTGTGAACGTAAAGGCACCTAAAGCAATAGTGCCAGGAATGAGACGCTTTGGAATATTAGTTTTCTTAAAAAGCTCAGATGCAAATGGGTACAATGCAAAAGCGACTACAAAAAGCGATACCCCTCCATAAGTTAATAAGGCTCCAACTAATACGATAGCAAGCATAGACTTGCTTTCACCAATAACCTTGATAACTAAATGGGCAATGGATTTTGCAAAACCAGATAGTTCAATCACTTTTCCGAAAATAGCACCCAATAAAAATACTGGAAAATATAGCTTTACAAACCCTGCCATTTTCTCCATAAAAATGCCTGAGAAAAAAGCAGGAACCCAGGCTGGATTTATTAAAAATACAGCCAGCAATGCTGTTAATGGTGCAAAAAGGATAACACTAAAACCCTTGTATGCTGCATACATTAATAACAATAATGGTAATATGACGAAAATAATATCCATAATGTAATTTCATTTAAATTTATTGAGCCGACCATCCTCCATCAATGGGTAATGCCACGCCAGTAATTGTTGCAGCATTATCCGAAGCCAGAAAAAGTGCCATTTCAGCAATTATCTCGATTGGTACAAATTCCTTTACCGCCTGTTTTTGCAAAAGTATCAAGTTGATAACATCCTTTTCAGATAATTTATGTGATTTTGCCTGGTCTGATATCTGCATTTTTACCAATGGCGTTTTTACATATCCTGGACAAATCGCATTGCAGGATATATTCGAATTTGCTCCTTCTAGAGCAATAGTTTTGGTAAAACCAATTACACCATGCTTGGCTGCTACATATGCACTTTTATATTCAGAAGCAAATAAGCCGTGTACTGATGCAATATTAATGATCCTCCCAAATCGATTAGTTTTCATGTGTGGCCATACTGCTTTTGTTAGATGGAATACAGCATTCAAGTTTATATTTATAATTTCATTCCATTTATCTTCCGGGAAACTGTCAATAGGAGAAACGTGTTGAATACCAGCGTTATTTATAAGTACATCAATACTTCCGAAATGTGAAATAACTTGTTGAATAAGGTTGCGCAAATCTTCTGGATTAAGCATATTTGCATTAGAGAAGAAATATTCTATGTTATATTTTTTAGCTACTTCAGCAGCAATTTCAGGTCCTTCTTTTTCCAGACCGTTAAATACAATCTTGTAACCTTTTTTTGCAAATGCTTTTGCTATACCTAAACCTATACCGCTAGTACTCCCTGTAATCAGTGCTACTCTTTTTTTCATAAAGATCTATTGTTCAATATATATTTATAGCTTATTAGCAAGGTCATAACTGATTTTTTAGTGTTATTTTATTGAATTTTTATTGAATAAAAAATCATTTTTTTTTATCTTATTAACTAAGGGTTAAGTAGGTTCACCCCACCAGTATATTTTTTTACTATATCAGGGTCGAGTTCTATGCCAAGACCGGGCGTTGAAGGAATAGCAAGCATTCCATCAGCATCCAGCTTCCATCCACCAACCTTGATATCGTCAATAAATGGTGAGCCTATTAGGTACTCTACTAGATCAGTGTCCGGGAAGGCAGATGCCAGATGTAAGTCTGCTGCTAGGCCTACTGCAGTGTTCCATCCATGAGGTATGAAACGGATGCCTTTATCTTGTGCCATATATGCGATTCGTCGTTCTTCGCTGATACCGCCAACTTTAGTAACATCCGGTTGAACGATGTCGAACGCATGAGCATTAATCCAGGGCTGAAATGATTGACGACGTGTAAGTACTTCACCTCCGGATATAGCAACTGGTGAGTGTTCACGAAGTTTTACATAATCTTCTAATGCATCTGGATTTAGCGCTTCTTCGAACCAATGTACGTCATAGTCGGCGAGCATTTTCGCTGTGTTAAGAGCCCATTTGTATCCATTCGGCCAAAATGCATCACTTCCGCCAGCATCGACCATTAAACGAGAGGCTGGTCCTATCGCCTCGCGAGCTGCTTTTACGATGGCTTCATCAGTTGCTGCATTGTGTCTTCCGAATGGCCCCCAACCAATTTTAAAAGCACGAAACCCCTTTGATTTTATTGCGAGTAGATTATCCTTCATCTTCTCGGGTTTATCCATTAGCAATGATGCATAGGGTTGAACTCGCTCTCGATAACGGCCACCGAGCAAGCGTCCTACAGGCTGGTTTGTTGCCTTGCCAAGCAGATCCCATAATGCTATGTCAATGCCACTGATGGTATGTGTGATTGAGCCGCCGCGACCTAACCAAAACATATTTTGATGTAATTTCTCACTCAATCGCTCTGGCTCGAGTGCATTTTCGCCAAGATATAATGGCTCAAGTACTGACAGTGAAGCACGTACTAGGGCATCATTAGTGAATACACTGCCGAGTCCAACTGCCCCTTCATCAGTATGTACTGCAATAAGTGTCTGAACACAGTCTTCGGGTTTTATTTCGTTACTCCAGCCCCCTTCAGGTGTGGCTCCACGCAGGCCTGCGCATCGGATTTCTCGAATTTTCATAGTTCTAATTATGGTAATTATAAATTATTGCTTTGGGTATAAATTGTATGTTAAGATCTAATGGAAAAATTGGACGAGGACAGTGTAAATGACCAAGAGATTGCAGGTTGGCACTGCTTGATCCCGGTGCATCAACATTTACCATTTCTACGCACCATGCGGCATACATTTGATGCTGGCAGTGCGGTGATTTGATAACCACTGCATCAAACTGTTTTGGATTCTGACCATGTGCAAAGAAAAAGGATCGGTCGTAAAGGTTTACTGCCCTGCTACTGACCACAATTATGAAATTATTAACTTCTAAAACAGCTGTAGGCCCGGAATACCATTCTTCTCCAAATGATTCGCTGCGGAAACGATGATCGGCGAGTAATAATACTTTTGCATTAATTTGAATTGGGTTAAATCGCTGCGGATCAAGTGAGCCTCCAATAGTTGTGTGAATAGTTGCACCAATTCCTGCTGCAAAAGCTTTATTTACGGTTGGTTCATCGACAATGGGTACCAAAGTTTTACCGGTATATCCAGTTTCAATGAGTTTGCGTAGAATAGCATTGCTGTCGCCAGATGCACCAGAGCTAGTGGCATCTGCTGCATCAATTAGTGCGACGGTGCCTTGCGAATGTGTTTTGGCGATCATGGCCATTTCGTCGAGATTAACCAATGCCACCTGCATTTTCTCATGGTTTGTCCAGAAACTTTCTGCGATGCGGATGGCTTCGCGTTCAGCCATCTCAGGATCATTGTCGGTTACAACGAAACTGTATGTCTGTAGTGCAGGCACATCGGTAAATGGATTGCCAATGAAAATACCTGATGAAAGTCCTCGAGGGCTGTTTTCAATGTCCTGTGCAATGCGCATGCTCTGACCAAATAATCCGGTTGTGGTGATGAGTTCATCGCCACGAACTAGTGCAGGGATAGCCACCTTAGCTGTGATCGGCTTAACCTCATCTAAAACGATTCGTAGTAACAGGCGGGCGGCACGCTGGCCAGTTTCGAAAAAATCGACATGAGGGTAGGTATGATAGGCAACAATGGCATTACTATGTTCAATCATTTGATCAGTAAGTATTCCATGCAGATCAAGCGATACAACAATAGGAATTTTTTTTCCAAGGATTTTGCGTGTTTCTTTCAGCAACCAACCTTCAGGATCTGTTTCTTTTTCAGTTGCCATGGCTCCATGCATGCAAAAGTAAACTCCATCAACAGGGGGGGCATTTTGAATGCCGTCGAGAAAGTCTTTTGCAATTTTTTCCCATGCCTCCTTAGCTAAAGTTCCACCAGATGTGATGAAAAATGCGCTATATGTAGGTACTAATTCAACCTCCGCTTCAGCGTCAAATATACTCAGTGCTCCACCTATCTCATTTCTGACGGTGCGATGATAGTTTACCAATTCGTCACCATAACGAACTCCAAAATCATTGTAGCCACTTAGATGAGGATTGAAGGTTGAAACTTCCTGTTTACATTCAGCGATTAGGATTTTTATCATTATGGATTATAGAAATTTTTGGTTTGTTTAGTTTGCATTTTTATAATCATTTGGAAATAGGTTTTTGATAGCCACAATCAGTGCAATTCCAGCTAATACATACCCAATTGCAGTTAAAGAAAGCAGATGGTCTATACCGAGAGATTGTTTCCAAATACCTCCAAATAGTATAGCGAAGCCAGACATAATTGCACCGAAGAAGTTTAAGAAACCAACAGCAGAAGCACGCGTATCTGCTGGTACTACTTCAAAAGCTGCAGGAAAGATGTTACCAATCATAAGGCCACTGAACAGTCCAAACCCTGCTGCTGCGATGCGAGTTGAATTTAAGGTGTCGCTATTGCCGAGTGCATGTAGGCATGGTGCACAGAGGATTAAACTAGTTGTCATCAACCATAGACGGGATGCTTTGGTATAATGATACAAGGAATCAGCAATCAAACCTCCTCCAAGCAGGCCAATTAGTGTTGTACCTTGTACAAAAATTGTTGCATTTAAGGCGGCATCTGATTGGTTTAGTGAGAACTTGTCATGCAGAAAGGTTGGAAGCCATCCATAAAGAAGCCATAATCCAAAGACGAAGATTGGAAACACAGTACATAGAAGTAAAAATGTTCTCACTTTAATTAGTACCGGAAAAGCAATTCTTTTACTGATAATATTAGATTCCGAAGTGCTGTTCTCATTTACTTTACGAAGGAATAAGTAATAGGGTAGTGCATAGAGTAATCCAACGGCACCTAAAACAAAAAAGGCATTACGCCATTCACCCCGATCAGCCATCCAGCCTCCAAACCAACTGCCCGCTATTGTACCAACTATTTGAGCTGTAGTTAGTGTGGCGATAGCTCTGGAGCGAAGTGATGGAGGATGGGCATTTGCAGTAAGGGCAATTGCTGTTGGCATAAACATTGATTCCGAAATTCCCATCAAAGCACGAAGGCTCAATATCATTACGGCAGATCCCGCCAAACCCGTAGCGATGGTAACCATGCTCCATATAATTAAGCTGAGTAACACAAGTTTTCGTTTAGAAAAACGATCGGCAAACTGTCCGGCGATTGGACAACCAAATGCATATACCCACAAGAATATAGCACCTGTTAAACCCAGCTGCTTGTCTGACATCTCAAGGTCCATTTTCAACGAGGGAAACATGGAAAAAATTGCTTGCCGGTCGGAATAGTTGAGAAAATACGCTACCCACATAAATGCAATAAGTAGATATGCCTGTCGCGTAGAGGCTGCTGAGTCTTTGGTCATCTGTGGAGATTCATTAGTACTAATTTGACCGGCTGGTAAAAATCTCACAATTAGTTTTCCGGTATGAAAGTGCCAAACGGATTCGTAGGAAATAAAAATTATACTCTGTAACTAATAAATTCAGTTTATCGCGATTGTACTCTTTTTTACAAAAAAAACTAATCATTGGGCTGAATTTTATTTTAATTCTTAAGGTAATTTCATTTTTTAAAAAGCCTTTTTTGTTGCCAAAGAGCAGTTTACTTCCTATTGCCTATGGATTTTACTCTACATCCTTTTTTATAGCGTCTAAAGTTGCATTTACGATGTCATCAAGATTTGAATTACCAATTTTATCGCTGTAATTTTAATACTTAAATTGTCTCAAAATCAGTTACTTTTTTTGCTCCTGAATATAGTTTGCAATTGTTCCTACCGGAGCAATCCAAATACCATTTGTAGGATCTTTTGAATACTCTATTAACTTTCGTAGCATTGTTATGCTTGTAGTTTGGCCTCCAGTTTCACCAATTTCATGCCCTGCCAGCACCAACCAAGATCCTTTCTTTTTTGCGTTGTTTATAAGTGTTAAAATTTGGTTAAAATCTTTTCCATCCATCTCCATTCCTGTCAGTTGAGCAAAATCGCAAAATGTTGGGTCATTTGGTCCCTCATCAAGCCAACCCCTTCCTGTTAAAAATAATTCTGACACTACAGGAACATAGCTCTTGGTACTTTGTGCTCTGCCAATGAAAGTTTGTCCGCATGGATAAGCAAAAACCTTGGCTTCTATACCTAACAATTCCTTTATTCCTTTATTTGCAGATATTAATTCTTTCCGCATTTCATCTATGGTATAATCCTCAAGAGCCTTTTGCCTTGACCAAGGGAAATTACCTGTACAAGGATGATTTAGAGAATGATTCCCTATCTCATGTCCATTCGCTACTGCTTTTTTCCAAGCGTCAAGGCGCTCCTTTACAGCGTTAGGCCCAACATAGAAGGTAGCCTTTACTCCATATTGGTCTAAAAATGGTGTTCCTGCATCAACCTGACTCAAGCGTCCATCATCAAAACTTAAACTTAAAGCAATTTGTTTCCCTTTAGGCCAGGCGAATGTTGATTCGCTTGGTTGCGCCAACAGTATTTTACAAGGGAAAAGAATAAATAATATGATTAGAAATGAATTATTTCTTTGATAAAATGCATTTCTTTTTAAGAGTTCGGGGAATGATTTCATGTTCGGTTTAGATTGATTTCTTTTAATAGTTTTGATTTTTAATAATCTAATTGACTTTATTATATAACCCTTCGAAATATTTCTTTCCTGCGATCACTTCAGCTAGGTTATTTTCCATTTTATGCTCACATTCAACTTGAATCACACCCTTAAAACGCTGACGTTTTAATTCATCTATAACAGCAGGGAAATTAATTACACCTTTTCCAATAATTACATCATTTGCTTCCGGGTTATCAGATTGATGAATGTCTTTAAGATGGACTCCAAGAATATTTCCCTCCAGTTTTTTTAGACATTCTGCAGGATTCAAACCGCTTCTTTCCCAATGTCCCAAATCAGCACATACGCCAAAATTGGGATGGTTTTTCATTGCTGCAAGTACTGAATCTGGATGCCAGTATAAGCTTTTACCTTTTGCATGTTCGTGTATGGCAATTTTTATTTTGTATAAACCTGCAAGGCTGTCGAGCATATCCCATGATTCCTTTTCAGGCTCACATACCAGGTGTTGCATATTCATTTCCTTAGCCAGCTCAAAATAATACTTCCAATCAGCTTCGTTTTTAGCGCCACTAACATACATGGATTGCATTTTAAGATTTTTGCCACTAAGCATTTTCTTCATTTTGATGATGTCTTCAGGCTTGATTGTAGCCATAGTTTTGTCATTGAATTCCTCACCTAGATTATGGAAAGCAAAACCTTCCACATAATTTACTCCTGCACTGTCTGCCTTATCTATAGCATCAGCAAATGAAAAGCGGTTGAAAGAATATAAGGCTACTCCTATATTCCATTCAGTATTTTGGTCTTGAGTTTTTTTGGAGCTTTCAGCGCATCCTATTAATGAAACAAAGAGAAATACTAAATACCAGAGATTATTTTTTATGGTTATCATTTTATATTGATTTTGAAGATGTGTGTTTATTTGCTTTGAACCAGACTTAGTTTAATTTCCCGAAGGTCTAACATTCCTGCATCTACAGAAGGCTTGTTTGATTTGAAAACAATTTTCTGCCTGCCCGGTTTAAGTTTGATTGTTCCTATATTTTTTGATTTGAAAATTTCCCAGGAACCGCTGCGGTCAATAGTTCCGATCAGTTTTTGTTTGCCAGCTTCGAGTAGAAACTCATTGCCGGCTGTTTCATCAGAAACTGACCATACCAGCTCGGCATTGTATTCACCTTCAAGCTCAACCTCAACATCCCACTCAACCCGGTCTAAATTCGTAAACCATCCAAAAGCCCACCATTCAGGCATATATTTAATTTTCGGTCCAATTCCATTTCCATTTCTGGCTGTCAATCTGAGCATGCCATTAGTTTCTGGTTTTATCTTTGTTGGTTTATTTAGAGATTGTGGCTGGGATGCTGGTGTACTCTTCATTTCTCCCTCCAGATATCCTAGGACAGCTTCTTTTAAATGTTTTTCTACGACAGGTGTATAGGGTGAAACGGTTTCGATTTCATATCCTCCATGCTTCCATTCTTTTTCTGTGGGCAGATATCCGAGCCAGCCATTCGTATAACCAAAGAAAAATGTAAAGGGAAAAGGAGAGCGATCCCGAATCTCGTTTGATATCTCACAAAATAATTCAACCGGCAAACTCCATATTGCAACATCTTCATTGATCTTCAGGAACCTTGCAGGTAGAAGCACCATATGGTCTCCATTAGCTAAGGTCTGGGTATATCTAGACAAATCCTTAGGCCAGCTTAATTTGGGCTTCCTCGGGGTTTCTATGATCAGAGATCCTGTAAATAACTTAATATCAGACCGACTGGATACAATTTCTTTATTAGCTGATATAATCTTGTCTCCTAAGAGTACTTTGAACTGACTCAGATGTCCTGCTTTAGGATTTGGATAGACACTGTAAATAGGAGCCAGATTACCTGCTGCACCATTGATAAAAAGAAGTGGGACACCTAGTTTTTGTTCTACATATTCAGATACGATTCCGGGAGCATCTCCACTGATCTCAGTTTGACCAGCGCCAAGCACTGTTCCATGGATTGCATAATTGGCAATCAGTGCAAGCGGACTTCCATCTTCTTTATCGAGACGTATTAAACCAATTTTACGGTCAACAGCGCCTTCCGGATTTAATCCAAGGGATGCCTTACCATCTACATCTATCGCCCGCCGGTTAATATTTGCTTGCGAAAAACCCCAGCCAACACCCAGTTTAGCTTTGACCAGTTTATTTCTGGCTTCTGTTATTCCTTTTATCAGGGAGCGTTCCACTAGCAAGGTGTATGCTGTATCTACATCATGCTTATAACGATCTCCCATAAATACTTCGGGCAAGCCTGGAACTCCAACCTCAGGAGCGGAGTGAGTGTGCGTTAATGTCCACCAAAAATTTTCGGGATCAATACCCAGATCTTTCTGAAGAATAGCTGCAACATGGTCATATTCAGAAGGAGACATGACACAAATATCTGTTGACACCAAAAAAAATTGCTTTACACCATCATCCATTGCCACGATCCGATGGTAAATACGGTCATTGATCCCGGTTGATTGCCTCGCAGCATAGCCCAATAACATTTTCGGCTCATTAGGTGTTATATCTATTTTGACTACAGAGGCCTTGAATCCTTTTGACTGAATTGTATTTATTCCAGTATTTTGTTGTGCATAAGTTAATTGCACAGCTACCAGGACTAAAATCGGGACAATAAAATTGAATCTGTTGCTAATCATGAAAATTTATTTTAGTAAAAAAAAAATTAGAATTTCTGAATTATTTAGTATAAATAGCTAATCTTATTAGCTTTTAACACCCGCTTTATGCTTAGTTATACCAACGTGTTTCTTAATTAAGTTTTCAACTAAACTCCCCATTTTATAACCATGTTCTTGGCAATAATTTTTGAGAAGCTCATGAGTTTCCTTTTTTATCTGAAGCATAGCTTGTTTCATAACTTTATATTCTTTTGTATTTCATTTTTTTGCTTTCAACTTAAAGGTTAATGGTAACAAATCATGAACGGTTGTGACAATCAGATCCTCAATGCTCTCTTGGAAACGCCCTGGCTGATTGTAAGAGTACATTGAAGACTCAACTTCATAGCCACCCTCTTTGATGACTCTTTTTGATGCAATATAACATGGGACATCATTTGAATAAGCACTAACCCATAAACGTCCTGGGGCTAATTCTTTTTTTAGTCTCAGGGAGTAATCTACTACCACTTCACCGGCTAGAAAAACCATCGCCAAATCATTGCCAAATGTCCATGTAGTAATAGGATAGTTAAGACTTTTTGGAATAGATTCTCCGCGGGCTATTTTATCAAGAGCAAGTTTTGCAAAATAGGCTTTTGCTCCTTTTTCATTGGCTTGTCCTACAAATTCCTGAACAGTTGGAATATGTTCAAAAGGAAGCTGGATTACCTTAGAGTGGCCCATAGGAGCAGAGCTTAGTGGTTTAAGGTTAGATGCCAAAAGTTTCTGCACTTCGTCAGCAACTTCTCTGCCGTGTTGAGCAGCATAATCAAGTTGGAGATTGGTAACCCGCGGTTCAGGATTAGCATCGGCTCCGCAACCTAGAGATACCATGGCTATGGCACCAGGATTTTTTGCCTCAATAAATTTTTGGGCTTCTCCAATCCAATCGCCGTGAATTTTATTAATATCAGGACCGAGTGTAGTACCATGACAAGCATATGAAACCATCACTGCTCTAAGTTTTCCATCGAGGTCAGTTATACGTAAAAGTGGGAGATCGTGGTCAACAGGACCTTCTTTTACGGGTGTCATTCCCACTGATTTACCGTTTACAACCTTGCGGCGGTTCATAGCGAATCCTACTTTTCCTTGCCCCCAAGCTACTTTAGCTGGTTTACGTGCATTAAGTGCCTCAATGCTTACTTTTTCTAGTTTTTCAGTTAGAATTTCTAAAAATTTGTTAATCCTTCCTATCTCTTCAGGAGGTAATTGTCGGGCGAAGTGATTTAACAAATTCCCGATTTCTGGACCTGTATGAGTATGAGAAGCACTAATAACTAAGCGTGAAGGATCAACCCCTATTTTATCGGAAAGGCGCCTTGCAACTTCTTTGGTCATATAGTATTGTATACCTATTAGGTCTACCGTAATTAGGATAGATGGACCTTCACTATCACTTCCAAAAGCAAGAGCTTTGGCTTTAAGTGGTTGAAGAACACCTTCAGATTCTGACTTTCGGCCACCATAACCTGCTAATAGAATTGGTCCTTCTGGTGTAATGTCAATTGTAGAAACACCAACCAGCATAGTGCCTTTTGCCATTTTCGTTTTAGATGCATTGTTTGATTGTGCAACTACACCTTCTGAATAAAAAATACTATTAACAACCAGTAGGGTCAATAAAATAGTGGTTATTGATTTCTGACTTATCTGCATGTCTTTTGTTTTTAATAGTTTAACAATCTTTTTTTTGATCTTAATTTTTGCGTAAAAAAGCCAAAAGGTCAGCCATTTCCTGCTTGTTGATCTTCTTTTCAAAACCAGATGGCATTGCTGATGTATTGAGACTTTTTATTGACTTTATATCCTGGCGATTAATAGTTTTATCAAGTTTCCCATTATTTCTTAGAGTCAATGCAGTAGAAGTTTCACTTGATATGATACCCTGAGCGAGTTCGCCATTTTTCAATTCTACTTCCCATAAATCATAACCGCTCGAAATTGATAGATTTGGATCAAGAATGTTAGCCATAATGTCTTCGCGTATCCAATTATGAATAGTGCCCATGTCAGGACCGAATTCTACACCTATTTCCCCCCTTACTTGATGGCAAATAGCGCAGTTCTGAAGAAAGACAGCTTTGCCATTTGTAGCATCTCCTTGAAGTTCCAAGGCTTTTTTATACTCTTTATTTACTTTTTTACCTTCTTCATCATCTTTAGTAAATAGCTTTCGGGCTCTATTGCGAAGATTTTCATCCGTATTTTGCATAAGCCCAACACTTCTTCCAAAACTTACACTACTAGTCTGAATTTTATTTGTTTCAATAGCTGTCAATAGTAGCTCAATTCGATCCTGCTTATCTTTACCTAGAAATGTGGCAATTGCTGCCTCCCTTATTTCAGGTGTTAGTACTGGCCATTGTTTGATAACATACTCACTAACTGTAGTATTTGGAATTTTGTTTAAAATTTTTAATGCTGCTAATTGTATAGTTGGCTGCTCTTGTGGAACTATTAACTGTTTCAATACCGTTGAATGTGGGCTTGGATCAGTTAAAGCAATGAAATTTATAGATTCAGTTCTGCTTTTATCTGATAAACTACGATTGGTAGCAATTTTTAATACTCTTTGAATTGATTTATTTTTGAGTGACTCATCTTTTAAACCAATTACCCTTAGCATTTCAAGTGCAGCTTGCCTAACTTCTATGGTTGGATGGTCAAAAAATGTACTTACCAATAAACTTTGATCTCCATCAAATGAAGAAATAGACTCTGGCAATTTCGACTTTCTGGATTCAAGGCCAAGTGCAAGCCCATCTAGCATAGGTCCTTGCCATGCATTCTGTTTATTTGTAACTAATGAAGTTGATTGTTTGATGAGTTTATCAATGTCCACTTTATTCCCACTAGTACCAACCATTCGTGTTAATTTTTGAACCAAGGAAGCATATTCAGGAACATCAGGAAGATAATTGCTTAAAACAACTTTCAATAAGGGTGCTATTTGGGATGGGGGAGCTGATAAAGCAGCAATTTGAACCCATTTATCTTTTACATCTTTAAATAAAAGTTTATTTCTAACAGTTGCAGCATCTGTACTGTTTAAAAATCCAAGTGTTAATAATAATTGAAATCTTACCTTGGCATCAGCATCATTTTGTAGAGATATTAAAGCTTTACCTAATTCTGGCGATTTTGATAAATGTAATTCAGCAAGTTTGATAGCGTTTGTGCGTACTCCTGCAATTTCATCTTTTAGTGCAATTTGTATTAGCTGGGAGGAAAGCTCTCCTAAACCTTCTAATGTCCATAATGCATGAAGACGGCCTAATGGAGATTTTGATTTTTTTACTAATTCAGTTAAGGGAGCGACAGCCGATTTATCAACGCGGTCTACCAATAGCCGCTGTGCATTTATTCTCCACCAATAGTTTTTATTTTCCAATTGCTTTACCAAACCTACGGAGGTTTCATTGCCAAGTTTTAGGCCCTTAGTCCATGCTGCTTTTTTTGCGTCTTTAGGTGAAATACGATAAATACGTCCCTTATCATGACCATCATAAAGATTCCCAGCTTTTATTGCCTCTTCAGACATCCATTCTGGTGATTCTATTACTCTTCTGTAATAGTCTAAAACATAAATTGAACCATCAGGACCAACATAGGTATTTACAGGACGTGACCATGCATCAGTTGAAGTAAGAAATTCTTCATTTTCGAGAATCCTACTAGAAGTAAAACTTGCTCCATTTTCTTTTAAAATATCTACGTGAACAAGATTGCTAACCGGTTCTGAAATGAATGTTACATTTTTATTAAAAGGATCTGGGAAAGAATCTCCTAAATAACTCGTAATTCCACACGCAGAAGTCATAACTCCTACATTGGTTAGTATCTGTCGATCAGGATGATTGGTTGTTGGAAAAACCTCAGGCGCATTTAAATGATCCGACATATTTTGAGTAGATTCTGAAGAAAGCAAATCTGGATTTCGTTCATAATATCGATTTGGAATTACTTCATGGTAGCCCTGATTGGAATTATTGCAGCCAAAAAGATTTCCCCACTCATCAAAAGTATGCCCAAATTGCGTACGACTTGAACTCATCTCCAGTTTTAACTGTTCAGGATGAAATCTAATTGAGCGTCCATTAGCATTGATGGGTAATTTTGGACTATTTGGAGCTCCAGGAAATGTAATTTCTGAACCTTCATCTCCAAATTCTTCTATATATTCACGAGTGGTAACAGAGCCCTCATGAGCTATGTAAATCCAATTATCTAGTCCATAAATAGGAGTGTTAACATTATGTTGCGGATTTGATAAAGCAAAACCTGAAAGTAAGGTGTCTCTCAAGTTAGACTTGCCATCATTATCCGTGTCTTCAAAGTATAAAACATGTGGCGCATCGGTTACAATAATCCCCTTTTTCCAGCGCATTACACTTGTTGGCAAAGTTAGTCCATCAGCAAATACCGTTCTTTTATCCATGTTTCCATCTCCATCTTCATCGGATAGTAAAATTATATTGCCACTGCCAGTTTTTGTATCTAAAGGATACCCATGCATTTCAACAACATAAAGTCGACCAAATTCATCAATCTCCATATCAACTGGATCTGTAATTAATGGTTCTGAAGCAATCATTTCAATTTTGAAACCATCAGCTACTTTGAAAGTAGCTAGGGCGTCTTTTGCTTCTACTGCTGAAGTCAATTGATTGGTTCCAGGCTTTGAATTACATCCTATAACGCCAATTAATAGAATTATTAATCCATTTAGAATTCTAACTTTATGTTTAAAAGAATAAATCATTTTTTTTTAAAATAGATTATATGTGAATTTATTGAATATATTTTAATCTGTTAATTAACATCCCATCATATTGGAGTGAACATTTTGTCTTGGCCCGCGAGATACTTTTTAAGTAGTTAGATTTTTTTTGGTCAATTTATAGTTAACCGTAATCACTTAAATACCCAATCGTATAAAGCATAGTTTTCCAAACTGCAGCAATTATCTTTCGTCCAGAATTATTTTCATGCACTTGATCTCCCATATCATATATTAATGATAAATTTCCGTTCCCATCATTTAATAATTCTGAATGTGTTCCAATTCGATAATCGCATCCTGTAATCCTTTTATCGCCATTGCCCATTATGGCAGAGTTCATATCTAACCATTTTTGATAACTTATCATCCCATCTTTTGAGCCATAAAGATTTATCAATCTTTGACGAGCAGGTGTCATCGCTGACAATATAATTTGGGCAGAACTTTTCTTTTGTGAAGCAATCGTGTTGACCATATTTTGATAGCGCTCCAATGCTATGTTTGCTGTCTCTTTGGGATCCAAATCATTCAGCCCAATTTCAATTATTATCCAATCATATAGTTTCTTGTTTTTATCACTTTCCCATAATAACAATTGCTGATTAATTGTGTGGCCTGGAACTGCCAAGTTTACGCATGAGTTTCCATTTTGAATATCACGGATGGATAACAAATAAAAGTCTATTCCATTTTGACCTAAATATGGAGCTATAGTAGAATTTCCTATAATACAACCCTTACTGGTTGCATGTGAATCAGGAATTTCAATATCATTTTTAATCTTCCTTTCTACTTTTTGAAAACAATCATCAATCGATTCATAGCTTTCAATAGTATACATTTCAGAAATTTTATCTTTAATCATCTTCGTTTCCGAAACAATCCCATAAGAATTAGTAAAAGTTGATTTACTTTCGGAAATATTTTGTGCAAATAAAGGCTGAATAAAAATCAATAAGTTAAATAAATGGACAAATTTCAAAAATAAAGCGCATCGATTTGTATTAAACAAATGGAATATACTAGGCATATTATTCCCAGCATTACTAGAATAAATATAAGGCAGAGGAGTAGCTATGTGATGGTTTGAATTTATTTCTTCTCCTTCAACTTTAATTGAACCAAAAGATACTTTTACTCCTGCCTGATAAAATTTTTGAGGGATGCCTCTCATTTCCTGTTCCAATATTTTTTGTATCATCCTATATATATCTTATTCTCACTTGTTTTATTTTTTATGCATTGACAATGATTTTATAGGCAGTTTAGTATATTTTGTTCCAGTAACAATAAGAAATTGTCATTTGGAAGATACTTGTGGTAAGCTATAGCTCTTAAGGATCCGTTGCAAATTGCCCCCTAGAATCAAACGCTTCTCGTCCGGACTAATTCGGGCAAAGATGATTGGCCCAAGATTCCAGGCAATTGGTAAGTCCATTAAATCTGTACCAAACAATAGTCGGTCGGCGCCTATGGCTTGCACAACTTCCTCACAGGCTCTGGGTACTAGTAAGGGAACTGAACAAACAAATAAATTGGCATGTTGCTTCATGATGTCAGCATAAGCAGTTGTTGTATGGGCTGTAATGAAGCATGCATTCGGATACTTTGTTAGTAAGCGTTTCATTTGCTCAGCCGTTCCCCAATCGTGGTTAATAATAATTTGCTTATGCTGGTTTGCCCATTCACATGCCACATCAATGAGTGCTCCTTCCCGGGGATAGCCCTGGTAGGTAGCTATCAACTTCACACCTCGCATACCCATGGCAGCACCACGTTCCAACTCGCGAACCATTTCATCCCGACCCCGGAGTGGGTTGAGCATAGTAAACCCTACAAATCTTTCCGGATTATGCTTTGTAGCACTAGCAACAATATCATTGCCGTAAACTTCATCACTGTAAACACCTGCGAAACTCATAACACAGGTTTTTACCACCCCCAATCTGTTCATGTCTGCTATAATTCCATTCTCCGTAGAATTAGGAACATGGTAATGGGCATTATGTTCTCCAAGATGTCCATGAGCATCGTAAAACGTCATTTCATTAGGACGAAGGCCGGTTCTTCCAAATTTGACAAATTCATCTTCAGGCTGAGACAATGTAACAGCTGGGTGCTCTAGCTTGCACCACTTAAGTAAATGACGAAGATTATCCCCCGCAATCAAGCGTTTATCGGTCTCACTAATTTCAGCAGTAGTCAGAGTAGCCAAGGTCATGTGCTGTCCGTATGTGGGCCAGCCTGAACCGAAAATCAAACGTTCTGCACCCCACCGTTCTGTGATGTACTCTATCCCACGATGCAGCCAGTATGCGCTCAGTTCGATGTGTAGATTGGGGCAGGCATCCAGTGCTTTGTAAACCTGGCGCTGAGATCTTCGGATACGAGATTCGCTAACAACAACAGATAGTTTCGGCCAGCGTCGGCAAAGCGCTACAATGGCATCCCAATCAGTGGCATCTGATTGCCCACCACTACGACCACTCACTTCGATAGGATTGATAAATACTGGCACACCTTCTGCAGCCATTGGCTCGATTAGTTCATCTATACACCAATCCGAAAGCTTGAAAAAATATTGATTCGGAAGCAAAAATAAGGCACTGACGTGATGGCGGCGCATTTCGGCAACAAGTGTTTGTTGTGATTGAGTTGGCCTACCTTGGACTCCTGTTGGAAGTGCTGCCCAGGCACGGTGCAGGCGCTTGTCTGTTACCTCCAGAATGCGTGCATTGCCGTCTTCTGGATGATTTTCTCTACTTAAACTATCAAGTACTAATGCTTCGGCAATGCCATAGTGGTCCATTTCTGCAAGAAGATCTTCTGCAGAATATAGACCATTCTCTTGCAATTTGAGGTGGCGTCCAATTACACACGTTGCATCAAATACGTTCCAATGCTCAACTGGTTTAATTATTTGCTGAGCATATTGGCTAGGAGCCGCTTGTTTTGGAAACGCTGGCTCAAGATTACGATCTACTGATGAACTTCCGTTTGCCGGGCTACCCCAGGCCGCCATACCTAATCCGAGCAGACCAGTTTGCCGGAGAAATTCGCGTCGATCTGCTTTGAGGTTCATGGCTCGTTCTGGGATATAGTCTTTATTTTTCATGCCAATTTGGATTTATAGTAGTTTAGATAACAATTTCAACTATTTGAAAACAAATGTTTTGCTCAATATCGACTACCCTTTCTGTTAACGAATAAACCATTGTGTCTATATTTAAAGTATTTCTGGTTAAAATTTCTTGAAACAACACCTAAGAAACTAAATATATCTGCCATTGGGGGTAATTACTACCTAAACGCACATAAAATTTAAGTTATTTGTCAAATCTTTTGAAAAAAAGTAGCAGTTCTCTATTCATAAATGCATTCCCCCCACTCAATCCGTGGTCTTTGCTGTCTATTTCCCGCAATTCACTATAGCCGCCGGTATTTTGTATATATTCATGAAATTTTTTTGATCCTTTAAACTTAACAACCGAATCATATAGTCCATGCCATATTTTTACCGGAACAGGATAAACTTTAAAAGTATTTCTTAAAGTCTTATAATTATTGATAAATAATGGATTCCAACCAACAAGTTTATCAGCCTCCCAGGTTTTTCCTGTTTTGTCTATAAAATTGTATGTAGTAGCAATTGATTGCCTTGTAGTTTTGTACCAAGGATTTTTCCATGCTTGGCCATATAAATCAAGTACCGGGCTATACATTGCATGTGCCAATACTACATTACTATGTTTGTAGACAAAATTGGTGGAAGAACTGCCGCCCATAGAAAATCCACATACGAATATCTTATCATACACATTGTAATGCTGCCTGATATATTCATACGCTTTGTAAGCTGACTGCACTGACCAACTCCCTCCCATATTTTCAACAGATGGGCCTCCATTTACATCAAAATAAGCATAGCCGTTCTCTAGCAGACTATCTTTTAATGAAAATTTATTTAGAAACCAAGAACTGTCAGTAACTCCACCACCTGCGCCATGTGCCATATAAACCAATCTTATAGGTGTTCCATTTTCCGAATAATTATTTGGAAGTTTTAAAATAGCCTGATCATAGTAGGTGCTATCATAATCAACCGTTTCCAAAATATTGGAATTGTTATCCGGAAATTTCAAATTAATCCTTACAGTAAAGTGAATATCTTTATGCGAAACAAATTTGTTTTTTTGCTCAGTTTCTTGTGCATTACAAACGTCACTCATAAAAATAATGATGGTGAAAATTGTCATTTTGCACATTAAAACATAAATCTGTAAAAACATATTCATCAATGTTGTTTACCAGGCCTTTTGCGGAACACATCCATTATATCGGCCCGGTACCGGTGTATATTTTAAAACTTTGGTAGCACCAATTTCTGAGGTAAAAAAGCCTAGAAGGGTTAATTCTTTCATCATACGGAAATAATGATTAGGATCTTCTGCTTTTTTCTTTGACATGTAAGCTTTTTGTTCAGCATCTAAAGATG
>NZ_JBIKSU010000141.1:0-3660 GCF_044348475.1 Daejeonella sp. | reverse complement strand
TAAAGAATCCGTATTGGCTGAAACTCCAAAAGGTTTTTCCAAAGATTTCAACCTTTCAAAATTAACTCATACCAATGAAGTTTCTACTGTTGCCTCTTTCATGTCAGAGAATAATATATTTCGTTCAATAGGTGTTGAACCTATAATTAATTGTAGAGGTGCTTATACCATAATTGGAGGTTGTCTTGAACTTCCACCCGTTCGTGAGGCTATGGAAGCTGCTTCACACAATTTTGTTCAATATGATGAACTTGCCGAAGGAATTGGTCAGAGATTAGCTGATTTGACTAAATCTGAGTGGGGTATGGTTTCTGCAGGTTGTGCTGCAGGAATGAAACATATTACAGCAGCTTGTGTAACAGGAGGTGATCCTGAAAAATTAATTCGTATACCTGATCTTTCTGGATTCGATAAAAATGAAGTGATTATTCCTTTGTATTCAAGAAATACCTATGATCATTCGATTCGGAATATTGGTGTAAAGATTGTTCATGTTACCAATGTAGCTGAACTAGAAAAAGCGATCAATCCTAAAACTGCAATGATCTACGTAAATGCAGTAAATGGATCATTTACAGGTCAGCCTTTTTCACTTGAGGTGATTGCCAGTGTAGCAAAACCAAAGAATATTCCTATTCTGATAGATGCTGCTGCAGAGAATTTAACAATTCCTTCTGTACACATAAAAAGAGGAGCTGATGTAGTGGCTTATAGTGGCGGGAAAGCTATCAGAGGGCCACAATGTGCCGGTTTAATGCTCGGAAGAAAAGATATATTGCAATCTGCGTGGCAGGCAAGTTCACCTCACCATGGCCCTGGACGCGATAATAAAGTTGGCCGTGAAGAGATGATTGGTATGATGGCTGCAGTAGAAACTTGGATAAAACGTGACCATGATGCTGAATATAAAAGCTGGATGACCAGGTTAAATACCATTGCAAAAAAAGCATTGACTATTGAAGGTGTTAAAACATCCATAGTAGAACCTGAAGAGTTATCCAATAAGCATCCAACGTTATGGGTTTCATGGGATCCTGCAAAATTTAATGTAACGGGTTATGAAATTGCAGAAGAACTTGGAAGTACCAAACCTCGAGTTGCAGTTGGATCTAAAGATCAAACCGATGGAACTACCGCTATTGATCTGGTTTCTAGCCATATGCAAGAAGGAGAAGATAAAATTGTAGCAGATAGAGTGTTCGAAATTTTAAATAGAAAACGAATTTCTAAGTCGCTTGAAATGGCTAGTCCGGCAGGTAATATTAGTGGTATATGGGAGGTTAATGTTCAATTTTTTAGTAGTACAATTAAACATATTTTCAATATACAACAAGATGGTAACTGGATTAATGGTTCTCATAAAAGCCAGTTTGATGAAAGAAGTATCGGCGGAACAATTGAAGGTAATCTGGTAAAATTAAGCAGTACTATTTCTAAGCCTGGAGATCAAATTACATTTTACTTCTCTGGTAATTTGAATGGAGATTCAATTTCAGGAGATATCCATATGGGTGAATATCGTACAGCAAAATTTACGGCAGTTCGAAATACAACAAAGCCTGCACGAAGAAAAGTTCTGGTTCCAAAGGGGCCACCATTGGCAACCTAAGCTTTAAGAATTATCCAGAACATTAAGCCTGATAATAATGTTCTGGAGTGTTTTTTTGACAGATATTTGATGCTTTTTTGTATTTTTATGAATATAAATCAAATTCGATATGAGAAATCTATTTCTGATTCTTTTTGCAGTTTTACTACTAAGTGCTTGTTCAAGAAAGAATGATTATGATACAGTTTTCAAGAACCCCGAATTGTATTCAAAAGCCGTTGCCGACTTAACAGAAGTTATCACTCATGACATTTTTACGCCTCCAGTAGCCAGTAGAATTTATGCCTATAGCAATATTGCTGCATATGAAGTTATGGCCGGCAAATCAACGAATTTTAAATCGTTGAGCTCCAAATTAACTGGATTGAAATCTACACCCTTTCCTGATAAGGAAATTAATGCTGAATTATCAGCTTTAATTGCACTATCCTTGGTTGGTCAAGAATTGACATTTAGTAAAGATTCTGCCCAAAAAATTATAGATGGACATATTCAATTAGCTAAAAACCATGGTATGCCTGATCAAATGATCGAAGCATCACAGAATTATGCCAAGTTAGTAAGCAAATCAGTGCTAGATTGGAGTAAAAAAGATAATTATAAGCAAACTCGCTCTGCGGTTAAATACACAGTAAATAATACAGATCAAAGCAGATGGGTTCCAACTCCACCTGCCTATATGCCGGCCATTGAACCAAACTGGATGAAGATTAGAACTATTTTAATTGATTCTGCCAGTCAGTTCCTCCCAAAACCTCCTTCTCCATTTAGTAAAGAAAAAGGCACCAAATTTCATAACCTAGCTCTAGAAGTATACGAAACAGGTAAAACACTGACAGCAGAGCAAAAAGCAATCGCTGATTTTTGGGACTGCAATGGTTTTAAAGTCAATGTTTCAGGTCACGTTACTTATGCAACCAAAGCGATGACCCCTGGTGGGCATTGGATGGGTATTACTGGTATTGTTTGTAAAAACCAAAAATCAGATTTCGCTAAAACCGTTTATTCTTACACAGGTGTCTCTATTGGGATTATGGATGCTTTTATAGCCTGCTGGAATACAAAGTTTACTTTTGACTTACTCAGACCTGAAACTTATATTAATCAGTATGTAGATAATTCCTGGAAACCATATTTACAAACTCCTCCTTTTCCTGAATACACCAGTGGACACTCTATTATTTCTAGTGCTTCAGCAACTATACTTGAAAAGATTTATGGAAAAAACACTCCTTTTGTTGATGATACCGAAAGAGCATGGGGCTGGCCTGACCGAAAGTTTGAAAATGTTCAACAGGCTGCACAAGAAGCTGCGCTAAGCCGATTATATGGTGGAATACATTATAGAGAAGCAATGGAAGAAGGCTTAGTTGAAGGCCGTAAAATTGGTGAATTTGTATTCTCTAGATTAAATTAATGGATCATCATTCTGTTTAATAGACATAGATCGTATTGATGATTTTTAAAGTCGATCATTGATATGATTTAGTATGGAAATGTTGTTTTAGCTATTGTTTTGTAACAACTTTCATAGTTTAGTCTCGAAAAACCTCTTTATGTATCCAATTTCATATTTTAATTTAAAATCCCAGATTTTTTAAATAGAATTGTGTTGTACAATTAAGTAAAACCATTAAAATAGAATTAATAAAAAAATGAAAAAATTTTTAGTACTGGGTGTATGTGCCCTTTTTATTGCATGTAATAGTTCATCAAATAATGCAGCACTATCAGATACAAGTTCTTCACTTACTACTGATAGCACAAAAGTAATTGTTGCTGCAGACAGTACTATTTCAGCTTCAGAGAATACTGTTGAAACTAGTCCTGAAGCTAATACCCAAGAAGTGAAACTTAGTGGAGCTGCTGCAGTAAAACCCGAAGTAAAAACAATACAGCCTGGAGTTAAGGAAAAAGCCACTGAGAATACTGATAATGCAGATATCAAGAAGGGAGAATTGCTTATTTCAAAATCAGATTGTTTTGCATGTCATAAAGTACAGGATAAACTTTTAGGACCATCCTATAAAGATGTTGCTAATAAGTATGAT
>NZ_JBIKSU010000140.1:0-3697 GCF_044348475.1 Daejeonella sp. | reverse complement strand
GCGGTCGCTGTAGATTATTGACTCTCCAATACTAAAAGACAAGCCTTTGACCGGGAAAAAATTGAAGCTGTGAGTAGCCATAAATTTATGGACGAATAGTTCTCGCTCATCACCATAAATTGTATTGCCCTTGCCATAGGTCCTGTTTGAATCTAGTATTGCTGATTGAAGCCAGGTATGTGCATAATGAAATTTAAGCCATTTTAATACCTGATAATCCAAACGAATAAAAGGATATGCCGGAGCTTTATCCGACATCACCAATCTGCCATTCTCGCCATAGCCCCATAATAACTGGTCATGGCCAATACTTACTGAACCATTGTCCCAGGAATAGGTAATATTGCCTCGAAAATTGGTATAATTAAGCATTTTGGCATTTTTATTCAGATTTTCTGTGCGTATTACCCCGGTTTCATTGTTAAATTGCTTAATACTGTCAATCCCATCTCCAGTTTCGGTGTTTTCAGTGAAATAAGCTTGGAATGAAATGTTTTTTCCTTTCTGCCCCCAAAATTTTAGACCATTACTTTGTTTGAGTATACTTTTTTCTAGGCCCTGTGTGGTTTCTAAGCCAATGACAGGGTCTACTCTTAAAATTAAATCGCCTTCTTTTACCGAAAACATTCCCCATCTGTTATGTTGATCTTTTTTTAAGAAGAGGCTGCTGTCTCTTAAATTTTTATTGAATTCTGAATAGTCTTGTTCATAAAAAGATAGTTCTTGTACTTCAATGGCAGATAATTTATGCACAGAGTCTCTGAGTTGAGAAAGATTGATCGCAATAGTTTTTCTGTTTAATGGTAAGATAAAGTCTGCGATCTCTATATTTCCTTTTTGTGCCTGACGGGATAAAAAAGCGTTAACAGGATGTTTAGGACTCTCCCAAACAGCCTGAGCTCGTGCTTCAATACTTGCAAATTGGACAAATAATAAAAGAAAAAAAGAGGTCTTAATTATCGAATTTCTGAAATTAATAGGCATTTTGATCACCTTTAATAGTTAAAATTACAGTTTGCAATACAATTTGGCAATCAAGCCAGAAAGTCCAGCTATGTATGTAATAAAGATCGTAATTAACCCTGCGCTGCATGGAGCCAGGTGCAGAAGTTTCGCCCCTGCAGCCATTTACCTGCGCCCAGCCAGTAATGCCAGGTTTAACAAGGTGCCGTAGCATATACCTATCCACATTCTGAATGGATGAAATATTCAGGGGAGTAACATGGGGTCTGGGGCCAACTACAGACATATTCCCTTTCAGGACGTTCCAAAACTGAGGCAGTTCATCAATGTTCCATTCTCTGAAAATTTTTCCTATTGGGGTAATTCTGCTGTCATTTTTCGTGGCTTGTAAAAAGCCTCCATTTTCATCTGTTTCAGGACTTCCGTAATACATGGTCCTGAATTTATAACAGGTAATTTTTTGATTATTCAGACCCCAGCGTTCTTGTTTAAAGAAAATGGGTCCTTTTGAAGTTACTTTAATGATCAATGCAATAATTGGCATTAACCACCATCCCATGATAATAAAAAACAGTAATGAAAATAAAACATCAAAAAGCCTTTTAAGCATTTTATTTCCCCAGCGGTCTTGTGGTAATGATCTAAAATTAATTACAGGCAGGAGTCCGATGGTATTGATACTTATATTACTAGAAGCATAAAGGTATAGATCTGGGATCATTCGAACTCTTTTGCCATGAAAATCACAAGCCTCAATACAGGCACTGATCTGTTCATGCTTAGCGTTTGGCAGGGCAATGATTACCTCATCTACCTTGCTTTCAGCAAGAATTGAATTCAGGTCGTTGATCTTGCCCAGATAGGTACATCCATTAAGTTTTGTTTTTTCGTCATCAAGAAATCCGATGCATTTGTAACCGTAATAAGTATGCAGATTGATGGTTTCGTAAAAATCTTTTGCTGCAGGGGTTGATCCAATAAGAATGATTTGCTCCTGGAGCCGACCGCTGTAAAAAATGCTATGCAGGTATTTTCTGAAGATATATCTAAAGGATAATATCAGGGTAAAGAGTGTCGGTAAATAAATAAAAAGGAAATAATTACTGAGCTCAATGGTATTTCTAAAGAAGAAAAGAAATGAGGTTAGGATGATGGCGAACAGGATAAGTGTAACCAACACATAAATTATTTCTTCTGCGAATTTATTTGACCTGAGGTCTTTGGTTAAGCCTGAAACCTGAGCTGCACTATACCATGAAATGATTGAAATTAAAAGAAAAATAAAGACAATAGAATCTTGTTCAGAGTCAATTGCTCCATTGCTATAATAGTCTGCTAACCAAAAAGATAAGATCAGCAGAGGGGTGTCTATTAAATATCTGAATCCGTTATATAGAAAATAAGGTCTCGTCATAGAGAATTATTGTCTTCGTTTTATTTGTAAATAGTATGCATTGCTAACTGGTATGCTGCAGTAACAGAATCCCAATTGTATTTATCGGTTAATCCAAAGCTAACCTCAGCCTTTAATTCTTCCACGTATTCCGGATTTTTCTCCAGTTTTTTCATTCCATTACTAATCGATTCCGTGTTTTCTTTAAAGAAAAGGCCAAGTTCGCCATTTCTAAGCATTTCTTTATTAAAACTTGTATCTAAAGCAAGTATAGCACAATTATTAGACATGGCTTTAAGCATTGCCGGATTAGTGCCGCCAAATTTGTGACCATGAATATAAGTAAAGCAATTCTGATAAAGAGCCATCAGTTCTTCACTATCTCTGACGTAACCTATGAAGCGGACTCGATCGCCTGCTAGTTTTTTTAAGTTTTCAGCGTAGGCATCTTTATAGGGCACATCTCCCACAATCACTAGTTTTTTTTCGGAATCTGATTCCAAATAAGCCTTAACAATTAAATCGGCATTATTATCAGGAATTAATCGCCCAACAATGAGGTAATAATCATTGGCTGTTATTTCAAAACGCTTTAAGTGAGAAATAGCTGATTTTTTATATTCCGGGGCACCATAGGCAATTACCAGAGAATCTTTATTGAACTCTTTTAGGTATACATCACGCATTGCTTCAGCATCAGTAATGATCAGATCGTAAAGTTTTGTAGCCATTTTTGCTGCAAAACGAAAATAGCTAGCACCTAAACCTTTCCATTTTGGTCTTAGCCATTCCAATCCGTCAACATTGATCATCGTTTTTTTGCCAGTTAGTTTTGGAATCCATCCCATTGGGCCTGCTGCCAGATTGACTACCAAAATAACATCAACCCGACTAAAAGTTGCGTGAACCAAGGATAAAAAAGAGTGGACAATTTGGTTTAATGATTTGGTATTAATTGTTGGGATATAATGCAAATGGATTCCATTTACTAGGGGTGGTTGTTTATCAAATAGATTTTTTTGGCAGTAAATGTGTACTTCAACACCATTTTTGACCAGCCTCTCACTTAATTCCTTTGCAAAGGTTTCAAAACCACCATAAACGTAAGGATAACCTCTTGTACCAATAATGGCTAATTTCATTCGATCATTTAATTTTACGGGAGGTGTGAAAAAACTAAACCCAGAAAAAATCTAGGATATTGGTTTAAATCATTCTTTGGGGTATAAATTCCAATAATTTGATTTTTCAATGTAATTGATTTTATGATTGAGGTAGAATCAATCAATTAGCAAAGCAAAAGTATTTAAATAATTTAGAATAGTGGAATTTTGGGGGGAT
>NZ_JBIKSU010000051.1:0-14752 GCF_044348475.1 Daejeonella sp. | reverse complement strand
TTTTCAGGGTATTTTTGATCGTTAAATTTGCTTACCCATGATGGAAGTTCCTTCATGTAATAAGTACTGGTGATCCAGTTACCAGAGCCGCCATCATACCAATATGCAGCATTTGCGGTATGGCCTCCCGGCAGAATAGAACCGCGGTCTTTGGATGCAATTGCAATAACCTTTGATCTAAAATTTGTTGCCAGCCTTAATTCATCTGTCATAGAAGTAACCAGCATGTTTTTTGGCGACATTTTACCCGCTGATTCAGAGTTGCTACCTACTGTAGAAACTGTAGAGTCGGCAGCGCAGTACATTGTTTTTCCGGTAGCCTGAATAATCCAGTCATTACCTGTAATGCCATGAATTGCAGGAACTGAACCTGTATAGACCGTAGAATGACCTATTCCAGTTACACTTGGCACATAGTTGATATAAGCGTTTTCGCATGAAAATCCTTCATTAAGCATTCTTTTAAAACCTCCGTTACCATAACGCTCATAAAAACGATATAAATAATCCCAGCGCATTTGATCAACCATAATACCTACTACTAATTTTGGACGAGGAATATCTGAACTTTTTGATGGGCTTATTGATTTTACCTGCTGCGCATTTAAAGAAATTCCAGAAAGGCATAATAAGGAGATTAACAGAATTTTAATTTTCATTTTAGTGCAATTGTAAGATTGTTTTTATAAAAATAGGGCTAAATTTTCAGGGTTTATGGCTTCAATCGTATAAATGAAACCGTAATCAAATATCCTATTTTAAAATCAGGTAATTTGTAAAGAAAACAATACCTAATTGTTATTATTCTGGTCAATAAAATTATAACTAATAATATTATTTGGGTTAAGCAGCGAAAATTTCTTTTTTTGTATAGTTGTTTTTCATGACTACATTTCCAACATAAATTGCTCCCTTTTCAACCTTTAAACTATTGGTATGCAGTTCTCCAAGAATTTTTCCGGAGCTTTTTATATCAATAGAATCGGCTTTTACTGTGCCATTTACTGTGCCAAAAATCACGACTTCGCGGGCATGCACATTACCTTCAATGAGTCCGTTTTCTCCAACGATAAGTCCTTCGCCACTAAAAACATCTCCTTTAACATGCCCATCTATCCTGATAAAAACATCAGATTCTATTCTTCCCTCAACAATGCATCCTTTGCTGATCAAAGTGGGTGTTGATGTAGATTTTTGAATTGCCATCAGCTTAGTTTAAATTAAGGAATTTGCGCGGGTTGACTGGTTTGCCATTTTTACGAACTTCATAGTGGAGATGATTTCCTGTAGAATACCCGGTTGATCCAACGCGCCCAATAACCTGACCAGTGTTCACCACCTGGCCTACCTTTACATTGATCTTTGATAAATGACCGTATAAAGTTTCAAGATTGTTTTTGTGACGAATTCGGATACATTTTCCATATCCCTGAAACCAGCCTGCAAGAATTACTTTCCCATCGGCTGTACTTTTTACAGCATCTCCTCTTCTACCTTTAAAATCAAGGCCAGCATGAAATTCAACTCTTCCTCTTTTTACCGGATCGCTACGATAACCAAAGGTTGAATTAATGATATAATTGGCAGGATAGCCAATTGGAGTGAAAGCTACGCCCATGAGTATCTCTTTGAGTCGATCGTCATATAAAGCATAGGTTTCTTCTAAACTGAGCTCATTAACAGCTTGGTTATTGCCACCTATATTGCTAACTGCAAATCCTTTTATACCTCTTTTTTTGAGGTATTCATTGATTTTTTTAAGTTTATTTTCAATGCTCTGAATATAGTTTCTTGCTTGTATGGTGTCGGTAGGTGCAGGAATCTGACCTTTCAATCGGGCAATTTCTTTAGTGTAAGCAATCTTTTCTTTTTCCTTCTTGCTGATCTCCATTGAAAGAAAAATAATTGTTCCTGTAAGTGATATTAAGGCAATTACAATCGAAAACGCATAATGCCTTAATCTATTAATGTGTTTTGTTTTAACACGCAGAGATTTGGTTTCTCCTTTGTTAGAACCAACAATTAATACAGTACTAAAGTCTGATTTTGGAAATATCATTGTGTTAATATTCTAAAATTATTCTTTCCGAAAGGGTATTTTTAAAAGGCTATGTTACATTTTTTTATTGTTTTTTTAAAACATTTTGTCATTTTTATGAAATGTTTGAGTGGTAATACGTATCATATTTTGATCTTTTTTATTATCTTATTTTAATTTAGCCGCTAGTATTTAGCTGCATAAACTCAGTATTTTTTTGGATATGCATAGGTATCATTCTGAAAAGCAACCTTGAATTTATTTTTAATGGCTTAATTCTAAACAAATCTCAAAATGATCATCAAAATAGTAGATTTCTTAAAAAATATTTTAGGCAGAAAACCTGCTAAAAAGGAGATTGTTGCAGATTTTCATACCACAATCATTAAGGTTGACGATAATTTTATTTCAGCAAGTTCAATAATGCTGGATGAAAAGTTATTGGGCAATATTTTTTCTCTAAAAGAAGTAAATATCACTGCCCCCTCAGAAATTTCAGGCAATATTATATCTCGTTCTTGTATCATTAGTGGTATGGTATCTGGTGATATTCGTTCGTCTGAATATGCAGAGATAAAAAGCACAGCCAATATTGCCGGAAATATTTTGGCCAGGTCTATTAAGATCGAACCGGGAGCAATAATAAATGGTTCAATTCGTATCGATGGTGAAATTGATGATCGTGAACTTATAGAAAAGGTTGAAAGCAGGCTTCAATTCAGAAATCAGGCAGATACTTTTACCGTTCCTTACCTAATGGTAGAACAACCTGGTCGAGACGATGATCCTCAAAATGAGATGCAACCCAAATCTGTACCCCTAGCAGATACTTAATCAGAACTTAACTAAAGAAAATTATCATTAGCAAATTTGAAATTAGCAAATTGAATTTTGCTTATTCAGCATTGTTTATTATTAATCAGTAAATAAAATGGAGTTCTCAAGATTTCTTTAGTTAGAACCTTTATTTAAACCTTGATTTTTTATTCCGGAATTTGCTGACTTAAACAATGAAGCGTCCCAAAGCCCCAAATTAGGTCAATTGCACTGATTGGAATGATGGTTCTGTCAGGAAAACAATCTGCAATAATTTGGAGGGCCTCGCGGTCTTTAGGGTCGTTAAACACAGGAACAAGTACTGATTTATTTAGAATCAAAAAATTTGCATAGCTGGCAGGCAAGCGTAAGCCATCAAAATCAAGTTGCCCCGGCATAGGTAAGCTAACAATAGTTGGTGTCTTTCCGTTTTCTAATTTAGCATGCTTTAGGCGTTTTAAATTTTCTTGTAATGCATGATAATTACTGTCTTTGGGATCAGATTCCACCACGGTTATGATTGTATTTTCATTAACAAACCTGCACAAATCATCAATATGCCCGTGGGTATCATCGCCCGCTATTCCATCAGCAAGCCAAATGGTATTCGTAACTCCTAGAAACTCTTTGAAGATTGCTTCATAATCATTTTTGGTAAATCCAGGGTTTCTAACCTGAATATCAGGATGCATCAGGCATTCTTCTGAAGTAAGTAAGGTTCCTTTGCCATTAACATCGATAGCGCCTCCTTCAAGAATTACAGGCTTGCCTTTGTACATTACCCGCGTAGCTGGGATACTTAAAAATGAGGAAACTGTTGAGGGGATTGTTCTATCAAGTTGAAAGTTCTTGTATTTAGCCCAACCATTGAAGTTGAAATTTAAGGCCTCTCTTTTACTTCCGTTCTTCACAATGATCGGACCAGAGTCGCGCATCCAACTTCTATTTGTTTTCTGGATAATATAAGATACATTTTTTAGCTCTACATGAGCTTTTTTAAGCATTGCATGAACTTTTTCCTTTATTTTTTGATTCGCTACAACTAGGAAAACTTCTTCATAGCTTGCTATTTTTTTTATGAATTCAACAAAAGCCCACTGAACTGCCCCAAATTTTCCTGGCCAGTCATTTCCGTTACTTGGAAAACAAAGTAGTATTCCTTGCTGTTTTTCCCACTCAGCCGGAAATCGTCTTTCAGTACTCATATTAAAGGATCGCTCTTTTTGTGATATCACCATAAGCATCAATCCTTCGGTCTCTGAAAAACGGCCAGTTTTGGCGTACATTTTCTTGGAGTTCAAGGTCAACTTCAGCGATCAGAATTTCTTCCTGATCATGAGATGCTTGTGCCAGTATCTCACCCTGCGGACCAGCAATAAAGGAAGAGCCCCAGAATTGAATACCTTCAGTGCCAGGCACATATTTTTCGAGTCCGATGCGGTTTGCTGCAGCTACATAAACACCATTCGCCACGGCATGTCCCTTCATTGCATTCATCCAGGCCCCGTGTTGTTTTTCACCGAATTCAGCTTTCTCTAATGGGTGCCATCCAATAGCTGTAGGATAGAATAACACCTCTGCTCCCTGCAAAGCTGTTAATCTTGCAGCTTCTGGGTACCATTGGTCCCAGCAGATTAGGGTCCCTATTTTACCTTTTTGAGTAGGAAAAGTTTTGAATCCGATATCTCCAGGTGTAAAATAGAATTTTTCATAAAAATGAGGGTCATCTGGGATATGCATTTTGCGGTATAATCCAGCTTCCGACCCATCGGTATCAATAATGTATGCACTATTATGATAAATACCTGCCATTCTTTTTTCGAAGAAAGGTACAATGATTACTACTCCAAGTTCCTTTGCAAGCGCGCTAAAAGCAATAAAAGAGGTGCTATATAGCGGTTCAGCTAATGCAAAATTGTCTGTATCCTCGGTTTGGCAGAAATAATGACTGCTGTATAATTCTGGAAGTGAGATAACTTCTGCTCCTTTTTTGGCGGCCTCACGTACCCAGGCAATGCATTTTTTTAAATTGTTTTCTGCAATATCATTCAGGTTTAGCTGTAATACAGCTATCTTATAGGTGCTTTTTGACATATTGGAATGTTATAGGAGCCGTAAAAATGCAAAATTAGTGATTTTATTTAATAAGGTAGAGCGAGTTTGAATGGCTTTAAGCAACAGCCAATAAATACATGAGCTTTTACTTACTTAAATGTCAATCCTAGTCCTAGCCGAATACTTCCTAAATCAAAGCTATTATCAATCATGAAATTGGCAGGGAAGTCGATTTTCTGATAATTATACCCTGTTTGGAGGCCTAAATTTAAGCCCTTATTAACAGAAATGGAGTAAGATAAACCAGCGCCTGCAGTTAATCCTTTATTAAAATTATTGAAAAGTTTTACTGCATAACCTCCATAAACATCAACTTTTAAACCAGTAAGCTCTGGATTCAAGTAGTACGAAGCATTTAGAGTGATTGGGAGTGTGTTATAACTTGCTCCATTGGCCTTACGGTAATTATCTGTTCCCAATGCAAAACCAATTCCCATATGCTGATCAAGAAGCTTGGTAACGCCTGTTCTGGTTCTTAAACCACTAAACTTCGAATTATCAGTTAAAGACGTACTGTTTTGAATTAAAGCGCTAACCTCTGTATAATTGATCAGTCGCCTTTGTTGGGATTGTGCGTTCAGGCTCAGCATGCAAATTGCGGAGATGAAAAATAGTTGGGCTATAATTCTCATATAATAATTAGTATTTAATTCAGAATTAAAGCGAATATAATCACATTATAGGAAGTCTTTAATGCTTTTTCTATAATTTTAACCCATAGCAAGATCAATGCGGATCTTTACTCTTTAATACGAATGGCACTATCATTTACATCCTTAAATTCTGGCAGCAATGGTAATTGTTATTACATTGAAAATCAGCAGGATGCTATACTTGTAGATGCAGGAATTACCTGTCTTGAAACCGAAAAGCGAATGGAACGTCTTGGCTTATCCATGAGTAAGGTGAGAGCTATTTTTGTATCCCATGAACAT
Source organism: Daejeonella sp. (assembly GCF_044348475.1). Taxonomy (GTDB): domain Bacteria; phylum Bacteroidota; class Bacteroidia; order Sphingobacteriales; family Sphingobacteriaceae; genus Daejeonella. Next base: position 8,848 of record NZ_JBIKSU010000051.1, on the reverse strand, counting down.
TCTGACCATATCAGGGGCGTTCCGGTAATTGCTAAAAAATATAAACTGCCTGTTTTTATAACAGATGGCACTTTAAAAATGTCTGGATTTAGTTTAGAAAGTCATCTAGTAAAAACTTTTAAAGCTCACGAGGCGGTTCAAATAGGAGACCTCGAAATTACAGCTTTTCCTAAATTTCATGATGCGGCTGAGCCTCATAGCTTTATTATTAGTTGCAATGGAATTACAATTGGCGTATTTACTGATATCGGTATTCCATGCGAGCATGTGATACGTTATTTTTCAAGTTGTCATGCAGCTTTCCTTGAGGCAAATTATGATGAAGAGCTGCTTGAAAATGGGCGATACCCCAATCATTTAAAAGCAAGGATTAGGGGTATGCATGGTCATCTTTCCAATATGCAGGCACTTGAGTTATTCTGCACTAGCGGAACTCATATGAGCCATCTCCTGCTTTCGCATTTATCCAGAGATAATAATAATCCTGATCTTGTTCTCGAATTATTTAAGAGTAAATCGCAAGGTACAGAGATCATTGTGGCATCTAGAGAAATGGAGAGTAAAATTTATCATATTAATGCTCAGCCTGTTGTACAGTCAGTGAAAGCTGCAGCGACAAAATTTGGTCAATATTCTTTATTCAGCTGATTCTTTTCTGTTAATTTCTAGTTGTTTGGTATAAAACCTCATGATTAGGAATTTAATTGCTCCTTTTATTAAATAAGGCTTTTCATTAGCACCTAACAATTGATTTTGTTACCTTAGTATAGAAAATAATAATCGCTTGGTATGTTACTGATCATCTTAAATAGCATTTTCTGCGTTTCCTTTTTGGCATTTGCCTGGGTTAATTTAAATGATAGCGATTCCTGGCTGTGGGTACCTATTTATATGGCAGCCTCTATTTTATGCGGATTTGCAGGGTTTGGCCTGTATTATCCATTGGTCTACCTGTTTTTTATCGCATTTTATCTGATTTATGCATTGGTATTATTCTTTGGTAAGGATGGTGTTCGTGATTGGATAACCAAGTATCATACTCCAAGTATCACTGAAAGTATGAAGGCAACAAAACCTTATATTGAAAAGACTCGTGAATTTTTTGGTTTACTGATTATTTCAGCAGCTCTTGCCTTAAATTATTTTGTTTCAGGTGGTATTTGATACCAAATTCATTAGTTAGGCTTAAGATTCTTGCTAATTTTTGTTAAATTTCGCAATATTTAATTCCTTCTGATATTCAATTTTGTGGGCATGTTTGATTACGATGCAGAAAGATTTAGGGTACTCATTACTGAGCTCACCCGTTCCAATGTAACTGAAGAAACCTGGCATTGGTTAACTGAAAAATTCCTAGCTCCTGAAACTTCAGCTGTTAATTCAGCTTTTGCCATGATGCCAAGAAAAACAGGGAAATTACCGATCACTATCAACCATGAACTATGGGCTGAAATTGAAAAGCTCAAGCCTGGTTTTACTTTAGAAGGTTGGACAATTGACAGACTGGGCCGACTTTGTTTACTCTTACAGCTTGATCCCACAGATAAAGAAAAATATGTTAAGACTATTGAGAATTTATTTCTCGCTGCTGAGGTTAATGAACTGGTAGCACTATATTCTTCGTTGCCTTTATTTGCATGGCCAGAATTATGGTTAATGAGATGTGCGGAGGGTGTTAGGAGCAATATCGGACTCGTATTGGAGGCTATTATGTATAAAAATCCATACCCGATTAGCTATCTTGATGAAAAAGCATGGAATCAACTGATTTTAAAAGCTTTTTTTACAGGAAAGGATTTAAATAAGATATCGGGGATTGATGAACGCGCCAATGCTGAACTTGCCTCAACACTTGTTGATTTTGCCCATGAACGCTGGGCAGCGAATAGGAAGATAAATCCACATCTATGGCGATTAACAACTAAATTTATTGATGATGATCTTTTGACTGATCTCAAAAGACTGTTTGAGGAAGGTAGCCTCATAGACAGGCAGGCTGCAGCGTTAACTGCATACCAGTCTGATTCTGATTCGGCTAAGAACTTGTTAAAGTCTTATCCCGAACTGTTAAAAGCAATTGAAAACAAAGAACTTAACTGGAGCAGTATTACTCCTGAAGAATAAATATTTAATTCGTGTATTATGTGTTGTAGCCATTCATTTGACGAAAGAAAAACCCAGATTGTAGCTGAAGCTATGAATCTGGATATCATTAAGGGTATGAAATTTTTTGACCCGCATGTTCACATGAGCTCCAGAACTACCGATGATTATCAGGCAATGGCTGATGCCGGAATTGTGGCATTGATTGAGCCTGCTTTCTGGTTGGGTCAGCCCCGTACGGGTATTGATAGCTTTCGTGATTATTACAGCAGCTTGGTAGGTTGGGAAAGGTTTCGCTCATCCCAATTTGGAATCAAACATTATTGTACCATCGGGTTAAACTCGCGCGAAGCAAATAATGAAAGATTGGCCGAAGAGGTAATGGAACTCCTGCCACTTTTTATCTATAAAGAAGGCGTAGTTGGGATAGGTGAAATTGGTTTTGATGACCAAACCGCTGCTGAAGATAAGTATTACCGAATGCAGCTTGAACTTGCCAAAGAAGCAGGACTCCCAATTCAAATACATACGCCTCACAGGGATAAGAAAAAAGGCACCCAACGAAGTATGGATATTGCCATTGAGCATGGTATAGATCCTAAAATGGTGATAATTGATCATAACAATGAGGAAACTGTAAAAGAAGTTCTTGATCGAGGATTCTGGGCAGCATTTACAATATATCCCTTCACTAAAATGGGTAACGAGCGTATGGTAGAGCTTGCAAAGTTGTATGGTCCGGAGCGCATCATGATCAACTCTGCAGCAGATTGGGGTATCAGCGATCCCTTAGCTGTGCCTAAAACGGCTGCTTTGATGAAATTAAAAGGGATTAGTGATGAAGATATCAAAATGATCACCTATTCTAACGCGATCGTAGCATTTGCACAAAGCGGGCAAATAGATGAGAATGATTTTATCACTCCCTTATCAGTTGATCAAACAGAAAAATTCGCAGGCAATACCGTGCTTCGGGGTGGTCAGCAACCAAGAACAGATAAATCATCGATCATCATCAGCTAGGCAGGTTTGAAAAAGATCATGAACTTTTTTCGGTTAATGCGACCGGCAAACATTGTAACTTCTGTTGCAGATGTTTTGGCAGGGATTGCAATTGCAGGCTACTTCCTGACTATTGAAACTGACTATTTTCCGGTCTTAATGCTCTGCCTTGCTACGATAGGATTATATGGAGGCGGGATTGTTTTTAATGATGTTTTTGATGCAGCGTTGGATAAGATTGAACGACCTGAACGGGTAATACCCAGTGGGGCTGTTAAGTTGAATGAAGCCATTTTTCTTGGCATTTTTCTGCTATTAGTAGGAATTACGGCTGCTTTCTTTGTCACTACCCTGTCTGGAATAATTGCAACTTTAATATCTTTTTTTGCACTTCTTTACAATAAATATGCAAAGCATCATTCTTTCCTTGGCCCTTTAAATATGGGACTCTGCAGAGGATTAAATCTTTTACTCGGAATAAGTATCATAGCTGCTTCTTTTCATGAGTGGTATTTTCTTGGGATTGTACCCTTGATTTATATTTTTTCAATAACCATGATCAGTCGGGGAGAAGTACACGGTTCGAATAGAAATAAGCTCTATGCTGGAGCTTTTCTATATCTCTTAGTAATCAGTAGTATGCTTTACTTATCTTTAAATAAGGGTCAGCTAATAATTGCCTTAATGTTCATCATCCCATTTGCATGGATGATATTCAGACCCCTATTTAGTGCAATAAAGGAACCTCTTGGAAAAAATATTGGAAAGGCAGTTAAAGCAGGAGTTATTTCTCTGATCTTAATGGACGCTGTTTGGTCGGCAGTTTTTGGCTCTCCAGTTGCAGCAATCTGTATTGCATTATTGCTGCCATTATCTTTGTGGCTATCAAAACGTTTTGCTGTTACTTAATTGAAAACTATCTTTATCATCAGATTAAAATAACAAGCCTAGCCCATTATTTGCAAGAGCACATACCTACTATGAAATACCTTCAACAATCATTCCATGTAAAATTTGAATACAAAGTTTTTTTTACTTCCGCACTTTTTAGCCCATCGAATACGCTGTTGAATGATTTTTTGAAAGGCCCTGGTATTATACGTAAAATTCTTTTTGTTATAGATGAAGGTGTAGGTATTGAGCTGGTTCAGCAGTTAAAAGAGTATTTCAAAGTGCATCATGCTGTACAATTAGTTCCTGAAATTGTGATCGTTCCTGGGGGCGAGATCCTAAAGAATAACATCAACTATTTTGATCAGATATTGGAGGCTGTGAATGAACATAAGATAGACAGGCATTCATATATTGCAGCTATAGGCGGTGGTTCGGTATTGGATCTTGTGGGATATGCTGCAGCAGTGTCTCATCGGGGTATCCGTCATATACGAATACCTACTACAGTATTATCACAAAATGATTCCGGTGTTGGTGTTAAGAATGGAATTAATTATTTCGGGAAGAAAAATTTCCTGGGAACCTTTGCTCCGCCAATTGCAGTTTTTAACGATGAACTTTTTATAGAAACCCTCACAGATCGCAATTACAGATCAGGTATCTCTGAAGCTGTGAAAGTTGCCCTCATTAAAGATTCCGTATTTTTTAATTGGATTGAGAACCATGCAGATGCGTTGGTCAAGCGCGAGCGCCAAGCAATGAATTATCTGATATGCAGATGTGCTGAACTTCATATGCAGCATATTGCAGGCCTTGATCCATTTGAATCAGGCTCTTCACGTCCGCTAGATTTTGGTCATTGGAGTGCCCATAAACTTGAGCAATTGTCAAATTTTGACGTGTTACATGGTGAAGCAGTTGCAATGGGAATTGCCCTCGATACGGTCTATTCCAATTTATGTGGTTATTTGTCTGAACCAGAAAGCCAAAGAATTATCGATCTTTTAAATAAGCTAGGTTTTGATCTGGCACATCCGATGATGGAGGTAAATGATGATAGTTCACCAATCCTGCTGGGCCTCGAAGAATTTCGTGAACACCTGGGTGGCGAGCTCACCATTATGCTGCTTGAAAAAATTGGACAGGGTATTGAAGTTCATGAAATAGATCCTGAAATACTGAAAAAAGCTTCCCATTTATTACGTGTTAAGGCATGAAACTTGCATCTGGGTATTTAAGCTACTGCACCAATATACATTCAGGTGAAAGCTGGATGGATCATTTTGAGGCCATAAAGAAAAATTTTCCTAGTATAAAAAAAGAAGTAAGCCCAGATCAGCCTATGGGAATTGGTTTGCGCTTGTCAAATTCTGCCAGTATCGATCTCCTTGATCCAGATAAAATACAGATTTTTAAAGACTGGTTGAATGATCATGATGCCTATGTTTTTACCATGAATGGCTTCCCTTACGGCGATTTTCATCATGCAATTGTGAAGGATCAGGTTCATGCGCCCGATTGGACAAGCCAAGAGCGACTTGATTATACGATCAGGCTTTTTAAGATTCTTGCAGAACTTTTACCAGAGGGAATGGAAGGTGGGATTTCTACATCTCCGCTTAGTTATCGACATTGGTTTTCAACGAAAGAATGGTATGAAGAGGCAAAAAATAGAGCAACTCGCAATATTATTCTTGTAGCCGAACAACTGTATCAAATTAACCTAACGAGCGGTATACAGCTACACCTAGATATTGAACCGGAACCCGATGGGATGCTTGAAACTGGTGCTGAGTTTATAGCCTGGTATGAAACTATGCTGATCCCTATGGCAAAATCAATTTTGGCTGGTAGTTTGAATATCAGTGAGTTGGATGCTGAGGCCTGTATTAAAAATCATATTTGTTTATGTTACGATGTCTGTCATTTTGCCATAGGATATGAGCAACATTCTGAAGTTTTGGAACAGCTTGATAAAAAAGGAATAAGAACAGGAAAGATTCAGATCAGTGCAGCGCTAAAAGCGGATATGCCTGCCGATATTAATTCGAGAGCAGATATAGCTGAAGCATTCTCAAAATATAATGAACCCACCTACTTGCATCAGGTAGTTGGCAGAAATGGTGATCATTCCTTGATTCGGTACAGAGATCTTCCAGAGGCTTTGGCCGACTCGAAAAACCCGATGGTGAGAGAATGGCGTGCACATTTCCATGTTCCTGTATTTGCTGAAAATCTCCAACTTTTAAGATCTACTCAATCGGATATTGTTGAAGTTTTGAAAATGCAGAAGAGCAAACCTTTTTCTAATCATTTAGAAGTTGAAACGTATACCTGGGAAGTGCTTCCTGAATCGTTAAAAATGCCCATTGATCAGAGTATCATCAGGGAGTTGAACTGGGTTAAGGAAATTTTAGAATAAAATCAATACCATGAAAAAAACAGTTGTTATTGATGTAGTTGGACTTTCAACTTCGCTCATCGGCGAGCATATGCCATTTTTGAGCAATTATGTAAGCCGTAAACACCTGACAAGGATTGATCCGTTGCTACCGGCATTAACTACCTCTGCGCAATCAACCTATTTGACAGGTAAATGGCCATCAGAAACCGGCATTGTGGGTAATGGATGGTATGACCGGACAGATTGCGAGGTTAAATTCTGGAAGCAGTCTAATAAGCTGGTTAATGGAGATAAACTATGGGAAATTGCAAAAAAAGAGGACCCTTCTTTTACCTGTTCAACATTATTTTGGTGGTACAACATGTACTCTAGCGCCGATTATGCGGTAACTCCAAGACCTAATTACCTTGCAGATGGCCGTAAGATGCCTGATTGTTATTCTAATCCTGCCAGCTTACGTGATGTGCTCCAGGAAAAATTGGGGACTTTCCCATTGTTTCAGTTTTGGGGCCCTGGTGCTAATATTAAGTCTACTCAATGGATTGCAGATGCATCGATGCTTACAGATGATTTGCATGATCCTACCCTTACTTTAATTTATCTTCCGCATCTCGACTATTGCCTTCAAAAATTTGGTCCTGATTTTACTAAGATCCATCACGAGTTAACTGAAATTGATGCGGTTCTAAAAGGGCTGATCGCATTTTATGAGAACAAAGGGGCAGAAATTATTCTGCTCTCTGAATATGGAATATCACCGGTTAATAATCCTATACATTTAAATCGACTTTTCAGAGAACATGGTTTACTTGAGATCCGTATAGAACGCGGGCTGGAGTTATTAGATCCGGGTGCTTCAAAAGCATTTGTGGTAGCCGATCATCAGATTGCCCATGTGTATATCAATGACCCATCGGTTAGCGATCAGGTCATGGAATTACTGAAAGGTGTTTCGGGTGTGGAATTAATTCTTGACAAAAAGGAGCAGGCAACTTATCATATTAACCACGAGCGTTCAGGAGATTTAGTGCTGATGGCCGATGAAAACAGCTGGTTTACGTATTATTTCTGGCTGGATGATGCAAAGGCGCCTGATTATGCGCGTTGTGTTGACATACACAAAAAACCAGGTTATGACCCAGTTGAGATGTTTATGAGTTCAAAACTTAGAGCGGGGTATAAATTATTGAAAAAGAAGGCTGGCTTCAGGTATGTAATGGACGTGATACCACTGGATGCAACGCTGATCAAAGGATCACATGGAAGAATAGGAGGTAAGCCTGAGTATCATCCGGTATTGATTACGGATCAAAAACAAGAAGGCTCATCCATTTCTGCTAATCAGGTATTTAATATTATTTTATCAACACTCAGAAAATAAGGATACTAATTCTTGTTGATTTAGCAGGTATTTTTATAAAGTAGTTCAGTTTAATGTGATGGATTTTAAATATCTTGTATCTTAATTTTTTAATTTTCTTAAGTAGTTAGGTTAACATGTCAGGGCGTAAAAAATTTATTCAGCAATTAGGGCTAATGGCCGGTGCTTTTTCGGTAAATAGTATTTTCAACCAATTACATGCTGCAGAAATATCTTCAGCAAATAGTTTAGTCAAAAATTTAAGCTCTGAAGCAATTGCCTCTAATGAAGATTATTGGAGTGTCATTCAACAATCCTACACCGTTAGTCCTAATATTATAAATCTTAATAATGGTGGAGTAAGTCCTTCGCCTCGGGTTGTGCAAGAAGCAGTTGAACGATATAACAAATTATCTAATGAGGGTCCGTCCTATTTTATGTGGAGAATACTGGATCAGGGTCGTGAACCTTTACGTGAAAGCCTTGCCAATCTTGCAGGATGTGAAAAAGAAGAGATTGCAATCAACAGAAATGCTACAGAAGCATTAAACACCATTATTTTTGGGTTAGATTTAAAGGCCGGCGATGAAGTTATTGGTGCAATGCTTGACTATCCAAATATGATGAGTGCCTGGAAGCAACGCGCTCTGCGTGAGGGTATAGTTTATAAGCAACTCAGCTTTTCATTCCCAATTGAAAATGATGAAGAAATAGTAGCTGCCTATGAGAAAGCTATAACCCCTAAGACTAAAATTATTCACGTAACACATATTGTGAATTGGGTTGGGCAAATTATGCCGGTCAGAAAGATATCTGATATGGCACATAAATATGGAATTGAAGTAATTTGTGATGGTGCACACTCTTTTGGATTACTTGACTTTAAAATCCCGGATCTTCACTGCGATTATTTTGGAACATCTTTACATAAGTTTTTAAGTGCCCCAATTGGAAGCGGGATGCTGTATATCAAAAAAGAAAAAATTGAAAAAATTTGGCCTTTGGTCTGTAATCCAAATCCTAAATCGTCAGATATTAGAAAATTTGAAACCCTTGGCACTCGAAGTTTCCCTATTGAGCAGGGT
>NZ_JBIKSU010000139.1:0-3750 GCF_044348475.1 Daejeonella sp. | reverse complement strand
GCAGCATTCCCGCTTCTTCCAATTATTCTCTTTAATTCAATAATATCATCAGCAGAACGCACAAATGATAAACCGATCCACTCCACATCATTTTTTAAGGCAAAGTCCAGATTAGTGAGATCTTCTTCTGTTAAACTTGGAATTGACACTTTTGTATTGGGAAGGTTCACTCCTTTACGAGAGGTAAGCACTCCACCATATACCACTTCACATTGTACAGTATCCTTATTATTCGTTTTGAGAACTCTCATCTGAATCTTGCCATCATCAAGAAGAATGATCTCTCCGGCGCGAACATCACTTGGAAAACTCTGATAAGTGATGTAAATCTTATTCTCATCACCGATCATTTCTTTAGTAGTTATCTCGATCTTATGACCGCTAGCTAGATTAACACCCCCTTCTTTCACTAAACCTATCCGAATCTTTGGGCCCTGCAAATCAGCCAGTATTCCAACATTGGTTTTATATTTCTTATTGATATCTCTGATAACATCGATAACCTTCTGGTGATCATCCTGGCTACCATGAGAAAAATTTAATCTACATACGTCAACACCAGCCTTTATCATATTCAACAAAACTTCTTTCGAACAAGAAGCAGGTCCTAATGTGGCTACAATTTTAGTTCTGTTATGAACTGTTTTCATCAGCTTTATATTTTTTTGAATTATTTTTTCAATCAATTGTGTACTAAATACACCTATTAGAAAGGGCTAAAATATGAGATTTTCTTTGGATTTCAATTTTTTAGGGTCAACTTCTACCGCAACAAGCACCTCTGGAACCTTATTTAATTTACTAATTATCAGCTTTAGGTCATCATCATCGATGTAATTCCTAATCAATAAAAAGAAATCTACTTTTTTCATTTCGGGCACCAAAAAACCTTCCGTACCTTTATTGGCAATGATATACAGCTCTGTTTCCGTTTGCGGCATCAGAAAAAAGTATCTGCTAAAATAAAATATTTCGTTGCCGGCATTGAAGGGAAGCTCTAAATCAGTAACCTTGCAAAAATCAGTTCCAAGTTGCTTATTAATTTTAAAACAAAACATATAGTCTTTTAGTTGCGAAGTAATAGCCAGCAACACGAAGTCAAGGTCAAGTTCAAATTTTAAAGTAGTTCTATTCAACGTTTATTTTTTGTGCTAAATTACAAATGTAATAAGCATAAACATTTAAATTATTGACTAATAAAACTGCTAAAAACAAAAAGGTTTGAAAATTGATAGAATTTATTTTTCTTTGCACATATTTATTTAACAATTAAATCATAAAACCATGTCTGATATCGCTTCAAGAGTTAAAGCAATTATCGTTGAAAAATTAGGTGTTGACGAAAGTGAAGTTACACCAGAGGCATCATTCACCAATGATCTTGGTGCCGATTCACTAGACACCGTGGAATTAATCATGGAGTTTGAGAAAGAATTTAATGTAGCTATCCCTGATGACCAGGCTGAAACTATCGGTACTGTAGGCCAAGCTATCGCTTATTTAGAAAAGAACGTAAAGTAATTTACGATATCCTCACATAAATGGAGCTTAAAAGAGTTGTTGTTACAGGACTAGGTGCGCTTACTCCAATTGGAAATACTGTTCCAGAATTCTGGAAAAGTTTGATCAATGGGGTAAGCGGCGCCGCTCCTATAACGCACTACGATCCTGAAAAATTTCGTACAAAATTTGCCTGTGAAGTTAAGAACTTCAATCCGGAAGACTTTTTGGAGAAAAAAGAAGCTCGTAAATTAGATCCATTTGTTCATTATGCAATTGCTGCATCTGATGAGGCTATTAAAGATGCTGGCTTAGATTTCCCAAATCTCGATACCAATCGAATTGGAGTAATCTGGGGCTCTGGTATTGGTGGTTTAAAAACCTTTACCGATGAAGTTATGAACTTCGCAAATGGAGATGGAACTCCACGTTTCAATCCATTTTTCATTCCTAAAATGATTCTGGACATTGCTCCTGGCCATATTTCAATAAGACATGGCTTGCGCGGTCCGAATTTCTCTACTGTTTCTGCTTGCGCTTCTTCAACCAATGCGCTGATCGATGCATTTAACTATATCCGACTGGATATGGCTGATATTATTGTTTCAGGAGGTTCAGAAGCTATTATCAATGAGGCAGGCATGGGTGGTTTCAATGCCATGCATGCACTTTCTACACGAAATGATGATCCAACAACTGCATCCCGACCTTTTGATAAAGACCGAGATGGTTTTGTTGCAGGAGAAGGGGCAGGAAGTATTATTCTTGAAGAATTAGAGCATGCTCTAGCAAGAGGTGCTAAAATTTATGCTGAACTTGTAGGTGGTGGTATGAGTGCTGATGCAAATCATATAACTGCACCACATCCTGAAGGTCTTGGTGCTAAACTGGTTATGACCAATGCGCTAAGAGATGCTCACATGGCACCTTCTGATATTGATTATATTAATGTGCATGGCACTTCTACTCCTCTTGGAGATATAAGCGAAGTAAAAGCTATCCTTGATATGTTTAAGGAAGATGCTTTCAAATTAAATATAAGCTCCACAAAATCAATGACAGGCCACCTTCTGGGTGCAGCCGGAGCGGTAGAAGCAATTGCAGTAATTCTTTCTGTACAAAATGATATTATTCCACCAACAATAAATCATTTTACAGATGATCCTGGTTTTGATCCAAGATTAAATTTCACATTTAATAAGGCTCAGAAACGTACCGTAAACGCTGCCTTGAGCAATACTTTCGGATTTGGAGGACACAATGCTTCTGTGATCTTCAAAAAATACAAGGCCTAACCATCTTAGTCATTAATTATCCTTACTGTTTCTCTTTAAACCTGTATATTAGTTAGTATCAATTTGATTTACGGTCATTAATGCCATTTTCAAGAATTTATAAACTCTACTTTTCGCCAAATCGCAAGTACATAAGGTCTTTAAAGAACTTATTGGGATATGTTCCTGGAAATTTACGACTTTATCGTATGGCTTTCAGGCACCGTTCTGTTGCTGTAGAGGTTAAAAACGGAGCAAAAAATAGTAACGAACGACTTGAATTTTTAGGGGATGCTATATTAGGGTCGGTGGTGGCTGAGTTATTATTTAAAATGTATCCCTATAAAGACGAAGGTTTTTTAACTGAAATGCGATCAAAAATAGTAAGCCGATCAAACCTGAACCAGCTAGCTAAACGTCTTGGCCTCGATGAACATATTGAATTTGATAACAAAGCTCTAAATCATAGCAACAAACAAGGCTCTCTTTTAGGAGATACTTTCGAAGCAATGATCGGCGCTGTTTACATGGATAAGGATTATAATTTTACAAGAAATTTTCTGCTTAAACGCATTATTAAACCGCATATTGACATCCATACCCTCGAACTTACTGAAACTAATTTTAAAAGCAAGCTAATTGAGTGGTGCCAGCGCCATGGAAAAGATATCACTTTTGAAATAATACCCAATGAAGAAGGAGAAAATACCAAACTCTTTACAATCAGGGCAAATGTGGATGGTGAAAGTTGTGCCATTGGCCGAGATTATAACAAGAAGAACGCAGAAAAACTAGCAGCAGAAAAAGCTTGCGAGTTCTTACATATTTAGGGAAATGCTCAGAATTTTGAAAAATGCTAGTGCAATTTTATTCCTGATCTATAGTTTGACGGTATTTATTGCTGCCATGATACTTGTTTTTCCATTTATTCTGATCAGTTCAATACTATTTAAAGAAAAAAAGGCTCAAGATATCA
>NZ_JBIKSU010000050.1:0-15227 GCF_044348475.1 Daejeonella sp. | reverse complement strand
TACTTTTTTCCTAAAGAGTTTTATTTGTTTCTTCATTCTATTTTTTGGAGGACAAGCTATTGCTCAAAATACCGCTGCTAAAAAGGATACCTCAAAACTTGTTTATCCTTTTCAGGATTTCAAAACTCTGCAGTTTAAAAAGCAGGCTGGAATAGTTCTTCCCAATCCTTCCAATATTCAACGCAGTGTAGAATTCGATCCTCTATCAAAAAGATATATCATTCGCGAAAAAATAGGTGATCGTTTGTACAGAGCTCCACAATACCTCAGTATCGAAGAATATCAGAAATACGAGAATGAGCTTATCAAACGTAATTATTGGCGTGAACTAGCAGATTTGCCACTTTCTGAGGCCCGTGAGCCGGGTTTTATTCCTCCTGTAAAAATAAACAGTAAATCTTTTGAACGGATATTTGGTGGCAATACCATTGAAATTCGACCTCAGGGTTCTGCCGATCTTACCTTTTCAGGCCGTTTAAGTCGAAATGAGAATCCATTATTCAATGAACGCCAGCGTAAGCAAGGTAATTTTGACTTTGACCAGCGGATACAAATGAATGTTATTGGTCAGATTGGTGAGAAGTTGAAGATTAGCACTAACTATAATACCGAAGCTCAGTTTGATTTTGAAAACCAGGTTAAACTTGATTATACGGGTAAAGATGATGAAATTATCCGGAAAATTGAGGCTGGTAATGTGAGTCTTCCATTAAGTTCATCGCTTATAACGGGCAGTCAGGCATTATTTGGATTGAAGACCCAGCTGCAATTTGGCCGTTTAAATGTAACCAGTATTTTTTCACAGCAAAAATCACAGCAGCGCGAAATAACGATCACAAACGGTTCACAACAGAATGAATTTACAATCTCTGCAGATAATTATGAAACCAATAAGCATTATTTCCTGGCTCAATATTTTAGAAATAATTACAGTAAAGCATTAGAGAATATCCCACTCAACAGTTCAAATGTTAATATTACAAAAATTGAAGTTTGGGTAACAAATAGAGCAAATACTGCTGCCAACTCAAGAGATGTTTTGGCATTGCTTGATTTAGGAGAGAACAGGGTCTACAATACCAACCAAGTTCGGGGAGGTGCAGGTTTCTCGGCTTATCCTGCCGGCTTTGCTGGCCCAGGTTTTGCCCAGCAATCCAATAATTTATTGCAGGTTTTGCCTCCGGGTGTGAGGCTATCTAATTCTAATGATGCAAATTCATTTTTTCAGCCCGGTGGTGGTGGAACCGATAACTTTGCCAAGCTAACTTTTGCCCGAAACCTTACTGACAAAGAATATATATTGAATCCGCGGCTTGGCTATATTTCTTTGAATACAGCCCTGAATGCTGATGAAGTACTGGCTGTTGCCTTTCGATATACTATTAATGGTGTAGAATATCAGGTAGGTGAGTTTTCTACTGATGTTCCTGTTAATAATTCAACCCCAGAGGTACTGTATGTGAAGCTTTTAAAGAATGAAACACTCAAAACCAGCTTACCTACCTGGGACTTAATGATGAAGAATATTTATACTTTGGGGGCCTATCAAGTAAGCCGTAACGACTTTAGATTAAATATTTTTAGACTTGATGAAGAAACCGGTATCGAAAAACCTCAGATGACCGAAGGCCAGAATACAAAGGGTAAATTGTGGATCCAGATGACTAATCTGGATAATCTGAACCAGCAGAATGACAGAAAGCCTGATGGTTATTTCGATTTTTTAGAGGGGATAACGATTGATCCGCTGAATGGTCGTATCACTTTCCCATTGGTTGAACCCTTTGGGGCAGACCTAGCTAAGCGATTTGATCCGATTACAGAGAGAAATCTGATTAATAAATATGTTTATCAGCCGCTGTATGATTCTACGAAAGTTATTGCCCAGCAATTGTTTGCAAAACTAAATAGATACCAGATCAGAGGTACGTATCAGTCGCAGGGCGGTTCAGAATTTCAGTTAAATGCTATTAATGTTCCGCCTGGATCTGTTCAGGTTATTGCCGGTACTTTGCCTTTGCAAGAGGGAGTAGATTTTACCGTTGATTACAATATAGGCTTGGTTAGGATCTTAAATCAGGCTTTATTGAATTCCGGGCAACAAATCAGGATCAAAATGGAGAATAATGAACTCTTTGGTATGCAGCAAAGATCACTCACTGGTTCAAGATTTGACTACCGGGTCAATAATAAACTTAATCTGGGGGGTACTTTTCTGAATCTTACCGAAAAGCCACTTACACAAAAAGTGAATATCGGTGAAGAAGCTATTTCTAATACTATTTGGGGGCTTGATGTCAATTACAGTTCTCCTTCTCGATGGCTTACCCGAATGGTCGATAAAATTCCATTCATTAATACAAAAGAAGCATCGAGCATCACCTTTTCAGGTGAATATGCTCAGCTTGTTCCCGGACACCCAAGAGCGTTAAACTTTGCCGGTAGCCGGAATGGAGCAAGTTATTTGGATGATTTTGAGGCCAGCCGATCTTTAATTGATATTAAAAGTGCCATCTCATGGCAAATATCAGGAACACCACAGCAATTTCCTGAATCAAGACTTAATAACGACCTGGCTTATGGTTATAATAGGGCGCGATTAGCCTTTTACAATATTGATCCTATATTTTTTATTACTGGCAATTCTCTTACTCCTGATAATATCCGCAGAGATAAAAATGAGTTATCAAACCATTATGTACGACAGGTTTTTGAACGAGAGGTTTTTCCTTTTAAGGAATCCAATACCGGGCAGGCTATAATTTTGCCAACCTTTGATCTTGCCTATTATCCCACTGAAAGGGGCCCATATAACTTTACTACAACGGGCTTAACTCAAAATGGGAGTCTGGCTAATCCAAGAAGCAGGTGGGGTGGAATTTTCAGGAAGTTGGAAACGAATGATTTTGAAGCACTGAACATTGAATTCATTGAATTGTGGATGCTCGATCCTTTTATTTATAACAAGACTAGTAGGGGTGGCGACCTATATTTTAATCTAGGGAATATCTCTGAGGATATTTTGAAGGATGGAAGAAAAAGTCTGGAAAATGGATTGCCAGCAGATGGTAGTACGGCAAAAACAGATCCTACAACCTGGGGGCGAGTTCCAAAACTTCAACCCGTTATTCAGGCTTTTGATAATAACCCTACATCCAGGCAATTTCAGGATGTAGGATTGGATGGTTTGAGCTCTGTAGATGAACGCCAACAATTCAGCCCATTCCTAAATCAGGTAAAAGCAAGTGTAAACCCACAAGTGGGCTCTATTCTTGAAAGTGACCCATCTTCTGATGATTACCAGTATTACCGTGGCTCTAACCTCGATCAGGTCAATGCAGGAATCCTCAAAAGATATGAAAAGTATAATAATCCGGAAGGAAACTCCAAAACTTCTCAGCAGTCTTTAGATCAAACTGGAATTGAAAATACTGCTGCTACTTCATTCCCTGATGGGGAAGATATTAACCGTGATAATAATTCAACTCAGGCAGACGAATATTATCAGTACAAGTTATCGATACGCCCGCAAGATTTACAAAGTGTTGGAAGCAACTATATTTCTGACATCGTTTCTGCATCTGTCAGACTAGCAAATGGTAAGCAAGAAACCGTGAGATGGATACAATTCAAAATACCAATCGCTGATTATATTCAAAAGGTTGGCAATATTGAAGATTTTAAATCCATTAGATTTATCAGGATGTTCACAACCGATTTTGCTGATACTACGGTTATGCGTATGGCAAAATTGCAATTAGTAAGAGGTGAGTGGAGAAGATATAATTCAGAAAATAACCCGACCAAAGTAATTACTGATCCTGCCCTTATCAATCCGGGGCTCGATAATTCAGTGATTGATGTAAGTGCCGTGAATATAGAAGAAAATGGAAAGCGTACACCTATTCCATATGTTCTTCCTCCGGGTATTACCCGAGAAATCGACTTTACAAATTTCCGCGGCGAATCTCGACAGAATGAGCAATCACTTTCATTAAGTGTTAAGAATCTTAGAGACGGTTATGGGCGTGCAACTTTCCGTACAACATCGAATGATTTCCGATCATATAGGCGAATGGAAATGTTCATTCATGCTGAAGGTAATCAGCTGAAAGATAATGACCTTCGTGCATTTCTTAGGGTGGGAACAGATAATCAGGATAATTACTATGATTACGATATTCCATTGAAAGTAACGAATCCGGGCACGAATGATCCCGGACTGATTTGGCCTGAACAGAATAAGCTGGATATAGAACTCAAATTATTTCTTGAAGCTAAAGCTGCACGTAACAGGGCTTTATTTAATGGTCAGCCATGGCCAATAAACCGTCCATTCATCTATCAAGATGGGGTAAATATCATTACTGTGAAGGGGCAGCCCGACTTGAGTAAGGTTCGAGTGTACATGCTGGGAGTACGTAACCCCTTAAGAAATGCGGCAAATCCGCGGCTTGATGACGGATTGGATAAGTCGGCACAGATCTGGTTCAATGAGTTGAGGCTAACTGATTTTGATGAAGGTGGCGGATGGGGAGCTACTGCCAGGATGAATGCAAAACTTGCAGACTTTGCAGATATTACGATCTCCGGAAGTAAAAGCACCATTGGGTTTGGTTCTATTGATCGTAAGGTAAGTGAGCGTAACCGTGAAGATGATGTTTTACTTGATGTATCAGGAAATGTTGAATTAGGTAAATTCTTTTCGGCGCGCTCCGGAATTAAGGTGCCTATGTTTGTGAATTTCTCTTCGCAGGTTGGATCACCTCAATATGACCCACGAAATCAGGATACCGAATTTAAAACAACACTTGAAAATTCCAGTAAACAGGAGCGCGATTCTCTTAAATTCATAACCGAAGATTTTACCTCCAGGAAAAGCATCAATTTTACCAATGTCCGTAAGATTAAGACTAATCCCGAAAGTAAAACCCGACTATGGGATATTGAAAACCTGAGTGCAACATATGCTTTCAATGAATTCAATCATCGTGATTTTATTAATGAGAATAACATCCAGAAGACTTATCGTGCAGGTTTGCAGTACAATTATTCAAACCAGGCAAAGTCAATTACACCCTTTGAAAAGCTGATCAAGTCAAAAAGCCTTGCCCTGGTTCGTGATTTCAACTTCAGTCTGTTACCTTCCATCCTCAATTTTAACATAGATGTGAATCGATTGTATTCAGAGAACACGCTCAGAAATAATGATCCTAATAATTATTTGCCAATCAATACCAATTTCAATAAGAATTTTCAGATGTCGCGTTTGTATGGGATCAGCTGGAACCTTACCCGATCCATGCAAATCGATTTTAACGCTACTAATTATTCAATCATTGACGAACCTGAAGGCCGCATCAACGGACTCAAACGCGATACACTTTGGGAAAATTTGAAAAGCTTGGGTAGGACCACTGATTATGGTCATACCATGAACCTTACTTACAATGTTCCAATTAATAAAATACCTGGATTGGATTGGGTGACCTTGGCAACGCGCTATGGAGCCGGATTTAACTGGCAAACAGAGCCATTATTAACCTTGAATGACCCCAGTATTAATGTTGGAAATACCATTCAAAACTCACGAACCATACAGCTCAATCCAAGTTTAAGTTTGGTTGCCCTCTATAATAAGTTTGGTTTCATTCGAAGCATGAATAGTTCCGAAAAAAGTCCAACGGCGGCCTTTTTTGTGAATTTGCTGACCAGTTTAAAAAATGTAACTGGAGCCTACACCAAAACCCAAGGCACCTTCCTTCCCGGATATTTACCTCAGACTGGTTTTATTGGTCAGGATATGAATTCTAGAGCTCCTGGATACGATTTTCTGTTTGGTGGCCAGAATGATATCAGAGGCAAGGCGCTAGAAAGCGGCTGGATTACCAGAGACTCCTTGTTAAACCAATTATATATAAATACATCTAAAGAAGATCTCAATTTTAGGGGATTAGTTGAACCAATCCGTGATCTACGTATTGAATTAACAGCCTTGAAAAGTCAAAGCTTTAATTATTCAACCAATTTTAAGTTTCTGCCTTCTAGTAATAGCTTCGAGAATTTAAGTCCGGTAACTACCGGTGATTATACGATCTCCTATTTTTCATTGCGTACCGCATTTAGTAAAGAGGATAAGACTAATAATTCATCTGCACTATTCAGGCAGTTTCAGCAAAACAGGTCAATTATTTCGAAAAGGCTGGGTGCAAACAATCCTAATTCTGTAGGTACAACAACTGGCTTTGCAGATGGGTATAACAAGAATTCTCAGGATGTATTGATTGCCTCATTTCTTGCAGCTTACACCGGAAAGGATGCAAACACCATTGCTTTGAACCGTTTCCCAAAAATGCCGATTCCGAATTGGCGATTGAGCTATAATGGATTAACGAAATTTAGTTTGTTCAATGAGATTTTTACTTCCATGGATATTAATCATGCTTACCGGTCAACGTATACTGTCAATGGTTTTAATTCGTTGGTTCGCTATCAGGAGATAAATGGAGGTGTGAATGTTAAAGATGCCAATGGCAACTTTCTTCCTTTCTATCAGTTTTCGCAGGTCACCTTATTTGAGCAGTTCTTGCCTCTTCTTGGTGTTGATGTAAGACTTAAAAACAATATGACTTTGAATTTAGAATACCGTAAATCAAGGGCTTTAAGTTTCAGTCTTTCCAATGGTCAGCTGGCTCAGCAAAAAGAAAATGGCGCAGTCTTTGGAATGGGATATCGTACCACTAAGTTTCGTTTTCCTTTCGGTCTGTTTAAATCACTTAAGCTAGATAACGACATGAATTTCAAACTTGATTTTGCCTTAAATGATAGGAAACTAGTTATCTATCGTGCAGATATTGACGATGCTGAAGTTTCATCAGGGGCAAAGAATATTACTGTTAGGCCCTCTGTTGATTATGTATTGAACCAGCGCTTTACCATGCGCTTATTTTACGATGGAAATATAACCCAACCATACACTTCTCAAACCTTTAATACCTCATTCAGTAATTTCGGAGTTAATTTGAGGTTTAACCTTTAATAGCGCTAGCGCACGCGTGTCGCGTGTGCTATTCTTTATTTATCACGCGGCACGCGTGCGATAGCCTATATTTTCTATTCCTTATCACAATTTAACAACATCAACTACCTACAAAAAATTGGAAGTTTGCACAACTTAAAGTATTTTTGAAAAAATAAAAAAAGAACGAAATGAGATTTCCTGCAGAATTAAAATATACCAAAGATCACGAATGGATTCGCGTTGAAGGTAACCTGGCTTATGTTGGTATTACTGAATTTGCTCAGCATGAATTAGGAGATATTGTTTACGTTGATGTTAACACTTTGGGTAAAGAAGTAAGCCGTGAAGATGTATTTGGTACTGTTGAAGCTGTAAAAACAGTTTCAGATCTTTTTATGCCTCTTACCGGTAAAATTCTTGAAATTAATAAGAAACTTGATGTTAACCCTGAGCTCGTGAACAGCGATCCATATGGAGATGGCTGGATGGTTAAGATCGAAATTTCAGATGCTTCTCAAGTTGAAGAATTATTGTCTTCATCAGACTATGAAACTCAGATAGGAGTTTAATGCTCAAAACCCTAAGATACCAGTATCTTTCCATACTTTGGGCCACTTTTGTGGTGATTGTATGTGAAATACCTACCCAAGATGTATCCGTTAATAGTGGCTTTACTTTTTTTGAGGGCTTTGATAAATTAGCACATACTGGTTTCTTTTTTGTTTTGACAGTACTTTTATTCCACGGTAAGATCAAGGAACAAAAAAGTTATACCTACCGAACGTTAACTATTTTTAAAATTTTAGGGATCACCTTTTTTTTGGGTGCTGCCATAGAGATTTTACAATTAGAGATTTTTACCTATCGTTCGGCAGAATGGTGGGATCTGTTTGCAGATATGACCGGTGTAGGCATGGGCATTTTTGGGTATATATTTTTACATAGAGGGCAATTCGATGAAAAATAGAATTAAACTAGCTTTATTTATTGCTTTGCTCAGTCTAAGCTCTTGCAGTATTTTCAAAAAGGGTTGTAAATGTCCAAAGTTTATACAAGTCCACTCTCCAGTAAATCAGCTTTTTAGCAGATAGATTGTCTGTTTAATTTAAAATAAAATTTTCTTATTTGGAATTAATTCAAATAAGCTTTATTTTTGATTAAGATTTAGACAGGGATATGAAGCTTTCACAATTTCTACCAGGGCAAACAGGCATAATTAAAGAATTTACTGATTTAGAGATGTCTGTTAAATTAATGGAAATGGGATGTTTGCCAGGAGAATCTATCGTAGTTGAACGTTTAGCTCCACTTGGTGATCCAATGGCTATTACCGTTTCAGGATATCAGTTGAGCCTTAGAAAAAAAGAAGCCTCAACAATCATTATGCAATAATTTATAGGTGAACGGCGATTTAAAAGTTGCATTAGTTGGTAACCCCAACTCCGGAAAATCTACCCTATTTAATGTACTTACTGGTTTAAATCAAAAGATCGGTAATTTCCCCGGCGTTACAGTCGAAAAAAAGATTGGAATGGTTAAACTTTCCGATCATCGCAACGCCCAAATCACAGACCTTCCCGGAACTTACAGTATTTATCCAAAAAGCAGGGATGAACGCATCGTAATGGATGTGCTTGCCGATAAAAATAGTCCCGATTATCCCGATCTCATTGTATTTGTTGCTGATGCCTCGAATCTGAAAAGGAATCTGCTTTTGTTTTCTCAGGTTGCTGATCTGAAAATACCCATCATCATTGCTTTAAATATGATGGATCTAGCCAGTCAATCAGGAATTGAAATTGCTGTTGACGAGCTGGCTCAAAAGCTTGGCATTCAGGTTATTCCAATTTCTGCACGTAAACAGCAAGGCATTGACCGGCTAAAGGAAGCGATTCTAAACAGTACCTCTATTCCGTTACAATTATCGTCTATTGAGGTTGAGGCTATTGCGCCAGAGCTTATTCAGAAGATTCAAGATGAACTGAACATTGAGCACCCTTATGTGGCACTTCAGCTAGCCCATCAGCATCAAGACATGCTCTTTTTATCTGCTGAGCATAAAAAGAAAATTCAGGAACTTAGTCAGGAGTTTAACTTCCATTCGCAAAAATCGCAAGCTTCTGAAACGATTGCCAGATATAATTTTATCAATGATGTGCTGTTCGATACAGTTAAAATGAATTCTGATCCTAAACAGGAAACTTATAGTAACCGAATCGATAAAATATTGACCCATCGCATATTCGGATTCATTTTATTTTTTGCTATCCTATTTCTCATATTTCAGTCCATTTTTGCATGGTCTGAATATCCAATGTCGGTCATTGAGCAATTGTTCATGTGGCTTACTGATATGGCAACTCAAACTCTGCCACCTGGAATATTTACGGATCTTTTGATCGATGGGGTCTTGGCCGGATTAAGCGGAGTAATTATTTTTATCCCGCAAATCGCAATCCTGTTTGCCTTTATTTCTATTCTTGAAGATACTGGTTACATGTCGAGGGTAACCTTCATGATGGATAAGATTATGCGCAAGGTTGGTTTAAGTGGAAAATCAATAGTGCCATTGATTGGAGGCTTTGCCTGTGCAGTACCTTCAATCATGAGTGCCCGTAATATTGAGAGCTGGAAAGATCGGATGATCACCATTATGGTTACCCCATTGATTGCTTGCTCTGCCCGATTGCCGGTTTATACGCTATTAATATCATTGGTTGTTCCTAACAAGAAAGTATGGGGAATTATCAATATGCAGGGAATTGCCCTGATGTCGTTATACGTACTTAGTATTCTTAGTGCTATTCTGGTGGCCTGGATAATGAAATTGATCATCAGTTCACGGGAAAGAGGATATTTCATTATGGAACTTCCTGTATACCGTATGCCACGTTGGAATAATGTATTGCTAACGATGTACCGCAGTGTAAAGGCGTTTGTTTTTGAAGCCGGAAAGGTGATCATCGCTGTTTCAATTATTCTTTGGGTGCTTTCTTCATTTGGGCCTTCTGATCGTTTTGATAAAATTGAAGCAAAGTATAGTTCTGAAGCGTTAAAACAACAATACCCTCAAGATGAGATCGACCGTTTGCAAGCTTCAGAAAAATTGGAAAATTCGTACGCCGGAATGTTAGGTAAATCTATTGAACCGGCTATTCGGCCAATTGGTTTTGATTGGAAAATAGGGATTGCCCTGATTACATCTTTTGCAGCGCGCGAGGTATTTGTGGGCACCATGGCAACAATTTACAGTGTAGATGCTGATGATACTCATGTTGAATCGGTACGTGAAAAAATGCAGTCGGCACGTAATCCTGATACCGGATTACCCGTTTTTACGACAGCGGTAGCCTTTTCGTTAATGATGTTCTATGCATTTGCTATGCAATGTATGAGTACTATTGCGGTGGTGTACCGTGAAACAAAAAGCTGGAAATGGCCAGCCATTCAATTTGTTTACATGACCGGACTCGCTTATCTTGCAAGCTTTATTGTGTACAATCTTTTGAAGTAAATTGGATAAGATCAATGTCTTGAGTAATTATCTGCCAGCAGATGCAGCACCCATCATTGCGCGTTGGATAGATTATTTCAATTGTGAATTCAAGATCTCAAGAAATAGAAGTACCAAGCATGGCGACTATCGTCATCCATTTAAAGATGCCGGACATCGTATTTCTGTTAACTATAACCTGAACCCTTACGCCTTTTTAATCACTACTGTTCATGAGTTTGCTCACCTGCTTACTTGGAATGAACATAAGCGAAAAGCAAAACCCCACGGACAGGAATGGAAAAATAATTTCAAGAAGATGATGCGCCCTTTCTTTGAACAATCTATTTTTCCGCCTGATATCAGGCAGGCCATAGTTAAATACCTTGAAAACCCGGCGGCTTCCAGTTGTACTGATCTGAACCTTTTTAGAATATTGAAGCAGTACGACAAGAAACCCGAAGGAATAATTTCTGTTGAAAAACTTCCGATTAACGCTATTTTCTCTATAAAAGGCGGACGCGTTTTCAGAAAAGAATCACTGGTTAGAAAAAGATATCGCTGTGTGGAAATTAAAACTGGAGCGGTTTATTTGTTTCCTCCACTTGCAGAGGTGAGTATTGTAGGTTAAAGCTGAAAGCGTAAAGGCGCTATGCAGGTGTCATCCTGAACAGCGTGAAGGAACTTAGTTTTATGAAGGGGAATTTGTTTTACCCGCTCATCGCCGCGGGGATGGCTAGTGTCTTTTGTCTTGAAACAAAAGGCACCAATGCCGAAGCGCTCTTGCGCTGAGACCACGAAGACCTATAAAAACAATAAAAAATACTGAGTAACTTCAAGAAATGACCCCTCTTAAAGGTCGGGGCAGGCTTTGCTTCCACCACAGGGCAAAACACCTGGCTCGCCGTTCTTGCATCCCACCGCGCGGGTATTGTGGTTCATTTGGTAGTTATTCTTTAGTTCGATATTCTTTAAATACTGCTATAATTTGAACTGAGATTTTAGGCGTCATGCCTTTTCCCCTCAGCAGCTGTTAAACAAAAAGCAAAAGATAGGCCTAGTGTAGATGGTCGGGGCCTTGTTTTACGCTTCAGTAAAACACAGCCCGTGTGTTTTGCTTTTTGTGTGCGGTTGGATTGCGCCAGCTGCCTTGCGGGAAAAAATAGGCTTTTGTTTCTTTTGGCCTTCAAAAGAAAGAAATATTAGTGCTTACACTCAAAATTCATGCTTAAACATACTATTTTTCTAAAAAATCTATCTAAATTAAGCTTTTGTAAATCTTGCTGATGATAAGGGCTTTTTCGCCCTTTGAAGGGCAATTTGTTAAAATATTTTTTATACTAAAGAATTGATGAACAGAAGAGACGCAGTCAGGAGAGCTGCATTTTTATTAGGCGGGGCAATTACTTTCAATAGTCTTGGTGCCTTTGCCGATGGAGTAATGCCTGTAAGTGGGCAAAATTTTGATGCAAAATCACTCAATACTCAGGAAGATTTGGTAGCAGAAATTGCCGACACAATCATTCCCGACACAAAGGATGTTCCCGGAGCCAAAGCGGCTGGACTAGGTCCATTCATCGTGATGATGATTCAAGATTGTTATACTTCTGATATGCAGGAGCATTTTGCTAGCGGACTTAAAAAAATTGAGGAGGTTTCGCAATCTCAGTTTAACAAGTCATTCAAGTCTTTAACCCTCAAAGAGCGCGAAAGCATTTTCAAAATGTTCAAATCAGAGGCAGAAGCGCAGAAAAAGAATAGTTCTTCGCAGAATGGAGCTATTGCGCCACCACACTTTTTTCAATTGGTGTGCGAGCTAACCTACTTGGGTTATTATACCTCCGAAATTGGTGCTACCAAAGCACTGAGATATGTTCATATTCCGGGTAGATACGAGTCTTGTATTCCACTAGAACCTGGACAAAAAGCATGGGCAACCTGATCAATTGATTCACAGAATTATTAAGATACATGAACATTAATATAAAAGCAGAGAAGCAAAACACGTACGATGCAATCGTGGTTGGTTCTGGAATTAGTGGTGGCTGGGCAGCCAAAGAGTTAACTGAAAAAGGATTGAAGGTATTAATGCTGGAACGTGGCCGAAATGTGGAGCATGCAAAAGATTATGATACCGCCCTGTTAAAACCTTGGGAATTTAAGTACCGCGGAAGAATTACTCCTGAAGATCGCAGCAGGCATGAGGTGCAAACTCGTGGTGGCCAGTACACTGAGCATAATGCAAAGTTCTGGGTAGATGATATTGATTGCCCATATACCGAAGTAAAACGCTTTGACTGGTATCGTGGATACCATGTTGGCGGAAGATCCATTACCTGGGGGCGTGGTTGTCTGCGCTTGAGCGAAATGGACTTTTCAGCAAATGCAAAAGATGGTTACGGTGTAGATTGGCCAGTACGTTATAAAGATATTTCGCCATGGTACGATTACGTGGAGCGATTTGCCGGAATTAGCGGTCAAAACGAAGGGCTTGCACAATTACCTGATGGAATCTTCCTTCCTCCATTTGAGATGAACTGCGTAGAAAAAGAGGTAAAAAAGAGAATTGAAAGCCATTATAACCGTGAGCGGATGATGACCGTGTATCGAATGGCCAATCTAACCGTTCCGCATAATGGAAGAGGTACCTGCTTGAACAGAAATCTGTGCAACAGAGGATGCCCATTTGGAGCTTATTTTAGTACTCAATCTGCTACCCTTCCGGCAGCTGTAGCAACAGGCAATTTGACTTTACGTCCTTATTCAATTGTAAACTCTGTTTTATATGATAAAGAGACTAAAAAAGCAAAAGGCGTATTGGTAATTGACTCAGAAACAAATGAGCATATTGAATACTATGCCAAGGTAATTTTCATGAACGCTTCTACATTAGGTACTTCACATATCTTATTGAACTCAGTATCTGATACCTTCCCGGATGGCTTAGGTAATAGCAGTGGGCAATTGGGACATAACCTCATGGACCACCACTTTCAGGTTGGAGCTTCTGGAACAGCAGAAGGCTTTGATGATAAATACTATTACGGAAGACGCCCAATCGGTATTTATATTCCGCGTTATCGCAACTTGGGCGATAAGCCAGAGCGTGATTATTTACGCGGATTCCATTACGGTGGTAGTGCCAGCCGAACCGGATGGCAAAGAGCAATTCCTGAAATGGGATATGGCCAGGAGTTTAAAGAGGACATGACTGAACCAGGACCATGGGTAATGGGGCTTGGATCTTTTGGTGAGCATTTGCCAGAATATAAGAATCGTGTTTTTCTTGATCATACAAAAAAGGATAAATGGGGACAACCTTTGCTTGCAGTAGATTGTGAGTTTGGTGAGAATGAAAGGAAAATGCGTATCGATATGAGGAACGATGCCGCAGAGATTTTGGAAGCTGCCGGAATGAAAAACGTTCAGTCTTTTGACAGGCCTGCAGTGCCGGGAATGGCCATTCATGAAATGGGAACTGCCCGCATGGGCCATGACCCAAAGACCTCGGTCTTGAATAAGTGGAATCAAATGCATGATGTAAAGAATGTGTTCGTTACTGATGGCGCTTTCATGACTTCAAACGCCTGCCAGAATCCATCCCTAACTTATATGGCATTCACAGCAAGAGCTTGCGATTACGCCGTAAAAGAACTGAAGAAAGGTAATTTGTAAAATATAAATTTTAACAAAGATTTAACCACATAGAAACATAGAATAAGGTTAGCACCTAAAGAACAAAATCTATGTCTCTGTGTGTTTTAAAAAATAGTAAAGTGGTTAACTGTGATATAAATGAGTTTGAAATTAAAAGTGTTTAAAAAAGATTTAACCACATAGAAACATAGAATTGGATTATTATCTAAAAAATAAAACCTATGTCTCTATGTGTTTTAAAAAATAGTAAAGTGGCTAACTGTGATATAAATGAGTTTGAAATTAAAAGTGTTTAAAAAAGATTTAACCACATAAAAACATAGAATTGGATTATTATCTAAAAAATAAAATCTATGTCTCTATGTGTTTTAAAAAATAGTAAAGTGGCTAAATGAATTCAATCAAAAACATTATCCTGTTAAAACAATAAATGGTAACTCAGAGATATTTAGACGATTTGACTTATGAAGTAGTTGGCGCTGCCATTGAGGTACATAAAATAAAGGGAAGAGGGTTACTTGAAAGTGTTTATCATCAATGTTTAAAGGAAGAATTAGCCCATCGAAAAATAAATTTTTTAACAGAAATGAGAATTCCAGTACTTTATAAGAATAAACAACTGGAAATTGATTTTAGGTGTGATTTGTATGTTGAAAAATGTTTAGTAGTTGAATTAAAGGCTGTTCAGGAATTGACTAGTGTGTTTGAAGCGCAGCTTCTAACCTATATGAAACTTTTAAAATCTCCTAAAGGTATTTTAATAAATTTTAACTGTTTTAATATATTTAACGAAGGACAAAAAACATATGTGAATGAGTATTTTAATTTATTGCCGAAAAATTAATCCTTCTGTGTGTTTAACAATGAATTAACCATACATAAGCATAGCATTGCCATCTAAAAAATAAAACCTATGTCTCTATGTGGTTAATAATAGTTGAACACTGAGATAATAGAATCTATAAACTATATATTGAACAATATCTTTTATGTCAAATCAATTAAACCCCGTACGCGTCCTGGTAATAGGTTGCGGAAACATGGGCGCATCTCACG
>NZ_JBIKSU010000137.1:0-3887 GCF_044348475.1 Daejeonella sp. | reverse complement strand
GATTACGATCAGCGGTGGAGGCGGTTCTGGTGCAACTGCAACAGCAACAATTTATAAGTCTACTGATGGAGATATAAATCCATCATCTAAAACTGCCTTCTTAGAAGCCATTCAAGTTGAAAGAATGAGAGAGTTCAACTTTGAGAATACCCGTAAAGCCGATTTACTTCGATGGGGAATATTCTTAAAAGTGCATCAGGATATGGGTAATAAATTACAGCAGCAAAGTCCTGGTCAATATTTTGTTAAATATTACTCAAATGTTAGTTCTAGAGATCTTTTGATGCCAATTCCTATCAATGAAATGTCTTCAAACTTAAAAATGACACAAAATCCTGGTTGGGAATAAATTAATTCAAATTAGAAATTATGAAAATTAAATTATATAGTATTGTAGCAGCGGCCTTATTGATGGCTTCCTGCGAAAAGCCCACTCTTGAAGCAGAGGCTCCAGTATTTGATGTTAATACTGAAAAAGCTACTTATAAAGTAGGTGAGACCATTAAATTTATGATTATTGGTGGTCAAACACAGAATATTTCCTTTTATTCTGGTGAGTTACTTAAGGATTATAATTCTAGAACTGGACGTGTTATTGATGTTGTTGGTTCTGGTGCCACCTTAACATTCAATAGCAGTGTTCAGTTAGGTACACAGGCTAATCAGGTTACGCTTTGGGCATCTAACAACTTTTCTGGTGATTATTCTAGCCTTGACAAAGTTAAGGCGGCTACATGGGTTGATATTACCAGCAGATTTAAATTAGGAACAAGTGCAACCTTGTTAACTTCAGGTACAGTTGATGTTTCTGATCTAATAGTTGCAGGAAAGCCAATTTATTTTGCATTCCGTTATACAACCTTGGCTCAAGCTACTAATGGTGTTAACCGTCAATGGTTTATTCAATCATTTGCTCTTAATAGTAAAAAAATGTTGGATAATAAGGTGTCTCTTACGATAGCAGATCAGGCTAGTGCAGGCTTTAGAATTGTTGATGATTTAAAAGATAAGGCTCCTGCATTATCTTCAGTAACTTCAACCAGATTAACGCTTCAGGGTAATACTTACTTAACTGCAAGCTTACCGCAGTTTAATCCAGCTAATCCGATTTTTGATTCTAAGAATGGAATATATAATCCACAAGATCCGGCATATCAGCCTTCAGCTGTTTATAAGCCATTTGTTGCATTTGATCCTGCCAGCCCTTTCAATGATCCAAAAACTGAGCATTGGGCAATAAGCAAGGCAATATCTATTGACAAGGTAGATCTAGGACCCGATTGGTCATTAGCAATAAAAGGATTAACAAATCCTGTATTACCAGAATACCGTTATTCGTATCCTGTTGCAGGTACTTTTAAAGCAGTTTTTGTTGCTTCAAATGGTAATATTGATAAAACAAGTGAAGTTACTAAAGAGATTACTCTTACAATAACTCCTTAATTATATTAGTTTGTCTTAGAAGGATTAATCCATTCGTGGATTAATCCTTTTTTATTATAAATTTTACCAAATCTGCTTTAAATGATTGTTTCAGGTAAATTGAAGATTCTAATTATTTGCGTTTTTTTAACCTTCCCTTATACTAATTTTGCTCAATCTGAACTGAATGATCAGAAAAATAGCAAAGCCAATACTATTAATCATAACCGCGAAAGATTAAGAATTCTTAATAACCTGGAGAAGGTAATGGGCAAATTACCCAGAGGCAGTAAACACCTTTCATTTAACATACAAATTACAGATAGTACAATCGAAGAAAATTTTACCCGGTATAACCTTACTTTTAATGTGACAGATAAAGAGCGTTTACCTGTTTACCTGTATATACCCAAACAAATTGGAATTCCAAAAAAACTCCCGGCCATGCTTGTGCTTCACGGCACTCATGCATTAGGTAAGGGTGTTGTAGATGGACAAGGAGATAAACCTAACCGCGCTCATGCAAGAGAACTAGCGCAACGTGGATACGTAGTAATTGCACCCGATTATCCAAGCTTTGGCGATTTAAAGGATCATGACTTTGAAAATGATAGATATAAATCAGGAACAATGCAGGCTATCTTTAATCATATGCGATGTATTGACTTGCTTCAGAGTAGAGCCGATGTAGATCCTGAGCGGATCGGTGTAATTGGACATTCTCTAGGTGGTCATAATTCTATGTTTGTTTCGGCCTTTGATGAACGTATTAAAGTGACCGTTTCAAGCTGTGGCTGGACTCAATTTGAATATTATACTATTGGTGAAGAAGGATCTAAGAAATACGGTGGCCGCTTAGGCCCCTGGGCTCAAACCAGGTATATGCCCCTGATCCGATCTAAGTATGATCTGGATGAAAATAAAATTCCATTTAATTTTAGCGATATTATAACTGCAATTGCACCTCGTCCTTTTTTTTCGGTTTCACCATTACGTGATGCGAATTTTGATTATAAAGGTGTTGAAGCAGGTGTTCTAAAAGTGAAGCCTGTCTATGATTCATTAAGTATGCCCAATAATTTACAGGTTCGTTACCCAAATGCTGAGCATGATTTTCCGGTCGATAACCGTATAGAAGCCTATGCTTTTATTGATAAAATACTCAATTTCAAGCCATTAACTACTAAGTTAAAATAGATTAACTTAGAAACAATAGTTTGATCACTAATACATTGCAACATAAATAGGAAGATCTGAAGCACTGCTTTATTGAAATTCTTTGGTCTGATTAATTAAAATTGATCTCTATATTTATTTAAACAATCAGAAACACATACTAATGATGAAAATTGCCTTGAATTTCAAAAAAAGCTCGACAATATTACTGTGGATATTCTTGAGTATTCCACTTCTTCTTGTTGCTCAGGTCAATTCATCAGATAGCGTATATTCAGTTAGTAAAAATCGAAATACACATCAAAAAAATAGAATTCATATTCTTAAGGATATGCAAAAGGCTATGGGTAAACTTCCTGATAGGCATATGATTAAATCTACGGATATCCATATCATTGATAGTGTTAAGGAAACTTCATTCATTCGTTACTCTATTCTCTTTACAGTAGCAAAAAACGAAACACTACCAGTTTATTTATATATACCCGTGCAAATGGGCAGTCCAAAAAGACTTCCTGCCATGCTTGTTTTGCATGAAACAGATCCATTAGGTAGAAAGGCAGTTGATGGTCAGGCTGGAAAGCCTAATCGTGCACATGCAAGAGAGTTAGCAGAACGAGGTTATGTTGTTATAGCTCCTGATTTTCCAAGTTTTGGTGATCAGAAAGATTATAATTTTGAAACCGATCGATATCAATCTGGAACGATGAAAGGCATTTTTAATCATATAAGGTGCATTGATTTACTACAAAGCAGGGCAGATGTTGATCCAAATGCTATTGGAGTAATTGGCCATTCATTGGGCGGACACAATTCCATTTTTGTAGCCGCTTTTGATGATCGTATAAAAGTGGCAGTTAGTAGTTGCGGATGGACCCAATTTGAATATTATAGTATTGGGCAAGCAGCTGAAAAAAAATATGGGGGGCGCTTGGGTCCATGGGCACAAACCAGATATATGCCTTTTTTACAAACAAAATATAAGCTAGATGGCGATCGTATCCCATTTAATTTTGATAAAGCTATAGCCGCTATAGCACCGCGAGCTTTTTTTTCAGTATCGCCTTTGCGTGATGCAAACTTTGATTATAAGGGTGTTGAAGCCGGTATTTTAAAAGTGAAGCCTGTCTATGATTCATTAGGTGTGCCCGATAATTTGCAGGTTCGTTACCCAAATGCTGAGCATGATTTTCCGGTTGAGAGTCGTAAAGAAGCCTATGCATTTATTGATAAGATATTAGGCCATAAACCTCTTACTACAGGTATTAAATAAGTTAATGATGACTGAA
>NZ_JBIKSU010000016.1:0-48813 GCF_044348475.1 Daejeonella sp. | reverse complement strand
TAAGCGAACTGAATTTGCCACTGACTTAACTTATCCCAATGGGATACTTCCCTGGAAAGGAGGAGTGTTTGTTACCTGTTCGCCAGATTTATTTTATCTGAAAGATACCAATGGTGACGGTGTTGCGGATATTAAAAAAGTAGTGCTTACTGGTTTTTTTGCCACTCAAACTGCCCAGATCAGAACGAGTCACCCGATTCTGGGACTCGATGGCTGGATCTATGTTACTGGAGGTTTGAATGGCGGAACTATTACTTCTCCTGAACATCCCGAACGCCCAGCAGTATCCTATAAGTCTGCCGACGGCCGCTTTCATCCCGAAACCCTTGAATTTCAGGTTACAGGAGGTAAAAGCCAGTTCGGTTTAACATTCGATCCTTATGGCAGACGTTTTGGATCCTCAAACCGTCATCCCGTTATGCATACTGTGATGGAACCTTGGTATTTGAAGAGGAACCCAAACTTGCTTTTCAATGAAAGTGTGCAGAATGTTTCTAAAACTGAGGCCGATGCCGTGGTGTATCCGATCTCACATGCAGTAACTAGTGCTGACTTCATTCCAAAACTTATTGGCCGCTCACATGCGGGTACGTTCACGGCGGCCAGTGGACTGCTTTTCTTTAACGGAACGGCTCTAACACCGGCTCATCAGGGTAATATATTTATTTGTGAATCGGCGCAGAATCTGGTTCAACGACAGCTTGTTAATCCCGAAGGTATTTCCTTTCGTTCTAAAATTCCTTACCAAGGGCGCGAGTTTTTATCTTCAACAGATGAATGGTTCCGCCCTGTATTTCTGCAACATGGCCCAGAAGGGGCACTCTATCTAGCAGATATGTATAGGAAAGTGATCGATCATCCTGCTTATATACCTGAAGAGGCGCGAGCAGGTCTTGATTGGGAAAGTGGAAAAACCGATGGCAGAATCTACCGTATTGTTAGAAAAGACTTTAAAGATAATATAGCAGAGATCTCTTCCCGACTAAGTTCCAAAAGCAGTATGGAAAAGATTTTGGCCGCTCTGGCATCTTCTGAGGAGTGGGAGCGTGCAACTGCACATCGTTTATTGCTGCAGAAAAATGATGCTTCTGCGACACTAGTTAATGGACTTCGCAAAATTGCATCAGAAGGAGTCTATCCCGAAAGCCGTACACGTGCTTTATGGTTGCTTCATTCACTGAATTCTCTGAACGGCTCAGTTGTTAAGTTGGCCTTGAAGGATAAGGTTTCTGGAGTTCGTGAGCAGGCAGTATTGCTTGCCGGAGGTTTGAGTGATAGATATCCTGAATTGGTGCAAGTGTTACTTTTATCTGCAAAAGATGAAGCCATGCGCGTTCGTTTTAATACGGCGTTGGTATTGGGCTCTTTGGAAGGTTCAGGTGTGGTAAATGCAATGGCCGTAGTTGCAGCACGTGATGGTGCTGATCAATGGGTTCGTGCTGGAGTATTAAGCGGAATTGAGAAACGTATTCCTCAGTTTTTAGCAGCATTCAAAGCACAGAAAAATGCCGATCCAATAGCGTTTTCATTAGTGATGCAAGATTTGGGTCGATTGCTTGGCAACGGAGGCTCTGTTGCCGATTCCCGTATTTTTATGAAGGATGTTTTGAACGCTCCTTCTGGTATGGACTGGCGTATATCAAGCTTGCTGGGATTAGCTGAAGGGGCCTCTGGTAGGGCAAAAGACTTTAACAGTTCAAGTAAGGGATTTATTTATGCTTTGCATGGAGAACAAGCTTCAGATATTCAATTAGATAATTTTATTTCAGCAACTAGTAAGATCGCCGAGAATCCTACTGTGGCAAGTGCAGCGCGTGTTCGCGCAACGGCCTTGCTTGGGTTTACTGATTTTGATCGTGCCAATAAAACATTACAGAAATTGCTTGACCCTGGTAATCCACCTGAACTTTTATTAGGAGTGGTTTCTTCGATCTCACGTTTGAATGATGCAAGAGGCGCAGCTATGCTTACGGCCAAGCAATCCTGGTCGGCATATACGCCTAGACTAAAATCAGCAGTAACCTCGGCATTGGTTTCTAAAACAATATTTATTAAAGAGCTATTTAAGGCTATTGAAAAAGGTGATATCCAAGAAGCCGAGATTTCATCTGCCGACCGTACTCGCCTACTTTCAAGCAAAGATGTTCAGGTAAGTGATCAGGCAAAGCTGCTGTTTAAGGAATTAGAGGGGGGTGATCGAATGAAGGTTTATCAGGATTATAAACGTAGTATCAGCGCTTCATCAGATGGAAGGTTGGGGAAAGCTGTTTTTCAAAAATCTTGTTCAGCATGTCATACCTATCAGAAGGAGGGTGGTAAAGTAGGCCCAGATTTGACAGGAGTAAAAAATCAACCGGCAGAGGCATTATTACTTCATATTTTGGTTCCTAATTACGAGGTTTTACCCGCATACCAATCAGTTTCAGTAAATACAAAAGACGGTCGAACGATTAGCGGATGGCTGGTTTCAGAAACTGAGAACAGCCTGACCTTGCGTACAACTTTTGGTACAGATGAGGCCGTTTTGCGTAAGAACATTGCTGCCCTGGGTAATTCGGGACTATCATTGATGCCCGATGGATTGGAACAAAATATCACTAAAGATGAAATGTCAAAACTGATCGCTTACCTGAAGGGAGGCTCCTTATAAATAGTTAAAGCATATGATTTCAAAAGGGTATAAATTTTATAGTCTAAAAGGAATATCAAAAAATTATTGCTTTCTTTTAAAAGGCCAAATAAAACATATTAAGTACTAATCCTACTGTTAAACTGAGAGAATGAAAAATAGTATAACTAACTTATCACGTCGTAAATTGCTTAAAAATGCTGCTCAGGCTGGATTAGCAGCAACATTTTTGCCATTATCGGGCTTCACAACGATCAATCAGCAAAGAAGAGGCTTGATTGAGGCTGAGAATAAAAAACAAGGTTCAACAGACTGGCAGTTAACCCGTGTACGTCCCGATCGTGATGGTCAGCGTTGTCCTTCTATTGAGGGTTATTGCTCAAAACAAAGTGTTAAAGCCGGCGAATCCATTGATATTATGGTTTCAACAGACCAGAATGTGAAATTTGAGATCGAGATTTTCCGTACCGGCTATTATGGTGGATGCGGTGCCCGATTGCTACAAAAGATGGGCCCTTTTGAGGGCTATTCGCAGCCTGTACCTAAACCCGGGCTTAAAAATTTGCATGAATGTAAATGGAAGCCTTGTACTTCAATTACTATTCCCGATGATTGGTTAAGTGGAGTTTACCTGGGTCGTTTAACAACGTTACCCGGCGATGAAAATATTCCTTACTGGCAAAGTTATGTTATTTTTATAGTCCGCGATGACCGTCCTGCAGACATCCTTTTTCAGTGTTCTGATAATACATGGCAGGCATATAACAGATGGCCAAATAACTATTCGGTTTATACGCACCCTAAAGGTAATGAAGGTCCTTGGGCTGATGTTAGCTTTGATCGTCCATATGGTCGTCAGTCGCAATATACAGGAGTTGTAAATGACCCCCTTTCCTTTGGTTCGGGCGAATTTCTTTCACTCGAGCATCCATTAACTTATTTTCTTGAAGAACATGGATATGATGTAAGCTATTGTTCTAATAGCGACATGATTTCATCTGAACGTGGGCTAAAATGTAAATCTTTTATCAGTGTTGGACATGATGAATATTGGGATATCCGTCAGTATAACAGTGTGGTAAAAATGCGTGATGAGGGTGTAAATCTGTTGTTTTTATCAGGTAATTCAGTTTGTTGGGTTACTCCATTTCGGGCAAATAGCAATGGGCAGGAAAACCGAATAATTTTTAGAGGTGGCCCATATGGAGCTCAAAATAAGTATGCCATTGATCGCGAGAATCTAAACGGACCATTTCCTGAGCGTGGCCCTGATGAAGGATTCTTAATGGGGGTTCGAAATATTGATCCTATTACTGGAGGTGGCGATTGGATTATCACCAAACCTGAACATTGGATGTTTAAGAATACTGGGATTAAAAAGGGAGATCGTATTCCAGGGCTTATTGGCTGGGAATATATGGGCGAGCCGGCACCAATTCCAGGACTTGAGATTGTTGCCGAAGGCACCGCATGGAGTGGCGGAGTAAAACCTCAGCAATGGACATCAACGAT
Source organism: Daejeonella sp. (assembly GCF_044348475.1). GTDB lineage: Bacteria > Bacteroidota > Bacteroidia > Sphingobacteriales > Sphingobacteriaceae > Daejeonella. The sequence goes on along the minus strand of NZ_JBIKSU010000016.1, from coordinate 44,672 downwards.
CTATACTGCTCCAAAAGGAAATATTGTGTTCAGTGCTTCAACCATATTTTGGGCGCAGGCTTTGGGTATGCCTCCAGGTCATACGCTACCTTGGTCGCACTGGAGTCGTCCGCATGGTCCTGATAAACGGGTTCAGCAAATTATGCATAATTTGTTGCGTAAATCAAGAGCTTTATAAATCGTTTAAACACTGATTAAATTAGTTGAAAATGAGTGCCAATATGTGTTTTTCAATGATGATCTTGAATTTCAATTAGAATGAAGAAGTCAAAAAATAAAATAAGTCGCCGGGATGTTCTTAAAGGGGCTGTAAATGCAGGATTGGCGGCTGCTCTGCTACCATTGTCTGGTTTTTCAAATGCTGAGCAGCAAAGAAGCACCCTGATTGTTGCCGAGAATAAAAAGCAGGGCACTACTGATTGGCAGCTAACTTATGTTAAATCTGAAGAACTACGATCCAAAGAAATAGAAGGATACTGTTCCAAAATGAGTCTTCGTGCCGGCGAGTCAATCGATATTTTTTTAAGTGCATCATCCCAAACTGATGTTAACATTGATTTCTATCGCATGGGATATTATGGAGGCAAGGGTGGACGTTTCATGCAAAAATTGGGACCCTTCTCTGTGCAGCCACAGGTTGTTCCTCCAATTGCGGAACATCGTTTGCGAGAATGCAATTGGAATAAGTCTACATCATTTAAAATTCCTGAAGATTGGATCAGTGGAGTGTATGTAGGGAAACTTTCCTGTACTGCACACCGATACGAGAGTTATATCATTTTCATAGTAAGAGATGATAGAAAGGCTGATTTGATGTTCCAAACCAGTGATACTACTTGGCAAGCTTATAATAAATGGCCTGATACCAGGCACTCACTTTATACCAGTGACCCTCCCCTACAACCGCACAGCGCAAGAACTTGGTCGAGCTTTAATCGCCCTTTTTCGAAATATCCGCAGGTAGTGGATCAGCCACTTTCACAAGGATCAGGTGAGTTTTTACTTTGGGAATACCCACTTTGTTACTGGCTGGAAAAGGAAGGATATGATGTTACTTATTGCAGTAATATTGATACCCATACAGATGCTAATGGCCTTGACCGAGTAAAATGCTTCCTATCCATAGGTCATGATGAATACTGGACGCTTCAAATGTTTGATAATGTGAAAAATGCAGTAGCTCGAGGGCTTAATGCTGCATTTCTTTCTGGGAATTCATTGATGTGGGTGATTGATCTAAAGCCGGAGGTAAAAATTCATTCTGCAAAACTTAACAAAGATGCAGGCCTTGCAAAGGATGGGGGCGATCAAAAACGGGTTGAAAGTGATGCCAATGAAAATCCGTATCGTACAATTTTTAGAATTGGTCGTTTTGGAGGGGTTAGCAAGGTAGAGGAAGCTTTAGGTATCATGGGGCCATTTGAACGGAATGACTGGCCTAATGAAAATACTCTGATTGGTGCCAGAACCATGTATCCATTCAATGGTTCTGCCGACTGGATTGTGAGTAAACCCGAACATTGGATATTTGAAGGTACAGGCATGAAGATGGGGGATAAGATACCCGGGCTTGTAGGATGGGAACATCATGGCGATCCTGCAGATATTCCAGGTTTAGAAGTGGTGGCCGAAGGCGAAACAATCAATACTACTAATGCTAAATCACAGTATGCAGCAACGGTTTATCCCGGAGGAAAAGGTAATTGGGTTTTCAATGCCGCAACTATCTATTGGTCATTTGGATTGTCGCAGCCTCCTGGAATTATTGTTCCATACTCACATTTTGGGCGTTCACATGGCGTAGATGAGCGGGTCCAAAAAATTACAACTAACTTTTTAAACCGTTGCGGGATAAAAACCGCTTCTAAGAAATAATTTCAATTTAAACAGCGTACCATTTTAAAATTTACAATAAACAAATGAACTATTTTACAAAAGTCTTTAAATCACCTTTTCAGCTAGCTGCAGTAGTAGTCCTTTCTGCCAGTGTCTTGTTTTTCCTTGGCAATAAAGAAAAAGAAACGGCTGTTCCTGAACTCGATGGGCTCCAAGTTCCAGAAGGTTTTACCATTGAACGAGCAGTTGATCCCGGAATGATCTCCTATCCCATGTTTGCCTCTTTTGATGGAGATGGCAGGTTATTTGTATTTGAATCGGATGGTAGTTCACCTACAAATCAAGGAATGTTGAAAGACCCTCCTTATCACATTCGTTTGCTTGAAGATACCAATGGCGATGGGAAATTTGATAAGAGCAAGATATTTGCCGACTCATTATCCTTTCCTAAAGGAGGTGTATTTTATAATGGAAGTTTATATGTTACCTCCTCACCAGATCTTTTGCGCCTTACCGATACAGATGGAGATGGTGTTGCCGATAAGCGAGAGGTAGTATTATCAGGATGGGTTTTGAATTCTAATGGGGCATTATTGGGAGGTCCTTTTCTTGGACCTGACGGATGGCTATATATGACTGATGCTCGTCGTGGATTTGACATTACTACTAAAGAGGGGGTAAATCTGAAAGGAAATACTGCACGTATTTGGAGATGCAGACCTGATGGTAGCGGGCTAGAATCTATGGCCGGCGGTGGCTTCGACAATTCGATTGAGCTTGCATTTATGCCATCCGGTGAAACCGTTGGAACAATGACCTATTTTATCGAACCTCAGGCAGGTATGCGTGATGCAATTATGCACTGGGTAGAAGGAGGAACTTATCCAAAAAATAATCCGGTGATTGAAAAGGATAAATTTATTTTAACCGGCGATCTGATGCCAGTGATGAATAAAATGGCCAGAGTAGCTCCTTCTGGGATTATGCGTTATCGTGGAAACACCATGGGTAAAGAAAATCAGGGTAGCCTCTTTAGTGCTGAATTTAATACAGGGCGCATCATGCGTCATAAGGTAATTGCCGATGGGGCAACTTATAAAACTGCCGATGAGCCATTCGTGACATCAAACGTTCAGGATATGCACCTTACAGATGTGTTGGAAGACGCAGATGGCAGTATGCTAATACTGAATACCGGAGGTTGGTTTATCTTGGGATGCCCACTATCCAGGGTTGCAAAGCTGGATGTTCCAGGAGGAATTTACAGGATTAGAAAAACTGGTGCTGCTAAAGTTAATGATCCCTGGGGTACTAAATTGAACTTGAAATCAATGGCTGTACCTGCACTTGTTACCGCAACCAAAGACTCTCGTATCGCAGTTCGTGACCATGCCATTGAGCTATTGATTAGTAAGGGAGAAGCAGCAGTTTTGCCAATTAAAAGTTCATTGCTGAAGTCTACAAGTGAAGAAATACGTGCTGCAGGAATATTTGCACTTTCGCGTATCGCTACGCCAAATGCCATGATAGGAGTACGGTCAGGCCTGATTGATCCTTCGGCAGTAGTAAGAACTTCTGCTGCCCGTGCTTTGGGGCTGGCCAGAGATAAGCTATCTGTAGACAAACTGATGGAACTAGTTCAGAAAGATAGATTTGCTGTCCGCAGACAGGCTGCAACAGCCTTAGGTCAGATTGGCGATAAACGTGCCGTTCCTGCATTGTTGAAAGCATCAGCAATCAATAATGATCGTTTTGAAGAGCATGCATTAATTTATGCCTTAATTAAATTGAATGATGCGGTTCCATTGCAGGAGGCATTGAATAACCCATCTGCCAATGTGAAAAGAACAGCCTTAATTGCACTTGATCAAATTGGGGGTACAGCTCTTAAGAAAGAAAATGTATCTCCTTTCCTAACAAGCAAAACTCCCCAATTACAGAAGATCGGAATCTGGGTTGCTTCCCATCATCCCGATTGGTCGGATATTATAATCGACTTCCTTAAAGGTCGTATGAATACTCTTGAAATTGCTGGTACAGATAATACAGCTATACGCGATTTAATGATCACCTTTAGTAACGATAAGCAATTACAGATTTTTCTCGCTGAACAGCTGGGAAGCAATTCAGCATCAGATACAAAAAAGATATTCTTACTAGATGTGGTGGCCCATGCTTCGGTGAATACTATCCCTCAAGTTTGGGTTCAGGCATTATCCAAACTATTGGATAGCGGAAGCACTGAAATTAAATCCCAGGTTTTGGGACTGATTGAATCTAGAAGAATTAAAGCATTGAATGGTCAGTTGAGTCAGATTGTGCAGAATGAAAATACAAGTCCTGATTTTCGATTGAAAGCCTTGAGCTCTAAATTACTTTCGGTACCAGTTTTGTCGGATACGGAATTTAGTATGGCATTCTCTTTTCTAGGGAATAAAAATGAATCGCCAATCAGGCAAATGTCTGCCCGCTTGCTTTCAAATGCAAAACTAACAGATGATCAACTGCTTCAACTTGCGCAAGAGCAGGTAGCAAAAACCGATGTTTACCTCTTGCCAAACCTGATAAGTGCATTTAAAAATAATAAAAGCGAGCAAGTTGGTATAGCCTTGGTGGCTGCTTTAAGTGCTAGCCCTGATCGACTGGATAATGTTTCAGAAGAAGAATTGAAAGGATTATTGAATACGTATTCTCAAAAAATTAAGAGCTCGGCAGATCCTTTATTGACAAAATTAGCAGAAAAAAATGCAGGAAGATTAGCAGAATTGACAAAACTTGAAGCAAGTTTAACGCGGGGTGATGTGGCCTCAGGAGCAAAAATATTTTTTGGGAAAGGCATCTGCTCCTCTTGTCATGCTGTGGCCGGAAAAGGTGCAATTTTTGGACCAGACCTAACCAATATCGGTCAAATTCGCTCTGGACACGATATTCTAGAAGCTATTTTATACCCAAGTGCCAGCTTTGCCCGCGAGTATGAAACGAGTAGAATTATCACAAAAACTGCAACATATACCGGTGTTCTTAAGGAGCAATTGCCAGATGCTATACTTATTGCAACTGGTCCGGGATTACAGGTTAGAATTCCACGGTCAGAAATTACAGGAATTGAACCACTTGACATTTCATTGATGCCTCCAGGACTCGATAAAATGTTGAGTCCGCAGGAATTATCAGACCTGATGGCTTATTTGAATACCCTTCCGGATGGCTTAGGGAACTTAGTAAAAAGAAAATAATCAAATTAATAATTATCTATCCATATCATGAAAAAAATATTTCTATTCGCCCTGGCCCTTATTACGGGTTCATTCATCTTTGATGGATGCGGTACCACTAAATCAAAATCAAGTGCTGCAACTGTCAGCAACACAAAATCCATTGCTCTATTCAATGGTCAGAATCTGGATGGTTGGTACAAATTTGTAAAAGGTCGCGGACGCGGTATTGACCCAAAGAATGTATTCAGCGTAGAAAAAGGACTGATCCATATCTCAGGAGAGGAATATGGATGTATTACTTCAAATGAGGAGTATAGCAATTATAAACTAACTGTTGAATTTAAGTGGGGACCTAAAACATATGCACCACGTGTAGATAGAGCAAGAGATGGTGGTATCCTTTTACATTCAATTGGTGCTGATGGCGGTTATTCCGGAACATGGATGTATTCTATTGAATGTCAGATTATTGAAGGCGGCACAGGCGATTTTTTGGTAGTTGGCGATGGTAGCAAAAAGTTTTCTTTAACCAGCAATGTGGCCCCTAAGCAGCAGGGTAAAGGCAATGTATATTTGGCAAGCGGGCAGCCATTAACTATCAATGGTGGCCGAATTGATTGGTTTGCCAGAGACCCTGAATGGAAGGATGTTCTGGGATTCAGAGGTAAGAATGATGTTGAAAAACCAGTTGGGCAATGGAATAAAGTAGAGTGTGTGGTTATAGGCGATAAAGTTTCTGCTTATTTAAATGGAGTTTTGGTGAATGAAGCTTATCATGTGAGCCCCACCAAAGGAAAGATTCAGATTCAGTCTGAAGGAGCAGAAATGTTCGTCAGAAAAGTTGAAATCGTACCTCTTACTGTAAACTAACATTTTATAAATCAAGTGAATCTGATTTTAATTTCACGATATAAAAGCTAAATTCAACGCTATAATTTAATCTTAAAAAAAGGAAAATATGTTTTCTCCAAAAAAAATTCGTCCATTTCTTCTGGCTGTATTAGTTCTTCCTGCAATTTTTGCATTGGCAGAGAATTCTATATCAACAAACGCTGTTGGGCAGACTATTGAGAACCCTCAAATGAATGGCTTTACCGCCTTATTCAATGGCAAAGATCTTACAGGCTGGAAAGGCCTGGTTGCTGACCCGATCAAAAGGTCGAAAATGGATGCTAAAACTTTGGCAGCAGAACAGGTAAAAGCTGATGCAGAAATGCGTGAAAGCTGGAAAGTGGTCAATGGCGAGCTTCAATTTACTGGGCATGGAAATAATATTACTACAGTTAAGAAATATGGCGATTTTGAGATGATGGTTGACTGGAAAATCATTGACAATGGAAAGCAAGAGGGTGATGCTGGTATTTATCTCAGAGGAACACCACAGGTACAGATTTGGGATAATGCCCGTGTAAAATCAGGGGCGCAGGTTGGTTCAGGAGGATTATACAACAATCAGGTTAATGAAAGCAAGCCTTTAAAAGTGGCCGATAAGAAATTGGATGAATGGAATACGTTTCGGATCATTATGAAAGCTGATCGCGTGACCGTTTATTTGAATGGTGAGTTGGTTACTGATAATGTGATCTTGGAAAATTACTGGGACAAGAACCTGCCAATATTTGCTGAAGAACAGATTGAGCTGCAGGCGCATGGTTCGCCGGTTTCTTATCGCAATATTTACATCAAGGAATTACCACGTGCAAAACCATTTGAGCTAAGTAAAAAGGAACAGAAAGAAGGGTTTAAAGTGCTTTTTGATGGAACTAATATGTATAGTTGGAGGGGGAATACCAGAGATTACATCACCGAAAATGGCAATTTGGCTGTTCGCCCTAAACCTGGAAAAAGTACCCTTGGCAATAATTTATTTACCAAAGAAGAATTCAGTGACTTTGTTTTTCGTTTTGAGTTTCAGCTTACTCCGGGTGCTAATAATGGTTTGGGTATCAGATCACCTATAACCGGTGATGCAGCTTATGAAGGCATGGAATTACAAATACTGGATAATGATGCACCTGTTTATAAGGATCTAAAAGTATATCAGTATCATGGATCTGTTTATGGTACAATTCCTGCAAAAAGAGGTTCTTTAAAGCCTGTTGGCGAATGGAATTATCAGGAGGTGATTGTGCAGGGACCAAAGATCAAAGTTATTTTAAATGGCACCGTGATTCTTGATGGCGATATTACAGATGCCAGGAAAAATGGTGCTGCCGACGGACAGAAACACCCGGGATTACAAAGAGATAGCGGACATATCGGATTTCTGGGACATGGTTCAGAATTACAGTTTAGAAACATCAGGATTAAGGATTTAAGCAGGAAATAAGAATAATTTTTGATATGGTATTTGGAATGAGCAAGAAGCTTTGGATCTAATAACAACTTTCTCACATCTCAAATCTCACATCTCAAATCTAAATTTATATGAAATTGATTTCAAATCGTAGAGAATTTTTAAGGAAAACCAGCATTGCCGGGATGGGAATGTTAATGTTTCCTGACATGCTGCGCAAGGTAGCTGCAAGTGATCGCTTACGAGTTGCCCATATTGGTCTTGGTGGAATGGGTAATGCGCATATGAAATGGTTTGCAGCAATTCCGGAAGTTGAAATAGTAGCCTTATGCGACGTGGATCAGCTTCATCTAGATTCTACGATGAAAACTCTGGACACGCTTCGTCCCGGGCATAAAGCACAGGCTTACAAAGATTTCAGGCATATACTAGATCGCAAGGATATTGATGCTATAAGCTGTGCCACACCAGACCATTGGCATAGTCAAGTTGCTACTCTTGCGTTTAAGGCTGGTAAAGATGTTTATTGTGAAAAACCTTTGTCTCATGATGTTAGAGGGGGGCAGGAGATGCTTAAGAATCTAAATCGGTACGATAGGGTTTTCCAATTGGGTACCCAGATTCATGCGGGTGATAATTATCATAGGGTTGTGGAGTTGGTTCGTTCGGGTATTTTGGGTAAAGTTCATACGGTACGCTTATGGAAATCTGGTTTTCCTCCTGATTTTGGTCCGGCAGCATATCAGCCGGCTCCAAAGAATCTGGATTGGGATATGTGGCTTGGCCCAGCTCCAATATCGGAGTATGATCCACAGCGTTGTCATTTTAACTGGCGCTATTTCTCTGATTATGGTGGTGGCGTTTTTGGCGATTTCTGGTCACATATTGCCGACGTAGCTTTTTGGGCTCTACAACCTAAAGGATTGAAAAGCATCAATGCCAGAGGTGAACAAAATACAGGAATTTCTAATGTTCAGCGTTGGATTGATGTGGACTATGAATACCAAGACTTAAATATATTCTGGACTAGTCAGGCTCCCAACGTGCCTGGAGCGGCCAGTCGGGGTAATATCGGTGCTTATTTTGAAGGTGAAAAAGGAACGTTGATTTGTGATTATAATACACATGAGGTTAGAATAGGCGGAGAGCTTATGCTTGATTTAACTAAAGTTCCGATCACCGTTGAGCGTTCGCCAGGTCATCAGCAGAATTTTGTGAATGCAGTTAAATCACGTACACAACCAGAATCTAATTTGGAATATGCCCGCAAACTTACGCTGCCTATGCATTTAGGACTTATCTCCTATAAAGTGGGCAGAAAGCTTGAATGGAGCGAGAATAGAGAGAAATTTAAAGGGGATCGCGAAGCAAACAGCTTATTGTCAATAGAAAAGCGGAAGGAATGGGATTTGACGTAAATTGTTTGGGGTGCGTTAGAATACTGCCCAAAGGCAAACTCGAATTGTCTTTGCGTCTTGGTATATTCTTAAGTCCTTTCCGACTTACGAAGTCAAAAATATGCGATCGGAAAGAGAATCGTCAGTCACATTTGGACTTCCCCGATTAAAAGTTGTTTTGCATTTTAAGAAGGTTTACCACATTCAAGAATAATCTAGAAATTGTTCTTGTGGGCTATTCTTTGCCTTTAACCATATTTATTATTTAAAATAATAGTCTAACAAGTACCCTACAAAGGCTTACCATAGTTGGTTTTATAGGCATTTTTTCCTTAAATCACCAGGCTTTGCAGGTTCCGTTGAGTTAGAAACACAACTGGAGTTCTTTTCTTTGACATTTACTAATTTGTAATGCCTATAGAGATAGGCTTAAGAAGCCGTTCAGGAGAAGAATGTCGGGCACTACTGATCTTTTTACACCAGGTATTATTTAGTGTAAAATAGTGTTATCAATTCATATAAATGTGGAAGAGATTGACTTTTAATACATATAAATTTGAATAAAGTAGTATTTGATGCTGCAATACTTTAAATATGTTTTATGAAAGATAAGAATGTTATTAAAGAAGATTTTCAAAAGGATGGTTATGTTTTCCTTCCCGGTTTTCTTTCTGAATATGAGGTTGAAAAGATCAGGCAGAATTTTAATAGGGTGATTGATGAAATCGTTCCAACAATGCCTTCAAATCTTGTAATGTATGAAGATAAAGAGAATCCCTCAACACTCAAACAGTTGATTGATATTCATGCTTATGATCCCTTTTTCGAAGATATTTTAACTAATAGTAAGTTCAAAGATTTGGCTGAACTATTTCTTGAGGAAAGGGTTATCGGGAAAACTCTTGAGTATTTTAACAAACCACCTCTAGTTGGAAAACCTACTCCTCCTCATCAGGATGGATATTATTTCATGCTAAATCCATCGGTCGCAATAACTATGTGGATGGCTTTGGAACCTGCTGACGATGAAAATGGATGTGTAAAATATGTGAAAGGTTCACATGCTAAGGGTATGAGATTACACGGAAGAACAAAAATATTAGGCTTTTCGCAAGAAATAACCGATTTCGGAACTGATGATGATATGGCGAATGAGGTAAGTTTCCCGGCAAACCCTGGTGATCTGTTAGTCCATCATTCTTTAACCATACATCGTGCAGATGGGAATACAAGTATTTCCAGATCTAGAAAAGCCTTAGGGCTTATTTATTTTGGAGAATCTGCTAAAGAAGACGTTAAAGCAAAGGTTGCTTATCAGAAAAAGCTTCAGGAAGAAAGATTTTCTGAATCCTGATATTTATGCTAAGCAAAGCTTTATATATTATTGGACATAACTCTCATCAATATGAAGTAGTGAAAGGATGGGGAGATTTAAACTCTAATGAATATCCCGTTGCCGATTGCCATGAAATGGTTATCGATAAATCAGGAAAGATATTTCTTTTAACTAATGAAACTAGGAATAATATTCTGACCTATGATAATTCCGGTAAATTTGTCGGTAGCTGGGGGCACAGTTATTCGGGTGGTCATGGTCTGAGTATTACCGAAGAGAACGGTGAAGAATTTCTGTTTATTACAGACATTATCAGGCACCAGGTAATAAAAACTACCCTTAGCGGGAGAGAGATAATGGTTTTAAATTATCCGAATGAAATAGAAGCATATCGTTCTGCTGAACAATTTAATCCTACCGAAACTGCTATAGCGCCTAATGGCGATATTTATGTGACCGATGGTTATGGATTGCAATTTGTTATTCAGTATGATTATTTTGGTAAGTATATCCGGCATTGGGGCGGTTTGGGGCAAGCTGCAGATAAACTTGATTGTGCCCACGGGATCACAATAGATTGGCGCAATCCATCAAGACCCACGTTATTAATAACCTCTAGGAACCACAATGCCTTCAAAAGATTTAGTATGGACGGCCACTACCTTGGTTCAATTTCTTTACCGGGTTCGTTTATTTGTAGGCCCGTTATTAAAGATAAATTTCTCTATGCGGCGGTCTTCAGATCTGGTACCAATACTAACTTTGGATCTGGATATATCACAATTCTTGATGAGAATGATAAAGTAGTATCTACCCCTGGTGGTTCAGAGCCCGAATATATAAATGGTATTCTGCAAACGCAATATCAGGATAATAATATTTTTATTCACCCACATGATGTTTGCATTGATGAAGATAATAATATAATTGTCTGCCAGTGGAAATCTGATCAAACTTATCCCATTAAGCTGAAAAGGGTTTAATTCAGGATTTTTTTAGTAAAACATGGATACTTTGCCTAATCGATATTAATTGGAATATTTCATCTAGTGTATTTTGGAATATAAAATAGGGAGTTCCTTCAAAAATAGTGTCATTAATGCAAAATAAAGTAGCATTAATTAATATTCTTAAAGAATATATTTGAAATAATCAACTGTTAAGCGTAATGCTGAAATGATACATACCTCAATGACAAGAATAAAAAAATATAATCTTATCGGTCTGGCAATTTTTATATGTCACTTCAGTGCTATTGGACAGCACATCTCTCAAAGTTATAATATTTTAGATTATGGTGCAAAGGCTGATAGTATAACAATCAATACACAAGCTATCCAGAAAGTAATTGATATATGTTACGATAAAGGCGGAGGTATAGTTATTATCCCTAATGGAATATTCATCACTGGTACATTGCAACTGAAGGACAATATTACCCTCCATTTGGAAAAAATGGCTGTGCTTCGCGCGAGCATTGATACTTTAGATTTTCCAGGTGGCGTGGACACCCAAAGCCTTATTTACATCAATCAAGCTAAAAATGTTTCTGTTAATGGTGAAGGAACAATTGACGGAAGGGGCAGTTCATTCATAGTTAACAAGTCTAATCCTGATAACCGCCCTAATCTGATATTGGTAAGAGACTGCAAAAATATCAGAATAGAAGATGTAACGCTTAAAAATTCGGCTTATTGGACACTTAGGTTACAGGGTAATGAGCATGTGTTCATTAAGGGAATCTCTATTTATTCGCATGCCAATCTTAATAACGATGGTATTGATATTGACAGCAAAGATGTAGTCATATCAGATTGCATTATTGATACTGATGACGATGCATTATGCTTCAAAAGCAGCCAGAAAACCCCCTGCGAAAATGTAGTTGTAACCAATTGTATTATTGCATCTAACTGCAATTTTATAAAAATGGGAACGATGAGTCGTGGAGGTTTTAAAAATATTACGATAAGTAATTGTGTTTTAAGGCCCGCATCAGAATCAAATTTCCGGGCATGGAACAAAAATTTGACTGGTATTACCGATTCAATTACAGGGATTTCTGGAATTGCCCTTGAAGTAGTTGATGGTGGGTTTTTGGATCAGGTAAGCATTACCAACATTAGTATGGAAGGTGTTCAAACTCCTGTATTTATTCGACTTGGTAGCCGAGAAAATCCTACAGGATCATTAAAAAATGTACTCATAAGTAATATTATTGCCACAACAAAAAGTTTAATATCAAGTTCTATAACTGCTGTACCGGGGTTTTATGTTGAAAACGTTATATTAAGGAATATAATTATTAATTGTAAAGGTGGTGGTACTTTGTCAGATATTAATAGGTCAGTGCCTGAAGTAGAAAAAAATTATCCAGAGAACCGCATGTTTGGTAATACTTTACCAGCTTATGGCTTATATGTACGTCATGCCCGAAATATTACCCTTGATAATGTTCAATTTAAACTATTGCAACCAGATGCACGATTTGCTCTTTGGTTAGAAGATTCCCACGATATCACAATAAAGGATTTTAAGACTTCTAAATCTCAAAGAAAAAACGAAATAATAAAAAAAATAGAAACATCGGGGATTATAATACGGTAACGAAACACACGACACGAAAAGAAAGCACTAACGCATAAATCTTTCAACCGTTAATAGAATATTTTATGGCTATAGCGTACGATAATGTAATTACATCAAAAAACGAAAAACCAGCCTTCGCCGCATGGCTGGTAGTTGGATTGCTGTGTGTTGTGGGGGCACTGAATTATTTAGATCGTATTATGATCACCACAATGCGGGAATCAGTAGTACAATCAATTCCGATGACTGATGCGCAGTTTGGATTACTAACCTCCGTTTTTTTATGGGTTTATGGTTTATTGAGCCCTTTTGCCGGATTCCTGGCAGACCGTTTTAATAGAAGCCGGGTTATTATCTTTAGTCTGTTCGTTTGGTCGGGAGTGACCTGGCTTACAGCGCATGCAACAACCTATGAAGAACTGCTTGCTACCAGGGCGCTTATGGGAATAAGTGAAGCCTGCTATATTCCTGCCGCACTTGCTCTTATAGCCGACTATCATAAAGGAAGTACACGTTCTATAGCAATTGGGATACATCTGGGAGGGGTAACAGTAGGACAAAGCCTTGGCTTTTTAGGCGGTTGGATTGCTGAGAAACATCAGTGGAATGATGCGTTCAGTATTTTTGGAACAATTGGTATGGTTTATTCATTCATATTATTTTTCCTTTTACGCGATGCAAAAGCCGGTATTAGTACTTTGGAAGAACGAAATGATTTAGCCAATATTAGTTTCCCCTCGGCTATAAAAAACCTCTTTTCCGGAAAGTCATTTATTCTTTTGCTAATGTTTTCGGGCCTGCTTGGAGTGGTTGGCTGGATGATCTTAGGCTGGCTCCCAACATACTATAAAGAACATTTTAGCCTGTCACAAACAAATGCAGGAATATATGCAACATTATATTTGTTCCCATTAAGTATAGCTGGGGCACTATTTGGAGGTTATATTTCAGACAGATGGAGCAGGAAAAATAAAAAATCGCGTATTCTCATGCCAATAATTGGCTTGTGTATAGCTACTCCCTGTGTCTATATAGCCAGCAACACTGATATACTTTATATTGCAATTGCAGGTTTCATGCTTTATGCTTTTACGCGCGTATTCAGTGATACTAATCTCATGCCTATTTTGTGCATGATTGCAGACAAGCGCTACATTGCTACCGGGTACGGTGTCCTGAATATGTTTGCAACTATAATAGGTGGGTTAGGAATATATGCAAGCGGCGCATTGCGTGATGCCCATGTAGATATGTCTCTACTCTTTAAGATAGCGGCATTTACTATGATAATTTGCGCAGGTCTTTTGTTCCTTGTAAAAAAAGAAGTAGAAAAATCCTTTAATAGTCAGGAATGATGATATTTTATATATTAACAGGTATTATAAATTTCATAAATATATCCCAAATGGAAACTATTTCGCTTTCTATTCAGGAGAAAAAAGCCATTACTGAATTAAACTTAACATTAGAGCATAGGCAAAAATGGATAAAAGTTCATGCCGCTGAATATTTAATATGGGCTGGGTATCCCGAGGCGGCACTAAAGGAATTTCTGAAAGAAGAGAAAATCCATTCAAATGAGCCGCAGTACCGGATTGGTATATGGAGGGTGCTGGTACAGGCAGAGAAAGAGCCTGCGCATAAAAAAATGTGGCTTAAAAAGATATACGATGCGTATAAGGATATGAGTGGCCCTGATCGTACGCATGCCACAGAAACCCTGGCAAAACTGAAGCAGCCTGTTGCTAACCTGTTTCCACAAGTGACTGCAAAAACACTGGCATCCAGTGATAGAAATTTACAAGCCTATGCATTATGGGCAAGTTCATTCGGGTCTGACTGTCTGATGGATAAGAATAGACAAAAATTTATTGATATGGCCTTAACGGATACAAATTTGATCATACGTAAAATCAGCGCCTTCGTGTTGCGTCAGTCAAAGGGGCTTAACCTGCACCAATGGGAGCGGCTGACATCGTCTGCTTTATCATTAGAAAAGACTGATCATACATATCTTACTTTTCTTGCTACTTCACTTGTAACCGCACCGGTCGGTGCCGATAGTAAAAAGCTTTTGAGGATCAATGATCTTCTGATTAAAGATGTTAAAAAGTATACAGCAGGCCAGCGTACAGAATTATCTCAGGCGCTGGCAGAAAAAGGTGATAAAAGTCACCTGGAAATCCTACAGGGCTTTATTAACGATGAAAATAGCGAAGGTATATATGACCCATCTTCGGATGAAGGTGCCGATTTGAGAGCTGCCGCTGCCTATGCAATCCTGAAAATAAAATCAGATAAAGAAAAATAATAAAGATATGAAGATGAGAGAAAGCCGTGTATTGGCAAAACTTAGATCCGGGAACACCGCAAGTTGTTTAAAGGTGAACCTTGGCGACGGACAAGCAGCCGAAATAGCGTCTATTAGTGGTTTTGACTGTCTTTGGATAGATCAGGAACATTTAGCCCAGGACTGGTCGGTATTAAACTCACAGATATGGGCAGCAAAAGCTCATAATGTTGATGTGATGGTGCGTGTTCCACGCGGCAGTTACAGCGGATATGTTAAACCGCTTGAAATGGATGCAACAGGAATCCTTGTCCCACATATTATGAATTTGGAAGAAGCTAAACAGATTGTACAAATGACACGTTTCCATCCTATTGGTCGTAGGGCAATCGACGGTGGATGTGCGGATGGTATTTACACCCAGATGGATTTTAATTATTACCTAAAAGAGTCGAATCGTCAGAAATTTTTAGCTCTTCAAATTGAAGATCCTGAAGTTTTACCTGATATTGAAGCAATTGCCGCATTAGATGGTGTTGATATGTTATTCTTTGGCCCCGGAGATTTTAGTCAGGGATTAGGTGCTCCAGGAGAATGGAACCATCCTCGTTTGATTGAAGCACGAAAGCTTGTTGCAGAAGTTGCGAATAAATATGGAAAATTTGCCGCCACTACTGGAAGTATTGATAATCTTGAAAGTTTTTTAGAAATGGGGTACACTTTTGTTAATGTAGGTGCCGATATAATTGGTTTAAATAACTATTGTACAAACCTTGTCGAAAGATTTAGAAAATCAGCATTAGGAACTAAAACGCCTAATTCCATTGATTCAGGTAAGCCATATAGGTAGTTCTGTAAATATTGAAATCTATTGTTTAAAAACTAATAATATTATACTAACAATAGGTTTAAACATTTTTATAATTATTTCTCAGATGAAAATAAGAAAATTAGGTAGAACCGGGATAGAAGTTTCTGAACTAGCATTTGGTGGAGTTGAAATTGGACTCCCTTATGGGTTAGGAGTAAAAAGCAAAGCAGATATGATTTCCAGAGAAAAAGCAATAGAGCTTTTGCATGAAGCTTTAGATAAGGGAATTAATTTTTTTGATACAGCCCGATTATATGGTGAAAGTGAATCTATTATGGGTGAAGCTTTTCAAAATAGGCGCAATAAAGTGATTTTATCAACTAAATGCGCACATTTTAAAGATGACCTAGGAGTAATACCTGCATTTGGCCTACTAAAAAAAAAAATCGACGCATCTCTCCATGAAAGTTTTACTAATTTAAGGACTGACTATGTTGATGTATTTATGCTGCATCAGGGAGATCTAGAAATATTGAATAATGATGATGTGAAAGAAATATTTACAAAGCTAAAAATCTCAGGGAAAGTAAGAGCAATAGGAGTATCGACATATACTGTAAAAGAAACTAAAGAAGCGATTGCCAAAGGATGGGATGTCATACAGTTACCTTTTAATTTAATGGATCAGCGGCAAGGACAAAATTTTGAGTTCTCAAAAGAAAGTGGAGTTGGTATTATTATCCGTTCCGTTCTTTTGAAAGGACTATTAAGTAATAAAGGCATAGGTTTACACCCTGCTTTGCAGGACGTTGAAAAACATATAAAAAAATTTCAAAGCCTTTTAACAAATGAAATCAAAGAAGTTGCTGATCTAGCTACAAACTTTGCTTTGTCATTTGATGAAGTTTCCTCTGTTTTGGTTGGAATAGATAACATGGAATATCTTAATAAAGCTTTATTTTCAGTTTCGAGAAAAATATCAGATAAGATTGATTTTTCAAAAGCAAAAGATCTTGCATACCCAGATCCAGAGTTTCTGGACCTGCCTAAATGGGACAGGATGGGTTGGTTAAATTAAAATAATCTGATTGGGATAATTTATCTTGATCGATTATTTGAAATTTAAGTGGGGGTAGTAATTCCCATTTACCAGTTCTTCCTTTAAGTCCACTTAAACATCATTTTTCAAACCGATGATAAACATTTTAGAGGCTTAAACCGAACTTGCGTTATATTAAGTACACCTCATCAATTTCTTGCGTAAATTAATTTCTTTAGCAACTAAAAGTCTTTCTGAAGGAACTTTTGAATCATTCAGATTTGTTCGATTTCTTGTTTGTAAATGAATTTTTCTTCTATAATAATTGTGTTTAAGACAATATCAATAGTTTAAAG
Organism: Daejeonella sp.; assembly: GCF_044348475.1. Classification (GTDB taxonomy): domain Bacteria; phylum Bacteroidota; class Bacteroidia; order Sphingobacteriales; family Sphingobacteriaceae; genus Daejeonella. Next base: position 27,504 of record NZ_JBIKSU010000016.1, on the reverse strand, counting down.
CCTGATAAGTTAAAGCTCTGAACTTTTCTACAATTCCGTTAGGTACTCCTGACTGTAACTGACAGTAAAATAGATAAACCATTTTCTCTTTAGGATCTACCCAATAATAAGTTGCGAAGGCTCCGCCAGCACTAAACGTGCCAACCTGTGCAGGCGACCCAACACTATTTTGATCTGTAACTATCCTAAATCCCAGTCCGAATGGCCCAATAATAGATGGTATATCTTCAATCTGATTAGTTGTCATCATTCTGACAGCATTTCGACTTAATAATCTTTTACCATTATAAACGCCATCGTTTAGAAGCATCTGGAGGAAGATTGCATAATCATAAAGCGTAGAACTTAAACCGGCACCTCCTGTAAAGTAGGTATGTGGTATCAATGGGAAATTAGAAGGAGCTGTTCCATTTAACATTCCTGAATAGGATTTAACTAATTTGCCTTGCTGTGTCTTAGTGTAAAGGTTAACTAAGCGATTTGCTTTATTTTTAGGTATGTTAAAATAAGTATCCTTCATCCCTAGAGGAGTGAATATGTGGGTTTTGAAAAATTTATCTAAGCTAATACCAGATATGACTTCAACTAAACAACCTAAAACATCGGTATTTAATCCATAAGTAAATTTTTCTCCTGGATGGTGCATTAACGGTAGTTTACCTAGGTTGGTCATTGCCGGAAGCAATGACCCATATTTTACTCCTAAACCTGCTGTAATATTATTCTTTGAGTAAATGGCTCTGGCCTCTTTTGATCCAGTTTGTGCATAGTCGATTCCCGATGTATGTGTCAAAAGATCTTTAATAGTAATTTCTCTTTTTGCAGGAACAGTAGTAAAGGTGGTATCTTTTTCATTGAAATTGACTAATACTCTTTGATTTTTAAACGAAGGAATATACATTGAAACCGGGTCGGTTAGTAATAACTTCCCTTCTTCAAAAAGCATCATTATGGCTACACTAGTAATTGCCTTGGTTTGTGAGGCTATTCTGAATATTCCATCTTTCTGTAGGGGTAATTTATTATCAAGATCATTAAAGCCATTTGCCCTATAATAGGCAATTTTACCATTGCGCATAATTAAAGCTGCAGCTCCATTTATGTATCCTTTGTCAATCCATTCATTCATAGATCTATCAAGGCGCTTTAAGCGTTCTAATGAAAAGCCTGCTGCTTCTGGCGTTGAGTTTATGATCGTCTGACTAAAGGCTGATATAATTGAAGAAGACAATAACAGAAGGGTTAATATTTTTTTCATTGATTTATTTGTTTTTTATAATAAAAATGAAATAATAGTAAGTTCAAGTAATAAATGCTATTTTTTGACGTAGCACTTGACTAGTTGTTGATGGGTTAAATTTTCTTACTGTTCTATTGTTTAATTTTGCTTCTTCAAGTTTAACATATTTTTACTAACAATCATAAGGTCTGTTATCTTAGGAAACAATCTTCTAAAAACACGATATTTTCAAACTGATCCAACTAAAGGATTTTGCGCCTGTTAAAATAGATAGTGCTTTCTATTAAGAATAATATCACAAAATTAATTTTGATTTATTGTTATCAATTTCAATTTTACTTTCATAATAATTCACATTAACGTATAGTTTGGCTTGACTACAATAAGGTGATTAATTTTCTCTTTACTTTTCTGTCTATTTAATATTTAGGGACTTAGGTAATTATAAATGGCTGCCTGATATTTTTAAAAAAAAGTGTTATAAATCAGTTTAATAGTAGCATATAGATACTAACTAAATTCTTTACTTTGAAATATTAAGTGTTTTTTAAAATCTACAGAGATAAATAAATATTATTAAACAAATAAAAAAAATGGAGCTATTTTTCAAAAAAATCCACGGATTGAGTAAGATGTGTATTAATCTTTTACTCATCATTTTCTGTTTCCTTCCAATAATTACACTCGCTGATAAATCAGAAAATGTAAAAAATACATTAGGCCATCCACCCAAAACAGTCAATGGGATAATTAGTGACAATAATGGGAATCCTTTGCCTGGTGTAAATGTAAAAATCAAAGGGAGTAATATCGGAACGGTAACTGATTCTGACGGGAAATTTACCATTAATTCATCTGAAGGAAGTGGTTTTCTAGTTATCAGTTTTATCGGGTTTGTAACTCAAGAAATTTCTATAGAAGGTAGATTATCCTTTAATATTAGATTAAAAGAAGATTTATCTCAGTTAGATGAAGTCCTTATTATTGGTTATGGAAAACAATCACGGGAGCTTTTAACAACGTCTGTATCTAGACTTGATAATAAAGCATTTGAAAATGTTCCATTTACAAATGCTGCTTCTGCTTTGCAAGGGGCTGTTAGCGGAGTTAGAGTGCAAAGTACTTCCGGTCAACCAGGGGCTGCACCAAGGATAATAGTTCGCGGAGGAACTTCAATTAATAATCCTAACGGAGCTTCTCCATTATATATAATTGACGGTGTCATCCGCACGGATATGAATGATATCAATCCTGATGACATCGAATCTTTGCAGGTGTTAAAAGATGCTGCATCAACCTCTATATATGGTGCTAGAGGTTCAAATGGTGTTGTAATTATTTCTACTAAATCAGGTAAATCAGGTCAGAATAATGTTTCCTATTCGTATGATTTAACCACCTCTGATCCCGGGAAATTATATGAAATGACAAGCGCTAGAGATTTTTTGACTATTAATAGGTTAGGAGTTTTTGGTGACCCCAAGTTTGGAAATAATTCAGGCAGGTTAACATTGCCAATGGGTTATGGAACAGGAAATGATCTTACAAATAATACTTCATACACTACTCAGTATCTTACTTCGGCTAATGAATATAAATTAAAGGATGGTTGGGAATCAATGCCAGATCCTGTTGATCCAACTAAGACACTTATATTTCAAAATACTGATTTTCAAAAGCTTACATATCAAACTGGTATTTCTAATAATCATAACATATCAGTGTCTGGAGGAACAGAAAAGGCAACATTTAACGCAGGTGTAGGTTATAACAAGGCTCAAGGAACTGTTATTACAACAGCATATGATAGATTAAGTTTCAATCTAAACGGAGATATAAAGATTAGGGATAATTTAAGTGTTTTTTCGCGCATACTTTATTCCAATGCTAACAATAATGTTCCTTATGGAAATACAGATGTTGTGTTTTATCGAAATGCTGGGTTAGCACCAACGGCTAAGTTTAAGTTTGAAGATGGTACATTAGCTCCAGGGTTGAATAGTAATTTTGGGAATCCTGTATATTATATGAATAGTTTCATCCGAGAAAATTCGAATGAAAAATTAAGTGTTTCCGTAGGTTCTCATCTCGATATTTTACCTGGGCTTAGTTTTGATCCTCAGATCTCGCTTTATAATACAACAGGTGATTCCCGTAGTTTTGATCCAGGTTATTGGAATGGACCACTTGCTTATGTTGTTTCACGTAATGCAAGTGCAAGTAATTCAAAATGGAGACAGACACAGGCAGATGCGGTATTCTCATACTCTAAATCTTTTCACTCAGATCATAATCTGGAGGCAAAAGCAGGTATTTCCTATTTTGGAAGAGAATCTTCCTCATTGAGTGCAAATGGACGGAATGCTTCTACAGATTTAATACCAACGCTTAATGCCTCAGGTGAGGCCACCTCTGTAAGTAGTTCTATTTCTAATCAGGTGATACTTGGTTATTTTTCAAGGGTAAATTACAACTATCAGGAAAAATATCTTTTTTCCTTCAATATGAGATATGACGGGGCATCTAATTTAGGATCTGAAAATAAATGGGGTCTTTTCCCAGGAGTTTCGGTTGGATGGAATGTGCATAGGGAGAAATTTTGGGAATCTATCCCACAAGCTTTTTCAAGTTTTAAATTAAGGGGAAGTTATGGTATTAATGGCAATATTGCGGGGCTCGGAGACTTTACAGCACAAGGAGCTTATGGTGTTGGGGCTAAATACGGTGGTTCTGCAGCTATTCAAAATACAGTTATTCCAAATGAAAATTTGCAATGGGAACAATCAAAAACTTTTGATATTGGGACTGATATTGGTATTTTCAAAAATAGAATTAACATATTATTCGATTATTATCGAAGAGTGACTGACAATTTAATTACAAATTTATCTTTACCACAGTCTACAGGTTTCGGAAGTATTCTTACTAACCTTGGTAGTTTGGAAAATAAAGGAATTGAAATTGAATTAGGTGCACAGATCATGTCTAAGCCATCCGGTTTTCAATGGAATATTTCTTTTAATGCTTCTAAGACAAAAAATAAGATATTAAAATTACCATATAATGGTACCGAAAACAATCGTGTGGGTGGGTTTTATCTCTGGGATGCAGCAAAGGGTGATTATGCATGGAAAGGTGGGTTACAGGAAGGTAGCCCGATTGGGGAAATGTACGATCGTAAGCAAGTTGGGGTATATACAACTGATGCAGCTGCAAAAGCCGGGCCGATAGCAACCTACATAGTTGGCGCTAACAAAACACAGTTCGGTGGTGATGTTGAATATTTGGATACAGATAAAAATGGTCTTATAGACTCTCGCGACCTAGTTTACATGGGTAATATGTTTCCCGATTGGACAGGTGGTTTTACAAATTCCATCAGATATAAAAACTTCAGCTTGGATGTTCGATTAGATTATACTACTGGTCATACTATTTTCAATTGGGCCAGAATGGGTATGGATTTGAATGCATATGGAGATGGCAATCTTACTCAAAGGTATGTAGATAGATCTTGGAAGAAACAAGGAGATGTTACAGATATGCCAAGGTCGTACTGGGGTGGGGAGAGAACTCAGCGAAATATTTTTGCCGGAGTAACTACCTCAGGTAATTCTTTATATAATGAATCAGGTAATTTCTTAGCGCTTAGGGAATTAACGATAGGCTATAACATTCCTAGCAGGTTATTGGAAAGGTTTAAAATGAGAAATATGAGGCTCAATGTTACTGGCAATAATCTTTATTACCTTACTAATTATATTGGCTTAAATCCTGAAGAAGGTGGTCAAGATAACGGACGTTATGCAATGCCAAGGAATTTGATTTTTGGAGCGAATATTTCATTTTAATTTATTGATAAATCATGAAAAAACTAAGAATAATTCTGTTGTTACTAATTTGGAGTTTAACAATTCCATCATGTCAAGATACATTGGAGGTAAATCCAACTAGTGTAATTACCAATTCATCCTTTTGGAAAACAGAGAATGATGCAGTTGGAGCTCTAAATGGCATGTATGTAGATTTGAGGTCAATGTCAGAGGCTATATATCAGAACGGAGAACAAAGAAGTGAAATATATCAAGGTGGTGCCTTTGGTGTCGGGGTCTATAATTTGTTATTTAATGATTTAAGCGGAGCCAATCCATACCATTCGGAATGGACTGGGTTTTATAAGATCATTAATAGTGCTAATCTAATTATAAAGTATGTACCAAGCATTAAATTTAAATCTGAGCCTACGAAAAATAAAATATTAGCGCAGGCCTATACAATGCGAGCATATGCTTATTTCAACATGACAAAAACTTGGGGTAATTTGATTATCCGAACCCTACCTACAGAAGGGTCTAATCCTGAGGAAACGATTAAGGAAAGGTCTCCTCAGTCGGAGGTGTTCGCACTAATTAAGGCTGATATTGAAAATGCCATTAAACTTTTTCCTGATAACATTTTCCCTACTGGCAGGTATTTTTGGTCACTACCAGCGGTAAATGCATTTAAAGGCGAAGTGTTTCTTTGGACAGGTAAGAAACTTGGCGGTGGAGCAGCAGATTTTACTACAGCTCTAAGTGCATTGAATCTGGCAGAAACATCGGATGTGATGTTACTTCCACAATTTGGTGACCTATTCCAATATACCAACAAAGGGAATAAAGAAATTTTAATGAGTATAAGATATCAGGATTTAGATGGTCCAACTAATGGATTTTGGCATAAATGGATCATAGGTGGAGCGGTTCCTAGTAATATTGATGCCGAAACTAAAGCTTTGATTAACCCAATAGGTAGTGGACAAGGACTTTTAGTACTTACAGATCTAGTTAGGAAACAATTCAATGATAAGGATACACGAAAGAAAGCATCTTTTCATGAGATTTATACTTATGACGCTAATGGTAAAGCTACTTTTTATTCTACTTTATGTTTAAAAGGGAAAGGCCTACTTACGGGCGGCTCAAGAGTTTTTGTAGATGATATAATACTTTACAGATATGCGGATGTATTATTAATGAAGGCTGAAGCTAAAAATGCCTTAGGTCAAGATCCTTCTCTTGAAATGAATCTGATAAGAAAGCGTGCTTATGGAACTAATTATGCATCAAATGTCTTTGTCAATGGCACTAAAACACAGAATGATGATACTATTCTTAAGGAAAGGCTTTTTGAACTGCTTTATGAAGGTAAAAGATGGTGGGATTTGGTGAGGTTTGACAAGGCATTTGATCTCGTTCCTAATCTCCAAAGCAGAAAGGGCCAGGATTATCTCTTGTTATTTCCTATTTCGAATACTGTTCTTAGTTTGGAACCAAAAGTGAAGCAAAATCCAGGTTATAAGTAAGAAAATTTTTGACTAAAAAAATAATCTGGATACTGTTACAGACTATCAAGCTAAATGAGTTTAAAATTATTATATAATTTATTATAAAGAAAATCATAGAATAAAACACTTAATTACACCAATTTATACCTAAAAAATTAAAATGAAATTAGCTAAACTTTTATTGTCAATAAGTGCGTTTATTTATTGTAATATTTTAGTAGTTCAAGGCGGGATATCAACATCATTAAAATCAAATTTTAATGATAAAATTCTTTACTCTAATGACTTTGGATACAATCCAATTGGTGATAGTACTCAGAGACTAGGAAATAATATCAAACAAAATAAATTAAATGCAAAAGGACTAAATTTTAGGGTTAATATAGATTCTAGGTTTGTTTCTGTAGATAATGTTTGCGCTTGGCCGAACCTGACGGTGTTGCGCGACGGTACGATCATCGCAACGATCTTTAATCAGCCTAGCCATGCTAAGAGAGAGGGAGATGTGGAGTGCTGGGCTAGTACAGATGGCGGTAAATTCTGGGAAAAACGCGGCATAGCTGCTTTGCATGATCCTAATGCTAACCGTATGAACGTCGCCGCGGGCATGGCTAATAACGGAAACCTAGTTGTGGTTGCCTCGGGATGGTCATTGACACCTGCTTCAAAACCGGGTGGTGCACGGGATATTATATCTGTTCTAAGAGCATGGGTATCCGTTTCTTCAGATGGAGGTCGCACATGGAAGGTAAAGAAAGATGCGTTTCCCCTCGCAGAAAAAGATATGACTGAATTTGTTCCATTTGGTGACATTCTTACCGGCAACGACGGGTCTATACGGGTACTTGCTTATGCACAGTCCTTGGACAAAAAAATCAACAAAGTTTCAATGTTTCGCAGTACGGATGATGGAAAAACATGGCGTTGGTTGTCACAAGTCAGCGATGGTCACAAAGTCAAGGAAAGCATGGATGGACACAATGAAACGGCTTTCTTTCACTTAGGGGGAGGAAAATGGCTCGCTGCAGCAAGACGATGGCGAGGTGGACAGGCGCTCGATTTGATCAGAAGTGATGATGACGGCAAGACCTGGCGTTATGATCAGCCTCTGACCCAATCCAATCAGCATCCGGCACATTTGCTTCGACTCAATAATGGCCATTTGCTTTTAACTTATGGTAATAGAATTCCAGGTCAGTTCGGTGTGGCAACTAAAATTAGTCAGGATGAAGGGATGACCTGGAGCAATGAGTTTTTGGTTATTGATGATCTAAAAAGTGGCGATAGTGGTTACCCTTCCAGTGTGCAGCTTCCTGATGGGAAAATTATGACTGCCTATTATTCAGTTGGAGTAGCCTCTCATCAGCGTTATCATATGGGAACAGTAATTTGGAGCCTACCTTCTCAGATAAAATAAAATTCTGGAGAGTTGATTAGCATGATAATTAAATGTTTAACATTTTCAGGTAAAGTGCTGATGATTAATTAAATTGTCATCTATCATCAATTCAGATAAATAAATTAGTCTGTGCGAACTATATAACTATCGAGTGAAAAACGAAGTGTAAAACTTGAAATGACAAATCAATTTTCAATCAATAAGCGCTATCGCACTTGCATACTTGCCGCTTGTTGTGTGCCGTGGACGGAGGAATTCGCCTTTGCCGAGGAGATTTTCCGGAGCCAGATACGTCATCTGATTGGGCATGGTATTTCCGATCTCTACATTTTCGGGACAGCAGGTGAAGGCTATGCAGTTACTGAAACTCAGTTTGATGATATTATAGAGGTCTTTCAAGATGAAACTCGCGGGGATGGAGTGCAGGGAATGATTGGTGTGATCAGCTTATCTTTACCAACGATCATTGAGCGAATCGAACGTGCACGAGAAATGGGCGCACGCAGATTTCAGTTGAGCCTACCAAGCTGGGGTGTTTTGCGGGACTCAGAACTTGATGTTTTTTTTCGTGAAACTTGCGGTAGGTTTTCTGATTGTGAGTTTCTCCACTATAACCTCCAGCGCACAGGTCGTATCATTACCGGCGCAGAGTATAATCGACTAGCAGAACAGCACCCGAACTTGGTCGCCACAAAGAACAGTACGACCGACAAGCAACGCCTGCACACTTTACTAACCGAAGCACCACAGCTTCAACATTTTATTACCGAGGCGGGGTTTGCTGAAGCCGCGATGATGGGTGAATGCGGCCTGCTGATCTCGGTGGCCAACACCAACATTGCTCTCGGCCGGACTTACTTCGAGGCTGGCCGTCGCCGCGATGGAGCAACTCTTGCCGAAACCGGACGCGAAGCTAGCCAGCTAATCGCTGAACTGTTAAAACTTGTTGGCTCCGATACGCATATGGACGGCGCGTTCGATAAGTTGTTTTGCCGTGTCAACGATCCCCAGTTTCCTCTGCGCTTATTACCGCCCTACGAGGGAGCTAATGAAGCCGTTTTCGAACAATTCGTCGAACTATTGAAGAAAAAATATCCACGCTGGAATATGTGAATTCTTTGATAGTCAGAGGATATGTGAATTGTAAGGGAGAGAAGTGATTTTGAAAATAATATAGTTCAATTTAGACCTGTTCTCAAATCTGCATCAACTAATTCTACTGCCTTAAATTTCACCAGTATATGTTTTATTCTATAAGGTATTCTGAAAAAAAATATCATAAATCAGGCTAATAGTGGTGGGAATGTCTATATAGAAGGTTTAGTTTTATAAATATTAAAAATAAGTAAGGACCTAATGCAATTTTAAACTACTAAATCAGACAAATTATGAAACTGTTTTTTACCAAATTTCATGCATTTACCAAAAGATGTTGTAATATTTCATTACTGATTTTTTGTTTAATTTCATCTGTAACATTTGCAACATCAATTGTAAAAGAGAAAGTACCGTATTTAAAAGCCTATGAATTTCAAGGCTTCGGGGATACTATTCATGGCGTTCGCAAAATAAAAGATGTTGTAATCTATGAAGATGCCATGTTCTACTCTTCATTCCCATCGGTAGTAAAACGACCCGATGGGCAAGTACTAGTCGCTTTCCGGCGGGCTCCGGATCGTAAAATCTTTAGCGAAAAAGGTACTGGCCATACAGATCCTAATAGCTATCTGGTGATGGTTCGTTCAGATGATGGTGAGACATTTACCAAAGAACCTGAATTAATCTATGCACATCCGTATGGCGGCTCACAGGATCCCTGTTTACTGCAGTTACGTGACGGAACACTGCTTTGTGCAAGTTACGGCTGGGCTTTTGTCCGTCCGGATGGTTTACCGAACCTCAAAAAACCTGTCTTCCAGTCAGGGGATGCCACATTTCTTGGTGGGTATCTTGTTCGTTCTGCAAATGGAGGAAAAACTTGGCAAGCACCAATTTATCCTCCTCATATAGAGCCTGAAGTTAACTTTAATGCTTATGGAACGCCGGTGCCTGCATATAACCGGGGTGCTTTATACGAAGGGAAAAGCGGACGCATTTTTTGGGCAGTAGCAGCTTCAGATGCTTCGAAAAAAACTTCTGTACATTTAATTACTTCTAACGATAAAGGGCTGACATGGAATTACTCAAGTCCTATTGCCGTTGATTCAAAGGTGGCCTTCAATGAAACATCTGTTTATGAAACTCCAAAAGGAGATATTCTGGCTTTCTTGCGTACAGCTAATTTCGATGATCAGGCATGTATAGCCCGTTCAACAGATGGTGGAAAAACGTTTAGTAAATGGGAATCTATGGGCTTTCAGGGACATCCTTTAAATGCTTTGCGTTTGCCCGATAACCGGGTTTTACTTACTTATGGCTATCGTCACAAGCCTTTTGGGATTCGTGCCCGGATTCTTAATGCTGAGTGTACAGACTTTGCAACAGCACCAGAATTTGTGTTACGGGATGATGGAGGCAGTGGAGACATAGGATATACCTGGCCCGTACAATTGGATAAAAAGCGCGTGATGGTGGTTTATTATTTCAATAAAGATAATGGTACACGTCATATTGCCGGGACTATTCTAGAAATTAAGTAAATTAAATTTGCACCTATGGTAGCTTAGATAATCATCAGAAGTAAATTCCAAAGGGTTATTAGAGATAAAGGCATTTTTGTTATCTATATTAAAATTACATATTAAATGAAATCAACAGTTATAAGATACGTTATCATTTTAATCGCGCTATTCAATTTTGATTATGCAATAGCGGAAAATTTGAAACTTCGTGACACTATTGAAGTATCCAAAATATGGGATCAGGGGGTACATCAGGCTTTTACCGATTTAATTCGATTTAATGGGGCATTTTACTGCTCTTTTAGGGAAGGCAAGAACCATGTTGGAGCAGAAAATAATGGTAAAGTTAGGATACTCAAATCGACAGATGGAAATGATTGGCAAAGTGTGGTATTGCTTGAACTAAATGGATTGGATCTACGCGATCCGAAACTATCTTTAACACCGGATAATAGAATTATGATTACCCTAGCTGGGGCTATTTTTGAAAATGGATTAATGAAAATGCTGATTCCTATGGCGTCCTTTTCTGACAAAAAGGGATTGAATTTTTCACTTCCTGATAAAGTAATTCTTGATCCTACAATAAAACCTAGTCTGGATTGGATTTGGAGGGTTACATGGCATGATAAGATTGGGTATGGTATTAACTATCAGCTCAAGGAAAATGCCAGAGATCGTTCGACTCTAAAAAAAGACGCATGGGTTTTGTACCTTATGAAAACCACTAACGGAATAAATTTTGAAAATATTTCTGAACTTGATGTAATGGATCTCCCTAACGAATCGACTATACGTTTTGATAAGAATGGCAAAATGTATGTACTTATCCGGCGTGAGGCTGGCAACAAGTTGGGAGTAATTGCCGAAAGCAATCCACCATATAAAGAATGGAAATATACTCCAATAACCTTTAGACTGGGTGGCCCTAATTTTATTTTCTTAAATAATAAAAAATTGCTGATAGGAACAAGAATGTTTCACCCTGAAGCATCTATGGGTTTTTATACTACGGACCTAAAGGGAAGTGTAATCAATAGCTTAAAATTGCCAAGTGGAGGTGATACCAGCTATCCAGGTATGCTAGTTTATAAAAATAAGCTTTGGGTTTCCTATTATTCTAGTCACCAGGGAAAAACAAGTATTTACCTGGCAAAGATCCCTCTTGGCAGCTTATTAAACTAGTTTTAGCCTGGTTTTATTATAATTGGACTATTGGCATATAGTCTCTCTCATCTTGATGCGTAATTATAATTGGGTTTTATTATTTCAGGCAGATCTTGTATTCTGAGGGTACCATTAGATAATATTTGTATGCTGTTGGTTTACTATTTCAATATATATAGATTATGACATGTCTCATATTGCAGGCACTATTTTGAAAATTATTTGAGCTAGGATGACTCTGACCTTGTAGAAATTTAATTAATTTACTTGATGAAATATTCTCATTTTATACCTGAAAAGGACTTTGAATTGGCTTCATGTCTCGATGGGTTTCTTCCTCAAGAAATTTTTGACATCCATGCTCATCCTTATAATCCGGTTAATTTTTCCGTGGATGCATTCCCCTTTTTAAAAGATGCCGGTATCTTAGGTTGCGCCGAACATCGAAATACATTGTTGAAATATATGCCTACGAAGACAATTCATGGACTTTACTTTGGACTGCCCCATCGAAGCGCAGCCCGAGATGACATGAACAAATGGGTAAGAGAAGAAACCAATTTGAATGGCTCAGCACTCAGTCGAACTTTGAAAGTTGTAACACCCAATGACGATCCTATCCAGACTTCCGATGAGCTTCGAAATGGTTTATTTTGTGGCTTAAAGGTTTATCATATTTATGCATCCCGCCCGGATACGATGAATGCATCAATTACCGAATATGCTCCAGAATGGATGTGGGAAGTATTACATGAAACGCATGGTATTATGATGCTTCACATTGTTCGTAATGATGCAATTGCTGATCAAGATAATCAGCGGGAAATCCGCCGGCTTTGTCAGACCTATCCACACGTCCGACTAATACTTGCACATATAGCCAGGAGTTTTAATTATCGGAATGCCCGTGGCGGTTTACATATGCTGGCCGATCTTGAAAATGTAGTTGTGGATACTTCTGCCATTTGTGAATCCGAATCGTTTCGCGCGGCCCTAGGTGTATTCGGCCCTCGCCGGATCTTATGGGGTTCTGATTTTCCAGTAAGCGAAATGCGTGGCCGTTGTATCACAACCGGATCAAATTTTTACTGGCTTCATCCGGAGGTGCTCAGGCCAGATTTCAAGCCAGCTACTGAAACTGAAATGACCCTGATTGGAATAGAATCGCTGGTAGCCTTAAAAGAGATGTGTGATGATGCAGGGCTGACCCATGGGGACATAAACGATATTTTTTTTAACAATGCTTTGCGATTGCTTAAACCGCATCTTCCGACCGAAGTAGCCCAAACTGAGGAAACTGGGCCGGAGTTGTGGAAGCGTGCCCGTACGGTAATTTCAGGTGGCACGGGCTTGCTCTCCAAGCGTTCTGAGATGTTTGATGCGGCTTCATGGCCATCTTATTTCTCTCGATGTTCAGGCTGCGAAGTATGGGATTTGAATGACCGACGTTATATTGATTTTGCTGGGGGTATAGGAGCCGTGCTTTTGGGTTATGCAGATCCTGACGTTGATTCAGCCGTTACTAAACGAATATCTGCTGGCACCTATTGTTCCCTAGTAAATCCACAGGAAGTTGAGCTGGCTGAAACGCTGCTAGAACTCCATCCATGGGCGGGCAAGGTTCAGTTTGCACGGAGTGGAGGCGAAGCAATGGCAGTTGCAGTTCGTATTGCAAGAGCGGCCACTGGTCGTAGTGGCATAGTATTTTGCGGTTATCATGGCTGGCATGATTGGTACTTGGCAGCTAACCTTGGTGAAACTAATGCGCTCGATGGGCACCTATTACCAGGCTTGGAACCCAAAGGGGTACCGCGGGAATTGCAGGGGACATCTGTTCCCTTTATTTACAATGACCTGGAATCTCTGGATAAGGCACTTGAGCTACTAGAAGGGAACCTGGCTGCAGTTGTCATGGAGCCAATGCGTTCTCAATTACCTACAGATAATTTTGTTGGTCGTGTGGCCGAAAAATGCCTTGCCGCTGGTGCTGTGTTTATCGTTGATGAAATAACCAGTGGACTTCGTTATGGGTTTCCAGGTGCATTGTCCAGAGTGGGGCTTGATCCGGATATTGTGGTGTATGCAAAAGCGATGAGTAACGGTTTTCCATTTGCAGCTATTATTGGCCGTAATGAAATCATGTCTGAAGCAGGAGCTAGTTTTATTTCATCAAGTTACTGGACTGATGGAATTGGAACAGCAGCAGCTTTGGCAGTTCTTGAAAAAATGAAACGTTTGAATGTGCAGCAAGTTGTTTGGGAACGTGGTATTAAATTGCAGGAGGCGCTTAAAAATCTTGCTGGTTGTCATCCTTCCTGCAAATTGCTCATTGGCGGCATGCCTGCAACACCTACAATGACCTTTCAGCTTGGAAAGGAATCACTTGCCGCTAAGACTCTTTATACACGAAAGATGCTCGAACATGGGTTTTTAGTTTCATCAACATTTTACTTAATGTATGCACATGAGGAACAATATATTGCTAAACTAATTGATGTACTTGATATAGTTCTCGGTGAAATTGAGCAGGTTATCGCCGCTGGCCAACTCATTGATAAGGAACTGGGTAACCAGAGCCAACCTGGCTTTGCACGTTTAGCATAATTTTGGTAAGCAGTTTCCTTTCAATCCTATGTATGTTAGGTAGTATTAATAATTTGCTTTCGCAGTGAAAAAAGGGGACATTAATCCATTAATTGTCTAGTTGGATTTTCTCCAGTAAACTTACTTACAATAGTGCAAAACTTGGTATCATAGGACTTAACAAAGCAGCGGCCTTTGAAGGTGCTGTTAATAATATTATAATAATTAACTGAATTTTATTTATCTCAAAAATAAATGCACGGCTATTCTATTAACTCAAGCAGACTGGGCCTTGGCTGCGTAACCTTTGGGAGAGAGATTGACAGGGACACTTCATTTATGTTAATGGATAATGCTTATTCAAGGGGCATAACTTCATTCGATACTGCAGCGGTTTATGGTGATGGCTCATCCGAAAGAATAATTGGACAATGGTTGGCTCAAAGAACTTTTTCAGAAAAATCTATTAGTATTGCAACTAAAATAGTTCCTCCTTATGATCCTTTGCATATTAGGATATCAGTAGAACAATGCCTTAGACGTATGGGGATAGACACTATAGATATTCTTTATTTACATAGGTGGGATGCAAAAGTTAAAGATTACGAGACCTGGTTAGAGCTGGCTGACTTAGTGAGTGAAGGTAAAGTAAAAAAGCTGGGTGTAAGTAATTTCAATACAATGCAACTGGATGACACAGTTAATTTACTTAAAGAACTCAGTGGCGTTAGCCTAAGTTATATCCAAAATAACAATAGTCTTGCAGTCAGTGATTTAAGTAATGACATGAAGAAAATATGCAGTGAAAATAATATCAGCATAATTACCTACAGCCCGCTGGGAGCAGGATTTCTGACAGGTAAACATCTATATGAAGTTCAAAAACATTCGCGTTTTGCAGTTATGCCAGCTCATCAGGAAATTTATTTTAATGAACATTCGCAAAAACGCCTTGAAACACTTATAAGAATTGCAGACAGTACCGGTTATTCTACCTCATTTTTAGCCATGGCTTGGGCTATACATCAACCTGATGTGCATTCAGTATTGGTGGGTGGCCGTTCTATTGCTCATCTTGATCTGGCTTTCGAAGCAGGAAAATTTTATTCCTCGGAAATATTCGCCGAGCTGGAGAAGATATAACCTATCTATCTTCATTCGTTGGTAAAATAATGCCATTAATGCAAAAGAAAATAGTATCCGATTAAATGCTATAATGCTAAATTTGGAATTCAACCTTGTTTGGTAAAATATTTTTCTCCTTTTCTGCGATTTTTATTCCTGTTATTAATCGCATTAAGAAAAAACTACCTTTTATCTCGCAAGATCCCTTTTATATAGTTAAGTATTAAGCATTAATAAAATGATAAAAATAGGTATAATCGGGATGAGCCCGGGTAATGCTCACCCATCTTCTTGGTCAGCTATAATAAACGGATCTTTTAATGGAGAAGAGATCACAGCTCTTGGTTATCCAGGAGTTACTAGTTATTTACAGGCAAACAGGGCAACATTAGGTTTGCCTGCAGCAAAGGTTACTCATATTTTGTCCCAGGATAAAGCCCTTTCAAAACAAATAGCCATAACTGGCTGTATTGAGTATGTTGTGGAGAGTGCTGAAGAAATGATTAAAGCTGTGGATGCCGTTATCCTGGCAAGAGATGACCCTGAGAACCACCGCGAAATGGCCCGGCCATTCATTGACGCAGGAATACCAATCTTTATCGATAAACCATTATGCAGTAACCTGGAAGATCTTGATTATTTTGCTTCAGAGATTGCAAAGGGTAGATTTATCATGTCCTGTTCTTCTATGCGATATGCAGGTGAGTGTATGACAGCGAAAACTGAACTGCCTTCTCTTGGTAAGATTGAACTCATAACAGCTGTGGGAAAAAAGGACTGGATCAAATATGGTGTTCACATGTTGGAGGCAGTTTTTTCAATCATGGATGATCCTAAACCGCTAAGTGTGACAAACATAGGAAAAGAGGGTCAGGCAATTGTTAAAATAGATTTTGAAGGCGGTTTGCAGGCAACTATTCATTTGTTTATGGAGATCTCGGGTACTTTCCAAATCTCTCTGTTTGGCCAGCAGAACTGGAAACTGGTAGAAATAAAAAATTCATATTCCATGTTCAGGGATAATATCATTGAGTTTATACGCTCAATTGAGGAAGGTAAGCCAAGACTTGAATTTTCTAAAACAGAACAGATCATTAAAACAATCATTGCCGGAGAAGAGAGCTTAAAACAAGGCGGAAAAACAATCTTTATAAAATATTAGAAATGAACGTCAAACAACTTTTTGATCTTACAGGTAAAATAATCCTAGTAACAGGCGGTGCGGGGAATTATGGAAAATGCATAGCGGAGGGACTTGCCGAAGCAGGTGCAAGGGTTATCATTGCTTCACGCAATGCAGAAAATATAGAAGCAGTAGCTAAGAGCTTCCAGAAGGAAGGTCTGGATGTGCATGGCTTACAGGTTGATCAGGGGAACCATGATTCTGTAATGGAACTTAGCAAGGAGATCCTTAATAAATTCGGGAAATTGGATGGTTTTATAAATAATGCGGTTTCAAGGCCAATGAAAGGCTATTATGCACCCATAGAGAAATTTGCGGAATCAATGAATGTGAATGCAACGGGAATGATGGATATTTTGCGGGAGATGGGGGAGCTAATTGGCCTGAACAAAGATGGAGGAAGTATAATAAACATCAGCTCTATGATGGGAATGTTTGGCCCTGACTATTCTAATTACGAAGGCACGGATATGGGTGAAGATCTTCCACCGGATTATTTCTTCCACAATGCAGGTTTGATTAACTTGACTCGTTTTATGGCGCAGAATTTTGCCGGTAAAAATATCCGGGTAAATTGTATAAGTCCGGGTGGTTTGTTTAATAATCAACCCGCACGTTTCTTAGAGAATTACACTAAAAAAGTGCCTTTGAAAAGAATGGCAAATAAAGACGATATCAAAGGCCTCGTAGTTCTTTTGGCCTCAAAAGCTGGTGAATATATTAATGGCGAAAATATATTGATGGATGGTGGATTAAATGCATAAACAATTATGATAAATGAGCCGGGATATAAATTAGTGGCCAGAATTTATTAATACCGCTGCAATTACAAAGAAGATAATGAATACAAATTTTTTAAAAACTTTTGGGCTGTATGGAAAAGATGTATGGGTGGTAGGTGGTGCCGGCTATCTGGGTCAGTCAACCATTAAATTATTACATAGTGCTGGTGCTAAAGTTCTTTGTATTGATATTGAAGATCGGTCTAGGAATTTTATCGAATCTTTATCGAATAATTCTAACCTTAATGCAGTTACTTTAAATACACGCGATATTGAAAGAAGCAAAAATTTTGTTTTAGAGCAACTTTCGAACCGCGGAGTACCTGATGGTCTGATCGATCTCAGTTATGCTTCCACTGCAAAAGGGTTTGATGAACTTTCTGCTGAAGAATTTGATCAAGTTAATCATGATGGAATAACAGCTTCGTTTATTTTTGGCAGAGAAGTTGGAAATGCCATGAAAACTAAAAAGTCAGGAAGTATTGTTTTGTTTTCAAGCATGTATGGTTCTGTGTCGCCTGATCCTAAAGTATATGAAGCTCCGATGAATGTTAACCCTATAGAATACGGAGTAAACAAGGCGGCGATTATTCAAATGACACGATATCTGGCAGTTCATTATGGTAAAGATAATGTCAGGTGTAATTGCATATCGCCGGGTCCGTTTCCCAGCCCATCAGTACAGAAGTTATATCCTGAATTTGTGGGCAGATTAGTTAGCAAAGTTCCTATGGGTCGAATTGGCGAACCCCAGGAGGTTGCAGGTGCTGCAGTATTTCTAATCTCTGATGCTGCTTCATTTATTACAGGACAGAATCTGTTTGTAGATGGTGGATGGACGAGTTGGTAGTCTTCATATGAAGGGAGTGGAATTTATACATCTATTGTTTTCCGGTACTCGCTTGGTGTCATATTCTTAAAACGTTTGAACTGCCTGTTGAAATTACCAAGGTTTTTGAAGCCGCTTCTGAAAGCTATTTCAACAATGTTATGTTCTTCGCCTGTCAACATTTTACAGGCATATCCTATTCTAATGGTATTTAGATATTCAATAAAAGTTACCCTGAAATGAGCTTTAAAAAAATGGCAAAATGTTGTTACTGACATATTTGCTATTGAAGCAACTTCCGGTAGTGAAATCTCTCTATCGAAATTTTGGATGATGTATTCGGTTACTTTATGAAAGCGGTCGGATGCTTTCAGTTCATTTTTTTGGGTATAGCTTGGACTTGCAAGTATTTCATATTCTGTAGAGTTAGCAAGTAAGTCGAAAATATTAAATAATGCAGATAAACGTTTTAATCCATTCATATTTAACATCTCTTTCATGATCATATTGATCTTTTTCTTTGTTTCGCCATTATAGGTTAAGCCTCTTGACGATAAATTCAGCACATTTTTAAAATTTGCCATCTCTGGTATTTCTAAAAACTTTTCGCCTAGAAAACAATTACTAAAGTGGATAACGATAGCATCAGCTTCATAACCTGCTTCCCCTAGTATAAATTTTTGATCATTAATCCACACATGCGGAATGCCTGAGCCCATGAATACTAAGTCTCCTTTATCAAAATAACCGATATGATCACCTACCATTCTCCGGCCTGTTGATCGTAAAATCAGGACAATTTCATATTCTGGATGAAAGTGCCAAGGACATGGAAAATATTTGCCGGTCTCCCGGAACAAAACGAATGATTTGTCAAAATCTCGTGGAAGCCGAAATTCTACTGCCTTCATTAATTAATCAGATTTATTAATACAATATAATATTTATTTTTTTAATGCTCATATCGGTAAATTTTAATGCGAAAAATAATGTTATAAATAGGTAGGAAAGTAATAGTATCCTAACTAGTCTGATATTATTTTTGACATAAAATTAATCAGTCTATTATTTCTTAATGCAATCAATATACTTATAATAACTTATGACTAAACAAAAAATATACAGCCTGAATGCAATGCAAGGTTTGATACAAGAACATTTTCTCATGCTATTGAGATTAAGAGCTTTGTGCTTGTCAATAGCTAAGCCTGTGTTTATTTAAAAACCCATATATAAAGATCGTGGATACTTTAAAAACTAAACCTGCAGATATAGAGGTTGGGGTTGTTGGCATCGGACTGATGGGCAGCAGTATCATTGTATCGCTTCTTGCATCTGGCCATCATGTTAAAGCAATAGCGCCCATTCCTAACGACCTTGAAGGTGCAGAAAAAAGAATTACAGAGCATTTACTAGCTTGCTCGCAGACGGGTTTGTTAAAGGATAGTGTTTCCTCCTGTCTTAATAGACTTGATATAAGTATAGAGTATAATCGTTTGTCAAACAGCAGCTTGGTTTTGGAATGTGTTGTCGAAGATATTGATATTAAGTCTCAGGTTTACAAAAAAATAACAGATGTTGTCCCGGCCAGTACAGTTATTGCCAGTAATACTTCTGCTATTTCTATAACACTTTTACAGAAATTAGTTTCAATTCCTGAAAGATTTATTGGTATTCATTGGGCTGAGCCTGGGTATGCTACTCGTTTTATGGAAATAACATGTGGTAATGTTACAAACAGCAGGTATGCCGATTGGGTGTTTAACCTTGCACACTATTGGGGTAAAGAGCCTACTTTATTAAGAAAAGATATGAGAGGGTTTATTGCAAACCGTTTGATGTATGCTGTTTACAGGGAGATTTTCTACCTTGTTGAGAATAGTAAAACCACAATGGATGATGCAGATAAAGCATTCAGATATGATGTTGGTTCATGGATCACATTGATGGGAATATTCAGGAGGATAGATTTTACTGGGCTTGCAGATCAAAAAGAGATTTTTAAAAACTTATTTCCTCAATTATCTAATTCAGATAATGTTCCTGGTATAATGCAAAAGATTGTGGATGGTAATGGCCGTGGCATTCAGAATCTATATGGGTTATATAGTTATACCAGCACAGAAGCCAAAGAATGGGAAGATGCTTTTGCTGCATTTAATAAAGATATATTCCTTCTGGCATCACTTCATCCTGCTCCTCTTTCGGAAAAAGAAAGAGTATCAGCTTAGCCCTTAAAATTGATCTTGGAATATCAAATGGGAACTTACATTTTGAATTTAGAAAAGTTCGTAAAGTTTTAAAAAAATATTTAACAGGCCTTCCTGGGGGGCTGCAATAAGATGTATTGATGAAGACCTTAATAAAACATACAGATTCGGTTTTACTGGTAGGAAATGGTGATTTAGTAGTAAGTGTAGCTATGTGTTTACTATTTGCTGGGCATCATGTAAATGTATGTACTGAGAATGTAGCTGCATTTAAACAACTTTTGAAGAAATCCATGGTTTCACAGAAAAAAGATGCTACTTTAAATAATATTAATATCGACACAGAGTATAATATTAATAATGATTGTAAACTCGTTATTGCTATTGATCAGGAAGATTTACAGATTAAGCAACAGCTAATCAAAAAAATTGAAAGTTTTATTACAAAAGATGCCATAATAGCAATTAATACAGAAAGCATCGACTTAAATATACTACAAGCAGGATGTATGTATCCGGACAGATTAATTGGCTTGAATTGGACTGAACCTGCAAATGCAACTTTTTTTCTTGAAATTATTGCTTCTGAGAAGAACTATGGTTTAGCAGATGAAGTTTTTATTCTGGCTAAATCATTCTGGGCTAAAGATCCTTATATTGTTAAAAATATAGGTATCCGCAGTCGTTTAGTAAGTGCTATGGTAAGGGAAGCATTTTTTATGGTAGATAACGGTTATGCCTCTGTAGTTGATATTGACAGGGCTTGCAGAAATGATGCTGGTTACTATTTGCCATTTTCTGGTAATTGCAGGTACATGGATCTGATGGGTACCTCTGCTTACGGTGTAGTTATGAAAGACCTAAATCCTGATCTCTCTAAAGATAAAGATCTACCGGATTTTTTTGAAAAAATATTGCATGATGGTGGGCTTGGTATGGAAAATAAGAAAGGGTTTTACGAGTATTCTGATAAGGAAGTTGAAAAATGGAAAAATACAATGGAAGAATTCAGTAGCCAGATACATTCCATCATAGAAAAATATCCCTTTAATTATAAAAAAAAGTTGACGGAATAATATGAAGAGGCCTTTTATTGTTGATGGGCATTTAGACCTTTCTATGAATGCTATGGAATGGAATAGGGATCTTACTCGCCCTTTGTCAGAAATAAGGCAAAGGGAAATGTTTATGAGAGATAAGCCAGATCGCGGTAAGGGAACGGTTTGTTTACCAGAACTAAGAAAGGGGAGGATCGGATTAGTGGTTGCTACACAATTGTCTCGTTATACTCCGCCCGGTAGCGCACTGCCCGGATGGAATTCTCCGCAGCAAGCCTGGGCTATGACACAGGCACAGCTCTGCTGGTATCGTGAAATGGAAAAATTGGGAGAAATGGTTCAAATAACCGACCTCAAGAAGTTGGATAACCATTTAGCGCTATGGGATAATGCGGCTATTGAAGATGATAAAAAGCCCATTGGTTATATCCTTAGTCTTGAGGGAGCAGATTCTTTAGTCGATATTGATTACTTGCATACTGCCTATGATTACGGTTTACGGGCCATGGGGTTGTCGCACTTTGGACCCGGAAGATTTGCTCCCGGTACAAAAATGGAAGGTGCTCTAACCGATAAGGGAGTGGAGCTCATAAAGGAGATGAACAATTTAAATCTTATTTTAGATGTGACTCACCTTACTGATCAGGGATTTTACCAAGTACTCGACCTATATCAGGGACCGGTGTGGGCAAGTCACAATAACGTCCGAAAAATAGTTCCTAATCAGAGGCAGCTAAGCGATGAACAAATTAAGCTACTCATTGAAAGGGGAGCCGTGATAGGGGGGATGCTTGATTGTTGGGCAATGGATATCCGGTTTATCGACACCGTTTCAGATCCATGGCAACTAGATATTAGACTCGAAAATCTGGTTGATCATTGGGATCATATTTGCCAGATTGCTGGTAACAGTTTGCATATTGCAATAGGAAGCGATCTAGATGGAATATTCGGCACAGAACAATGTCCCTGGGATATGAATTCAATAGCTGACCTGCAGAAATACGAAGATATCCTTTCAAAAAGAGGCTATAAGCAAAAGGATATCGAAAATATTTTTAGTAAAAACTGGCTTCGGTTCCTGAGAAAAGCTTGGACATAACATGAAAACTTTTTTAAATATGAATACTAAACAGTTATTGGCAGGAGCATCAAATGTAGACATCACTCCACCTATAGGCACGCGCATTAATGGCGATTTTATATCTCATTATGCACATACTATTCATGATAATTTATATTCTAAAGCGTTGGCCTTAAAAAGCGGTGAGGAAACAGTTGTTATGGTTGTGGTGGATATCTGCTACATGCAAGATGACTTCCTTCGGCCCATCCGGAAAGAAATAAGTCAGAAGACTGGCCTGCAGGATAAAAATTTGCTATTCTCTTGTACGCATGCTCATTCTGCGGGAGCTATTTGCGATCTGTTGCTTGGTGCAGCAGATCTTCCTTACACCAGAAAACTGCCGGCACTTATCGTTCAGTCTGTTATTGATGCATTAGATAATTTGGTTCCGGCAAAAATTGCTTTCTGTTCATTAGATGTTCCTGATCATATCTTGTGTCGTCGATATTTTATGCAGGATGGTTTTGAACCTTATAATCCGGTAACAGGGAAATTAGACATGGTGAAAACGAATCCATTTGGTGCAGAAGATCAGATAGTAGGACCTGTTGCTAAAATGGATACAGAACTCAGTTATTTGGCTGTAAAAAGTACTAAAGATCAATGGATAAGCCTGTTTGCTAATTACTCACTTCACTATGTAGGAGATTTTGAAGCTGGTACTATTTCCGCTGATTATTTTGGAGAATTTGCCTCACAGATTAAAAGTATTTTAAAAGCTGGCGATGATTTTGTTGGCATATTATCTAACGGAACAAGCGGTGAAGCTAATATTTGGGACTTTATAAATAGGGATCGATACCCTAAAGAAAATTTTAAAAAAAGTAAGCTGATTGCTAAGGATTTAGCAGAAAAAATTGAAGCATCTCTAAAAGATTTGACTTGGGATAATGAACTTGCTTTATATACCGAATACGAAGAATTATTTCTTGACATTAGAAAACCGTCTCAACAGGAATTTGAAGATGCTATTAAGATTGTGAAAGACAGTAATTATGAAAATATTACCCTGATTGATCACGATGTTCTGAGAAGGTTATATGCAAGGGAGCAGGTTTTATTATATGAGGGAGAAGACAATGAAGTGTTGCCGGTGCAGGCTATTAAAATTGGGAATGTTGTTATAGGCGCACTAGCAGGCGAATTTTTTGCCGAAACAGGTTTGTGGCTAAAGGAGAATAGCCCTGTAAAAAATTATTTTTCTATTGGTCTTGCAAATGGTTGTGTAGGGTATGTTCCTCCGGCTCATGAAATTGAGCGTGGTGGTTACGAGACATGGAGGTGCCGTACCAGTAAACTGGATAAAGGTTCAGAGGTTATTGTGAGAGAAAAACTGATGAATATTATTAATAAAGTTGCCCTTTATAAAAAAAATTCTATTAATTGATTTAACAAATAATTAAAGTTCATTTTTTTTAGATTCCCAATTCAGTATTTGATCCTAAACGCCTGGTTTGACAATAAAACTTATATACTAATCCATTTCCCACTTTCAGAACTCTTAAAAACAGCTTCAATTACCAGCATGTTGTTAAGTGCATCATTAAGCGGGGTAGGAACCGCTGTGTTATCCAAAATTGCCTTTGAGAAGAGATCGCCCTGAATGGTGTATTGGTCACAGATATCAAAGACAATTTCCTTAGTGCCTTCTGCGGTATTAATCCATAACCTGGTTGGTTTGTCTGGTGGAGCATTAAACGGAATTTCTATTTCTATACTCCCCATATCCCCAAAAATATTCACCCTCTGATAGGGTATTAATTGTGTTGAACAGGTAAATGTTGAAATGCCATTTGAAAAATCAAGTATTCCAGAAGCCATCCGATCTGTTTTAAATATCGGATCAAACTCAACAAATCCACTAACCCGTTTGGGCTCTTTACCAAAAATAAACCGCGACAAGGAAATGCAATAGCAGCCAATATCCATCAGGCCACCCCCTCCAAAATCCGGATTATGACGAATATTAGTTGGATCTGTATTGTGATACGAAAAGAATGACTGGATAGATTTAAGTGTTCCGATTTGTCCATTTTCTACCAGTTCTTTAGCTTTTTGCCATTGAGGATGATGACGGTACATAAACGCTTCCATTATTTTTAGCTGGGGTTTCCCTTTCGAAACCTGTATTAAGCTTTCAGCCTGCTTACTTGAGAGTCCTACAGGTTTCTCTAGTAGCACATGCTTCCCGGCCTCCATGGCCTTTATAGCCCATTCTACATGCAAATGATTAGGTAAAGGAATATACACTGCATCTACCATAGGGTCAGACAGGAGCTCTTGGTAGGAACCATAAGCTGTTGGAATTCCAAGTGAATCTGCCGTTTTTTTTGCCTCATTTAAACCCCGGGAGGCTATCGCAGTAATTTCACAGTATTTTCCCTTTTGCATTGCGGGAATAACCTTTACTACTCCTATTTTTGCGGTGCTAAGTACCCCCCAGCGAATTTTAGTTTTCAATTACGAATTTTAGTTTTCAATTACGAATTACGAATTACGAATTACGAAATACCAATTACGAATTACGAATTTTCAATTACGAATTACGGTCCATTTTTAGCTTTTCTCAGCGTCTAATTTCACAACTTTCTTAGGTTCACGGAAGAAAACAACAAATATTACAAGTACAGCAACCGAGCCCCAAGCAGGATAAATCCAGATACCTTGCCAGTCATGCGCTATTGTTCCAATAGCATTTTCTAGCGTATAGGCTGATTGCGAAATGCCTGCCATATTTGTACCTACGAATGCTCCTAAACCCCAAAGTATAAATGCGATCAATCCTTGAGCAGCACCACGCATTCTTTCATTGGCCTCGTCATCAACATAGAGCTGACCGGCAATGAATAAGAAGTCATAGCATACTCCATGAAGTAAAATGGCACTAAAGATCATTACGTTTTGCATGGATACCGAGTCAATACTTCCAGCTAAAAGGAAATAGCGTGCAGCCCAGGCGGCAATACCAATAAAGATTGTTTTTTTATAGCCAAGTCTGCTTAACATTATTGGTAGCAGGATAAGGAATATCACATCCGAAACCTGGGCTAAAGACATTTTAGCTGCTGTAAATTCCCATCCCAGTTCGGTAACATACAAATTCATATTTACGAAATAGAAATAGAGTGGAATGCAGATAAGAAACATGCATAAAATGAATATTGCAAAGGATGGTTTTTTCAATAAAGCCAAGGCATCTAATCCAAGTATCTCTCCCAGACTTACATCTTTTCCGGTTTTCATCGGAGGAGTATGTGGCAAAGTAAGACTGAACAGCCCGAATAGTATCGATATTGTTCCAGCAACATAAAACTGTATGGCTGAAAGCTCTCCTTGAAAGACGAAGCTGAGCAATAATCCTGCAGCAATCCATCCTACCGCTGAGAGGGTTTTCACTAATGGGAAATCGCGCTTTGGGTTTTCAAGATGGTGTAACGAGACTGAATTTCCAAGTGCCAAAGTAGGCACGTAGGTACAGCAATACAGTATCAACATGGGGTAGAAGCTTCCGAATGTAGTCATTTCAGGTAGCAGAAATAAAAGTAGGCCACCAAAAATACCCAGAAAAGCCAAAATCTTTTCAGATGCAAAATACCGGTCGGCGATCAAACCAACAAAGAAAGGTGCGATCATTGCTCCGATGGCAAAGGCGCCATAGGCTAGTCCAATTTGCTCTCCGCTAAACTGCAGTGTTTTGCTCAGATAGCTTGCCATACTCACGTACCATGATCCCCAAATTAGATATTGAAGAAACATGAAGATTGATAATTTGATTCTTATTTGTTTTTGCATCTTCTTATTTTTTTTAACTTTTTTTAGATTAAATAGATGTTAACTGTAAATCAATAAATGAATAGTTTAAACTATTCATTTTAATTTAATTTAACTAATAATAATATAAAAATTCTGAATCTTAAATTTTTCCCTTATGCTTGGTGTTATCCACTAAGTATATATCATTTCAATCCGCTCATAGCCGCGGGGGACAACATAATCGTTTAAGATTTTTCGAAAACAGGTTGTAGTTTGATGTTATAATCAAATTTTCCTTAGGCGCCTAGTGTCCACCGCTGGCGGGGGAATAAAAGGGGGTGGTTTTTAATTTTAGTGTCGAGAATCAACACGCATAGGAAAGTGCTTGGTGGTACCCACCAAGCACATATAATTTCATTCCGCTCATAGCCGCAGGGGCCTTACCTTTTTCTGTAGGAAAAAAGGACCAAGCCGAGGCGGCACGACGAGACCATGAGGGCCTTTAAAAAACAATAAACTACACCGAATAAATCCCACCGCTGCGCCTGCTGCTATGAAAGGTTCTGCGAGGGCTAAGACTGTAATTGCCGCACCAGTCAATGCGGAAGAGAGGTTATTAAAGGTCTGTGCAAGCGTGGCGGAGAAAAAAAATTGTGCTTCACCATCTTGCGCGGCATTGGACAGGGCGGTAGCTATAAAAGCATCCTAAATACAAAAATCAAAGCCCTGTACGTAGCCGTTGGTGGATGAACGTTCATAACCCCCACTAACGTTAACCTTAGTACTCTGTCAGATTTTCACTAATGAAAATAACTATTAAATGAACTACAATACCCGCGCGGTGGGATGAAAGAACGGCGGGCCAGGTGTTTTGCCCTCGGCGGTGGAAGCATCGTTCTTTCTTGATTTTTTGGATACTTTTTCATCAAGAAAAAAGTATCAAATATTGATATAAAATTATTTTAGAATAATTTTATGTTTCTTCTGCTTGGTGTTACCAAGCATTCATATATTTCACTCCGCTCATAGCCGCGGGGGCCTAGTCCTTTTTCTGTAGGAAAAAAGGACCAATGCCGAGGCGGTACGACGAGACCATGAGTGC
>NZ_JBIKSU010000136.1:0-3929 GCF_044348475.1 Daejeonella sp. | reverse complement strand
GCGAGATAACTCTTCTAAATAAATAAAGACCCTTAATTTGTCTCTGCGAGACAAACGACCTAAAAAAATACTCTCGCAAAGACGCAAAGACGCTAAGGGTTTTCAATTAGTATGAAATTTCGTTTCCGTCATTACTTTGCGTCTCTGCGAGATAACTCTTCTAAATAAATAAAGACCCTAAATTTGTCTCTGCGAGACAAACGACCTAAAAAAATACGCTCGCTAAGACGCGAAGACGCTAAGGGTTTTCAATTAGTATGAAATTTCGTTTCAGTCATTACTTTGCGTCTCTGCGTCTCTGCGAGATAACTCTTCTAAATAAATAAAGACCCTAAATTTGTCTCTGCGAGACAAACGATCTAAAAAAATACGCTCGCAAAGACGCGAAGACGCTAAGGGTTTTCAATTAGTATGAAATTTCGTTTCAGTGATTGTTTTGCGTCTCTGCGTCTCTGCGAGATAACTCTTCTAAATAAATAAAGACTCTAAATTTGTCTCTGCGAGACAAACGACCTAAAAAAATACTCTCGCAAAGACGCAAAGACGCTTTTTATAACGGATAAAGAAATTTGTTTACGCATACTACTAAGTTCCTTCACGCTGTTCAGGATGACAGGTGCATAGCGCAAAAAAAAATATTTGTTTTTGGAAAAGCACACGCGTGCGCTAGCACTGGGCTCATCGCACGTTTATGCATTTACTTAAATGTTATAAAAGAAAGCCTATTTTTGATTTTCTTTAGTCCACACCTCATAAATCGGATTTCCGGTAGAGCTTAACCCAGAATGATGCCAGTTGCCGTCTACTAATTTTCCATCAAAAGAAAGTGAAGCCCCAACCCGACTATTATCACGGGAGAAAAATTCAATCTTCTCAGTATATTTTCCTTTTTCAAAGGTGTAGGAGCCTCCACCAGTGCCAAAGAACTCCTTCGTTTCAGCATTGATAGCAGCCCATTGAAACCTTGAGCCGGTTAGCACTTTCAAAGTTTTTCTGGCTCTTGGCTGACTATAGGTAATCTTACCATCCTGCATCCTTCCTGACATACGCCAGGTACCTGAAAGATTTCCCTGCACCTTATCCAACAAATTCCAGACAGCTTTTTTACCACTAAGATCTGAACTTAGTTTATCCTTCTTGATTATAAAACTATAGTTGATCTTCTGCCAGATCTGATCCTTATCCACCGTATTAAATTCAACAGTAGCGATAAGATCACTCCCTGAAAATTGATAGGTTCCCCCTCTGCTCTGAATGAACTCCTTATTTACCTGATCAAAAATGGTATGCATAAAATATCCGTCAGATAATAACAATACCTGCTCAATAGTGCCTTCTTGAGTTTTCCAAGCACCATTGATAATACCTCGATTTAAACTATTATCTGGTTTGAAACTACTCAGGCAAACAATGAACCCAATAACTAGTAATTTGATGTTCTTTAGCATACCGATCTGATTTTAACATTAAAAATAAGTAAAATCGAAGACAAAAACCTGTTTGGAGTGATTGATAAATTTCAGATTATTTTTTTGGGAATCGATGAGCAATTTTAACTATACAAAAAGCAAAAAAATAATGACTATTAAATCAGCTTCTCAATAGAGTTCCAGATGATCCTCAAACTGGAAAGGATTACTAGTACCCCAACCCCGATAAACATCTTTTTAAGCGGTAATTTTCCGGCCAGCCTGGCAGCAATTGGAGCAGCAACCACACCACCAACAATCAAACCCAAAACAGTTTGCCAGTGGCTAACACCCAGAATTATAAAGAATGTAAGTGCACTGGCCATGGTCACGAAAAACTCCGTTAAGCTCACTGAACCAATCACATATTTGGGTGTACGGCCTTTAGAAATTAATGTACTGGTAACCAATGGACCCCAGCCACCTCCGCCAAATGAATCTAGAAAACCGCCGGCACCAGCCAGCCAGCCAGCATGCTTAACTTTCTGTGCTTTTCTTTTTTCTTTGAAGGCGTTGGTTAATATTCTGACCCCAAGAAGCAGGGTATATCCCGAAATAACAGGCCTAATCCATTGCGAAAAATTATCTCCTGCATAACCCAGAAATATGGCCCCTATAATTGCACCCAGAACACCGGGAATAAGCAGGGTTTTGAATAATTTCATGTTTACATTTCCAAAACGGTAATGGCTAAACCCAGAAGCTCCGCTTGAAAACATTTCTGCCGTATGAATACTTCCTGAAATCACTGCTGGGTTTAATCCACCAGACAATAAAAGGGTAGTTGAAACCACGCCATAACCCATACCTAAAGCACCGTCAACAATCTGTGCACAAAAACCAACCAGCAGCATCCACATAAATTTATCATCGATCTGTTTAGAAAGATCTTTACTTAATGCAACAACAGAGGTATAACCGATATAGGTATAAATAGAATATGCAATAAATAGCATCGCCAAACTAAATAAGGATAGGTAAGCGATTCTTTTCCACTTTCTTTCCTGAGACATTTCAGAGATGTTAGGCGGTACGTCTACTGCACCTTCTTTTAGTTTCATGACCAGTTGATCGTATAAATATAAAGTCTATGGAATTAGTAGACAATTATACTCAAGTTTTTTGTTTGCACCTAATTTATTTTGTTTTTTATTGTAAAAAAAAATGGAGAAAAATCCATTTGATTATGAAATATCCTTTGAGCCATCGTAACATCGATAAATAAATGAATTGCTAAATTATTTTAATTGCTAAAAATTTTAGCATAAATTTGTTTCCCCCGCAACTAAATTTATGCTGATGGATAAACAAATCATACATATTGATCAGGATGCATTTTTTGTATCTGTAGAGCTTCTGAAGAACTCTTCACTGGTTGGAAAACCGGTGATTATCGGGGGCACTTCCGATCGTGGGGTAGTTGCATCCTGCAGTTATGAAGCCCGGAAATTCGGCATTCATTCGGCCATGCCCTCTAGAATGGCCCGGCAGCTTTGTCCGCATGCCATCTTTATCCGCGGTAACATGGACGAGTACAGTAAATACTCACACATGGTCACCGATATTCTGCAAGAAAAAGTACCGGTACTTGAAAAAGCGTCTATTGATGAACACTACATAGACATGACTGGCATGGATCGTTTCCATGGTTGCATGAAATTTGCACATGAACTGAGGCTTCAGGTGATGAAGGAAACAGGTCTGCCCCTTTCTTTTGGTTTATCAGTTAATAAAACGGTATCAAAAATAGCCACCAATGAATGTAAGCCTAACGGAGAACGGCAGGTGCCTCTTGATGAGGTGCAGCCTTTTTTAAACCCCCTATCCATTAAGAAAATACCAGGCTTGGGTCAGGCAACTTATATCAAACTCAGCGAAATGGGAGTTCGCTTTATTTACACTTTATCACAGATCCCCCAGGAGCAGTTGTTCAAAGTACTTGGCAATAATGGAACAAGCCTGTGGCAGAAAGCTCATGGAATTGACCATTCGCCGGTCTTGCCCTACCGTGAGCAAAAATCAATCGGTACTCAAAGCACTTTCGAAACCGACAGTATTGATACGCATACAATTAAGCAGCTGATCACATCCATGGTTACCGATCTTTGCTTTCAACTCAGGGCGCAAAAAAAACTGACAGCCTGTATCACCATAACCATCCGTTATTCCAATTTCGAAACCCATACCCAACAGGCTAAAATACCCTATACCACACTTGATTCCTTCCTGATCGGTAAAGCAAAAGAGCTCTTTGATAAGTTGTATAACCGGCGCATGCTACTTCGTTTGGTTGGGGTTAAACTTTCGCAACTGGTTAGCGGGCATGAGCAAATCAATCTGTACAGTGCCTCAGAAGAACAGTATAAACTGTATCAGGCCATGGATCGCATCCGGAACCGATTCGGGGATAAAGCCGTGAAACTAGCATCAACCATTAATATAAAGCTTTAAGTCATGTAT
>NZ_JBIKSU010000049.1:0-15467 GCF_044348475.1 Daejeonella sp. | reverse complement strand
GTCATTGTATGGAATTCCATTGATTGTTACATTTAAACGGGTTGGGTCGCTTCCGCGGATGCGAATACCGGTATAACCAACCCCATTTCCTGCATCAGAGCTTACCACTACTGAGGGAGTCTGATTTAGCAGAAATGGCAGATCTTGACCCAGATTATTCTTTTCTAGATCTTCTTTATTGATAGTACTGTAGGTAGTTGCAGAGTTTTCGGATGCTCTGGTTGCCCTGACTAATACTTCGTCTGCTATAAGGCTATTTTGAAAAAGTTCAACGTTTAGGCCGGTATTCTCATTCAAACTAATTTTACGTTCAAAAGTTTGATAGCCCAGAAAGCTAATTTTAACAAGATAATTTCCGGGTTTTAAATTTTTGAGTGAATAGTTTCCCGATGCATCTGAACGGGCAGAAGAATAGGTATTTTCTACTCTGATAATGGCTCCATTAAGGGCTGTACCTGAATTTTTATCTGAAATTTTCCCGCTGATTGAGAATTGAGCTGAAGCTATAAAAGGCAACAGTACCGCCGCAGCGATGAATAGTAACTTTTTCAATTTGA
The DNA here is from genome assembly GCF_044348475.1 of Daejeonella sp. Classification (GTDB taxonomy): domain Bacteria; phylum Bacteroidota; class Bacteroidia; order Sphingobacteriales; family Sphingobacteriaceae; genus Daejeonella. The sequence continues at coordinate 14,910 of NZ_JBIKSU010000049.1, read as the reverse complement.
TTTATTTAATTAGTTAAAAATCCTGCATAATGGGGTTATATGCAGTCTATTAACTTTTACCTCCCTACGCCGGCATTATCCGGATCAGGTGCTCTCAGGAGTTTTAGTTTTTGGCTATGAGTAGTTGCGAATACTTACAACTTATTACTTATAACTTATTACTTACAACTTGTAACTCCATCGATGGGTATATTCTCAGCCTGTTTTTGTGTTTGATTTCGCAAACAAGGCACCCCTATTGATGGCTCAAAGATATATAAAAATTGATATTTTTGTATGCAAAAACGTGGTATGATAAAATCAGTAGTTATTAAACTCAAGCCTGAATGGGTAATTCCAGTAATTAGTTCTGTTTTTTTGACGCTCTATTTTTTTTACATAGACGAGGCCAAATATAGCTTTAATGGAATTTTTGAATTCACTAACCTGATTTTTCTGGGAGTTTATGTTTTTATACTCGTGGGTGTTCAAAAGCTCATTCAACTAGGATTGGTATACTTGAAATTCAGCAAGAACACGTCCTTAATTAGTAATAATATAGTTTCAGCGATTGTTTTGTTAACTCTATTATTTATATTCTTCATAATCTTTGCATAACAATAGATTAAAAATCCAACTTTAGATTAAAAATATTTGCAGTTTTTACAAAAATTCAAGAAATTACTTATCATTTTTTTAAAAACTGTACTTTTGCAGATTAGAATAAAATTATGCTAAGAACACATACTTGCGGCGAACTAACCATAGCTGATTTGAATAAGGAAGTTACTCTAACCGGATGGGTGCAGAAATCGCGCGACCTGGGAGGAATGACCTTTGTTGATATGCGTGATCGTTATGGAATTACCCAGTTAACATTCAATTCGGATGATGATGCGGAATTAAGAGCAAAGGCACGTGAATTAGGTCGTGAATTTGTTATTCGTGTAACGGGTAAAGTGATTGAGCGTTCTAACAAAAATCTGAAAATGAATACCGGTGAAGTGGAGATAAAGGTTGTAAAGCTTGAATTGCTCAATGCGGCTAAACTTCCACCATTCCTCATCGAGGATGAAACCGATGGCGGTGATGACCTTCGATTAAAATATCGATATCTTGATTTGCGCCGTAACCCGGTAAGGAATAATCTGGTTTTACGCCATAAAATGGCTCAGGAAGTTAGAAAGTACTTGGATGGTTTAGACTTCATTGAAGTTGAAACACCGGTTCTGATCAAGTCTACTCCTGAAGGCGCCCGTGATTTTGTGGTACCTAGCAGAATGAATCCGGGGGAATTTTATGCACTCCCACAATCACCTCAAACCTTCAAACAATTATTAATGGTTTCTGGTTTCGACCGATATTTCCAAATCGTAAAATGTTTCAGAGATGAGGATCTTCGGGCCGATAGGCAACCGGAATTTACTCAGATTGATTGTGAAATGGCATTCATTGAGCAGGAAGATATTCTGAATGTTTTCGAAGGACTTATCAGAACCTTATTCAAGAATGTGAAAGGGGTTGATCTTGCAGAAGTTCCCCGAATGCAATATGCGGATGCCATGCGTTTGTACGGTTCTGACAAGCCTGATACACGTTTCGACATGAAATTTGTGGAATTGAATGCTATTGTAAAAGGCAAAGATTTTCCAGTTTTTGATCAGGCTGAATTAGTTATTGGTATAAATGCGAAAGCTTGTGCTGAGTATACTAGAAAGCAAATTGATGAGCTAACTGATTTTATAAAACGCCCACAAATTGGTGCTACAGGCTTAATTTACTTGCGCCATGCATTGGATGGGAGTTTGAAATCATCTGTAGACAAGTTCTACAATGAAGACGAACTTAAAAAATGGTCTATAGCATTTAATACAGAGCCTGGTGACTTACTCCTGATCATGGCCGGTCAAACTGATAAAGTACGAAAACAATTGAGCGAACTTCGCCTAGAAATGGGTAATCGTTTGGGCTTGCGTGATAAAAATGTGTATGCCCCGCTTTGGGTTCTTGATTTCCCGCTTCTTGAATGGGATGAAGATAGTCAGCGTTTTCATGCTATGCATCATCCGTTTACTTCGCCAAAACCAGAGGATATTGCCATGCTGGATACCAATCCGGGTCAGGTACGTGCAAATGCCTACGATATGGTAGTGAATGGTACTGAGATAGGTGGGGGCTCAATCCGTATCCACGACCGAGACTTGCAGTCATTGATGTTTAAACATCTGGGATTCACCGTTGAAGAAGCCCAAAAACAATTTGGATTCCTGCTCGATGCTTTTGAATATGGTGCACCTCCTCATGGTGGAATTGCCTTTGGTTTTGACAGGTTGGTTTCAATCTTTGCTGGGCTTGATTCTATTCGCGACGTAATTGCCTTCCCTAAAAATAATTCTGGCAGGGATGTGATGATCGATTCTCCTTCTACAATCTCGGATGAGCAATTGAATGAGCTAAAGATCAAAACAACCGTTTAATTTCTAAAGCAGATACCAAATTACCTCAAAAAATTTCTTTTAAAGATGAGTACCCTTTGAAAATTAGCGCAAGGTGATTATTCTAGGGAATGATCTTTTTTAGTATATTTATTTATGATCAGTCGCCGTAAATTTCTGGCTGCCACCTCACTTACAGGAGCGTCAATTGTGGCAGGAAATAAATCTTTTTCAAACTTTGTTAAAGAAAGTCCTGTCCTGAATTCACCCATAGTAATTTCAACCTGGGATTTTGGTATCGCAGCAAACGCTGCAGCCTGGGAAATATTAAAAAATAAAGGTAGAGCACTTGATGCAGTTGAAAAAGGAGTCCATGTTCCGGAGGCCGATCCAACTAATTCTTCTGTTGGGTACGGAGGATTGCCTGACCGTGATGGCCGAGTAACCCTAGATGCCTGCATCATGGATGAACTAGGTAATTGTGGAAGCGTGGCAGCTCTTGAACACATTATGCATCCTATATCAGTGGCAAGACTTGTGATGGAAAAAACTCCTCATGTAATGCTTGTAGGTTCTGGCGCGCTTCAGTTTGCACTAGAGCAGGGTTTTAAAAAAGAAAATCTTTTGATTCCGTCTTCAGAAAAAGCCTGGAAAGAATGGCTAAAGAATGCAAAGTATCAGCCCGAAATCAATATTGAAAACAAATTGTTTAGTCCAACTAAATTGCCCGGAAATCAATTTAACCACGATACCATTGGCATGATTGCCATGGATGCTGCCGGTAATTTGTCTGGTGCATGCACAACCAGTGGTATGGCCTATAAAATGCATGGACGGGTGGGCGACTCGCCAATCATTGGTGCCGGACTCTATGTTGACAATGAGGTTGGAGGAGCTACATCTACAGGTGTAGGTGAGGAAGTGATTCGAAATGTAGGAAGTTTTTTGGTGGTTGAACTTATGCGACAGGGATACCCTCCTGAAGAGGCCTGCAAAGAAGCAGTAATGCGAATAATCAGAAAGAAACCGAATACTGCCAAAGAGATTCAGGTAGGTTTTCTGGCTTTAAATAAAAAGGGTCAATATGGTGCCTATGCCATTCAAAAAGGATTTAGTTATGCAGTTTGTGATGATAATGATCAAAAATTACTGGTCAAAGCCAATAGCTATTCCTAAGTATAACCAATGTCTAACAAGCAATTAGAGATCTGTGTAGGCTCATGGCAATCTGCCCTAGCAGCGCAGCTTGGCGGTGCAGATCGAATTGAACTCTGTGATAATCTTTCCGTAGGAGGTACTACGCCTTCATTTGGGATGCTCGCTCAGTGTAAAAAATTACTTACAATTCCATTTTTTCCGATAATTAGACCTCGTGGCGGGGATTTTACTTTTTCAAAAGATGAATTTGAAATAATGAAAGAAGATGTGATCTGCTGCCGAGAAATTGGATGTCAGGGAATTGCTATTGGAATTCTTAAGAAGGATGGCAGCATTGATTCTGATAGGTGCTCTGAGTTGATTGCTCTTGCGGGCGCTATGCAGATTACTTTCCATCGGGCATTCGATCGCTGTACCGACTTAAAAAGAGGCCTGGAGGATATAATTGAATTAGGCTGTTGCCGTGTGCTTACCTCAGGCGGTAAAGAATACGCTTATGATGGAATTGAAGGCTTGAAATCACTCGTTAGTCAGGCGGGATCAAGGATTACTATTATGCCTGGTTCTGGAATTAATGAATCGAATTTACTTGAAATTGCTCAAAAAACTTCTGCACATGAATTCCATTCTACCGCAAAAAAATTGATGCAATACGGAGTTGACCCCATTAATGATGAACCTTATCGCTCTCTTGAAACATCGATTGACACCGTTTCTAGGTTAAAAGAGATCTTGTCGCTCCTCTAAAAAATTGTTCATTTGATTGAATCTTGAATTTCTTATTCTTTTCTGTACTTTTAATTCTTAAATAGTTAATATGAAAAAATCATATCTGGCAGGCTTACTTTTACTTTCATTACCTGCATTTTCTCAGACAAATCCAATAAAAACTAAAGTCAGTCTTGCTGCTGATAAGATAGAATCAAAAGTAATTGAATGGCGCCGAGATTTTCATGAACACCCTGAATTGGGCAATAATGAAACCAGGACAGCCGCAATTATCGCAAAGCATCTGCAAAGTCTGGGCATAGAAGTTAAGACCGGAGTTGCTAGAACAGGTGTGGTAGGTATCTTGAAAGGTGGAAAACCAGGACCTGTGGTTTTATTGCGTGCGGATATGGATGGTCTTCCTGTTACAGAAAGAAATTCGCTTCCTTTTGCTTCAAAGGTAAAGACACAATACAACGGTCAGGAAGTAGGGGTTATGCATGCCTGCGGTCATGATTCACATGTTGCGATTCTTATGGGTGTAGCTGAGGTTTTAGCCGGAATGAAAGCTGAATTAAAGGGCACTGTTAAATTTGTATTTCAGCCTGCAGAAGAAGGTTCTGCCCCCGGAGTGGAGGGTGGTGCTGAACTCATGGTTAAAGAAGGAGTACTCGAAAATCCTAAAGTGGATGTTGCCTTTGGATTACATATTTGGGCCCAGACAGAAGCCGGAAAGATTACCTATCGTCCTGGCGGAATGATGGCCGGAGTAAATGATATGCAAATTATAGTGAAAGGAAGGCAGGCACATGGTGCAGCTCCATGGGCATCGGTTGACCCGATTGTGATCTCAGCACAGATTATCAATAATTTACAGACCATTGTGAGCCGTAATTTGAACATAACTGAAAATGCAGGTGTGGTAACCATTGGTTCATTACATGCCGGAGTACGTTCAAATATTATTCCTGAACGTGCAGAGATGCTTGGAACCATCAGGTCTCTGAGCGTGGAAGATGAGAAAATGCTGATTGACCGGATTAAAACCATTGCAACCAAAACTGCCGAGGCTGGTGGTGCTACCGCTGAAGTAAAGATTCCATACAGTAATCATTATCCTGTAACTTTTAACGATCCAGCATTGACTGAAAAGATGCTTCCTAGCCTTGAAAAAGTGGCAGGTGCTGAAAATGTGAAGCTTATACCTCCAATAACTGGTGCTGAAGATTTCTCATTTTTTCAGGAAAAGGTTCCGGGGCTATTTTTCTTCTTAGGAGGAATGCCTAAAGGAATGGATCCTAAAACTGCTCCATCTCATCATACTCCTGATTTTATGATTGATGAAAGCTCATTTAAGTTGGGAGTAAAAGCATTGGCCGGGCTTACACTTGATTATATGCAAGTAAAATAGCAATCTCTTAAATTCTTAAAAAGTATAGTGATAGCCCGGAATTTTTCTGGGCTATTTTTTTTGCTAAAATCGAAACTTATCATTCAATGAATGTTTGTGATTTACGATGCATGAAGTACCTAAACCCGGGAGAAATGGAAAGCCCTGGCAATCAATAATTTCATTGCTATCGGAATTATTTGCCGGGCTTGCAATGAATCACGGGGCTAGCGGCAGCCAAAGGCAGTGCCATTCATTTTCAAATAAAAAAAGCAGAAATTTTTTGGTTATTGATCGAAAGCAGAACATAGTTTAAACATATAACCCATTAGTCTAACCAAAAAACTGAACAAGCTAACATCCATCAATTAGGCTTTTAATTAACGGCATCTTTACAAGCAAATCTTAATTAAGGGCAGCTTCTCAATCTCAGCCTAAAACGGCAAATCATCATCAATCCCTTTATCGTAATTCATCGGTTGATCTTCTTTAGCTATGATATGATTCGAATTTATCCCATGTTCCTCATTCAATTTTTGCTGATTATTTTCACCCTGACCCTCAAAATCACTTTTCCGCCCAAGCATAGTAAAGTTTTCGGCTACAATCTCAGTCGTGTATTTTTTATGGCCTTCTTTATCTTCAAAAGAGCGGGTTCTTAATTTACCTTCAATATAAACTAGCTTACCTTTTTGAAGATATTTTGAAGCAATATCGGCCAAACCTCTCCACATCACAATATTATGCCATTCGGTTTGCTCTATTTTTTTGCCATCCTTAGTATAGGTTTCGGATGTTGCTAAAGGGAAGCTCGCTACTGTAACACCCCCGTCTAAGTGCCTAACTTCAGGATCCTTGCCTAAATGCCCCACTAATATGACTTTGTTAATTCCCGACATGATGGTTTTTATTGTAAAGATTTTAAGTATTCAATTTATGGAAATTTTCGAAGAAGTGAAAAATTAGTTTTGGTTGTGCCAACTTTTCAAGTTCGTCAAGGTTTACGTAGAACCATGATTTTTCGGAACTAAATTTTTCCGAAAAATCTTCAATTTCTATGAAGCTGGCATGAAGTTTCTGGTGGCTGAGAATATGCTTAACAGTTGCTGAAACCGATTTTATTTTCGTCTGCGCGCCAAAACACCTAATAAAATCATCCAATTTGATTAAATCCTGTACCGCCGTAAAATTTTCTGTTTCAAACAGTGGAAGATCGAACATGTTTTCCCAGATATCGCCTGCACCTCTTTTATTAATGAGTACCTGTCCATCCTTTTGGGCTATTATGTAGTTAAAGAATCTTTCTCTGATTCTTAAGGATTTAATTTTGACGGGCAGGTGGTTGATGCGCTTTGTTTTTAAGGCTTCGCATCCGGCCTGCAAAGGACATGAAATGCAATCTGGATTTTTGGGTTTGCACTGCAATGATCCAAATTCCATGATGGCCTGATTAAATTGTCCAGCTTGTAATTTATCCAATAATTCATTTGCCAGCTCAGTGAATAACTTTTTCCCTTTTCCGGTATTGATTGGAGTATCAATCCCAAAATATCTGGATAATAGCCTAAATACGTTACCATCTACCACAGCTCTTGCCTCATTCGATGAAAATGAAGAAATGGCTGCAGCCGTATATTCACCAATTCCTTTTAATTTGATTAGTGAATCATAGTTTTTTGGGAAATATCCGGCATACTCCTCCATAACTGCTTGAGCGGTTTGGTGCATATTTCTTCCACGAGAATAATAACCTAGGCCTTGCCAGAGTTTTAGTATCTCATCTTCAGAGGCAGATGCAAAATGCTTAACGGTAGGGTATTTTTCAGAAAACCGGTTAAAATAGGGTGTTCCCTGCTCTACTCTTGTTTGCTGCATAATAATCTCTGATAGCCAGATAATGTATGGATCATTCGTTTTTCTCCATGGAAGATCTCGTTTATTCTTTTGGTACCATTCAATTATTTCGTCAGCAAAATTCATTTGATATAGAGTGTATTAGCACATTTAACACTACAAAAGTATCTTACTATTTGTTTTATAGCGACTTGGTTTAAAAAAAAGCAGATTTATTTCCCTAATTCAATTAAAACCAATACTTTTGCAACCCAAAATAAGTTAAGTATTTAGGATAAAAAATAAAAGAAATTAGATATGACCAAGGCAGAAATCATAACAGAGATCTCTAATAAAACCGGAATCGAAAAGGTAGATGTTCAAGAAGCAGTAGAAGCATTTTTCAAGGTGGTAAAAAATTCCATGATCAATGGAGAAAATGTTTACATAAGAGGTTTTGGAAGCTTTGTAGTAAAGAAAAGGGCTGAAAAAACTGCCCGTAATATTTCAAAGAATACAGCAATTATAATTCCTGAGCATTTTGTTCCAAGCTTTAAGCCTGCTAAGGTTTTTGTTGAGAAGGTAAAAACAGGCAACAAATAATTAAATTTTCATCAAACGCAGAATGTTTAGCAGAAAGCAGATAATTGTAGTGGGTTCAGTAGTAGTACTGTTGGGCCTTATGCTTTCTTTAGATATTCAGGGTTTAGTTAAGCCAGATGAAGGTGCTCCGGCTAATGCATCAGCTCCTGCTGTGGCATCGGTTGTTAAGCAAATTTCATTAGATGAAGTATCCCAAACCGCAAAGGAAGGATTAAATGCCAGTTTGAAGGCTCAAATAAGTGATCTTGAGGCTCAATTGAAAAGTGCTTCCGATATTGAAAAATTAGATCTTTATAAGAAGCTTGCACAACAATGGGATGATGTTAACCTTGCTACCCCATCTTCTTTATATTTTGAGATGATCGCTGAAAAAGTACCAGCTTTTGATTCATGGCTTAAAGCAGGAGATAAATTTACGGATGCTTATCAGCAAAGTATGGACACTTTGGTTCAACCTGCTTTAGTTCAGAAGGCAATCAGTTCATACCAGAAGGCTGATAAACTAAAGCCAAATACCCTTGAAGTTAAAACAGGTTTGGGTATAGCTTACGTTACCGGAACTCCAAACCCAATGCAGGGAATTACTTTATTACTTGATGTTGTAAAGCAGGACCCTAAAAATTTAAAAGCTAATTTGAACCTAGGCTTGTTTTCAATGAAATCAGGTCAGTTTGACAAGGCTGTTGAACGTTTTAAAACAGTAATTGCAATTGCTCCAAGTGCCGAAGCATGGTTCTATCTGGCATCTAGCTTTGAAAGCATGGACAAAAAGACTGAAGCTATTGCGGCTTATTTAAAAACAAAAGAGATTGCGGCTGATCCTAATATGAGTCAGTTCGTTGATCGCAAAATAAACGAATTAAGTAATTAGATTATAAAACATTTTAAAAAACAAAATTATGCCAAGCGGTAAGAAAAGAAAAAGACATAAAATGGCTACCCACAAGCGTAAAAAACGCTTGAGAAAAAACAGACATAAGAAAAAATAGTCTGGTAACCTGATTTTATTAAATCAGGTTATTTTTAAGACTTATTGAATAATTAAACCTCCCGCATTAATGCGCCGGAGGTTTAAATCATTTGTTTGTTTTTATTTTTCCTATATTTCAAACGTATGCCGGTTTTTACTGGCGTCTTAAATTTAGCCATTGGTAAAGGAATTAATTATAAATTCATCCCCTAGCGGGGTTACTATTGCTTTACTGCAAGACAAGCAACTCGTAGAATTAAATACAGAGCAAATCAGCAACAATTATGCTGTTGGCGATATTTATCTAGGTAAGATTAAAAAGATCATGCCCGGGCTTAATGCCGCTTTTGTAGATGTAGGCTATGAAAAAGATGCTTTTTTGCATTATCTAGACCTTGGTCCGCAGGTTCAGTCGCTTTTAAAGCTGACTAAGATTGTAAAGGGAGGCAGTTACAAGGATAAACTGCTCAATAGTTTCAGACTGGAAACGGATATTAGTAAATCCGGTAAAATTTCAGAAATTCTGAATCGGAACATGTTGCTACCTGTGCAGATAGCGAAAGAACCTATTTCAACAAAGGGTCCACGTTTAAGCTCAGATATTTCAATAGCAGGCCGTTTTGCGGTGCTTGTGCCTTTTTCGGATGTCATTTCGATTTCCAAAAAAATTAAGAGCAACACAGAGCGTAACCGCCTAAAGAAAATTGTAGAGGGTATTAAACCAAAGAACTTCGGTGTAATTATTCGTACTGTTTCTGAAGGAAAAGGTGTTGCTGAACTTCAAAAAGATCTATTGGATCTGATCGATAAATGGGAAAAATTTACAACCCGCTTACCTAGTACAGAGCCATCTAAAAAGATTCTTGGTGAAATGGGGCGAACCTCTACCATCCTAAGAGATATATTGAATACCGACTTTACCAATATTCACATTGGTGATCCTGCATTGTTTGAAGAGATTAGATCTTATGTTCATGAGATATCTCCTGAAATGGAAAATATCGTTAAGCAATACCGTGGTAAAGAGCCAATATTCGAGCATTTTGGTATTGAAAAGCAGATCAAATCAGCATTTGGACGCACTGTTAATTTGCCGGGTGGAGCTTATTTGGTTGTTGAACATACCGAAGCTTTGCACGTTATTGATGTAAACAGCGGTAACCGAACAGCAAATACTGAAAATCAGGAACAAAATGCGCTGATGATCAATATGGAAGCTGCAAAGGAAATTGCCAGACAGTTGCGCCTTCGTGATATGGGTGGTATTGTGGTGATCGATTTTATCGATATGCATAAACCCCAAAACAGAAAAGAACTGTTTGACTACCTCAAGGATCTGATGCTTCTTGACCGTGCCAAACACACTATTTTGCCTCCAAGTAAATTCGGATTAGTGCAGCTTACGCGTCAGCGTGTAAGGCCTGAAATGAATATCGTAACTAATGAGAAATGCCCTGCCTGTAACGGAACAGGTGAAATCAAGGCAAGTATTATTTTGATGGACGATATTGAAAATAATCTTAATTATATTCTTAATGAGCAGAATGAACGTAGTGTTACTTTATGCGTTCACCCATACATAGAAGCATATATTAAAAAGGGATTGATTTCAATTCAGTGGAAATGGTTCTTTAAGTTTAGTAAGTGGATTAAAGTGAAAGCGATACCTTCCTACTATCTGACCGAGTTTCATTTTTTGAATTCAAAAGAAGAAGAGATTAAACTATAATTAGTAATCCGGTAGCTATCGGATGAGAAAATTAACAAATTAGTAAATTTGCAGACGAAATTAAAATCTGCATATTTACTAATTTACATTTGCTAATTTATTCCATGGCTAAAACACGTTCTGCTTATTTCTGTCAAAGTTGTGGATACGAATCTGCTAAATGGTTGGGTAAATGCCCTTCTTGTAATCAATGGAATACATTCGTTGAAGAAATAATTGAGAAGGCCAATCAATCTGTACCCGACTGGAAATCTGGCTCTACAAGTTTGCAGCGCTCTAATAAACCTGCTGCTATTCAAGATATTGTATTTTCTGAAGAAAACCGACTAATTACCCCCGATAAGGAATTAAACAGGGTATTGGGTGGTGGTATTGTAAGTGGATCTATTGTTTTAATTGGTGGTGAACCGGGTATTGGTAAATCAACATTGATGTTGCAGGTTGCCCTTAACCTTCCCGGTTTAAAAGTACTTTATGTATCAGGTGAAGAAAGTGAGCAACAGATAAAAATGCGTGCCGAACGCTTAGTGCCTGATTCAGGACAAAAAGCTTCAAAATCTGCGGATACCTATATTTTAACAGAAACCTCTACTCAGAATATCTTTAAACAAATAGAGATCTTACAGCCTGATCTGGTGGTTATTGATTCGATTCAGACCTTATACTCTGCTCATATAGAATCTACGCCCGGAAGTGTTTCACAAGTGAGGGAATGTACTGCAGAACTTCTTCGTTTTGCCAAAGAAAGTGGAACTCCTGTTTTTTTGATCGGCCACATTACCAAAGATGGTATGATCGCTGGGCCTAAGATTCTGGAGCACATGGTTGATACAGTATTGCAGTTTGAAGGAGATAGACACCATGTGTATCGAATTTTACGTGCGGTTAAAAATAGGTTTGGTTCAGCGTCAGAGTTGGGAATCTACGAAATGCAAGGTAGCGGATTAAGAGAAGTGTCTAATCCTTCAGAGATCCTACTATCGCAGAGAGATGAACCTTTGAGTGGCATAACCATTTCGGCAATGATGGAAGGCTTGAGGCCCATGTTGATTGAAACACAGGCATTAGTTAGTGTTTCGGCATATGGAACCCCTCAGCGCTCTGCAACTGGCTTTGATACCAAAAGAATGAATATGCTGCTTGCTGTTCTTGAGAAGCGTTGTGGTTTCAAGTTGAGCGCAAAGGATGTATTTTTGAATATTGCTGGCGGGCTAAGAGTTGAAGATCCGGGTATCGATCTGGCGGTGGTGGTGGCAATGATATCATCGCATGAAGATATGCCTGTTGATACCAAGATCTGCTTTGCTGCTGAAGTTGGTCTATCTGGTGAGATCAGAGCCGTTAACCGCATTGAGCAGCGTATAGCGGAGGCCGAAAAACTAGGATTTGAGCAAATATTTATCTCTAAATATAATCTTCCGTCTGGAAGAGGTGTTAAAACATCGCCTGAATGGCAGAAGTACAAGATCGCAATCAAAACAGTTGCAAAAGTAGAGGAGGTCTTTAATGCTCTTTTTGGTTAGTATTTCACTCCCTCTGTAAAATGTCATAAGAAACATTTTTTCGCAAAATGATTTTTATTTTTTCGAAATTTGATCCTTTAATAGTTTAATAATGAAAACAATATTACTTTCAGTAATTGCCTTTGCTTTTCTTGCATCATGTAATTCTACTCCTCAAACAGAATTACAGGCGGTTCAAAATGTAAAAGGAACCGCCGTTTATGGTGATTCTGTTAAAAATGATAACGTAATTGAAATTACTGCCCTTCAAACAGCAATGGTTGGCGAAAGCAAAAAGGATATAAAGATCAAAGGACTGGTTAAGGAGGTATGCAAGAACAAGGGTTGTTGGATGATTATGGACCTTGGCAATGGGAATGATATACGTGTTACTTTTAAAGATTATAAGATTTTTGTTCCAAAAGACCTTACAGGTAAAGAGGTTATTCTAGATGGCTTTGCTTACACGGATACAACTTCAATTGAAACGCTTAGGCATTATGCAAAAGATGGCGGAAAGTCTGAAGCTGAAATCGCTGCAATCACTACTCCAAAAGAGAATTTGGCTTATGAAGCCAAAGGTGTGGTGGTAATGAATTGATAGTTAGGTACAGTAAAAAAAAGGGAGTTTTCTTTAGTAGAAAGCTCTCTTTTTTGTTAAGTGGTTCATACAAATCATTAACAAACCTTTACTACCTCCATATTCAATAATTGACCAAGTTTTTCAATTTTTGAACTGATATGCCCAATACCAACGGCACAATGATGCGCAGGGCCATGGCTATTCCACTTGTTTACAAAGTTTCTTGCCCCAATTGGGAATTTATATCGGCTATTGGTATTGCCAATTTGAAGCACAGGGCCCGCAACAGATTCACCTTCTGCTAGGAGCAACATGAGCCCGCCACCTCTTTTTTCTGCTACTGAAAGTAGAGTTACCGGACCATTTTTCACCATCATTTCTACTGAAATGCCTTTGCCAACTTTACCATGATATACTTGCAGAGGGCGCACTTTGGTTTTCCCTTCTGATATGGCAATATGCCCGGGCCCATCATGGCCCATTAATACAATGTCTTCATTAAAGTCCATGGCATAGTATTCCGTGAAGGATCCACCAGCTCCAAAAGAGTCCATAATTTTCATAGCCTGCACGTTTTTTATTTCATATTCGCCGGCAACCGGTATTCCTTTTGCTGTTAACAATGAGTTGCCTAAAATGATAGAAGCGATTGCTTCTTCATTTTCAATATTTCCGGTGCCTTTATAATAATAAGCCATTGACCCAAGCTGGTGCTTTTCTACCAATTTATCGAGTGCAACAGAGGTGATAGCGGCTTTCTCTAACTCTTCGATTGGGCAATCCGATTGCACATCAAAAGTTTCAAAGAAAAGCTTTAATCGATCTTCTAATTCCAGCTTACTAACCTCCTTTCTAAGGCTTGCAAGCTCTTCAACTTCAATCAGTTCTATATGCCCACCAAAATGTGCGTATTGCTGAGTGAGGTCTGTATAGATATCAAGCATTCCGCTATAATAATGACCCATACATCCCATACGGTTATAAGCCATTATATGGGCTACTTTGGCTGCTTCAACCCACTCAAAAACTTCATTCCAGCATTCTTCATCGTCATTTAGCATTCCGGTTATCTGATGAAATTTAATGCCAACACGGTTAAAAACATTGGCAATTTCCGGAACTGAACAGGGAGAGCAATACGAAAGCCATTCACCTGTCATTTTGGTGCGGTCAGACATGGAGTTGAAAGCGCTATAATCAATAGCCGCTTCAGGAGAAAGATTTAATAGGATAACTGGCACCTTTGCCCTTTGTACTACGGGCAGCACTGTTGACGATAAGGCATACGTTGTGACATATAAAAAGATCAGATCAACATCTTCAGTTTTAAACATTTTTCCAGCCTGAAATGCTTTATCAGTAGTGTCAACTAAGCCGGCATTAAAAATTACAGGATGAATTTGAGATAGCTTTTGTTCAACGGTACTTAGATAGCCTTCTAGACGCTCCTTTAATCCGGGAAATTGTGGCCAGTAGGTATCTAGACCAATGCCGAATAGACCAATTTTCATCCCTGAATGGTATGCAGAATCAATAATATCTAATTTATTCATAAATGCTGTATTAATGGTTAACTAAAGATGCATCAGAAAAATTCAATTTCGAAGTTTTATTCGGTCAATTCGGTTTTAGGTATTTTTTTTCAAGACAAAAGACATAAATAATATTTGCAATAGGTAAAAACGAATATTCTTGTGCTTGGTGTTACCAAGCATTCATGATTTCTTTCCGCTCATAGCCGCGGGGGCCTAGTTCTTTTTCTGTAGCAAAAAAGAACCAAAACGCTACCGCTGCGCCTGCTGCTATGAAAGGTTCTGCGAAGGCTAGGGTTGTAATTGCCGCACCAGTCAATGCGGAAGAGAGGTTATTAAAGGTCTGTGCAAGCGTGGCGGATAAAAAAAATTGGATGAACCGTCTTGCGCGGCATTGCCTGCCTGGCGATAGGTGTGACAGGTGCGTAGCGATTTTAAAAAAATAAATTTCAATCAAAATCAAATGTCATCCCGAAACCTGCCCTTCA
>NZ_JBIKSU010000135.1:0-3946 GCF_044348475.1 Daejeonella sp. | reverse complement strand
AATGATCCGTCTTTCAGGATTGGTTCCGCATCAGGATATTGCCATCGAATTTTCTGGTTTAAGGCCCGGCGAGAAATTATATGAGGAGCTCTTGAATGATTTGGAGAATACTATACCAACGCATCATGAAAAGATCATGGTTGCTCAGGTTAGAGAATATGATTTTCAAGCAATCAGTGCCCGTATTTCGGATTTGATTAAATTAAGTTGTCAATATAAAGACCGTCAAGTGGTTATAAAAATGAAGGATATCGTGCCTGAATTTAAGAGCAATAATTCGGTCTATGAAGAATTGGATAATCCTGTAGAGTCTACTATTCAACCCATTGCTAATCAATAGCTCATTTATTTTATACTATTCGTGTACTTTAGAAGTTTTACTTTAGGAAGTCAAAACATTGTTTAATAAATATGCTGCGGTTTCAATTCCTACTTTTCTTAACCTTAGTTCTCAATTTCAGTGTTCCTGAAGCTTCAGCTCAAAGTGTTCCAGTTGGCACTACCGGAGTAGAAGATTATTTTCGCAGATATCAATTACTAGGCCAGCTAGATTCTACCGTTTCCTTTACTATTCGCCCACTTCTTCCCTTTTCAATTGATTCGGATCTTTCTTTAAGATCTTATGATCTTTTCATAACTGGAAAGTATCGTATTGGTTCTTCTAAAAACAGGAATGGTATTCATATGCTCCCGGTTTCTATGAAACAACGATACACCAGTCATCCTTCCTATAGTTTTTATGATGGTGCCATGATTCCTAGCAAAGGCTTTCAAACACTTGTTTCTGCAGGGGCCTATGCAAAAATTGGTCCTTTAAGTGTGCAGCTTCAACCAGAATATGTTTTTGCAGCGAATGGTGCGTTTAAAGAATTCAGGTCACATTATGGTCCTACAGATCTCCCGGTTCGATTTGGAACAGATCCCTATTCAAAACTTTTATGGGGGCAGAGCAGTGTCCGCTTAAGTTTTGATCCGGTCTCTATTGGTCTCTCTAATGAAAATTTATGGTGGGGCCCAGGTATCAAGAATTCCTTATTAATGAGCAATACCGCTACAGGATTCAAACATCTTACCTTAAACACCACGCGTCCAATTAAAACACCCATTGGTTCAATTGAAACACAGATTATTGCCGCACGTTTAGAAGGTTCTGGATTTACAAACCCCTTGCCTGATGATTGGAGATACCTTTCAGGAATTGTATTGAGCTATCAGCCCAGGTGGGTACCCGGTTTATTTTTGGGTTTGACCAGAGGTTTTCAAACCTATAGCGAAGATTTAGATGGAAGTTTTGCAGATTATATGCCTTTTTTCCAGGCCTTTCAGAAAATAAAAACGAATGAATTTGAAAAGCGAAGAGATCAGCTTACTTCGCTTTTTGCTCGTTGGTTATTTACAGGTTCAAAAGCCGAGGTCTACTTTGAATATGGTTTAAATGATCATTCTTGGAATACGCGTGATTTTTTGATGACGCCAGAGCATTCAAGGGTGTATACGCTTGGGATGAATTAGCTTATTTCTTATAAAGGGCGAACTGATGAATATATTCAGGTAGGAATAGAAATGACACATATGGAGCAGCCCTTAGACCGAATATTTAGGGATGCGGGTGAATGGTATACTCATGGCGAGATTTTTTATGGCTATACCAACCGTGGCGAGGTATTAGGCGCCGGTATTGGTCCGGGTGGTAATTTTCAAACCTTACAAGTTAGTTGGGTTAAATCTTTGAAGCAAATTGGATTACAACTGGAACGCTATGAGCATAATGGTGATCTTGCCAATGCATCTGGATATGGTCAATGGATTGACTTTAGCGCTGCTGCAGTTTCTACCTGGGATCACAAAAACTTTTTAGTGAATGCAAAATTACAGGCCATAAATTCAGTGAATTACCAATGGTTGTCGGGCCCAAAAGGTTCACCCAATAAAAATGCGTTTCATGTGAATGCGGAGGTTGGGGTGATGTATAGGTTTTAGTGAATGCGAACCCGATAGCAATTTGGTTTTGGAGCTAGAAGGTCCCTCCTGCGTCGGGATGACAGGGCGGAGAGGGTAATTGTGATTAGTATATTTTAATTTAAGTAGTGCTTATTTTTTAGCCGTCCAGTGTCCACCGCTGGCGGGGGAATAAAAGGGGGTGGTTTATGATTCGTATTGAAAAAAGTATGTTAAAATTAAATTACAAACACCTAAGCATTTACAGCCTTTTGCTAGTCTTTGCTTTCATTCTAGCATCCTGCAAAGGCTTACAGAAAGATACTGTTGTTTATTTTAATAATTTTGAGAGTGATAATTTGGCGAATATTATACGTGGTAAGATTGGGGCATACAATGGGTCTAGAGTAATAGGCAGGTATTCACAGGATGGATTTATATTGCAATTGGATAGTTTGCCCATCCATAACATGTTACAGATTACCTTTGATTTGTATATTCACGATACTTGGGATGGAAACAGTGCAAAGCCAGAGGGGCCAGATATCTGGATCATGAATGTTGATGGTTGGAGTGCCATTTACGCAACCTTTGCCAATGGGCAATTTACCAACTATACTCAATCCTATCCGGTTCTTCAGCCTGAATACAACCCTGCTACCGGCTTTAAATTTTTCAATAATAAGCCCAATAGTAATGCCATTAAGACTGATTTGCCGGGAGCCTGCAAGCTTCAAAAAATAAATGGTGGAACCTCCATGTACCGGATTACCAGAACTATTGAACATACTACCAGTGCCCTTGAGGTGGGTTGCTTTGCCCAATTAGAAGACCCCGACATGGATAATAAAAATTGTAATGAAAGCTGGTCAATAGATAATATTAAAATAAAGACCATTGAATTTAAATAGGATGATGCCCGTGTATAAAGTTTGGATTATTCTACTAGTTACGCTGTTCTTCTCCAGTTTTGCTGAGGTTTTTAGTCAAACTTTGCCCGTAGGGCTTCCGGTGCTAGAGGATACCTATCGAAGAGAGCAGTTATTAGGGAAAACTGATTCACTGATCTCGTTTACTATTCGCCCATTATTTACAGGAAATGAGTATGCAGCAGGAGCAATGGAATGGAAAGATTCACTTGCCTTAAAAAGACCCTTTTTTAAATTTAAAAATAAATTCCAATGGGCTGCTGATCAGGGTAGTATTGAACTACTCCCTCTTAACATTCAGTACCAGGTTAACTCCGAACTTCCCTATAATTGGAATGATGGCGCAATGATTCCTTCACGTGGCAATCAAAGTCAAATGAGCTTTGGTGTTTTTGCAAAATACGGGCCGTTAAGCATTCAGTTGAAGCCTGAGTATGTGCATGCCGAAAACCTGGTATTTGAGGGCTTCCCAGCCGAACAATACGATGTAGTTTGGGCAAAATACTTTGATAGTTATTACAATGTGTCTGAAATTACAGAGCGCTTTGGCGAGGATGTTTATTCTAAGTTATTCTGGGGCCAAAGTAGTGTTCGGTTAACCTTCGATCCAGTTTCTATTGGTTTATCGAATGAAAATTTATGGTGGGGCCCGGGTAACCGCAGTTCATTATTGATGAGTAATAATGCGCCTGGATTTAAACATATTACGGTGAATACCTCTCGGCCGGTTCAAACTAAAGTTGGTTCTTTTGAGGCACAACTTATTGCCGGTCGTTTAGAGAATTCAGGTATTTTACCTCGTGAGGTAAATAGGGCATATGAAGGCCGAACACTTTACATACCCAAGCGCAATGACTGGCGTTATCTTTCGGGCTTTGTGATGACCTATAATCCAAAATGGGTGCCCGGGCTTTTTATTGGTGCCAGCAGGGTTTCTCAAATGTATCATCAAGATGCAGGTACAAGTCCGGCAGATTTTATTTCGTTGCTAAAACCTTTTGAGAATAAATCGGCCGCAGAAAAACGCGATCGTTATTCTACCCTATTTTTTCGTTGGGTATTAAAAGAAGCAAACGCAG
>NZ_JBIKSU010000134.1:0-3948 GCF_044348475.1 Daejeonella sp. | reverse complement strand
TTTAATCCATTCACCTCCTGATCAATAAATGGATATTCCACATTATTCTTATAGCTGATTAATGTGGCATCATAGCCTTCTGTTTTGTACATAAAATAAGGAAGCTGCCCAACATCCTTAACCAGGTGAAAATTCTCGGTCTCTGTAAATACGGTAACGAATGTGGGTTTTTGTTTCATTTACGGACACAGATGCGTACTATTTGAGGCCTGCCAGCTTAGTTTTAAATGCGAATTGGAATAAATATGTTTGATCAAAATTAGTGATTAAAAAGGAAAAATTATTCTGGGTCTAATTCTACAGTCAATTTACGGTTTTCAATGTCTAAATTTTTTAAAAACCACCCCCTACCCCCGCCAGCGGGGGACAGTATGGCGGATAAGAATTCGTGTATCGTCCTAAAAAAAGTTTACAGTTTTTGATTTAATCCTGCAATGCGTTTACAGTTATTTATTATCCTGTCATAGGTTTACAATTTTACTGTTTTTGTTATAATAGTTTTTCCTTAGCCACCCTTGTCCATCGCTGGCGGAGGACAGTATGTTGGATAAAGAAATTTCGGGAATGGATTGATATTTACAACTTATATCAAATTATAATTAGCCACCCTTGTCCACCGCTGGCGGGGGAATTAAAGGGGGTGGTTCTTGAAACCAGACATATTTTTTTTTGACAGCTATTTTTTTGGCCTAGCCCACGCAACCTTCATTAAACCATAATATTTCTTATTTTTAACAGGTATTTTTACAACTAGTACAATAAAAATCGCGGCATGATAGCCGTAACAATCAAGACATGACCCCCAAATTGCCAGAATCAATTGTGTATCCTTCCATATCTATAGCTATGGCTACTTATAATGGCGAAAAATATTTAGAAGAGCAGCTTGATTCTATACTTTCTCAATCACTTTTGCCTTCTGAAATTATTGTATGTGATGACCAATCTACAGACGGTACCCAAGAAATACTCGATAAATATCAGCAAAAAGGACTTTTAAAGTATTTCGTAAATGACAACAGACTTGGGTTTATAGGTAATTTTAAAAGGGCTGTTTCTTTGACTTCTACCGACAATTATATTGCATTGTCTGATCAGGACGATATCTGGCTACCCGGTAAGATTCAGGCTGCAGCAGACCTTTTACTTAAGATAGAAGAGAGTCAACGTCCAGCTATGGTTTATTCGGATCTGATTTTCGTAGATGAAGATAAGAATCTGTTGAATCAGTCATTTCGGAATGAACTAGGGCAGGGAGATTACAATCATTGTTTGGATACACTTTTGTTTGGATGTTTTGTGAATGGTTGTACCATGTTGATGAATCCTAACATGAGAAATTACTTTTCAAGTATCCCCGAGAATGCTAGTTTAAATCATGATACCTGGATGTCTTTGATTGCCTATACATTTGGTGATGTTGCCGTAGTTCCGGATTCGTTGATCTGGTATCGCAAACACAGGGATAATGCTACGGATGTTGGCAATTTCCATAAATTGGGCAGGTTGAGCCGCTTATGGGCAGAAGTTCGTCAGTCGTTCAAGAAGAACGATCTATTTGAAGATCAGATCAGTTTTGTAACTGAGTTTTACCATACTTTCGAGCATAATTTAAATGCAGAACAGAAAAAACTAATTCAGAAATTCTTGAAGCTCAAGGGTAAATCTTATCTAGAAAAGAAAATTGCGTTGAGGGTGTTTTTTAGGGGTAACTGGAAATAAATGTTTTTTTGTTCTTTGTATCTTAAATTAAGTTTAATAATAATATACGAGAACCACCCCCTACCCCCGCCAGCGGGGGACAGTATGGCGGATAAGAATTTTCAATAAGTACTGATTTTTTTAGTTTATGACAAATTTCCCTTAGCCGCCCAGTGTCCACCGCTGGCGGGGGAATTAAAGGGGGTGGTCTAGTGCTAAATTAGGTTTAATAAAAGATGAGAATCACCTCTCACCACCGCTTTTAAAAAACAAATTTCAATCCAAAATCCAATGTCATCCCGAACCCTGCCCTTCAGCAGGTGAGGGACCTTCGTGAAAATAAGCACATTGCTCTTCATTGAAAAAACAAATCAGAGGAAAATAAATTAACTTAAGAAAAATCACACGCGGCACGCGTGCGCTAGCAAGGGTGGTGGGTCTGCAGCGAACCTAATCTTCAGTTTTTACCTTAGCCCTCATCATCAATAGATAAAGACATCCAGCGGCACCGGCAGCCATCATCCCATAAATAATTGACATGAGGTATCCTGTTCTATTCTTTTTGAGGGGTAGCTCAGGTTCATCAACTATTTGGAAGGTTGGAGTTTCCTGTAATAGCATGGTACGGCTAATTTCAAGGTTTTTTACAATTTCTCCATAAATGGATTGCAACACTCCCTTATCTCTTTGTTTTAATTCAATGGCCGCCGCCTGCGTAACATATCCCGGGTTTTTATCCAACATAATGTCATTGGCCGCACTGGCAATATATGTTTTGCGATTTAGAAGTGCTTCAATGCTATCAGCACGCACTTGCAATCGGTTCACATTATTTCGTTGTCTTTTAGTTTTGGTGTCAATATAAAAACGCGTGGCCTCCTGAATAAGTTTTTTAGTGAATACCTGAGCAAGCCTTTCATTATGCATGGTAACCGTTGCTTCGAAAAAACTCAATTTTTTATCAGGCTTTCCAACACTCAGTTCTTTTTCACTTATTCTTTTAATGATCACCTGAATCAGGCTATCTTGAAGTCTGGTATAGGTTTCTGTATTTTTGGGGAAAGTAACAGGTGTTCCATTAGTGTATTTATCGCCCCAGGCCTCACTTAATTTGGCTGTTCTGGCATATTCATCGGCAATAGTGATGTCTTTTTGATCATCAAATGGAGTGAGTAAGGTGTTTTTTATCATTCGGGTACTGCGTAGCAATTGCTGTACGTTATCGCCTGCCAATACTCCACCTGTGCCCGACATCCCACCAATATCAAAGCCAAGTTGCCCGGCCAATCCGGATATCAGTGAACCTCCTCCTCCTTTGGCTTCTTCAACAACAAAGGTAAGCCTCGAAGTATACGAAACAGGCTTGTACCAGGCATATGCGATACCTAAACAGGCACCTAAGATCGATATAGCACCAATTTTAAAACGTTTTTGCCACAGGTAAACTACATCCTCTTTACGCTTTTGAAAGATTTGTTTGAATGAAAATTCAGGCTCGTATGGATAGGTTTCCTTACTCATATTATTTATCTAAAATAGCTAGCAGCCCAATAAGTGCTGTAATGGCTGAAGTGATTCCTGAAATTTCGGCAAATCCTAATCGTACTTTATTATCTGGATTATCTTTAGGCACTGTGATTATGCTGCCAGGTAAAACAGGCGGGTAGCTTCTGAATACTAGAAAATTCCGGACCGGTTTATTCAAGCCATTGGGATATTGAACGTATGATCCTTTAATTCGGGCATTTTCAAGAGTGCCTCCAACAGAGTTGATATAATATTTAAATCTTCGCCCCTGATAACTGATGTATTGAGGGTTACTTACTGCACCTGATACTTTTACAAACGATATAATTCTTGGAACAAAAATACTATCGCCTGGAATCAGGATCATACTTTTTTGAGCAATTGAATCTGATGTGCTTTGAGTTAGATCTAGGTCAACTCTAACCCCGTTTCTGTAAATCTGCGTACTTTCTAATGATCCGTAAGGACTAAGCCCGCCGGCTCTCTGTAAAAAGTCTAGAGCAGTTTCGTCGCGCTTTTGTACAGCGTATTCACCTGGAAATAATACTTCGCCGGCAACATTGATATTGCCTAATGGCCGGAAGTTTACTAAACGGGGTACATGAATATAATCAAGTTCTTGCAACTCCATATCGCCAGTTCCGGTTTCAATATTTACATTAAATGTTTCAACCAACTGGTTTGCAACATTATCAGATTTGTCTTTAATTATTCTGGAGA
>NZ_JBIKSU010000062.1:0-11693 GCF_044348475.1 Daejeonella sp. | reverse complement strand
TTCATCGGCATTAAGATTGCGCTTACGATCCATGTAGCCGGTGGCGCAAAACTTACAGGTAAGACTACAACCAACCTGCGAACTAACACAAGCCGTCATGCGGTCGGTTGCCGGAATCAAAACGCCTTCAATGATATTATTGTCAAAAAGCATAAAGGTGCTCTTGATGGTTTTATCAGCACTAAACTGCGACTGATGAACCTGCACATTGTTGATCGTAAAAGTTTCCTTTAATTTCTCTCGCAAAGGCTTAGAAAGATTGCTCATTTCCTCAAAATCAGTACATGATTTTTCCCATAACCATTCATAAACCTGCTTCGCCCTAAAGGCAGGTTCAGCAATAGAAATGAAATGCTCTTTAAGTTTATCAGGCGATAAACTGCGTATGTCTGTTTTTTGAATAGCTTGCATTATTTGCAAAAATACTAAATTTTTTATCTGTTGTCAGTTGTCTGTTGTCAGTTATCAGTTGTCTGTTGTCAGTTATCTGTTATCAGTTGTCTGTTATCAGTTATCAGTTGTCTGTTGTCTGAGGTATGAAGTGCTGGTATGAATTAAAGCAGAATTTATCTCAATACTCACTACTCAAAAAATGGTTGTCTGTTGTCAGTTATCAGTTTTCTGAGGCATGAAGTAGGAGGTATGACTAGCGTACCCAAACTGATAACTATTTACAAACAACCTAACAACCTAACCATTAACCACTAACCAACTAACCATCTAACCAACTAACTACCAACTACTAACTACTAATTACTACTTTTGCTTTATGCTCAGATACCTCAGTGCAGATTATATTTTTCCGGTTAGTTCTGAACCTATCAAAGGTGGGATTGTAGTTATCAATGAATCTGCAGAGGTTATTGATGTTCTCAGTCCAAACCAGAGCATTGATATCTCAGAAAAAATCGTGCATTATCAAGGCATTATTGTTCCGGGCTTTGTCAATTCACACTGTCATCTGGAGCTTTCGCATATGCTTGGTAAAATCCAAAAAGGTACAGGACTTGTATCTTTTATAAGCGAAGTAATATCCCAAAGGTCAGCAGATGAAGATCAGGTGATGGCAGCTATGAAAACATATGATCAGCTGATGTTTGCACATGGAATCGTAGCAGTTGGAGATATTTCAAACAATAAGTGTTCGAAGTTGGTTAAACAAAATAGCCAGATCTATTACCATACTTTTATCGAATTGCTCGGTTTTGATCCGTTAAGGGCAGAAACAGTATTTCAAAAAGCACTCGATCAAAAAGCTGATTTTGCTCCCTTGCCGGCATCTTTTGCTCCGCATGCTCCTTATTCGGTGTCAGCTGAGCTTTTTTCTATTTTAAAGAACTATGCTCAAGATCATGAAAATTTGTTTAGCATGCACAATCAGGAATCTGAGCCAGAAAATGAGTTTTTCTTGAATAAAAGTGGTGCATTTATTGATTTTTATAAAATGCTGAATCTTGATCTGAGCTTTTTTGAAGCCCAATCAAAGACTTCTCTTCAGGCCTTGTTACCCTTATTTCCTGTCAATCAAAAGATTGTGCTGGTTCATAATACCTTTACCAATTTAGAAGATATTGCTGCAGTAAAAAATTCAAAAAAGAATATTACGTGGTGTTTATGCCCCAATGCAAACCTCTACATAGAACAAAAATTGCCAGATCTTAGCCTGTTTCTCAATTCCGGATTGAACATCACCGTTGGAACCGATAGCCTTGCCTCAAATGATAAACTTTGCATCTTATCAGAGTTGAAAACTATCAAAGAACATTTTTCTGAATTGCCAAGCAGCCAGATTATTCGCTGGGCAACACTCAATGGTGCTCAATTTCTGGGCATAGATAGCAAGTTCGGTTCGATAGAAAAAGGCAAAACACCAGGATTAAACCTGATTTCTGAGGTAAATGGCACAGAAATTACCCATTTATCACAGATTCAGCGGCTTATTTAGCATAATTTGCTGGTCTGAGCTTAAAAAATCATTTTTACAGAAATGAATTCCATCACTAAACTGTTCAATATTGAATTAATGAGTATTTTAGGAAAAGGCAGGGCAAAAAAGGGTATGTTCGAAGGCGATCTTGTTGAAGGTGAACTTGAAATGGGTCAGGTAGCTTGGTACGTTCATAGTATTAAGCCAGTAGCTCAGATTCTTAATGAAATATGGCAGGGATTTAGATTTGAGAAACAACGAATCAGCCAATTAATTTTTTTAAATTTTTATGAAACATCTTGATATTGTTATTACTGGGAAGGTTCAGGGCGTTTTTTTCAGAGCAATGAGTAAGGCAGTGGCCGATCAGCTGGGTATAAAAGGCACAGCCCGTAACCTACCTGATGGAACAGTTTTCATTGAAGCCGAAGGCGACGATTTTTCTCTAGAACTATTTCTTGAATTTTGCAATAAGGGTTCAGACAGGGCAGTAGTTGAAAATGTAACAGCCAGCCAAGGTGAATTGAAAAAGTATCGTAATTTTGAGATAGTAAAAAAGTAGTTTTGTTTATGCTAATCCATTCTCTCATTGTCAGCAATTAAGAACTTTGCCGGTCAGACAGCAATTTACGGGTTAAGCACGGTCATAACCCGCTTTTTAAATTTTTTCCTTACTCCTGTTTATGTAGGGCTTTACTCTCCCAAAGTTTACGGTATTTTTTCTGTAATGTACAGTTGGGCCTCTATGCTCAATGCTTTACTGGCATTCGGAATGGAAACCACCTATTTCCGATACCTCAATAAATATGAGAACGACAAGCAAAAAGTATATAATAATACTTTTTTCACAGTCACATTGATGGCCTTGATCTTTCTGCTTTTTACCTTTCTTTTTGTAGATGACATTGCAGCATGGATTCAAAAAGGCGATGTCAATGATCCTGATTATGCGCGCTACATTAAATATTTCATGTATATTCTTGTTGCTGATGCCCTGGCAGTTATACCATTTGCAAAACTAAGAGCCGATGGCCGGCCCTTACGCTACAGCTTCATTAAGTTTGTTAATATTTTAACGTTTATTGGATTAAACCTACTCTTCATATTTGTATTCCCTCTGATTATTAAAGAGGGATGGTATGGTGCTGAATATATCATGGGCTGGTACAGAGAAGGCTGGGTTGGCTATGTTTTTATTTCTAACCTGATCGCAAGTTTGATTACGCTATTGCTACTCGTACCAGAGTTGCTGAAATTGACATTTACCTACGATATCGCCTTGGTTAAGGAAATGTTTGTTTACAGTTTGCCGGTACTTATTGCTAATATTTCTTTTATCATTAATGAAAATATTGATAAGATATTTTTGGGGCAACTTTTGCCTCCTAACATATCTGTGCAGGAAGTTGGAATTTATGCAGCTTGTTGTAAAATAGCCATATTTTTGAGCATCTTCATTAATGCGTTTCGTTTAGGAGCTGAACCTTTTTTCTTTAGCCATGCCAAGAACAAGAACGCTACTGAAACCTACGCTAGGATCATGAATTACTTTGTGATTGCAGTTTCCTTGATATTTGTATTACTGGTGGCAAATATTGAGCTACTGAAATATTTTATTAAAGGTAAAGATGCGGTAGAACAGGCACTCTATTGGTCGGGTTTACGGATAGTTCCCATTTTATTATTTGGTTATGTTAGTCTTGGCATCTATATCAACTTATCGATTTGGTATAAATTATCCGATCAAACTCGTTATGGATTATATATTTCAGGAATTGGGGCAATTCTAACGATCGTCCTCAACATAATTTTTATTCCTATGTATGGCTATATGGCTTCTGCCTGGATCTCACTCACAGCTTACACAGTGATGATGGTGCTTTCCTATTTCTGGGGCCAAAAAAATTATCCCATTCCATATAATCTCAAAAAAAATATCATCTATCTTTTAGCTTCGGTTTGTATCGTTTTTATAGCATTTGTAGTATTTGAACGTAATTTGCTCATTGGAAATGCGCTCTTTATTATATTTACAGGTACAATATTTTTTGTTGAACGGAAGGAACTCAAAGCAATTTTTGGCATAAAATGAATATTAGGATAATAAACAAATCATCGCATCCGCTTCCTGCCTACGAAACTTTTGCCTCTGCAGGAATGGATCTCAGGGCAAATTTGACCGAACTAGAGGTTTTAAAGCCAATGCAAAGGAAGCTGATTCCCACTGGTTTATTTATGGAATTGCCACTTGGTTTTGAAGCTCAGATCAGACCCAGAAGCGGTCTCGCATTAAAGCATGGAATTACTGTTTTAAATTCACCCGGCACCATTGATGCCGATTACAGAGGTGAGTTAAAGATCTTGCTCATTAACTTTTCTGACACAGATTTTGAAATTAATAATGGCGACCGCATTGCTCAAATGATCATTTCAACACATCAAAAAGTGAATTGGGAAGAAGTGGAAATACTTTCAGAAACTGTTCGCGGTGCTGGCGGCTATGGTCATACCGGATTATAATGAGCATGAAAAAAGCAGTATTTTTATTCCTTCTTACTAGTTGTGCATTTTCGCTATTTGCGCAAAAAAATAAGGGTAATAATAAAGAGGCTGTTAGTGTTGTTGGCAAGGTTCTGAATCAGATAGACAGCCTTCAGGTTAAAGATTTTTTCTTTGAAGGCCTTCATGAAAAAATTGTGATGAACTATGTTGATGCAGCTCTTAATTTTGAGAAGGTAATTGAAATAGATCCTTTGAATGATGCCGCTATGTATGAGTTGGCCAATTTGAAATTTGATCAGAATAATACGACCGAAGCCGAGGGCCTGATTAGGAATGCAGTAACGGTTAATCCCGAAAATGAATGGTATTGGATACTGCTTGCTGATATCTATAAAAAGACCAATAAAATAGCTCAATTAGTCTCTGTTCTGGAAGAGCTCAGTAAGATTGCCCCTAAGAAAGAAGCCTATTATTACGATAAAGCAAATGCATTTCTTATTC
This sequence comes from Daejeonella sp., assembly GCF_044348475.1. Classification (GTDB taxonomy): domain Bacteria; phylum Bacteroidota; class Bacteroidia; order Sphingobacteriales; family Sphingobacteriaceae; genus Daejeonella. The sequence continues at coordinate 6,763 of NZ_JBIKSU010000062.1, read as the reverse complement.
TCCGTAAGGTAGATGATGCCGCAAAAGCCTATGATGAAATTGAGAAAAAATTTGGCTCTTCAGATGAACTTATTTCTGCCCGGCAACGGATATTGATGCAGCAAGGAAAATCAGGCAAGCTCGAAGAAGAACTTACAGGTTTGATCGCCTCCAAACCTGATGAATTACGAAATTATATTTATCTGAGTGAAGTGCTTACCCAATCAGGAAATCGCGAAAAGGCAATTGAAATTCTGAATAAGGCAAAGTCTGTCTCTCCATCAAGTGCTATGGTTCGACTTGCCTTAGCCGATCACTATAAGGCATTAAAGCAGTACGAGAATACATTCATAGAACTTAAGGTGGCTTTTGCAGATCCTAACCTAGATATTGATGAAAAAGTAAGGATTGTTCTTTCATTTTTTCCAATGTTTACTGAAATGAAGGCCAGGGCTTATGCCAATGAACTGGCCTCGATCATGGTAAGGGTTCATCCAAATGAGGCAAAAGCCTTTGCGGTTCAAGGAGATGTGCTATTTCAAGAGCGTAAATATGAGCAGGCTCAGGAATCATACAAAAAGGCATTAGCTATTAATGATCAGGTGTATCTGATCTGGGAACAGTTATTGCGAATAGAGGTAAGTCGTGGAGAATTTCAGCAGGCAGTTTTAGATGGCAATAAAGCATTGGGTATATTCCCAAATCAAGCTGCATTATATCTTTATACAGGTATTGGATATGCACAGACTAGAAATTATGAAAAAGCAACAAGCATCTTAAAAAGCGCACTTGATCTTGAGTCTGAAGATAATGATGTACTTCTACAGATCTATTCCACTCTGGGAGATTCTTATAATGCCTTGAAAAAATTTAAGGAATCTGATCAGGCGTACACTAAAGCGCTAGAGCTTGATCCGAGTAATTCGTATGTGCTCAATAATTATGCATACTATTTATCGTTAAGAGGAGAGAATCTTGAAGAAGCAGAAAAAATGTCGAAGAGGTCATTAGAGATTGATCCGGATAATGCATCATCTGAAGATACGTATGCTTGGATTCTTTTTCGGTTGAAAAAGTATGCAGATGCAAAAAAATGGATAGAAAAATCATTGCAGGGTAAGACCTCAAACAATGCCACTCAACAGGAACATTATGGAGATATTTTATATCTTCTTGGTGAAAAGGAGAAAGCACTAGAGCAGTGGCAAAATGCTAAAGCACAGGGCTCAGGCTCTAATAAATTGGAAAAGAAGATCAATGAGAAAAAATATATCGACTAAAATAATTGCTTTGCTTGCAATTGCGGTCATTTTTGCAGGCTGCAAGGCTAAAAAAGAACTTTTGCCCGCTTCGGTGATTCCTAAAATTATGGATTTTAAGCCACCATCGCCTGACTTGACCCAAAAGATTAAACTGGATTCAGTAAATGGAATGAACACGGTTTTTAAAACCTTATCAATCAAAGCCAAAGCTGATCTGAACATCAATAACAAGAGCAACGAGGTGAATATGAATATCCGGATCAGGAATAATGAAGCCATCTGGGTTTCTGTAACTGCTCTGGCGGGTTTAGAAGTAGCTCGCGCATTGATCACTGCCGACAGTGTTAAGGTTTTGAACAGGATGGACAATATTTATCTTAAAAAGCCTTTCAGTTATATTTATGAATTTACGAATGAGCGGATCACTTTTCAGACACTTCAATCCGTATTGCTTGGAAATGCGATGGCAGAATTTATTAGCGAATCTACTCAACTAAAAAATGAAGGCGAAAATACCCAACTTAAAACAGTTTTGGCTTCGATGATCTATAATTTCACTGTTGATCAGCAGAATAAGGTAGTATTTACTCAGTTAAACGATGCTTCTGCAGGGCAGGAACTTCTTGTTAATTATAGCAATTTCTTATCCATCAATCAGCAGTTGATTCCGCATTCGGTGATCATGAATTCAAAGGCAAAGAATAAAGCGATTAGTCTTGACCTTAACTATTTAAAAATTGATATAGATGGGAATGTTGACCTTCCCTTTAGAGTTCCAGAGCGGTTTTTGATTAAAAATTAAATACATTTGTTTGAATGAAGATATTTAAGCACATCTTTTTCCTGTTTATTTTTTGCCTTGCTGCCGAAGCTTTTGGCCAGAGTAGTTCTGATCTTAGAAGGCAGAAGGAAGCCTTGACCCGGGAAATAGAATCGCTTAATCGGAGTTTGAATCAAACGGCAAACAACAAGAATTTATCACTCAAGGAGATCAGAGCTCTGAATGCACAGATCCGTTTGCGTGAAAAAAAGATTAATGTAATCAATTCTGAAGTGAAGTTGCTTGACAATCAGATATCTGATAATACCAATACTGTCAGAACACTGCAATCGCAATTAAATAAGCTGAAAAAGGAATATGCGGCAATGGTTTTGTTTGCTTTTCGAAATCAAAGCTCTTATAGCAAGCTCATGTTTATTTTTGCTGCAGAAAATTTTAATCAATCATACAAGCGTTTAAAATATTTGCAACAGTTTAGCGAGTATCGAAAAAAACAGGCTAGTTATATCGAGGGTACTCAAAAGCAATTAAATGTCAGAATTGTTGAGCTCGACCGTAATAAGCAGGAAAAAAGTAATCTTTTATCAGATCAGCAGAAGGAAAAACGAACACTAGGTATTCAGAAGAATAGCAAATCGAAGGTTCTAAATAATCTGACCAGTCAAGAAAAGCAATTAAAACAGGAACTCACTCAAAAGCAAAGGGAGTCGGCAAGGCTTAATAGAGCCATTCAAAATGCAATTAACAAAGAAATAGAAGAAGCACGGAAACGAGCTGAAGCTGAGGCTAGGGCTGCTATTGCAAAAGCTAAAGCAGAAAACAGGGAAGTGCCTAATGCAAAGCCTGTTGCAAGTGGTTCAAGTATTTTGGCAGCCACTCCAGAATCGGCTAAATTGTCTTCAGATTTCTTGGGTAGCAGAGGCAGTTTACCGTGGCCGGTTAGCAACGGGATGGTCATAGAAGATTTTGGAAATCATACCATTGGGCGGAATGTTACCACAGAAAATAATGGAGTGGATATAAAAACTGCAGCCGGATCGCAGGTCCGTGCAGTATTTGCAGGTGAGGTTGCAGCCGTACAAAACATTTCAGGTTCGTATGCAATTTTGATTAGACATGGTGAATATTTTACGGTTTATTCAAATTTAAAGAGTGTTAATGTAGCGCGAGGGCAAAAAGTTTCGTTGAAGCAGAATATAGGTGTGGTAATCACTGATCCTATTGATAACACAACTGAAGTGCATTTTGAGGTAAGGAAAGGGGCAACACCATTGAATCCTTCAAGCTGGCTTGCAAATTAATTTTTAATTTTAAGGTGTTTAAAATGCCTATATTTGTATATTGATCTTTGTTATATGAATAATTCAATATTGTTATTTATGAATATCGGTGGGCCAGAGATGATCTTGATATTCGTTGTAGTTTTACTTTTATTTGGAGGTAAGAAACTGCCTGAACTTGCCCGTGGCCTTGGAAAGGGATTGAGGGAATTTAAAGATGCTTCGGATGGTATTAAAAGAGAGATTCACAATAATATTAATACGGTAACCGAAGCTGCAGATCTTGAAAAAGCAGCAGCTACAACTCCGGACAATAATTATCACAGCCCGGAAAACAATTACTCAGATACACAGAATGAATATTCTGCTCATGCAGACGGTACTTATCCAGATATGGATGCACCTCTTGCTGAAACAAATACAACAGTTACAGATACTAATTCAAATGAAGAAGTTTCATCAGGATATGTGAATCCAGATGAAGCGGGGTTTGAGAACACAAAAATTGCACATTAAATAAATTATCATGCTAAACTCAATTTTATTATTTGCTGGACTTGGAGCTACGGAAGTGATTTTAATCGTAGTGGTTGTCCTTTTAATGTTTGGTGGCAAAAAAATTCCAGAACTAATGCGCGGATTGGGCAAAGGTATCAAAGAATTTAAGACTGCTCAAAATGGTGAGGGTGATGCACCTTCAGCTACAACAAAAGATCAGGACGTTAAATAATTTTATATTTAAAATGATTTTTTTGTTCTGTCAATCCTATTGACAGTCAGGAAGATCATTTTTTTTATTTTGCCTTTTGGGATTCTTTGGAAACGATAGAGCCAAATCCTATTTGGCCTATATTTAGGTGATTTCCTCAATAATCAGAGAGATTCCTCGCAAACGGTTAAATTTCTAATTTACAAGATTCAAGGCATGGAAGGTATTTCTTCTCTTTCCGATATTCAGTCTGCATTATCCAAGCAGAACCAGAAATTTACATTACCTGTTCTGGTTGATTATTACTTAAGCCGTATTTCTGAAAAACAGGAATTGAACGCTTTTGTAGAGGTATTTGACCACGAAGCACGTAATCAGGCAATTCTGGTACAAGAAAAGATTGATGCAGGTACTGCTGGTAAACTGGCAGGAATGGTCATTGGGATCAAAGATAATATCTGCTACCAGGATCATCAGGTTTCTGCCTCTTCTAGGATTCTTGAAAATTATGTTTCTCCTTTTTCTGCCACAGTGGTTGTGCGACTTCTTGCTGAGGATGCCATTATTATTGGGCGCTTGAACTGTGATGAATTTGCAATGGGCGCATCCAATGAATCGTCTTTTTATGGGCCAGTAAAAAATAATGCCGATCTAAGTAAGGTTTCAGGAGGCTCATCAGGAGGATCGGCAGTAGCCGTTCAGGCAGGCCTTTGTCTAGCAGCTTTAGGCACTGATACAGGCGGCTCTGTTCGTCAGCCTGCAGCATTTTGCGGGGTTGTTGGGCTAAAGCCAACGTATGGCAGGGTTTCACGACATGGAATCATTTCATATGCCTCTTCTTTTGATCAGGTTGGACCTATTACCAATTGCGTTGAAGATGCGGCTATTTTGCTCGAGATTATTTCTGGCCCAGATGAGTATGATAGCACAGCCTCTTCGAAACCAGTTCCTTACTATTCTTCAGAAAACAATTCGCATAAAAACTTAAAAATAGCCTACTTATCAGAGGCCTTGCATTCAGCAGGTCTTGATCCCGAGGTTAAACAGGCTTTTGAAAAAAGTATCGCCATTCTTAAAGATGCAGGCCATGTTGTTGAGCCAGTTTCTTTTGAATTATTGGAGTATGTTGTACCTACCTATTATATCTTAACCATGGCAGAGGCCTCCTCAAATTTGGCTCGCTATGATGGGGTACATTACGGATATCGAAGCAATCGATCCACTGATCTAGAATCTACGTATAAAACTTCACGATCAGAAGGATTTGGGCCTGAAGTTAAACGCAGGATTATACTTGGCACTTTTGTGTTGAGTGCAGGATATTATGATGCTTACTACGCTAAGGCACAGAAAGTGCGCAGATTAATACGTGATAAAACCAACGATATTTTAAATAAGTATGACTTTATTATGTTGCCAACAGCACCAACCCCGGCATTTACCATTGGTGAAAAAAGCGATGATCCTGTAGTTAATTATTTGGCTGATATTTTTACAGTTCAAGCTTCACTTGCAGGAATTCCTGCAATTTCTTTACCTGCAGGCAATAACAAAAATGGATTACCGTTAGGAATACAGTTTTTAGGTAAGCGCTTTGGTGAGACCGAATTGTTGAATTTTTCAAAAACATACTGTAAGCTGATTGATTCTGATAGAATCGATTCAAATTAAAATCCATATTCTTTAATTAGCTATAGAATTGCACATATCAATTCATAAATATGAATAAAACGATAGCCTACTTCATTTTTTTTATACTTATCCACTGCACTTTTGCAAATGCATCAGAGAAAAAGGCTATCAACTCATTAGTGAACAATTATTTGGAGATTAAACCACTCCAAATAGTACAGGATACGCTTCCTAAGATTGTTTTTGTAGATCATTCACTGATTTCCTTTCAAAATGGCATCTATAAAAACCGGCTAGATTCAATAAAAAAGGATGTTGATCTTTCCTATAATAGATACGTTCAAAAGTATATTGATACCTATATCAATAGGAAAGAGCACATTGGCAAAATGCTTGGCCTGTCGGAATACTATTTTCCTATCATTGAAAAAGCATTGAAAGAAATTGGACTTCCGGATGAGCTAAAGTATATTACAGTCATTGAATCGTCACTCAACCCCAATGCTGTTTCTAGATCAGGTGCAGTTGGGCCATGGCAATTTATGTATAACACGGCAAAGGGTTATGGTCTGAATATGGATACGTATACAGACGAACGTAAGGATCCTCAAAAAGCTAGTCTTGCGGCTGCACATTATTTAAAGGATGCTTATAAAAGTATTGGTGACTGGCTATTGGCCATAGCTGCCTATAATTGCGGAACAGGTGCTGTTACCAGAGCAATTGCCAAATCTGGTGGAGTAGCAGATTTTTGGAGGGTCAGACCCTTTCTTCCTGTTCAAACTCAAAATTATGTGCCTGCATTCATTGCTACAGTCTATGCAATGAAGTATCATAAAATTCATGAGATTACAGTTAAGCCCGCAGGGATTAATACCCATACAGATATCATACCAGTCAATAGAAAAATATCGATAAGCAGCATTGCCAAGGCTGCAGAATTGGATGTCAATGAGTTGCTGATCTTGAATCCATCCTATAAAAAACAAATTATTAATGGAACCACTCTGATTCCAATGCCTCTGGTTATCCCAACAGTAACAAATTCAGCCTATTCATCTTTGTATGATCTTTTTAATGGCAAAGCGGATGAAGTAAAATTGGTTTCGGTATTGCCGGG
>NZ_JBIKSU010000138.1:0-3860 GCF_044348475.1 Daejeonella sp. | reverse complement strand
CTGTAGCCCAGGCAATTGTACATCAGGTTAAGTCAGGCCAAAGTCTGAGCAGTATTGCTAATCTCTATGGTGTAGATGTTCAGAATTTGAGAGCTTGGAATAATTTGAAGAGCAATTCTATTGTTCCCGGACAAACCATTTATTTGAGATCTACTAAAAAAACAGGCACTGATCAAGAGGAAAGCCCTTATGTTCACTATCATGTAAAAGTAGGTGATACCCTTTCTAACATTGCTGCAAAATTCAAGGGTATGACAGTTGCAAAAATTAAAGCACTGAATGGTTTAACTAATTCAGCGATAATTCCGGGAATGCGCCTTAAAATAAGTAGAGGCTAATCTTAGAAAGATTCACACGATAGAGTCAATGTTATGACAGCCGTTACGAAAAGAATCGTAATTTTGCCCAACTAACCAATTTCCAATTTAATGAGTAAGACTAATCGTAAACAAGACGCGCTAGATTATCATTCACAAGGCCGTCCTGGGAAAATACAGGTTGTACCAACTAAGCCAACAAACTCTCAGCGTGATTTATCTCTAGCTTATTCGCCCGGAGTAGCTGAACCTTGTCTGCGGATCGCAGAAAATAAAGAAGATGTTTATAAATATACTGCCAAAGGCAACCTTGTAGCTGTAATTAGTAATGGCTCGGCTGTACTGGGTTTAGGTGACATTGGCCCTGAGGCTGGTAAGCCTGTTATGGAAGGTAAAGGATTGCTGTTTAAAATATTTGCCGACATTGATGTATTTGACCTTGAGCTGGATACCCAGAATATCGATGAATTTGTCATGATTGTAAAGGCATTAGAACCTACTTTTGGAGGAATAAATCTAGAAGATATTAAGGCGCCAGAGTGTTTTGAAATTGAGCGTCGCTTAAAAGAGTGCATGTCAATACCTGTGATGCATGACGATCAACATGGTACAGCAATTATTTCTGCAGCTGCATTGATTAATGCGTGTGAGATTCAAAAGAAAAAGCTGGATAAAGTGAAGATCGTAGTCAATGGTGCGGGTGCTGCAGCAATTTCATGTACACGACTTTATGTAAGTTTAGGTGCTAGAAAAGAAAATATTGTCATGCTTGACCGCTCTGGGGTTATCCGTACTGATCGCGATAAGCTGGATGGTACCAAAGCTGAGTTTGCTACTAATCGTAAGATCAACACACTTGCTGAGGCAGTAAAAGATTCAGATGTTTTCATCGGATTATCATCGCCAGATGTATTAACTGCTGGTATGCTTAAAACAATGGCTAAAAATCCAATTGTTTTTGCAATGGCTAATCCAGACCCGGAGATTGCCTACGAGCTTGCAATTAAAACCAGAAAGGATATTGTTATGGCTACAGGACGGTCTGATTACCCCAATCAGGTAAATAACGTTCTTGGTTTTCCGTATATCTTTAGGGGAGCTCTTGATGTAAGGGCAACTGGAATTAATGAGGAAATGAAAAAGGCTGCAGTAATTGCTATTGCTGAACTTGCAAAAAAGACTGTTCCTGAGGTTGTTAATCTGGCCTATAATTCTAAAAACCTCAAATTTGGAAAAGATTACATCATTCCTAAGCCAATAGACCTTCGCCTAATTACCTCTGTTTCGCCGGCTGTTGCCAAGGCTGCCATGGATTCGGGTATTGCCCGTAAGCACATTACTGATTGGGATGCCTATAATGAGGAATTAAAAACAAGACTTGGTTTAGATGATAAATTGTTGCGTACAATTACCAATAAAGCAAAGTCATCACCTAAGCGCGTTGTTTTTGCTGAGGCAGATAATTATAAAATATTAAAGGCAGCACAGATTGTGCGTGATGAAGGTATTGCTATTCCAATTTTGCTTGGTGATAAAGAAAAGATAAGCCAAATCATGCTTGAAAATGAGCTGGAGCTTGAAGGAGTATTGATTATTAATCCACTAGAAGATTTAAATACCTGTAATAAGTACGCCGAATTATTGTACAAAAAACGTCAGAGACGTGGTGTGACCTTATTTGAGTCTAAAAAGTTGATGAGAGATCGCAACTATTTTGGAGCTGCAATGGTTCAGTTTGGTGAGGCAGATGCATTGATCTCTGGACTAACAAAAGAATACGGTTCAACCATTAAGCCTGCACTTCAGGTAATAGGAATTGAAGAAGGAGTAAACCGTGTTGCCGGTATGTATATGATGCTGACAAAGAATGGTCCTGTGTTTTTTGGAGATACTACTGTGAATGAAAATCCAACAGTTGATGAACTGGTTGATATTACAACCCTACTTGATCATTCTGTGAAAAAATTTAATGTGCAGCCAAGAATTGCGATGTTGTCTTATTCAAATTTTGGATCAAATGATGGTATAGTACCTCAAAAAGTTCGTCAGGCGGTAAAAATACTGCATGAAAAGCATAAGGATATTATTGTAGATGGCGAAATGCAAGCTAATTTTGCTATGAACCCAGACTTGTTGAAAGATAATTACCCGTTCAGTAGTTTGGTTGGAGCTCCTGCCAATGTTTTAATATTTCCTAACCTGGAATCTGGTAACATCGCATACAAGTTATTACAAGAATTAGGGGGTGCCGAGGCTGTAGGTCCAATCCTTTTGGGATTGAATAAGCCAGTGCATATATTGCAATTAGGTAGTTCGGTGCGTGAAATTGTAAATATGGTAACCATTGCAGTAGTTGATGCTCAAACCAAAGAGGAGCAGAATTCGCCGGTTGTAACACGTGTGAAAAGTATTTTCAGGCGAGTACTGAATGTAAAATAAAGATCTTTAGTTTGATCGTAATGAAAATAAATATTAGCCGTTAATTGATATGTATGCATATATAGATGGTAAACTCGCATTCAAATGTCCAACTTATGTTGTAATTGATGCGGGTGGGATAGGATTTCAAATAAATATATCACTCAATACCTATGGAGCCATACAGGATACGGAGCGATGTAAACTCTATACCTGGCTGCATGTAAAAGAAGATGGACACACCTTATATGGGTTTTATGAGGAAGGTGAACGGCGTTTATTTCTACATCTTATTTCGGTGTCGGGTATCGGCCCGAATACCGGAAGGATGATTTTATCTTCTATAACACCTTCAGAAATACAAACTGCAATTGTTCAGGGGGATGTTCCGCTGATTCAGAGAATAAAGGGTATTGGCCCTAAATCTGCACAGCGAATGATCCTTGAATTACAGGATAAACTGAAGAAGGAGGGTCCTGATTCGTTGATCAACATGCCTAGTCATAATACAGCTAAGGATGAGGCATTGTCGGCGCTAGTAATGTTAGGATTTGCAAAAAATGTTGCTGAAAAATCATTGGATACGGCTATAAAAACTGGATCTGAAAATTTATCAGTAGAGCAATTGATAAAAATTGCGCTTAAAAATTTATAATTAACACCAACATAGTCTAGAAATTGAAGAGTGCAGCTACTTTTTTCCTAAAGAGTTTTATTTGTTTCTTCATTCTATTTTTTGGAGGACAAGCTATTGCTCAAAATTCCGCTGCTAAAAAGGATACCTCAAAACTTGTATATCCTTTTCAGGATTCTAAAACTCTGCAGTTAAAAAAGCAGGCTGGAATAGTTCTTCCCAATCCTTCTAATATTCAGCGCAGTGTAGAATTCGATCCTCTATCAAAAAGATATATTATTCGCGAAAAAATAGGTGATCGCTTGTACAGAGCTCCACAATACCTAAGCATCGAAGAGTATCAGAAATACGAGAATGAGCTTATAAAACGTAATTATTGGCGTGAACTAGCAGATTTGCCACTTTCTGAGGCCCGTGAGCCGGGTTTTATTCCTCCTGTAAAAATAAACAGTAAATCTTTTGAACGGATATTTGGTGGCAATACCATTGAA
>NZ_JBIKSU010000133.1:0-3987 GCF_044348475.1 Daejeonella sp. | reverse complement strand
AAGGCAGCCATGGAAGCAGCCTCCCATAATTTTGCTCAAATGGATGAAGTGGCAGATGGAATTGGCCAGACCTTAGCAGATCTAACAGGCGCTGAATGGGGAGTGGTATCTTCTGGTTGTGCTGCCGGACTGAAGCTCGTAACCGCTGCAGTTGTATCGGGCGGTGATCCTGAAAAATTGGTTCGCATTCCTAACTTAGAGGGTCTTGAAAAAACAGAAGTGATTGTGCCAATCAACTCCAGAAATGCGTATGATCATTCAATCAGAAACATTGGGGTAACCATGGTTAATGTATCTACGCTTGAAGAACTGAAGAATGCCATAAATCCTAAAACGGCCCTGATTTATATGGTAAATGGCGATAGAACCTGGACCGGTGCATCGATGTCATTAGAGAATATTTCGGCAATTGCTAAAGCCAAAAATGTTCCTGTATTGTTTGATGCAGCAAATGAAATTCTGACATTCCCTCCCGTACATTTAAAGCGCGGAGCAAGCATTGTTGCTTACAGTGGTGGAAAGGCAATCTGTGGGCCACAATCATGCGGGTTGATCTTGGGGCAAAAAGATATATTAATGGCCGCATGGCAGGCAAGTTCTCCTCATCATGGTCCATGCCGGGATAATAAAGTGGATCGTGATGAAATGTTTGGTATGGTTGCAGCAGTAAAAGTTTGGAAAGAAATGGATCATGCGGCTGTTCGTAAACAATGGGATTCTTATTTGGATCATATCATTAAAAAAGTTTCTGGGATTAAAAGTGTTCAAACAATGATACATATCCCATCTACCCTTTCAGGTTTGTCAAATGTCTCGCCTGAAGTTGTTATCACTTGGGATGCGGACGTACTAAATATTACAGGAGCCGAATTGGCCGATGAACTTGGTAAAAATAAGCCTAGAATTGCAGTTGCCAGTGGAGGCGGTCGCGGTAAAGATTCTAATATTAATGGAATTGCTGTTACCACCATTGGAATGCAGGCTGGTGAAGAAAAGATCGCTGCTAATCGGATTTTTGAAGTGTTAACCGCAAAAAGAAGCCCAATAATAAAAGAAATGAAAGCTCCTGCAGCCAATCTCTCAGGCACATGGGATGTGGATGTGAAATTTTATAATAGCCAGGGAAAACACAAATTATTTATTGAGCAGGATGGAAACTGGATCAAGGGAACACATCAGGGAGGATTTGCAGTGAATGACATGACCGGTTCTATTGAAGGCGATACGGTGAAATTGCAGAGTTCTGTACGTTTGATAGGAGATTCTATAATTTATACCTTCACAGGTACTTTATCAGGAGATAAGCTATCAGGTAATTTATTTATGGGAGAGTATAGAAGTGCAATGTTTACAGCTACAAAAAATAATAAACCAGCATCTAAAAAGGCAATTTTTGTTCCATCAGGGGCACCGCTTTCCAGTTAATAAAAAAATACCTAAATTGAATTTTAACTATTAAAAACCATACAAAATGAACAATAATTTTCTAAAAACAATCAGGACGCATTTTTATATTTTATTTTTTGCTACTTGTCTCATTTCTCAGACAAATCTTCAAGCTCAGGAGATTGACATGCTTATCAAAGGTGGACATGTTATTGATCCAAAAAATAAGATCGATGGAATAATGGACGTTGCCATTAAGGATGGTAAGATATTTCGGGTTGCCTCAAATATTCCCGCTAATACTTCCAAAAAAACGGTTAATGCAACAGGATTGTATGTTTCACCTGGTTTTATTGATATGCACGTGCATGTTTTTGCCGGTGCTGAAGATCCTGGATATAAAGGTTTTGAAATTTCAAATGGTTTCGGTAGCGTTGCCCCCGATGATTTCACCTTCCGCTCAGGAGTGACCACCGTAGTAGATGCCGGTTCATCAGGATGGAGAAACTTTCCGGAGTTCAAAAAACAAACAATAGATCATTCTCAAACTCGTGTCTTAGCTTTTTTAAGTATTACTGGTTATGGTATGGTAGGTACTGTTCATGCACAGGATACCACGGATATGAATCCGACAACCACTGCATTTATTATGAATGAGTATCCGGATATCATTGTTGGGATAAAAGCTCATCATTTTCAGGGGCATAATTTTTTCCCGGTTGACCGTGCTATTGAAGCGGGAAGGAAAACCAATAAGCCAATTATTGTAGACTTTGGCTCAAGTACACCTAAATTATCTATTGAAGAACTGTTTATGAAACATTTCCGCCCAGGCGATATTTTTACACATACTTTTTCAGGAAACGCAGCAACTAATTTAGCCCCTGGTGGACGCGAACCAATTGTTGATGTAAATAACAATGTAAAACCTTTCGTTTTTGAAGCGCAAAAACAAGGCAGAATCTTTGATGTAGGCCATGGTGGAGGAGCTTTTGTGTGGGCAACAGCAATAAATTCAATAAAGCAGGGATTCTATCCCAATACCATCAGTACCGATTTGTATAGAAACAGTAGAAATGCTGGAATGAAGGATATGGCCAATGTAATGTCTAAATTTCTAAATATGGGTATGTCCATTCAAGATGTAATAGTACGCTCAACCTGGAATCCTGCAAATGTGATACAGCATACAGAGTTAGGTCATCTTAGTGTTGGCGCTGAGGCGGATGTTTCAGTATTCAATATTCGTGAAGGTAAATTTGGCTTTATGGATGCCCGTGGTTCTGTATTAAATGGAAACAAGAAACTGGAGGCTGAACTAACGCTTCGTGCAGGAAAAGTTGCTTGGGATTTAAATGGTATCAGCGGACCTCAATGGGATGCAGTAAAGTAAATTACAATTGAATTAGAAAAATTCATTACTAATTATTGCTATGGAAATGCTAATGAGGAATAAAATAAATACATCAGTTTTGCTAGTATCTGTTATGATACGCAATCTTAGAACAAATGCTATTATTCTGTTTCTATTGATCCTCTTTGGCATTTCCAATAACATGCAGGCTCAAGAAATTGATCTTTTAATTAAAGGAGGTCGTGTTATTGATGCCAAAAATAAAATCGATGCTAAGTTGGATGTGGCTGTAAAAGATGGTAAAATAGTTAAAGTAGCCTCTGGCATACCTATAACTGAAGCCAAAAAAGTGGTGGATGCAAGTGGTATGATCGTTTCGCCAGGCCTGATTAATATGCATACGCATGTTTATGCTGGGAGCAAACCGGGGTTTACCGATGGCACATCAAGCCAACTGCCTGATGCCTTTGCGCCTCGTTCTGGCATAACTACAGTTGTTGATGCGGGCACTTCCGGTTGGCTTACTTTCCCTGATTTTAAAGCTAAAATCATTGATGGATCTAATACCCGTGTTCTTGCTTTTTTAAGTATTGCAGCCTCTGGATATTCTGTAGATAAAGAACAGGAAAACATCAATGGGATGGATGCTCAGAAAACTGCCGAGACAGTAAAAAAATATTCGGATATTTTGGTTGGAGTAAGAATTGGCCGTTATGAAACAGATGATAACTGGATTCCCTTTAATCGGGCAATAGAAGCAGCAACCCTGTCAAATACGCCACTTTTTGTGGAGTGTCACTTGCCAAAATATTCACTTGAAGATCAGCTGAAGCGTATGCGCCCAGGTGATATTATGACTCATGCCTTTGAAAATGTTGCAGAACGGATGACCGTAGTTGATGAACAGGGTAAAGTCAGGCCTTTTGTAAAGGAAGCTCAGAAACGTGGGATACTCTTTGATATTGGTCATGGAGGTGGCGGGTTTTGGTTTAATCAAGCTATTCCTGCCTTTCGACAAGGGCTTTTCCCCAATTCTTTTGGTACTGATGAGCATCGTACCAGCATGAATTCAGGAATGAAAACCATGTTAAATGTGATGTCAAAATATCTGAATATGGGCATGGGAATACCAGACATTATTGCTCGTGGTAGTTGGAATGCAGCCAAGTCTATTAAAAGAGATGACCTTGGAAATTTGTCGGTTGGCTCTGTTGCAGATATTGCAGTATTGAGTGTTCATACAGGGA
>NZ_JBIKSU010000132.1:0-4021 GCF_044348475.1 Daejeonella sp. | reverse complement strand
AACCTCTTTACCAAGATAACGAGAAACAGGACCCATATCTCGGTGCGTTAACTTGAACCATGCCTTGGCAAAAGTATCTGCAAACTCTGCAGGATTTTGATGGAAACGTCTTGAAATTTTTTCATAAGCCGGATCAACTCTCAAAGCCATATCAGCTGTTGTCATGAAAGGAGCATGTCTTTTTGAAGGATCATGTGCATCAGGAACTAAATCTGCAGCAGCACCATCCTTAGGTGCCCATTGCTGCGCACCAGCAGGACTTTTAGTCAGCTCCCACTCAAAACCAAATAACATATCGAAGTAACTGTTATCCCAAGTAGTTGGCGTTGGAGTCCAAGCACCTTCTAAACCACTGGTAATGGCGTCAACACCTTTACCTGTACCGAATTTACTGATCCATCCTAAACCTTGTTCTTCAATACCAGCACCTTCGGGTTCAGGACCAAGAAGGGCTGCATCACCAGCACCGTGAGTTTTTCCGAATGTATGTCCACCAGCAACCAGAGCAACAGTTTCTTCATCATTCATTGCCATACGGGCAAATGTTTCACGAATATCTCTTGCTGAAGCTAATGCATCAGGATTTCCGTTAGGTCCTTCCGGATTCACGTAGATCAGACCCATCTGAACAGCCCCAAGAGGATTATCCAACTGACGATCTCCTTTGTAACGCTCATCGCCTAACCAGGTAGACTCAGGTCCCCAATAAATATCTAATTCAGGCTCATATACATCTTCACGACCGCCACCAAAGCCAAAAGTTTCAAATCCCATGGATTCAAGAGCACAGTTACCTGCAAGGATCATTAAATCCGCCCATGATATTTTACGTCCGTATTTTTGTTTGATCGGCCAAAGTAAGCGACGGGCCTTATCCAGGTTACCGTTATCAGGCCAGCTATTCAATGGTGCAAAACGCTGCGTACCTGCAGAGGCACCGCCACGACCATCACCCACATAATCTGCTGGCCACCAATCTTGTGAATCGGTCATTAAGGTGAAAATATCTTTCTTTAGAGCATCCAGATCAATACTCTTAAACTCTTCTGCATAGTTAAAATCCTTACCGTAAGGATTAATTACAGATGAATTTTGATGTAGCATCTTCAGGTTTAAGTGATTCGGCCACCAATCTGCGTTTGACAGAGATCCGGCTGCTGTTTGCCTTTGTGATGCCGCTAAAAAGGGGCATTTTGCTGCATCTGAGGATGTGCTATGAGGTGTATTTTCCATAATATTAGGTATAAGTAATTGTCGTATCGCAAATTTAAGATAATATTTGGTGAAAAGACTTCAATAAAATTGATATGACTATAGATAAAACTGATAATATGGATGAATAGTATAGAATTTATGAATATATTTTAATGAACCGTTAAAATGAATTATTGGATATTATCCATGAAATTAATTTTAGAAAAATAGAAAGTATAATAATAAAGGAACTTGCAAAAATTTAAATAAAAAATAATATTAAAGAATTAGAGATAACACACTAGGCACTAGCAAATTTGTTAGGAACAACAAGGGTAGTTGTTTCTCGAATTTTAAAGAAACTCGAAAATAAAGGATTAATTCATCTCAATGTTAGATTAATATTCTATGAGAAGGATAGTACAATCAACACAGATATGATTGAAGTCATATTTAAGCATTTGAAAAGAAGGTACATTGGGCTTCATCTTAATTTAAATAAAATGGAAGGCAAAAAAAATATTGGCATAGGGTTTTTGATAATGGGCATGTTTATGTTGTACGGATTTTTACTCATCTACCTACGAGACTTTGCTCCGAATAAACTAGAGTGGATCAATAATTATAGTATTGGGAAGCATTTTGAATCTAGATTGGCCCATGTTCATGGAAATCTTTTCTCAGTACTTAATATTATAATTGGATTCTTATTGATACAATTTAATGGTCAAATAAAATCTGCAAAAAAAATATCTTGGTTGGCAATGATTGGTTTATTAATGCCAATAGGAATTTTAACAGAGGTATATTTTGGCTTACCTCCCATTTTTGTACTAATTGGCGCTGTTTCTATGACAGGCGCTGTTATTTGGCTAGGAATATCATTTTTACAGCTAAAAGGAAAAGAATAGAAATAAGGAATGTGAGATGATTCAGTATAAAAGAATCGAAAAATAAGGGGTTAATCTTTGCGTTAAATTCAATTAGGTTCAATTATTTAACAACCACCTTTGCGTGGTACTCGTTTATATAAAACTTTTTTGCTTCGCTCAACATAGTCTCCCAATACAATTGGATATGCATATTTTGATGCCTTCGATATACTATGGCTTTTTATACTAATTCTATCATTTACTTTCAGACTATGTAATTGCTCAAATTCACTGTTAAGATCTGGACAAAAAACAAGAATATAGTCCTCTCCATGTAATCTTACCATTTCTCCTAAACCTAATCTTGAGCCTAATGGGAGAGAAAGCGAGGTAACAACACCCTCCATATTAGCATAATCCCTAACAGATTTACTTATTTTAGCTGCAGCAATATGTACTTTTATCCCTGCAGGAGATACTTCCCATTTTTTGAACAGTATACCATCAAGGCTTGCCTCCCATTTTTTCAATGCTACTTTACTTCTAGCAGCAGAGAAAGGCTTTGGGATTGATTTTATAGAAGTTTCACTTTTAATTTCAAGATTGGAAAATACCAAACCGCTTACTAAAACCAGCGGTAAAATCAGAGTATAAATGATTTTTTTATACTTTTTTTTAAAAATAATTCGAGTTTTTATTTCTTGATAAATTTAGCCCCATTCCACTCCCAACGTATATTATCTTTTTTTTCTCCAGAGAAAATATCTAATTGTCCATTTTTATCAATGTCTTGAACTCTAATGTGATAAAATCTGTTTGCTTTATTATTATCTATGTATTGGCTTGTTTTATCTGTAAATGTTTTCCCTTTATCTTCTGATTTGTAAAGTGAAATAAAATAAATTGGAGCTCCGCCTGAAGGATTATCATAATTTCCACTTGGCACAATCTCTTTCGTGCCATCTTTATCAATATCAAGAAAGTCAAGATTCATTAAATACCAATCGCCTGACATACTAATAGAAGTAGAATTGCTTAGGCTAAACCCTTTGCCATTACCCCACAAAACTCTAAAATCATTTATTCTACTTGTTCCATTAGGATGAAAGTTTAAAACTAAATCTAAAAAACCATCATTATTAATATCTACTAGTTCTGATTGATCTACAACCGGAATATCTCCAATTCCATTAAAGTCAATTGAAAAATTTGCCTTGCCATCATTCCACATAATTCTACTTTTAACCCCATTTGCTTGGCTATGAAAATTAAATGTAATAATGTCTAAATCACCATCATTGTCAATATCACCTGAACATCCTGTATACCAAAAACCTTGGGCAAGAAACTCTTTTACTGAAGAGAATCCATTTTTTGAATTTAACAGAAGATGACAGTTATCATTTAAAAAGGGGAAAGCTAAAAGGGGTGGGTCTACAGCAACATTTGAAAATATGTCAGGATGGGAATCATTATTAAAATCTCCAATTAATACTTTTGTTCCATGAGGATCTTTTAAGGTAGGGCCACTATAATTAATTTGTTTTAATACCGTTCCAGTATTCATGAAAATAGATGGAGGAGGATTTGGAGTCGGATTAATTTTCAAATCATATGATTCAAAGTAAAATAAATCTTCTAAACCATCGCCGTCAATATCTAATTGAGTAGACTGCTCATCTATAAATGGATTATTCAGATATTTACTTCCATCAGATTTGTACAATTGCGCTGATGAAAACCAAGTGTCAAAATTTGACAAATCGTAGGAAGTCATTAAATAATTTTTATAAACTCGATCCCGTTCCACATTATATTGCTTCGAGACGGTATTAATAGGGTTTGAAATAGATGTTACTGTAATTTTGGTTTTATATTTATTGTATATCTGATAATTTTTTGAAATGATAGTGACACTATTGGTAGTTGATATACTATCTTTTGAAAAAATCTGA
>NZ_JBIKSU010000015.1:0-50089 GCF_044348475.1 Daejeonella sp. | reverse complement strand
GCAGCAGGCAACGTTGGTAAATTGGTTATTGCAGGTTCTACCTCTGGAACTACAATCCTGAATGCCAATGCTACTGCAGAAGCTGGAACAGTTACGCTTCCAATTACTGGAACCTTGGCTACCTTAGACGGTACAGAGATTTTAACCAATAAAACCCTTGCTGCTCCGGCTCTTGGAACTCCAGTATCCGGCATAATGAACAATGTAACAGGGACAGCAGCAGGTTTAACTGCAGGCACTGCCACTAACCTTGCAGCCGGACTAGGCGGACAGCTTCCATACCAGTCAGCCCCAGGAACAACTGCGATGCTAGCTAACGGATCTGCAGGACAGGTTCTTCAAAGTAATGGAACAACGCTAGCCCCAAGCTGGGTTGCTGCAGCCACAGGCGATATGACTTTAGCCGGCGTTCAAAGCATCACTGGAGCGAAGACCTTCGGAGCAGCAGGCAACGTTGGTAAATTGGTTATTGCAGGTTCTACCTCTGGAACTACAATCCTGAATGCCAATGCTACTGCAGAAGCTGGAACAGTTACGCTTCCAATTACTGGAACCTTGGCTACCTTAGCAGGAACAGAAACCTTCACTAATAAAACGCTGACATCTCCAAACGTAATCAGACCGGTAGTTTCTTCAATATTAGTAGATGGATCATTTATATCCACAAAAGGTTTAACAGGGACTAATGTTGATGCCGAAAGTGCTGTTTTAGGTACAAATTTAGCTGGTACCGTTAAAATTGTTATTTCTGGAGGAAGTGGTTCTGCAAATGAAAGATTAATTGAAGTTTTATATTCAGAATCATTTACTGGTGGTTCATATCCAATTCTTTATCCGGCCAATAAACATGCAGCTGAACTTTCTGGCTTTACACAGGTGTTTGTTAAGGGTTTTACCAATAAGTTTGAGATTACCTCAAGTTCAATTGGACTTCCGGTTAACACTTATATTTGGAATTATCAGGTTGTTGGAAAGATTGCTCCTTAAATTATTAATCTTTTTCCTTTCACTTCCCAGTCAACTCCTCAATCCTATTTCTGACCGTTTGCAGCTCACGTGCTAGTTTTTTTTCACGTTCATTGGCTTTAGAGCGGTTTTCGCGAAGTTCTTCAAAAAGCTGATCATAAAGTGCGGTGCGATAGTTGGCTTCTTTAACCGCGCTGCGCATCCTTAAAATGGCATAAGCAAGTACAGCAACAAGCAGGAGCAGAGCGCCCCATAAATATAGATAGTTGTTCGAACCGTTAACAGATTGGTCTAATGTGTTTAGTTCACCGATAGAAGATCCTGAAGCTTTTAAATTATCAATCTCAACCTTCATAGCGCTGATACGCTGAGAACTTTTATCAAGTTCAGCTTTGCTTTGCTTCAGTAACTTCTTGTGCTGGAGCAAACTATCATTCACATTCTTCCAGAGCTCTATAATCGTAGGTTTCGTACCATTCTTATTGAAACCTAAGCGGTTAATCATTTCATTATATTGCTGTGAAAGTGTATCTGATTGTACTGAAGCCTGTCTTACCGCAATAGAATCTGCTGAAGGCACCTGCCCAAATGCATTTGTGGCTATACCTATAATAAGTAGTAAATAGAATAATCTGCTTAATCTCATGTTTATGGTATTTTTTATTACAAATAACTGATTTATAATGGGTTTATTATAATTAATTTTCTGCTTTCAGCTTTATACTTAATACTTATAACTTATTACTTATAACTTAAAACTTATCACTTATTACCCCCCTTCCCCCCTTCTTTAAATAAATTAAAAAATAATCACCCAACTATTTGATAATTAATAAGACTTTCCTATCTTTGCCCTCCCTTTATAGGGGTTTACTATGTCTTGAACGAAGCCCTACTGCTTCGATGGACACAAATTGATTAAAGAAAATGTCAGGAATTATTGGAAAAAAAGTAGGAATGACCAGCATATTCGATGCTGAAGGGAAAAATATCCCTTGTACAGTGATCGAAGCTGGACCATGCGTAGTAACCCAACTACGTACCGTCGATACAGACGGCTACACAGCAGTTCAGTTAGCTTTCGACGACAAGAAAGAGAAAAACACAAGCGGTCCATTGAAAGGGCATTTCACAAAAGCTAAAACTACTCCTAAGCGTAAGCTTGTTGAGTTTAAGAATTTTGAAGATGTGAAAGCTCTTGGAGATATTGTAAGTGTTGAGATCTTCGCTGAAGGCGATTATGTCGATGTAGTTGGAACTTCAAAAGGTAAGGGTTTTCAGGGTGTTGTAAAACGTCATGGATTTGGTGGTGTTGGTGGTCAAACTCACGGACAGCATAACCGTTTAAGAGCTCCAGGTTCCCTGGGTGCATCTTCATGGCCTTCTCGTGTATTCAAAGGTATGCGTATGGCAGGCCGTATGGGTGGCGACCGCGTCAAAATTCAGAATCTTCAGGTTTTGAAAGTTTATACAGAGCAAAACTTATTAGTGATTAGCGGTTCAATTCCGGGAGCTAAGGGTTCTTACGTAATCGTTGATAAATAAGAAGATGGAAGTTAAGGTTATAAATATATCAGGTAAAGAAACAGGTGCCAAGGTGCAGCTTCCTGATGCGATCTTCGCAGTAGAACCAAACGATCATGCGATCTATTTAGATGTAAAGCAATACTTGGCAAATCAGCGCCAAGGAACGCATAAGTCTAAGCAACGTAATGAGATCGCCGGATCTACCAAAAAATTATACAAACAAAAAGGTACAGGTGGTGCCCGTGCAGGATCTATCAAATCTCCATTATTTAATGGTGGTGGTCGTGTATTCGGTCCGCAGCCACGCGACTACAGTTTCAAGCTGAATAAAAAGCTTAAATCTTTAGCTCGTAAATCTGCACTTACCTACAAAGCAAAAGATAATAACATTGTTGTTCTCGAAGCGTTCTCTTTTGACTCGATCAAAACTGCAAACTACGTGAAGATCATGGCAGATTTAAAACTAACTGATGCTAAAACATTATTAGTATTGCCAGCTGCAAATAACAATGTTTATTTATCAAGCAGAAATTTAAAGAAAGCAAAAGTAGTTACTGCAGCAGAATTAAATACATATGATGTATTGAACTCAGGAACTTTATTGCTAACTACAGAAACTGTTAAAACATTGGAGGAGGCGTTCGCTAAGTAAGATGGAAATTTTAAAGAAACCAATTCTAACCGAGAAAGCATCAGCTTTAACTGAAAAGTTAAACCGCTTCTCATTCAAGGTTGATCACAGAGCCAACAAATTAGAGATCAAAGGTGCGATCGAAAAAATGTATGGAGTGAATATCCAGGCTATCAATACGATAGTTGTTTATGGAAAAACAAAATCGCGTAACACTAAGGCTGGTGTTGTAACAGGAAATGCTCCTAAGTACAAAAAAGCAATAGTAACGCTAAAAGATGGTGAAACCATTGACTTTTACAGCAATATTTAATTAAGACATGGCAGTAAGAAGATTTAAACCGGTTACCCCGGGTACTCGTTTCAGAGTAGGAGGAGTTTTCTCTGATGTAACTACTAACGTTCCAGAAAAATCGTTAGTTACTAGCATCAAGAATTCCGGTGGTAGAAATAATTCCGGTAAAATGACTATGCGTTATCTCGGTGGGGGACATAAAAAGTCATACCGATTGATTGATTTTAAACGCGATAAAAACGATATCCCCGCAACTGTTGCCACAATTGAGTACGATCCGAATCGTAGTGCACGTATCGCCTTGGTAAATTATGCCGATGGTGAAAAACGTTACATTATTGCTCCGGAAGGCTTAAAGGTTGGAATGAAGGTTGTTTCAGGTGAAGCTTCGGCTCCTGAAATCGGAAATGCACTTCCTTTGAAGAACATTCCGTTAGGATCTATCATTCACAACATTGAACTTAACCCCGGACAAGGTGCGATTATCGCACGTAGTGCAGGTGCTTATGCTCAGCTTTCAGCACGTGATGGTAAATATGCAATCATTAAAATGCCTTCTGGCGAAACCCGTATGATCCTAGCTACTTGTATGGCAACTATCGGAACTGTTTCAAACTCCGAAAAAGCAAACGAAGTATTAGGTAAGGCAGGTAGAAAACGTTGGTTAGGTCGTCGTCCAAGAGTAAGAGGTGTAGCAATGAACCCAGTCGATCACCCAATGGGTGGTGGTGAAGGTAGATCATCAGGTGGTCATCCTCGCTCAAGAAAAGGTTTATTAGCGAAAGGCTTTAAAACCCGCGATAAAAAGAAAGCGTCTGATCGTTACATCATAGAGAGAAGGAAGAAATAATGGCACGTTCAATAAAAAAAGGACCCTATATAGATCATAACGTAGCGAAGAAAGTAACTGCGCAAAATGAGGGTAATAAGAAAACTGTGATCAAAACTTGGTCACGTAGGTCAATGATTTCTCCGGATTTCGTAGGTCATACATTTGCAGTTCACAACGGAAATAAATTTATTCCTGTATATGTAACTGAGAACATGGTTGGGCATAAGCTTGGTGAATTTTCTCCAACCAGAACATTTAGAGGTCACTCTGATAAGAAAAAATAAGCAATGGAAGCAATAGCAAAACTAAATAATTGCCCTACCTCACCACGTAAGATGAGATTGGTTGTTGATCTGATCAGAGGTGAACGGGTTGAGAAAGCCTTATATATTTTGAAATTTACCAATAAAGAGGCTGCAATAAGAGTTGAGAAACTTTTGTTATCAGCAATCAAAAATTGGGAATCAAAAAATGAAGGTCAACGCCCTGAAGACAATGAATTGTTTGTAAAAACAATTATGGTTGATGGCGGACGCCAGTTAAAGAGATTAAGACCAGCTCCACAGGGTCGCGGACATAGAATTCGTAAGCGTTCTAACCACGTAACTTTGATAGTTGACAGTAAAAATAGTGAACCAATAACTAAGTAAGGAGAAATGGGACAAAAAGCACATCCAATAGGTAACAGATTAGGAATCATCAAAGGTTGGGATTCTAATTGGTTTGGTGGGAACGATTACTCCGAGAAATTAGTTGAGGACGAAAAGATCAGAAAATACCTGGCAGCACGTATTTCAAAGGGCGGAATATCCAAAGTGGTTATTGAGCGTACATTGAAGCGTATCACCATCACTATCCACACTGCCCGTCCGGGTATCGTGATTGGGAAAGGTGGTCAGGAAGTTGACAAGATCAAAGAAGAACTTAAAAAACTGACAAAGAAAGACGTACAGATCAATATATTTGAGATCAAACGTCCTGAATTAGACGCACAATTAGTAGGTGAAGGAGTTGCAAAGCAATTAGAAGCAAGGATTTCTTTCCGTCGTGCCATGAAAACTTCAATCGCATCAACCATGCGTATGGGAGCTGAAGGTATCAAAATTATGTGTTCAGGTCGTTTAGGTGGTGCTGAAATGGCACGTACCGAGCAATATAAGGATGGACGTGTGCCTTTGCATACATTCCGTGCTGATATAGATTACGCTTTATCTGAAGCGCTTACTACATATGGTAAGATCGGTGTTAAAGTTTGGATCATGAAAGGCGAAGTTTACGGAAAACGTGATCTTTCTCCAAACATTGGTCAAACAACCGGAGTAAAAGGTAGAGGCCCTGAAGGTAGCGCAGCACCATTTGCTGGTGGCGGCGAAAGACGCGGCGGTGGCGACAGACGTACTGATAATCGTGGTGGTGGTGGCGACAGACGCGGCGGTGATAACCGTGGCGGTGGTCAAAATCGTGGCGGCGGTCCAGGTGGTCAAAATCGTGGTGGTAATGCCGGTGGCGCAGGTGGTTTTAGAGGTAAGAAATAATTAAGAATTAGTAGTTAGTGATTAGTAGTTAGTAGTTAGTATTACAAAACAGTATTTACAACAAACTGAAAGCTAACCAACTCGATAGATATCGGGTAGTATCTAACCAACTAATAACTAACAACAAAATAAAAATAATAACATGTTACAGCCAAAGAGAACGAAGTTCAGAAAGATGCAGAAGGGCAAAATGAAAGGTCTGGCCGGTCGCGGTGCAGAATTAGCCTTCGGTTCTTTCGGAATCAAATCATTAGAGCCGGCCTGGATTACCAGTCGTCAGATAGAAGCTGCCCGTATTGCGGTTACCCGTTTCATGAAAAGGGAAGGTCAGGTTTGGATTCGTATTTTTCCAGACAAGCCAGTTACGAAAAAGCCTGCTGAAGTACGTATGGGTAAAGGTAAAGGTGCTCCTGAGTATTGGGTAGCAGTTGTAAGACCTGGTAGAATGATCTTTGAAGCTGAAGGTGTACCTTTAGAAATTGCAAAAGAAGCCATGCGTTTAGCTGCTCAGAAATTACCGGTTCAAACAAAATTTGTTATTAGAAGAGATTTTGTAACTGAGTCGTAAGTTATAAGTTATAGGTTATAAGTTTCTGACCCAACGCCTATAATTGAACTTTAAACTTAAATACAAAGAGTTTTAAGTGAAATAGTTAAAAGTCTCCGATTTGTGACTTGCAACTTACAACTTACAGCTTACAACTAAAAAGAATATGAAGAATTCAGAAATACAAGGATTAACAACTGAAGAAGTTGTTGCCCGAATTAATGAAGAGAAAGCCAATCTCACAAAAATGAAATTTGCTCATTCAGTTTCAGCTATTGAGAATCCTACTAGGATCACAAAAGTTAGAAAAGATGTAGCACGTTTAAACACAGAATTGACTAAGCGCAAGGCGGAAGCAAAAGCATCTGCTGCGACAGAGTCCGCTTCTGAATAAATATAAAGTCCAAAATGGAAAGACAATTAAGAAAAACAAGAACCGGGTTGGTAGTAAGTAACAAAATGGAGAAATCTATTGTTGTTTCTGTTGAGCGTAAAGTGAAGCACCCGATTTATGGTAAGTTCGTTAAGAAAACTACCAAATTTATGGCTCATGACGAGACTAACACGTGCGGTATCGGTGATACAGTGTTAATCATGGAAACTCGTCCGCTGAGTAAGACCAAGAACTGGAGATTAGTGGAAATTTTAGAAAGAGCTAAGTAACATGGTACAACAGGAATCAAGACTGAATGTTGCTGACAACAGTGGAGCTAAACAAGTGTTAGTTATCCGCGTTTTAGGTGGTACTGGAAAGCGTTATGCATCCATAGGTGACAAAGTAGTTGTCACCGTAAAGAGCGCTCTTCCATCAGGTAACATCAAAAAAGGATCTGTCTCAAAGGCAGTTGTTGTGAGAACAAAGAAAGAGATCAGAAGAAAAGATGGATCATATATCCGCTTTGACGATAATGCAGCTGTATTGCTGAACGCTCAGGACGAGCCGCGTGGAACACGTATATTCGGCCCTGTAGCTAGAGAGCTACGTGAAAAACAATTCATGAAGATTGTATCATTAGCACCGGAGGTTTTGTAAAATGGAAAAGAAAATAAAATCACAACCTAAGTTAAAAATCCGTAAAGGAGACCTAGTACAAGTTACTGCAGGTGATTCTAAAGGAAAACAAGGAAAGGTATTAGAAGTTCAGCTAGCTACTAGCAGAATTATAGTTGAAGGTGCCAACATGGTATCTAAACATACAAAACCAAATGCTGCCACTCCAAACGGAGGTATCATAAAGAAAGAAGCCAGTCTTCATATTTCTAATATTATGCTTGTTGATGCCAAAACTGGTAAACCAACTCGTGTAGGTAAACAGAAAAATGCTGATGGTAAATCAATACGCATCTCTAAAAAATCTGGGGAGGAAATTAAGTAATGGCTTACGTACCAAGATTAAAATCAAAATATAACGAGGAAATCGTTACAGCTTTAAAGGATAAATTTCAGTATAAAAGCGTAATGCAGGTTCCTCGCTTGCAGAAAATTGCAATCAACCAGGGTGTTGGTGCAGCTGCAACCGATAAGAAGTTAATTGATAATGCAATCAATGAAATGACCACTATTACTGGTCAGAAAGCGATTCCTGCAAAATCTAAGAAAGATATTTCTAACTTTAAATTACGTAAAGGAATGCCAATCGGTGTTCGTGTAACATTACGTGATAATCATATGTATGAGTTCCTTGATCGTTTGATCGCTGTAGCTTTGCCTCGTATTCGTGATTTCAAAGGAATCAATGATAAAGGTTTTGATGGCCGCGGAAACTATACATTAGGAGTAACTGAGCAGATCATCTTCCCTGAGATCAATATCGATCAAATCAATAAGATCATGGGTATGGATATCACTTTCGTAACTACTGCTAAAACAGATGTTGAAGCTTTAGAATTACTTAAGCAATTCGGTTTACCATTTAAAAATCAAACTACAATTCAACAATAATGGCTAAAGAAGGTGTAAAAGCACGTGAAGTTAAACGTGCCAGATTAGTTGCCAAGTTCGCAGATAAAAGAGCAGCCCTAAAAGCTGCTGGAGATTTTGAAGGTCTTGATAAATTACCTAAAAATTCTTCACCGGTACGTTTACACAATCGTTGTAAATTAACTGGTCGTCCTCGTGGTTATATGCGTCAGTTTGGTATTTCAAGGGTAACATTCCGTGAAATGGCATTGGCAGGTAAAATCCCGGGAGTACGTAAGGCATCCTGGTAATAAAGTTTAAAGTTGTAGGTTTTAGGTTATAAGTTGTATAACCAGTAAATCAAACAACAGTTTATAAGATCATAACACCTTTAGGCGTTTTGAAACTTACAACTTACAACTTAATACTTATAACTTAAGAATTAACCGATAGCAGGTCGTTCCGAATAGGTTGGAAAAGGAAACCACTATCAAAATAAATAAATAATGAATACAGATCCAATAGCAGATTATCTTACGAGAGTAAGGAATGCCATCAAGGCTAACCACCGCGTTGTAGAGATACCTGCATCGAACCTTAAAAAAGAAATGACAAAAGTTCTTTTTGACAAAGGGTTCATTACTAATTACAAGTTTGAGGATACGAATACTCAGGGAACGATTAAGATCGCTTTGAAGTACAATCCAATTACTAAAATCTCGGCTATTCGCAATATTTCACGTGTGAGTACTCCAGGTTTAAGAAGATATGCTGGTGTTGATAACATGCCACGTGTATTAAACGGTTTAGGTATCGCTATTCTTTCTACTTCTAAAGGTATTATGACTGATAAAGAAGCTAAGAATTTGAATATTGGCGGTGAGGTTTTATGTTACGTTTATTAATAGGAGGATAAGAGAAGATGTCAAGAATAGGAAAAGCCCCGATTAATATTCCAGCAGGTGTTACAGTATCAGTTTCTGATGTTAACCTGGTAACCATTAAAGGACCAAAAGGTGAATTATCTCAGGATGTAGATTCAGATATAAAAGTTGTTCAGCAAGACGGTATACTTACTGTTGAACGTCCTTCTGAGCAGAAGCGTCATAAAGCTCTTCATGGTTTATATCGTTCATTGATCAATAACATGGTTGTTGGTGTTACTGAAGGATACAAATCAGAACAAGAACTTGTTGGTGTTGGTTACCGTGCTACCAATGTAGGAAATACACTAGATCTAGTTTTAGGATTCTCTCACCATTTCGTGTTTGAATTACCAAAAGAGATTAAGGTTACTACTACATCAGAAAAGGGTAAGAATCCGGTAATTATATTAGAGAGTATCGACAAGCAATTGTTAGGACAAGTAGCAGCGAAAATTCGTTCACTACGTGCCCCTGAGCCTTACAAAGGTAAAGGTATCAAGTTTGTAGGTGAAGTGTTAAGAAGAAAAGCTGGTAAATCAGCCGCTAAAAAATAATCATCATGGCAGGAATTAAATTATCTCGCAGAGAGCGAATCAAAAGAGGAATCAGAAAGAGATTAACAGGTTCTGCAGAGCGCCCGCGTTTGTCAGTGTACAGAAGCAATAAAGGGATATATGCTCAGATTATCGATGATAATAGCGGAATTACCATTGTTTCAGCATCATCTTTATCTAAAGATTTTGTTGCAAACGGAAACAAATCTGATCAATCAAAAGCAGTTGGTAAATCAGTAGCAGAGAAAGCATTAGCGGCTGGTGTAAGCCAAGTTGTTTTTGACAGAAATGGCTACCTGTATCATGGTCGTGTGAAATCATTGGCTGAAGGTGCACGTGAAGCTGGTTTAGTATTTTAATTAGCATCGGTTACAGCGATCATAAATCAATAATATCGGTGTTATCATAAAATAAAGAGAATGTCAACTATCAATATAAAAAGAGTAAAATCAAGCGAGATCGAATTAAAGGATCGCTTAGTTAGCATCCAGCGTGTTGCTAAAGTTACCAAAGGTGGACGTACCTTCAGTTTTTCTGCTATCGTAGTGGTAGGAGATGAAAACGGAATCGTAGGATTCGGACTTGGTAAGGCAAAAGAGGTTACAGAAGCAATTGCTAAAGGAATCGATGATGCAAAAAAGAACCTAGTAAAAGTTCCTGTAATTAACGGTACTGTTCCTCATGAGCAGATCGGTAAATACTCTGGAGGCTTCGTATTTATTAAGCCTGCTGCACCGGGTACCGGTGTTATTGCAGGTGGTGCGATGCGTGCGGTACTAGAAAGCGCAGGGGTACATAATGTACTTGCAAAGTCAAAAGGTTCATCTAACCCGCACAACGTGGTTAAGGCAACTGTATTAGCACTATCACAATTACGTGATGCTTATACTGTAGCTCAGCAGCGTGGGGTGAATTTAAATAAAGTATTTAACGGATAATCATCATGGCTAAAATTAAAATAACCCAGATTAAAAGCGTTATCGATAGAAGCGAGCGTCAAAAAAGAACTATGCAGGCATTAGGTTTAAGAAGAATGAACCACTCTGTAGAGGTTGAAGCTAATCCGGCAATTATCGGAATGGTGAGAAAAGTTAATCATTTAGTAGCAGTAGAAAGTATCTAATCATGGACTTAAGTAACTTACAGCCTGCAGAAGGTTCAACAAAAAATAGAAAACGTATCGGTCGTGGAACCGGATCTGGTCGCGGTGGAACTTCCACTCGTGGTCATAAAGGTGCTGGATCACGTTCAGGATACAAGAGCAAGGTCGGTTTTGAAGGTGGTCAAATGCCTTTACAACGCCGTTTACCAAAGGTTGGTTTCAACCCAATTAACCGTACAGAATATGTAGGTGTTAATTTAGATGCATTGCAAGCCCTTGCTGAAAAGTATAATTTAACTTCAATCGATTTTGATACATTCAGAGAGCATGGTTTAGCTTCTAAGAATGACCTAGTTAAAATCTTAGGTAGAGGTGAGGTAAAGTCCAAACTGGATGTTAAAGCGCATGCATTCTCAGCTACAGCTCAAAAAGCGATTGAAGCTTTGGGTGGTGCAATAGTTAAACTATAATTATCCATGAAGAAGTTTTTTACAACGCTATCCCATATTTGGAAAATTGAAGATTTAAGAGCGAGAATTTTATTCACGCTCTTATGTCTTTTAATTTATAGGATAGGTTCATTTATCGTACTACCTGGCGTTAATTCTGCTTCTCTAGACGATGCTCAGGCAAAAGAAGGATTACTTGGATTACTGAATATGTTTGCCGGTGGATCTTTCTCTCGTGCATCTATCTTCGCATTGGGGGTTATGCCTTATATTTCTGCATCAATTGTAGTGCAGTTACTAGGTATTGCTGTACCTTATTTCCAGAAACTTCAAAAGGAAGGTGAGAGCGGACGTAAAAAAATCAATCAGTTTACACGTTATCTGACCATTATCATTACTGCCTTACAAGCAATTGGATATGTACGTTCACAGATCAGCCCTGATGCTCGCTTGCTTTCAGAGCCTATGTTCACCGTTTCTTCTATGTTTATATTAACGGCAGGAACCATGTTTGTGATGTGGTTAGGAGAGAAAATTACTGATAAAGGTATTGGAAACGGTATTTCCATGATCATCATGGTAGGTATCATCGCTCAATTACCTTTTGGTATTCTTTCTGAGTTTAACTCTCGTATGGGAGCTCAAGGAGGTTTGATCTCTTTTATCGTTGAGATTGCTGCTTTGTTCCTGGTAGTAATGTTTACTATCTTGATTGTTCAGGGTGTCAGAAAAATTCCAGTACAGTATGCTAAAAAGATTGTTGGAGCAAAACAATATGGTGGTGTACGTCAATATATTCCATTAAAGGTAAATGCTGCTGGTGTTATGCCGATTATTTTCGCTCAGGCAATTATGTTCATACCTACCACCATTGGTTCATTCTTTCCTGCAGCACAATCTTCTTTCTTAGCCGCGTTCAGTGATTATACATCTTTAACGTATAACTTGACCTTTGGCTTTATGATCATTGCCTTTACTTTTTTCTATACAGCTATTACCGTTAATCCGGTTCAAATGTCTGATGATATGAAAAAAAATGGCGGGTTTGTTCCTGGAGTAAAGCCAGGTAAGTCAACGGGTGATTATATTGATGCAGTGATATCAAAGATCACATTACCTGGATCAGTATTTTTAGCGATTATTGCGATCATGCCATCTCTCGCTATTATCCTTGGTGTTAACAGTCAATTTGCTAATTTCTATGGCGGTACATCTCTGTTAATTCTGGTTGGGGTTGTTTTAGATACGTTACAGCAGATTGAAAGTCATTTATTAATGCGTCATTACGATGGATTAATGAAAACTGGCAGGATAAAAGGTCGTACTCCTGTTTCGGCAGGTGGTTCGGTAATTTAGGATCCATGTCTAAGATTTTTTACAAGTCTTCTGAAGATATTGAGAAAATCAGGGAAAGTTCTCTGCTTGTTTCGAAAAGTTTGGCTGAAGTAGCCAAAAATATCCGAGAAGGTGTAAAGACTATTCAGCTTAATAAAATTGCAGAAGAGTTTATCCGTGATCATGGTGGCGTTCCTGCATTTTTGAATTACAATGGATTTCCTTATTCCCTTTGCATTTCATTAAATGATCAGGTAGTACATGGATTTCCGAGTGAGTATGTTATCAAAGACGGAGACATTGTTTCAGTTGATTGTGGTGTGATATTAAATGAGTTCTTTGGCGACTCAGCCTATACGTTTCCTATTGGGAATGTAAATGCTGAGACAATGAAGCTTCTTAAAGTTACCAAAGAGTGTTTAAACCTTGCTATTGAAAAGGCTGTAGTTGGAATGAGAGTGGGTGATGTGGGTTATGCAGTTCAGGAACATGCTGAGAAAAATGGTTTTGGTGTAGTGAAAGAACTGGTAGGTCATGGTGTTGGAGTAAAACTGCACGAAAAGCCAGAGGTTCCTAATTATGGAAAGCGTGGTTCTGGGATAAAATTGGAAGAGGGGATGGTTATTGCAATCGAACCCATGATCAATGCAGGTAAGGCTGGTGTTAAATTCTGGGAAGATGGCTGGACAGTAAGTACTGTCGATAAGAAAACATCTGCGCATTATGAGCATACAGTGGCAATTAAAAGGGGTAAAGCCGATGTGCTTTCGTCATTTGAATACATTGAGGAAGTTTTAAAACAAAAAGATTAAATATTAAAAATTTTTATTTAATTTTGCATCCCTGTTGTGATGGGCTTAGGGTTTGAAATTTTGTTTGTAAAGCTGTTGTATTCAAGAGAATTACAAGAATTTTCAATCAGAGTTTGCATTAAAGCAGGAAAAATTAAATAATATATGGCCAAACAGGCTTCAATAGAACAAGACGGAATAATTAGAGAGGCATTGTCTAATGCAATGTTTCGTGTTGAGTTGGAAAACGGACATGAAATCATTGCGCACATTTCTGGTAAGATGAGGATGCACTACATCAAGATTCTACCTGGAGATAAAGTGAAATTGGAAATGTCTCCTTATGATTTGAGTAAAGGCAGAATAACATACAGATATAAATAGGATAAAGATGAAAGTTAGAGCATCCATCAAAAAACGTAGTGCTGATTGTAAGGTGATCCGTCGCAAAGGAGTACTTTATGTGATCAACAAAAAGAACCCAAAATTTAAACAACGTCAGGGATAATATTAATAGTAATAAGTAATTAGTAATAAGTTATAAGTTTTTGACTTTCTACTTATAACCGACAACTTATAACTTACAACTCAAGGAATTATGGCAAGGATAGCAGGTATTGATTTACCAAGAAACAAAAGAGGAGAGATCGGACTTACTTACATTTTCGGTATCGGAAAGGCAACTGCACAAAGAATACTGAACGATGCGGGTATAGATGTGAATATTAAAGTTCAAGACTGGAGCGATGATCAGTTAGCAGCAATTCGTGGTTTTATCAACGATGAAATCAAAGTTGAAGGTGCATTACGTTCTGAAGTACAATTAAACATCAAGCGTTTAATGGATATCGGTTGTTATCGCGGCTTACGTCACCGTAAGGGATTGCCAGTTCGTGGTCAGCGTACCAAGAATAACTCACGTACTCGTAAAGGAAAACGTAAAACTGTTGCAAATAAGAAAAAAGCAACGAAGTAAGATAGGAGATATGAGATTTGAGATATGAGAGTATTTCGAATCCTGATCTCAATTATTTAACAGATTAAGCGGATATGATTTCGGATCTTAATGGATCATACTTCATGATTAAACAAAAAGAAATAGGTAGGAGTGCCGGGGTCTAATTTCAGATCTTAAGTCTCACATCTCAAATCTCAAAAAATGGCTAAAACTAAAAAAGTTACCAAAAAGCGTGTTGTAATTGTAGAGCCTATTGGCGAAGCACACGTTAACGCTACATTTAATAATATCATAATTACCTTAACCAATCTTCAGGGTCAAACCATTTCATGGTCTTCGGCTGGAAAGATGGGCTTTAAAGGTTCTAAGAAAAATACTCCATATGCTGCCGGACAGGCTGCTGGTGATTGTGCTAAAGTAGCGCATGATCTTGGCCTTCGTAAGGTTCAGGTGTACGTTAAGGGTCCGGGTTCTGGTCGTGAGTCTGCTATCCGTACTTTGCAAACTGCAGGTATTGAAGTTACTACGATTCAGGATATCACTCCACTTCCACACAATGGATGTCGTCCTCCTAAAAGAAGAAGAGTTTAATACATATAATTAATAAATTTTTTTAAAGCTAAGATTCTCCCGACATGGTTGGGATGATACTTTAAAAACCAAACAAAAATGGCTAGATACACAGGACCCAAGTCCAAAATTGCCCGAAGATTCAGAGAACCAATTTTTGGTCCTGACAAGGCATTAGAAAGAAAGAATTATCCCCCAGGGATGCACGGTACCTCCAGAAAAAGAGGAAAGCAATCAGAATTTGCTGTGCAGTTAATGGAGAAGCAAAAGGTTAAATATACTTACGGTGTATTGGAGCGTTATTTCGAAAATCTTTTTCATAAAGCTTCTGCAAAAGAAGGTATTACAGGAGAGAACTTGCTTAAATTCCTTGAGGCACGTTTAGATAATACAGTTTACCGTTTAGGAATTGCTCCAACCCGCTCTGCTGCACGTCAGCTAGTTGGCCATAAGCATATTACTGTGAATGGTGAGATTGTAAATATTGCTTCTTATTCGTTACGTTCTGGTGATATTATCGCAGTTCGTGAACGTTCAAAAAGCCTTGAAGCCGTTGCACATTCAGTGGCTGCAAGAACAATTAATAAATTCAGCTGGTTAGAATGGGATGCAAATTCCTTAACAGGTAAATTCCTGAACTTACCAAGTCGTGATGAGATTCCTGAAAATATCAAGGAAAATCTAATCGTCGAGTTGTACTCTAAGTAATAGTACTGGCCCTGATCTTTTGGAACAAGGCCATTACTGCATTTACATTAACATTCATTAGCAAAATATTAAATGGCAATTTTAGCATTTCAAAAACCTGATAAAGTTATCATGCAGAAATCTACGGATTTCGACGGAACATTTGAATTCAGACCTTTAGAGCCTGGGTTTGGTGTTACCATTGGTAATGCTTTACGAAGAATACTTTTATCTTCCTTGGAAGGTTTTGCAATAACCTCCGTTCGTTTTTCTGGAGTATCACATGAATTTTCAACCATCAAAGGTGTTGTTGAAGACGTAACTGAGATAATCCTTAACTTAAAGCAGGTTCGCTTTAAGAAAATTGGTGAAGCTGGCGATAACGAAAAAGTATTTGTAATTATTAATGGACAAGATCAGCTGAAAGCTGGTGACATTACTAAGTTCTCAAATAACTTTGAAGTTCTTAACTCAGACCTTGTTATCTGTAACATGGAATCTTCAGTTACCCTGGAGATCGAATTGACAGTTAATAAAGGAAGAGGTTATGTTGCAGCAGAAGAAAACAAAAATACTGATGCACCTCTTGGTGTTATCGCTATTGACTCTATCTATACTCCAATAAAAAATGTGAAGTATTCTATTGAGAACTTCCGTGTAGAGCAAAAGACCGATTACGAGAAACTTGTTCTTGATATTACCACTGACGGATCAATTCATCCTGAAGATGCTTTGAAAGAAGCTGCTAAGATTCTTATTCACCACTTCATGTTATTCTCTGATGAGAACATCATGCTTGAATCTCAAGCTAAAGAAGAAACTAAAGAAGTTGATGAGGAAATACTGCATATGCGTAAAATCCTTAAAATGGAATTAGTTGATCTTGATCTTTCTGTTCGTGCTCTGAATTGCTTAAAAGCGGCAGATATACGTTCATTGGCTGATCTTGTTTCTTATGATGTTGCTGATATGCTGAAATTCAGAAATTTTGGTAAGAAGTCATTAACTGAAATCCAAGACTTAGTAAAATCAAAAGGTTTATCCTTCGGTATGAATCTTTCGAAGTTTAAATTAGACGAAGAATAAATAAGCGAAATGCATAATTCCCGATCCCGCAAGGTTGATCGACGGTATGCACGTGCACAATCAAACTAAAAATGAGACACGGTAAAAAAGTAAACCATTTAAGTCGTACAGACAGTCATCGCAGAGCGATGCTTGCTAACATGGCTTCTTCGCTTATATTACACAAGCGTATTACAACTACACTTGCAAAAGCTAAAGCTTTGCGTGTATATGTTGAACCAATTATTACAAGGTCAAAAGACGATTCTACTCACTCACGTCGAACAGTATTTAGTTACTTGCAGAATAAAGAAGTAGTATCTATTCTTTTCCGCGATATCGCCACTAAGGTTGCTGATCGTCCTGGAGGGTATACCCGTATTCTTAAAATGGGAAATCGTTTAGGTGATAATGCTTCTATGGCATTAATCGAATTAGTTGATTACAATGAAGTCTATACTTCAGGCGATTCAGTTGCTGAAAAGAAAACTACTCGTCGTCGTGGTTCAAAATCAAAGAAAGCTGATGACGCTCCTGCTGCAGTAGCTAAAGCTGCGCCTCAAGCTGAAATTGAAGAAGAAGTTGTTGAAGCTTCTGTTTCTGAAGAAGTTCAAGTTGAAGAAGTTCAAGTTGAAGAAGCTCAAGTTGAAGAAGTTCAAGCTGAAGAACCTCAAGCCGAGGCTCCTGCATCAGAAGAAACTTCATCAGAAGACACTCAAGCTGAAGAGAAAAAAGAAGAATAATTTTTTCTTGATCTATACAAAAGACCTGCTCAATGAGCGGGTCTTTTTTGTTTCTGGGATTTATTTATGAGGTATGAGGTCGGAGGTCTGTTATCAGTTGTCAGTTATCAGTTGTCTGTTATCAGTTGTCTGTTATCTGTTATCAGTTGTCTGTTATCAGGTATGAGTTGGTTAGTTGGTTAGTTGGTTAGGTGGTTTTTAGTGATTCGTAATCAATCCGTAATTCGCAATTTTATTATTAAAAAATAATTTCCAAATACTCTAATCACAATACGCAATACGCAATACTCACAATTGGTTGTCAGTTGTCTGTTGTCAGTTATCTGTTATCAGTTGTCGGTTATCAGTTGTCTGTTATCAGGTATGAGTTGGTTAGTTGGTTAGTGGTTTAGTGGTTTGTAAATTACACGGAATATGAAATGCAGCAGAATCTATCTCAATACCCAATACTCACTACTCACTACCCACTACCCAATAAAACTGCCAACCTGTCATTTTCAAAAACCCTTATTTCTATTCAATCAATGGCAAAATACTGTCATTTATGGTTAAGTGTTAATTGGCACAAGCCTTGTTAATTGCTAAGAGGTAAACTAAAATAAATTTAAGAAGGATTTAAATATGGCAAAGATAATTGGTATTGACTTAGGAACTACAAATTCATGCGTATCAGTAATGGAGGGTAATGAGCCTGTAGTTATCCCAAACAGTGAAGGTAAACGTACTACCCCTTCAATTGTGGCATTTGTTGACAATGGAGAACGTAAGGTAGGAGATCCGGCAAAACGTCAGGCAATCACAAACCCTACAAAGACCATTTCTTCAATCAAGCGATTTATGGGTAATAGCTTTGGTGAGGTTACAAATGAAATGGCCCGTGTTCCATACACAGTGGTTAAAGGAGATAATAATACTCCTCGTGTTAAAATAGACGATCGTTTATATACTCCTCAGGAGATCTCTGCAATGATTTTGCAGAAAATGAAAAAAACAGCCGAAGATTTCTTAGGTCATGAAGTGACTGAAGCAGTTATTACTGTTCCTGCTTATTTTAATGATGCTCAACGTCAAGCAACGAAAGAAGCTGGTGAGATTGCAGGATTGAAAGTTTCTCGAATAATCAATGAACCTACCGCTGCAGCACTTGCATACGGGCTAGATAAGGCTCATAAGGATATGAAAATCGTAGTGTTCGACTGTGGTGGTGGTACGCATGATGTTTCTGTTCTTGAGTTGGGTGATGGTGTTTTTGAAGTTAAATCTACTGATGGGGATACTCATCTTGGTGGAGATGACTTTGATGCAGTGATCATTGACTGGATGGCTGATGAGTTTAAGAGTGATGAGGGTATTGATCTTCGTAAAGATCCAATGGCACTTCAACGTTTAAAGGAAGCTGCTGAAAAAGCTAAGATTGAATTGTCAAGTACAGCACAAACAGAGATTAACCTGCCTTATATTTCTGCCGGTGACGGAATGCCTAAGCACCTTGTTAAGTCATTGACCCGTGCCAAATTTGAGCAGTTAGCCGATAGCTTGATCAAAAGAACTATTGAGCCTTGTAAGAAAGCATTAAAGAATGCAGGTTTAAGTACCTCTGATATTGATGAAATCATCTTAGTAGGAGGTTCAACTCGGATTCCTGCAATTCAGGATGCCGTTAAAGCATTCTTTGGTAAAGAACCTTCTAAGGGTGTTAATCCTGATGAAGTAGTTGCCATTGGTGCAGCTATTCAGGGTGGTGTGTTAACTGGAGAGGTTAAAGATGTATTATTACTTGACGTTACTCCGCTTTCATTGGGAATTGAAACCATGGGTGGTGTAATGACTAAATTGATCGAGGCAAATACTACTATTCCGTCTAAAAAGTCGGAAGTGTTCTCAACAGCATCTGATAATCAGCCATCTGTAGAGATTCATATTTTGCAGGGTGAACGCCCAATGGCAAATCAGAACAGAACAATTGGTCGTTTCCACCTAGATGGTATTCCACCTTCACCTCGTGGTATTCCTCAGATTGAAGTAACTTTTGATATTGATGCAAACGGTATCTTACACGTAGCAGCAAAAGATAAAGCAACCAATAAAGAACAAAAGATCCGTATTGAAGCTTCGTCTGGTTTAACTGATGAAGAGATCAAGAAAATGAAAGATGAAGCAGAAGCAAATGCTGAATCTGATCAAATAGCACGCCAGGAAGTGGATAAACTGAATGCCGC
The DNA here is from genome assembly GCF_044348475.1 of Daejeonella sp. GTDB lineage: Bacteria > Bacteroidota > Bacteroidia > Sphingobacteriales > Sphingobacteriaceae > Daejeonella. The sequence continues at coordinate 30,457 of NZ_JBIKSU010000015.1, read as the reverse complement.
TGATGCACTGATCTTTTCTACAGAAAAGCAATTAAAAGAATATGGCGATAAATTATCGGATGATAAAAAAGCTCCTATCGAAGAAGGTTTAAAGAAACTCAAAGATGCTCATGCAGCCAAAGATTTCGTTGCAATGGAAACTTCTCAGGAAGAACTTCAAGCTGCATGGAATGTTGCTTCAGAAGATATGTATAAAGCATCTCAAGAAGCAGGGCAAGGTGCAGGAGGGGCTGAGGCAGGTCAAGAAGCTGCAGCTGATGATACGGTAACCGATGTTGACTTTGAAGAAGTAAAAGACGACGATAAGAAGTAATTCTGAAATTTAATAGTTAAAAACCCCATTCTTTTAGGAGAATGGGGTTTTCTGTTTAATAATACTACGCCAGTTATCTCAAAATTTGTTTTTCAAACTTTCAATACACAAGCAGATTTTTCTTCAGTAATTAAATACTTTTTATAAGCCCAAAAATTACTACCACAGTTTAGCTGGATATTCTCCTGAAGCAACTAGTTTATCAATACATTCTTGTACAATTGGTTTATCTTCAACATACGTAACACCAAACCATTGGTTTTGAGTAGGGATAACTTTAAAGGATGCCTGCTTGTTCTTGATCAAACTTTCCCCTACAAGAGGGATGAAAAATTCAGCCTTTGGATTTTCAACATTGGCAAGCGCAAACTCTTTGAATAATTTTGTGGTCAGGTCGAATACTTCAGTTGTAAATCCCCAGAAATTCATGGATACACGAGTGTCAGATTTTATAGGAAATTCACGACCATTCTCTTCAAATACAATGTTTTTATTTCCGCTTTCATCAGCTTTAAAATAAACTTTTGTACGCTCATGGATCTCGGTTAAATTACCATCCGCATCTACTTCACAAACTCCTCTTGACACAGAGCCATGTTCAGAAAGTGTTTTATCAATCTGAAAGCCGATCATTGAAAATTCCTCATCATTCACTTCGTTACTCAGAAAATCGGCCATTTTTTGGTAGGACTCACGACCGTAGAAATCATCTGCATTGATTACGCAAAACGGCTCTTTTACAGCGTCGCGGGCAGCAAGTACCGCATGTGCAGTTCCCCAGGGCTTTGTTCTTTCAATTTCAATATCGATACCAAAAGGCTTAAGATCAAATGTCTGGAAAACATAATCTGTTTTGATTTTCCCCTGTAATTTAGGTTCAAAAATACCTTTAAAGTTTTCAGCAAACTCTTCTTTGATCACAAAGATTACTTTACCGAATCCAGCTTTTATTGCATCGTATATAGAATACTCTATGATTGTTTCACCGTTTGGTCCAAATCCATCTGTTTGTTTCATGCTGCCATATCGGCTTGCCATTCCTGCTGCCAGGATCACTAAAGTAGGTTTCATGCTTATCTTGAATTAATATTTATTTCTGTTTTTATATCAGTTTCTTAGTTAGAATTAAAGGTTGATTAAAACTAAAATGCAATTTTATTTTCATACGCTTTAATAAAGTGGAAACTTCAATTTATATATTTTCTCAATGCTCCTTTCATTCCTTTTATGAAACAAAATCAGCAAAATAATTAGTTATTTTTAACGTATTTCTCTAGCCAGTTATCCATTTCCCACATCATATGCAGAATGGATTCTTTAGCTCTGTAAGCATGTGATTCGGAAGGCAGTAAAACCAGTCTGGTGATAGCTCCATGGCCTTTCAGAGCCGTATAAAGCCTTTCACTTTGCATAGGAAATGTACCTGTATTATTATCTGCCTGTCCGTGAATTAATAATAATGGAGTCTTGATCTTATCTGCATATGAGAAAGGAGACATTTTATTATAAACCAAAGGTGCCTGCCAATAGGTTCGCTCTTCAGCCTGAAAGCCAAAAGGTGTAAGACTTCGGTTATATGCTCCGCTTCTTGCAATTCCTGCTGCAAAAAGATCGGTTTGTGCCAACAGATTTGCGGTCATGAATGCACCGTAAGAATGCCCCCCAATGGCAATACGTTTTCTGTCGGCAACTCCTAGTTTTACCAAGTAGTTAATAGCGGCCTCTGCATTGTATCTGATCTGTTCAATAAAGGTATCATTTGGTTCTTTATTGCTTTCGCCAACAACCGGCATATCGGCATTATCCAAAACAGCATATCCTCGGGTAACCCAATAAACTGGTGATCCGGAACTCAACATACTGAATGTATGAGGTGAGCCTTTAACTTGTCCGGCAGCCTCTATTGTTTTAAATTCTCGTGGATATGCCCAAATCAGTACAGGAAGGGGAGTGTCCCCAATTTTGAAACCAGCCGGTAAGTATAAAGTACCTCCTAGGTTGATCCCATCTAAACGAGTATAACTCACCTGTTTTTTCTGCACGCCATTTAATTCAGGATATGGATTTGAAAAATTAGTGATCTGTGTGTATACAGAATCCGACAGATTGACCCTGAAGTAATTTTTGACTGTCTCTGCAGATTCTCTGCTATTGATAATGAATTTGCCATTATTAAAGAAAACAGGGCGCTCAAAATAGGGGGCAGCAGAGTGGAAAATAGTATCCCTGATCTTAGTTTTAATATTGAATTTTAAAATCATTGGACGATCGCCTTCTGGAGAAGAACCATCGCTGATGCTGAAAATATTCAAGTTATCAGGGTCACTAATTCGTTTTAAACCATTGAATTCTGTTAACAATACATTTCTTTTATATTCATTTTTCTTGGTTACCAGTACGCCAGGATCGCTGTAAGTATCTTCATAATAGCGATCAAAAAGATTTACTCTGAAATTTTCAGTTCCCGGTTTAATAAAAATGCGTCTTTCTGCTCTTGTTTTCCACCATCGCTCGGTCAGGATTGCTAGTTTATCATCGCCCCAAACAATTGAATAAAACCTGAAATAACATTCAGCTAATTTGAGTGCATTCTGGTTGAATGGTGCAGCTTGAGTATAGACTATATCGCGTATTGTTGCTTGTTGTGATGGGTTTCCATTATCCAAAGCTTCAACCCAGTAGAGCGTTGCTCCTTTATCGGCACGCCAACCAAATTCTCTGGGTCCTTTTGGCACGCCATCAAATCCTGCAGGAATATTTTCTGCCAAAGGTGCATCAAATAACTTTTTTACCAGTTTTCCTTTAGTATCATAAAGGCTTGTAGTAAAAGGAAATAAGCCTATAGGCACCGTATAGGAATAGGGATGATTGATATTGGAAAGTAGAATATATTTTCCATCTGGAGAATATTCAAATGATCGGATAATCTGTGGCTGTAGAAAATTACTGCTTTCTCCTTCCATATTAACCAGTTTTAATTGTGAGGTTAAAAAGTGATCGAAAGCCATTTCGTCATAAGGACTTTTCAATAAGTCCTGATAGGTTGGAGCAGGGGTAGATTTTCCTGTATTTTCCTGAATAACCGGACCTGGGGGTATTCGTTTTGGTTCTGTTAGTGCAGTTCTTTTTGAGTCAACAAATTGAGCAAGAATTGTCTTTCCATCTGGGTTCCAGACAAAAATTTTCCCGTAAGTTTTATTGATATGCTCCATGCCCAGCCGCTTTGCTGCAAGTGATTTCAAATCGGCAACCCATAATTCGATTCCGGTTTGGCTGGTATGGGTAAATGCGATCTTAGTTTCGTCAGGCGACCATGTGATATCTGAAAGCTTCGCATCAGTAGGTAATCCGGCAAAAACTGACTCTTGACCAGTGCTCAGGGATTTTATTTTTATTCCTTTAAAAAATGTTGATCGACTTGGGCCATTAGTTAAAGGATCAATTCGAAGTCCGGCAAGTCGATATTCAGGCTGTGATAGCTCATCGATTGTTGGAAGTCCTGACATTTCCAATAAAAGCATCCACTCGCCATCAGAACTGATTCTCACTCCCGGGCTAAGTGGAGCTTCAAGCAAACTGATTAGTGATTGGGGTGGCTTTTGATAGGCCGTGTTTTGCTGAGCTGAAAGGGGTGTTGTACAAACAAAACCTGCTATTAATATTAAGGCGGTACGTTTAATCATTCAAATTTTATTTTTTTTGACCTCTTAGCACAGAATTAAGGCCATATTGTTTTATTGATAACTAAGATTCGATATAAAGATTCATTTCCTAAAAATTCAACAAAAATAAAACTAATGATTTATATCTGTTGCTATAATGTTTCTTAAAGCTACTTTACAGACCTGAAATCCTGATCAACCTGAATACTAAGCAGCGATTCGTAAATGAGCCGAATCACATTATCAACGTCTTCTTTATGAATCATTTCAACAGTGGTGTGCATATATCGTAGAGGCAGTGAGATTAGTGCAGAAACTACCCCTTCATTTGAATAAGCAAAAGCATCGGTGTCTGTCCCGGTTGATCTGGAAGATGCCTGTCGCTGGAATGGGATGTTATTAGCTTCGGCTGCTTTGATCAATAATTTATTCAAATTAGTTTGTACAGCAGGCGCATAGGATACTACAGGACCTTTTCCGCATGCAAGGTCGCCCTGCGTGATCTTGCTGATCATCGGTGTTTGTGTATCATGCGTAACGTCAGTCACGATCGCAATATTTGGTTTTATACGGTGTGCGATCATTTCTGCCCCACGAAGTCCGATTTCTTCTTGCACAGAGTTAACAATGTATAATCCAAAAGGTAATTTTTTCTTATTCTCTGTTAATAAACGCGCCACTTCAGCGATCATAAATCCACCTGCACGATTATCAAGGGCACGACCAACGTAATAGCGATTATTCAGGACCATAAATTCATCCTCATAGGTAATGACACAACCTACATGGATACCAAGTTTTTCAACTTCATCGCTACTGGTACAGCCGCAATCAAGAAATATATTTTTCAAAGTTGGAGCTTCTTCTTTCTCACCGCTGCGTGTATGAATGGCGGGCCAGCCAAATACAGCTTTGACAATTCCTTTATCGGTATGGATGTTCACCCGTTTCGAAGGAGCAATCTGATGGTCTGAGCCACCATTTCTGATGACATAGATCAATCCATCTTTGGTAATATAATTCACAAACCAAGAAATTTCATCGGCATGAGCTTCAATCACCACCTTGAATTTAGCTTTCGGATTGATTACTGCAACCGCAGTGCCATAATTGTCAACCATGTGCTCATCAGTATACGGTTTGATATAATCTAGCCATAGACGTTGACCTTCCCATTCAAATCCAGTCGGCGATGGATTGTTTATATATTTTTCAAAAAATGCGAGTGATTTTTTTGTCACCACGGGAATGTGCTTATGATCTTTATTTTTTGCCATCTTCTTATTTAGTTTTTAATATTTTCTCCATGATCACATAATCATGTCCATCCTTTTGGAAGGAGTTTTCAGTTTCTATAAACCCAAATTTACTATAAAATCCTGAAGCATTTTTGCGGGCATTACACCAAATGCGTTGATAATTCTCTGCTTCAGCTATTTCAAGTAAATAATTTAATAATTCAGTTCCATAACCTTTTCGCTGATAGGATTCAAGAGTTGCAAATTTTCTGAATTGTATAGAATGGTCATTTTTAAAAAATGAAAGTACGCTGATCAGTTTGTTCTCGTCAAATAATCCGAGGTGCGTACCATTTTCATCATCAGGTAGCATGATCTTATCAAGTGGCTGCCCTGGATATAAAACTTCTCTGCGTATACGCCAGGTTAATTCATGAGATATTTGCTCAATATGCGACATGATAAAATCAAATTACAATGGGATATTCCCATGCTTCTTTTTCGGATTATTAACCACCTTATTCTCAAGCATTTTAAAGGCTTTAATAAGCTTTTTTCTGGTTTCTGAAGGCTCGATTACTTCATCTATGAAGCCCCGTTCTGCTGCACGGTAAGGATTTGCGAAAATATCCGAATATTCCTTTTCCTTCTCTATCCAACGTGCATTTGGATCATCGGCTGCTGCAATTTCCTTCTTGAAAATAATCTCAGCAGCTCCTTTAGCTCCCATAACTGCGATTTCAGCACTTGGCCATGCGTAATTCATGTCGGCACCGATATGCTTGGAATTCATCACATCGTAGGCACCACCATAGGCTTTTCTGGTGATCACTGTAATTCGAGGTACTGTAGCTTCACAGAAAGCATATAATAATTTAGCCCCGTTGGTAATAATGGCATTCCATTCCTGGTCTGTACCGGGTAGGAAACCGGGAACATCTTCTAGAACAAGAAGTGGGATATTAAAGCTATCACAAAAGCGTACAAAGCGGGCACCCTTAACCGATGAATTGATGTCCAGTACACCTGCTAAGAATGCAGGTTGATTGGCTACAATACCGATACTTCTTCCTGCCAGGCGGGCAAAACCAACCACAATGTTCTCTGCAAAATCTTTATGGACTTCAAGAAAAGAGTCTTCATCAGCCAACTCGGTGATTATTTCACGAATGTCATAAGGCTGAGAATTATTTTCAGGAATGATATCATTTAACTTTGGTCTATGCTCTTGGCCAGGTTCATAGGCAATGGCAGGAGTATTTTCCTCGCAGTTCTGAGGCATGTATCCTAGAAGTTTTTTAATATGATTGATTACATCAAGCTCATTGCTACAGGCAAAATGTGTGACTCCTGATTTAGTAGCGTGCGCTGATGCGCCTCCCAAATCTTCAGAACTCACAATTTCATGGGTTACTGTTTTAACTACATTGGGCCCGGTAACAAACATATAGGAAGTGTTTTCTACCATCAGAACAAAGTCTGTAATAGCGGGCGAATAAACAGCACCTCCTGCACAGGGCCCCATAATGGCAGATAGTTGTGGAACTACTCCCGATGCCATGGTGTTTTTATAAAATATGTCGGCATAGCCTCCAAGAGAAACTACTCCTTCCTGAATTCGGGCACCTCCTGAATCATTTAATCCGATAACAGGAGCACCATTTTTCATTGCCAGATCCATGATTTTGCAAATTTTTTCGGCATGAGTTTCAGAAAGAGAGCCCCCAAAAACTGTAAAATCTTGAGAGAACACATAAACAAGACGGCTGTTGATAGTTCCATATCCAGTGACAACTCCATCGCCGGGATAATGTTCTTTTTCCATGCCAAAATCTGTGGAACGATGCATAACCAGCATTCCGATTTCTTCAAATGAACCCTCATCCAACAAAAAATGCAATCGCTCTCTGGCTGTAAGCTTGCCTTTTTTATGCTGGCTTTCAATTCTGGCCTTTCCTCCACCCAAAAGGGCTTCTTCTTGTTTTTTCCTTAAAACTTCTATTTTATTGTTCAAAATATGCCGGGTTTTTTAATTGCTCATTAGGGGTGAAATTACTAAAAATTGAATAAAGGAATCGAACAAAGCAGCTGTTTTCATTTCACAACATTAATGTTTTTGGATATTTAAGATCCAATTGACCATTGGAGGGGGCGATTCAGCAAGGTGTGATTATAAATTGTTGTAATAAGGGTATAAATGCCTAGATTAAAAGAATTAGTTTATAAACCGGCAAAAAATAATTAACTATGTTTTTTAGAAAGTTAATAAATAAAAAGCAGCTGAAATGTCAATTGAAAGAAGCGAAAAACAAAAACGTGGTTATGAGGAATTACTTCAGGGTAATCGTGACTGGGTAAAGAATGAAACAGAAAAGGATCCTGAATATTTTGATAAATTGGCAGCCGGACAGGAGCCTGATGTTCTCTGGATAGGTTGTTCAGACAGTAGGGTTCCTGCCAATGAAGTGACTAATACCAAACCTGGTCAGGTTTTTGTTCACCGTAATATTGCAAACGTCTGTGTACATTCTGATATGAATATGCTCAGTGTTCTAGATTATGCAGTCAATGTTTTAAAAGTGAAGCATGTGATTGTATCTGGGCATTATGGTTGTGGTGGTATAGCCGCTGCTTTAAGTAATCAGCAATTTGGGCTAATTGATAACTGGCTTCGCCATATTAAAGATGTTTATCGTTTACATAGCCATGAACTAGACAGGATTTCGGATGAAACGCTAAAAGTTAACCGCCTTGTTGAATTAAACGTGATTGAGCAGGTTTATAACTTATGTAAAACTACCATTGTTCAGAATGCATGGCGTGAAAGAGAAGACCTTGAAATCCATGGCTGGGTAATTGATATTAGTACTGGTCTTGTGAAAGACTTGCATGTTACTGCAAAATCAAGCGAAAACTTGGGTGAAGTATTTAAACTGGATGAGTCTAGAGTAAGCTAAATCGATAGATTTAGCTTACTCTAGTAATAAGTAATAAGTAATAGGTAATAAGTAATAAGTAATAAGTAATAAGTAATAAGTAATAGGTAATAGGTAATAAGTAATAAGTAATAAGTAATAAGTAATAAGTAATAGGTAATAAGTAATAGGTAATAAGTTTTCTGAGGTATGGGATCAGAAAAAGCAGTAAATCTCAATTAGCACTAAACTATCTTTGTTCTATTTTCTGTTATCAGTTATCAGTTATCAGTTATCTGAGGTATGAAGTCTGAAGTATGAGATTGCACGATTTGCTTTCTGCTTTTGACTTTCTGCTTTTAGCTTGTGAGAGGTATGAAGTCCGAGGTATGAAGTCTGAAGCATGAAGTATGAGATTGCACGATTTGCTTTTAACTTATTACTTACAACTTATTACTTACAACTTTCTGCTAACCAACTACCCTACTCTTTATCCAAAAACGGATATCTGTAATCTTTAGGTGGATCGAAAGTTTCTTTGATCGTTCTTGGTGAAACCCATCTCAATAAATTGATCATGGAACCTGCTTTATCATTAGTGCCCGATCCTCTGGCACCTCCAAAGGGTTGTTGACCTACAACGGCTCCTGTACATTTATCGTTGATGTAAAAATTACCTGCCGCATTTCTTAAGGCTTGGGTGGCTGCGGCCAGAGCATATCGATCTTGCGCTAATACAGCTCCAGTAAGTGCATAAATTGAAGTTTTGTCTATAATTTCAAGTGTTTTTTCAAAATCTTTATCCTCATAAACAAAAATGGTAAGTACTGGGCCAAACAATTCCTCACACATGGTTATATAGTTTGGGTCTTTTGAAAGGAGCACTGTAGGTTCAATAAAATAGCCTTTCGACTTATCGTAGTTTCCTCCTGCTACGATCTCAATATCTTGATCATTTTTAGCGTTATCTATAAATCCCCTTAGTTTATCGAATGATTTTTCATCGATCACCGCATTAACAAAATTCCCGAAATCTTCTGTAGGACCAATTTTCAGGCTTGCAAGATCACGCTTTAATAATTCTTTGATTGCCGGCCATACTGATGCCGCGATATAAACCCTTGATGCGGCAGAACACTTTTGACCTTGATATTCAAATGCTCCCCGAATGATTGCAGTGCTTGAAGCTTCTACATCTGCAGAGCCATGTACTACAATAAAATCTTTACCACCTGTTTCACCAACAATGCGCGGATAGGTTTTATATTTATGGATATTGTTACCAATGGTCTTCCAAATATCTTGAAATACTGTAGTAGAACCGGTAAAATGTATACCTGCAAAATCAGGATGGTTAAAAATAACCTCGCCAGCATCCGGGCCTGAAACATATACCAGGTTGATCACGCCATCTGGTAAACCGGCCTCACGGAAAATCTGCATCAAGACATTTGCAGAATAAATCTGTGTGTTTGATGGTTTCCAAACCACCACATTGCCCATCATTGCCGCTGAAGTAGGTAAATTACCAGCAATTGCGGTGAAGTTAAAAGGAGTTAATGCAAATACAAATCCTTCGAGTGCTCTCTGCTCTAGTCTGTTCCAACTTCCTCTAGGTGATACTGGAGGCTGTTGCTGGTAGATTTCGGTCATATATTTTACATTGAACCGCAGAAAATCAATTAGCTCACAGGCAGCGTCAATTTCAGCCTGAAATGCATTTTTTGATTGCCCCAGCATCGTAGCAGCATTGAGTGCATACCGGTATGGTCCAGCAATTAGATCGGCAGCTTTCAAGAAAATAGCTGCGCGTTGCTCCCATGCTAAATTTTCCCATGCTTCTTTGGCTTTTAATGCTGCTGATATTGCATCAGAAACATGTTGTTTGCTTCCTTGGCTATAAGTTCCTAGCAAATGCTGATGATCATGCGGCGGGTAGATATTAACCTTTTTATCTGTTCTTACTTCTTTGCCATCAATGTACATCGGTATATCGATCGTTTTGGAACGTGCATCAGCAAGTGCTTGTTTTAGTAAAGTTCTTTCTTTACTTCCCGGAGCATAATTTAATATCGTTTCATTGACCGGTTGTGGTACGTTGAAAAATCCTTTTAACATAATTGGTGTTCTTAGTTAATCAAAGATAAGGCTTTGGTTGAAATCTGCGGATTGATTCCATTTAAAAATAAAAAGGGTTGATTATTAATTGGGGATATAACAGAAACGTTTGTTATAAACATATTGTTGTTTAGTATCAATTTGAAACATGATTATTCTCATAATCTGTAGGGATTTATTTGTTGAGTTTTGTCTAAACCACCCCTCAGTCTGCATACCTTTCCAAACCCTCTGCTGGCTTCCAGGTAGATTTAGGCTCATAATAGTTCCATAGCAATTTTGAAAGATTCCTGATGAGTTGATAACCTTCATTATCAGAGGTCCAGCTTTCATCTTTCTGGTTTTTGGTAGCAATGCAGAATACATAATCGCCATGTGGGGCATTGACTAGTACTACCTCTGATCTAGAACGGTTTACTGCTCCCTGTTTTGATGCAGCCTGGATATAAGGTGGTATTTCTGAAAGGGCTTCAGCGTCCCAATAAATTCGCACCATATTGCGATACATACGCTGGCTTGCTGCTGGGCTTACTGCCTGCCCATCTCTGATTTTTTTTACTAGCATAGCCATTTCTTTTGGGGTAGTTTGCCCCCAGCCATAAAGCTTCTGGTATGCTTGCCGGCCAGCTGTTCTTGAATTCAAACGAGTTTGTTCAAAACCATTTTCTGATAACCATTGATTGATATTTTCTGATCCAGCTAACTTTTGAAGCCATAAACTGGCAGTATTATCACTTGTGGTAATACTAAGCATCTGAACCTTACTGAGCTGTATCTTTTCACCATCTTTAAATGAGCCCAGGATGTCTTCACCGGCATAAAGTAAGCTATCACGATAAGTTAGGTTCTGATGGTAACTTAATTCTTTCTTTTCAATCTTATCAAACACTCCGCACATAATTGGAACTTTGATCATGCTTGCAGTTGGGAAAATGGTGTCAGCGTTGATGGATGCTACTTTGCCTGTTTTTAGATTTTGAACATAAATTCCTACGTCGCCCTTGAAATTTTTCACGAGCATTTGCAATTCTAGTGTTAATCTTTTGTCAGTTCTGGTTTGAGAGTTAGCAGTATCAACCAGAACTAAAAGTGTAACAAAAAGTAAAATCGATTTTCTTATCATAATGATTAATTCAATTATTCAAACATCAATAAATATAAGCGTGAAATCAAATTTGTATTTTTGTTGAAATCAGAATTTATGAAATTTCTTCGTCTGCTCTTATTTCCTTTTTCAATCCTCTATGGAATTGGAGTTTTATTTCGAAATAAGGCGTATGATTATGGTTTATTCAAGTCTGTAAAATTTAAATTGCCCGTCATCTCTGTTGGGAATTTAGCGGTTGGAGGATCAGGAAAAAGTCCGATGACGGAGTACCTTATCCGATTATTGAAGTGGGATTTTACACTGGCAGCTATTAGCCGTGGCTACGGCCGAAGAACTGAAGGGCTATTTTTTGTTCAGGAGGATTATTCTTTTGAGGATACAGGAGATGAACCCCTTCAGATTAAACGCAAATTTGAAGGGATAACAGTGGCAGTTTGTGAAGACAGGGCTCAAGGGATTCAATACGTAGCCTGGGAAAATGATGTAATTATTCTGGATGATGCTTTTCAGCATCGGGCGGTATTGCCCAGTTTAAGTATACTGCTTTTTGAATACTCATCTTTTTCGACCACTCAATTATTACTGCCTGCGGGTAATCTAAGGGAACCTATGTCAGCAAAGAAAAGGGCTAATGTAATTGTTGTAACAAAATGTCCGCTTGATATTGACCCATCAAGAAAACAAGCAATTGCTAAAAAGTTAAAACTGAATTCAAACCAACATCTATTTTTTTCATTTTTGAAATACGGAACCTTGAAATCACTTTATGATAACCAGCTTTCAAGACCAATGAATTCTTTGAGCAGCACTAAAAATATACTTCTTCTCTCAGGAATTGGAAATCCTGTTCCATTATTTCAAGAGCTGTCTAGTTATAATGCTGCAGTGATCCATCATGAATATCCTGATCATCATAATTTTACCGACAAAAATATCGCTAAACTTGTACGGGCATTTAACAAGCTTGAAGCTGGCGATAATGTGGTTATTACCACAGAAAAAGACTCTTTGAGATTACTTTCAGTTGAATTTAAAAAACAATTGATAGGAATTCCTATTTTTTATATTCCTATTGAAACGTATTTTAATGAACCAGAAAAAACATCCTTTAATAATTTAATTATAGAATATGCATCAAAACCTACACCTGGCAAAAGACTATATCAAAGGTAAGATTGGCAACTTTGAGCCCGAAATTGGAATTATTTTGGGTACAGGTTTAGGCAAATTAGTTGATGATATTGAGGTGCATTATAGTTTGATGTATTCCAATATTCCAAATTTTCCAATATCTACATTAGAATTTCATTCTGGAAAATTAATATTTGGAATTCTTAGCGGTAAAAGGGTTGTTGCTATGCAAGGTCGCCTGCATTATTATGAAGGATATGACATGAAGCAGATTACTTTCCCCGTGCGAGTAATGAAAATGCTCGGAATTCAGAAATTGTTCGTTTCTAATGCAAGCGGTGCCTTAAATCCTGCGTATAAAAAAGGAGAATTGATGATCATTAATGATCATATTAACATGCAAACAGACAATCCTTTACGAGGACATAATTCGGAAGAGCTTGGCCCTCGATTTCCTGATATGAGTGAACCTTATAACAGAAAATTAATTGACATGGGAATGGAAATAGCAAAGAAAAATAATATTAGTTGCCATGCCGGAGTTTATGTGTCTGTGAATGGCCCTAATCTTGAAACTAGAGCTGAATACCGATTTTTACGTAATATTGGTGCTGATGCTGTTGGAATGAGTACGGTGCCCGAAGTTATTGTAGCTAATCATATGTCATTACCTGTTTTTGCGATTTCGGTTTTAACAGATGAAGGTTTTCCGGATACGCTTAAGGCAGTGTCACTTGAAGAGATAATTAAAACAGCTGAAGAGGCAGAACCTAAAATGACAAAGATTTTAAAAGATCTTATTTTGGAAATTAATGATCAAACGCTTAGTATTTAGTTCTATTTTATTACTGGCTATTTTCAGCTCTAATGCCTTTGCCCAAAGAACAATTAGGGCAGAAGGAGTTGGAGGCGGTGCAGGTAGAAGTTCGCGAGCAGGTTCGAGTACCGAATCGCAGAATGGTGGGCAGGAAATGAAAGAAGATTCAATCATCTATACTTCTAAATATATCCGGTATACTAATCTAAAAATATTAAAGGATGGAACTCAAACACGTCCTATAGATACTACAGTTTCTAATTTTCAGAATTATAGCCCCATTTACAGATTTGACAAGCCAACTATTGGATTGGGAAGTGCAGGTTTGGCCTATAGAGAACTACTTTTTAATCCCACAAAGACCATTGGATTTGATGCCGGTTTCCATTCGCTGGATGCTTATCGTTTAACCCAAGACTCTATGAAATTTTTCAGGGCCAGAACACCCTATACCGAGCTTTATTACGTTAATGGTCGTACTCAGGAGCAAACCTTCAAAGTTATTCATTCACAAAATGTTAAGCGCAATTTGAATGTGGGTGCCATGTATAATCGTTTAAGTGCAGAAGGATTCTATGTTAATCAAAAGGCTGATCATTTAAATGCTGCTTTGTTTGCTTGGTATGAATCGCCAAATAAACGGTATAATATAGTTGGTGATGTAATCTTTAATACCATTAAGGCAGGAGAAAATGGATCTACAACCAATGATACTATTTTCAAAAGTGATCCTATTGATAAAATAGCTATCCCTGTTCGTTTAAAGGCTAAAAGTAAAGATCTTCCTATGCAAACCTGGCGTCAAACGCAGTTCTTCTTTAAACAATTTTATTATATCGGCAGGATCGATAGTCTTCCTGATACGGAAGCTGCTCAAAAAATATTACCTACACAGCGTTTTTCGCATGCATTAACCTACACTAAAGATCGATATAAGTTTTATCGTAATGAGGATGATGAATTTGGTGCCTTCCCAATCCTTCCTTCCCAATCATTTACTGAGACCAATGATTCTACAAAAATTTCGAATCTTAGAAATGAATTTAATTATAGTTTTTATCTGAGAGGCAAGGCCTTAAGCTTCATAAAAAATGAGTTGAAACTTGATTTAGGACTCCAAAATGATATTTACCGATACGAACAGCTTGATTACCAATCGAATTTTTCAAATACCAGCTTAAAGGCAGGGCTCGCATATAGGTTCAGCGATAAGGTAAGTATTGAAGCAGACTTGAACCAGGTTGCTCAAGGAAAGCATGCAGGAGATTTTCTTTATGAAGCAAATACTTCTTTTTTGTTGAGCAAATCTGTTGGGAGGATAATACTTGGCGCTTATGTTCAGAATAAATCGCCTGAACAGATGTATGAACGTGTAAACTATCAATACCACAGCTGGGACAAGAATTTTGATAGGACAAAGGTGAGTAACCTTTCCTTTTTATATGAAAATTTAAAGTATAAGCTAGCTGCAAAAGCCGAATATTTTCTACTTAATAATTATTTGTATTTCAAGGAAACTTCTAGTGCAAAGCAGATTATGCCTGAGCAGACTGGAACCAATATTAACTTAATTAAGATCACCCTTTCAAAAGACTTTAGGATGGGTAAGTTTAATCTCAATAATTATATAGTCTACCAAAAAACTGATTTTCAGGATGTTTTAAGAACTCCAGAGATTTATTCTTACAATAGCTTTTTTTATGCTACTAGATTTTTCAAGGTGTTGTCAACAAACATAGGTTTTGATGTGCGATTTAATACACCTTTTAAAGCTCCTGCTTATGCAATCAATGTAAGTCAGTTTTATAATGATCATGCATCATTAGAATATTCTACCTATCCGGTTGTTGATGTATTTGTTAGAGCAACTTTAAAACGCTCTAATCTTTTTATAAAGTACGATTACATCAACCAGGGGATGTTTTCAAATGGGTTTTATACCGTAAGAGGGTATCCTATGCATGATAAATTATTAAAATTTGGGGTGAGCTGGAAGTTTTATAATTAATGATCTGTTATCTGTTATCTGTTATCTGTTGTCAGTTATCAGTTGTCAGATAGGAATTGGTTAGTTGGTTAGTAATTAGTTGGTTAGTTAGTAAGAATGAATACCGGTCATTTCAAGGCAAGAAACTTCCTTAACTTATAATTCCTAGTTCTGTTATCAGAGGTATGAAGTCGGAGGTCGGAGGTATGAAGTCTGAGGTATGAAGTCTGAGATTGCACGATTTGCTTTTAACTTATTACTTACAACTTATTACTTACAACTTTCTGCTTTTAGCTTTCTGCTTTTAGCTTTCTGCTTTTAAGAGGTATGAGGTATGAGGTATGAAGTCTGAGGTGCTGCTATGAAATGAAGCTAAATTATCTCAATACGCAATACGCAATACGCACTACGCAATACTCAAAAAGTAGTTATCTGTTATCAGTTGTCTGTTATCTGAAATATGAGGTTGCACGATTTGCTTTCTGCTTTTGACTTTCTGCTTTTGGCTTTCTGCTTTTAGCTTTTAGCTTTCTGCTTTTAATAGGTAGGAGGTCTGAAATATCATACCCCGATAGCAATCGGCTGATAACAGGCAACTGACAACAGATTCTCAAAATTAGGTTTTCTGCTTTTTCTTTTTTGCTGCAGGGAATAAGACATTGTTCAGGATGAGTCTGTAGCCTGCTGAGTTGGGATGTAGATTCAGGTCGGTAGGAGGGTCGCCTACCATGTGTTGATAATCTTCTGGATCATGACCGCCGTAAAATGTCCATTGTCCTTTTCCAAATTCACCATGTATGTATCTGGCCTCATCATTTGCCTTTGTTTCGCCCATAACAAGTACATTGGGCTTAATCACGTTTTTTCTAAATGCAGTTGTTTGACCCATAAACCCTTTTACAACTTTATCATGGTTTTGAGTGAGCATGGTAGGTACAATATCCCATTTTGCCGAGAAATCAAAAAGTGTAAAAAAGTCGTTCGTTCTGTTTAAAGATGGCGACCTAATAGGGGTTGCATCAATAGTTGAAAATTCATTATTTGAAGGATTAAGGTCGAGACTAAAATTCTGGAAGGCCAATGTCTGGTTGAAGTCGAGTTTTGACTGGGCTTTAGGGTCTGCAGCATCTCCGTCAAAAACTCGTTCAGCAATATCAGTTCCGTTAGCTGCTAAGGCAATATCAATGGTTTCTGGTCCAGAGCACATGGCAAACATAAAACCACCTCCAGTACAAAAATTACGAATATTTCTAGCTACTTCCAGCTTCATTTCTGAAACTTTTTTGAACCCATTTCTTTTAGCCGTAGCTTCTTGTAGTTTCACATCTTCAATATACCAGCTGGAATTTCTGAAGGCACTCCAAAAGCGGTTGTATTGCCCAGTGAAATCCTCATGATGCAAGTGAAGCCAGTCATACTTTGGTAAGTCACCTTTTAAAACCTCATCATCATATAGGATGTCGTAAGGAATTTCAGCATAAGTCAAAACCATAGTTACGGCATCATCCCAGGGTAATTTATTCTTTGGAGAGTAAACAGCTATTTTAGGTTCTTTTTCGAGCTTCACCATGTCCATGTTTACAGACGGATCGTTTATCTCATTTAAAATAACAGTCACTTTTGCATCGGCAATAACTTCATAAGACACTCCGCGGATTTTACATTCAGATTCCATGATTTGTGAATATTTCATCAGGAAACTTCCGCCCCGGTAATTCAGAAGCCAATCTGTTTCAAGGCCGTTTTTTAATGCCCAATAGGTAATTCCATAAGCTTTTAGATGATTTTTCTGTTCCTCATCCATAGGAATCAGAATAGAAGCAGCCCTACATACTGAAACAAAAAGTAAGATTAGAAGCGTTAAACGGACTTTTAGCATGTATTCTATTGGCGTTAAGGATGTATTAAAGTTATAAAAAGAAGAAGATATTCATAGAATTTTACCAATTGCCTGAAATAATTAACTTTGTCAACCAATAATAAAGATTGAACTATGAGCAAAGCAATTATAAAAACCGAAAAAGGTGACATGACTGTGCAATTTTATGATCAAGATGCACCCAATACAGTGGCAAATTTTCTGAAATTAGCAAATCAAGGTTATTATGATGGGGTAACTTTCCATCGTGTAATTAATGATTTCGTTATTCAAGGTGGAGATCCAACTGGAACCGGTGCCGGTGGTCCGGGTTATAGCATTGATTGCGAGCTAGATGGTGAAAATCAATTTCATGACAGAGGTGTTCTTTCAATGGCTCATGCCGGAAGGAATACTGGAGGTTCACAGTTCTTTGTTTGCCATAGCCGCAATAACACCGCTCACCTTGATCGTAATCATACCTGTTTTGGCAAGGTGATTGAGAATGTAGATGTAGTAGATGACATTCGTCAAGGAGATAAAATACTAGGAATAGAAATTATTGAAGAGTAGACATTAGATCGAAGATAAGAGATTTGAGAATTTACTAATAATTTTCAAAAATCTCATATCTCATATCTCACATCTCAAATCTAAAAAAGCATATGAATTTAAGAGGACTAGTTTCTGTTTCCGGCAAACCGGGGTTATTCAAATTGATTGGGCAGAATAAATCAGGCTTTATCCTAGAAACACTGGATGAACTAAAGAATAAAATTGTAGTGAATATTAGTACTGCAAAAATGGCCTCTTTAGAAGATATAACTGTTTTTGGTGAAGATTCTGATCTGAAATTGAGTGATATATTCTCTAAGATGAAGGAAAGTAAGAGTATTCCTGATCCTAAAACTGCAGATGGTAAGGTTTTACGTTCATTTTTTATTGAAGTAGCACCAGATCATGATCAGGAACGCGTTTATGCTTCAGACATGAAAAAGATTATTACCTGGTTTAACACCATTAAGGATCTTCCATTATTTAATGAAGCAGCACCTGAACCTATTTCTGAAGCTGCCGCGACCGAGTCATTGCTGAAAAAGCCAGAGCCAGTTATCATGGAGAAACCAAAGGCTACTAAAGCACCTGGAAAAAGCACAACAAGGCTTTCTCAAAAATCTAAATAATAGATTCATAAAATATTCAAGGCACTATTTTCTTATTGAAAATTTGCCTTTTTTATTGGATCAGAAAAAGTACAGAATTGCAGCTCCTAAGGCTAATCCGATCAGAACAAAGATCCAGAATTGCTTCTTTTCATTACCTGTATTGGCGTACCTGAATCGGTATTTTCTTTTATAATCTGTCATATTTACTGACTTAATCGTGGTGATAGGGCTCTCCTTTTAAGATAGTATAGGCACGATATAATTGCTCAACAAAAAACAATCGAATCATTTGATGTGAGAACGTCATTTGTGATAGTGAAACCTTATCATTACTTCTTGTATAAACTTCTTCGCTGAAGCCATATGGCCCCCCAATGATAAATACCAAATGCTGTTGGCCGCCAACCATTTTCTTATTTAAAAATACAGAAAAGTCTTTGGATGAAAACTGCTTCCCATTTTCATCAAGCAGAATAACGTGATCTGTACTTTGAATGTTTTTAAAGATCAATTCAGCTTCCTTGCTCTTTTGCTGATCTTTTGAAAGGCTTTTGGTGTTCTTTAATTCTGGTATCTCTACTATACGAAACGGAATATAATGTTTCAGTCGCTTTAAATAGATATCAATACCCTCAATAAGATAGTTGTCTTCTGTTTTGCCGATGGTGAGTAGGCTGATCTTCATTATCTTAATAGGGTTACCGAGCCTGATTTATTGATCATGGTTGAATTGAAAACAGTACCATCAATTATAGAGTAATTCATATCAAAGTTAAGATCTCATTTTTGTAAAAATCTTTACAGAAATCATATAATAGAAAAAAGCTTAAGGCCTTATGGTATTACTACAGGCCTTAAGCTTTTAAATGATTGTTTTATATTTTATTGATTCATTCTGATGATATTCAATGCGCCACCAGCTTTGAACCATTCAATTTGTTGTTCATTATAGGTATGGTTTACATTAAATGTATCAGTTGTTCCGTCGATATGATTCAAAACAATGTTCAATGGTTTTGCAGGTGCAAAATCATTTAAACCTGTAATATCAATTGAATCATCTTCACGAATTTTGTCGTAATCGTTTGCATCAGCAAATGTTAAGGCAAGCATTCCTTGTTTTTTCAAGTTGGTTTCGTGAATGCGGGCAAATGATTTCACTAGAATAGCACGAACGCCAAGATGTCTTGGCTCCATTGCTGCATGTTCGCGTGATGATCCTTCACCGTAGTTTTCATCTCCTACAACAATACTTCCAATACCTTTTGCTTTGTAAGCACGGGCTGTTGCTGGTACCGGGCCATATTCTCCAGTAAACTGATTCTTAACAGTATCCGCTTTGTCATTAAAGAAGTTAGTAGCACCGATCAGCATATTGTTAGAGATATTATCTAAGTGGCCTCTGAATTTTAACCATGGACCAGCCATAGAAATATGATCTGTAGTACA
This sequence comes from Daejeonella sp., assembly GCF_044348475.1. Classification (GTDB taxonomy): domain Bacteria; phylum Bacteroidota; class Bacteroidia; order Sphingobacteriales; family Sphingobacteriaceae; genus Daejeonella. The sequence continues at coordinate 10,695 of NZ_JBIKSU010000015.1, read as the reverse complement.
TTTGCCTTTTGCTTTAATCAGAAGTTTTAATCCCTTGATGTCTGTACCTTCCCATGCTTTAAATGGATCAAGTAATTGCAGACGCGAAGATTTTTCATCAACGATCACACTTACTTTACTTCCATCTTGTGCAGGTGCCTGATATCCGGCATCTTCTACGTCAAAACCTTTAATTGGCATTTCAAGACCTTGAGGTTCTTCAAGCTTAACCTGCTCACCAGCTGAGTTGATCAGGGTGTCGGTCATCGGATTAAAAGCCAAGTCTCCGGCAATGGTCATTGCAGTAACCAGTTCTGGCGAAGCTACAAATGCATGCGTATTTGGGTTTCCATCGTTACGCGATTTGAAGTTCCGGTTGAATGAAGTGATGATTGAGTTTTTGCGGGTAGGATCATCACTATGACGAGCCCATTGTCCGATACATGGACCGCAGGCATTTGCCAGAACTACTCCGCCCATATTTTCAAAGGTTTTCAGGAAACCGTCACGCGCTACTGTATAGCGAACAAGTTCAGATCCTGGAGTAATTGTAAACTCGGCTTTAGAAATCAGTTTCTTATCTACCGCTTGTTGTGCAATAGATGCGGCTCTTGAAATGTCTTCGTAAGAAGAGTTTGTACATGAACCAATCAAGCCAACTTCTAAGGTTTGCGGCCATCCATTTTCTTTAACAGCAGCTGCAAATTGTGAAAGCGGCCATGCCATATCCGGAGTAAACGGACCATTGATATGTGGTTCAAGTGTTGAAAGGTCAATCTCAATAACCTGATCGAAATAATTATGCGGATTAGCATAAACTTCATCATCACCTGTTAAATGTTCTTTTATTTGATCAGCTAATCCTGCAATTTCTGCACGTTCAGTACCTTTTAAGTAGGTAGCAATTTTATCATCATACCCAAAAACTGAAGTGGTAGCTCCAATTTCAGCACCCATATTACAAATTGTTCCTTTTCCTGTTGCAGAAAGAGATCTAGCACCTTCGCCAAAATATTCAACAATAGCACCTGTTCCACCTTTTACTGTAAGTATACCGGCAACCTTCAGGATCACATCTTTTGCAGATGCCCAGCCAGATAATTTTCCGCTTAGTTTAACGCCGATAAGTTTAGGGAATTTAAGTTCCCAAGCCAATCCAGCCATTACATCACAAGCATCTGCACCACCAACACCTATAGCAATCATTCCCAAACCACCTGCATTTGGTGTATGTGAGTCAGTACCAATCATCATTCCACCTGGGAAGGCGTAATTTTCCAAAACTACTTGGTGAATGATACCGGCGCCCGGCTTCCAGAAACCAATTCCATATTTATTTGAAACAGAAGCAAGAAAATCATAAACCTCCTTATTCTGAGTGTTGGCTGTTTCAAGATCTGAATCTGCTCCAACCTTTGCCTGGATTAGGTGATCGCAATGTACAGTAGACGGAACAGCAACTGTTGGTCTTCCTGCCTGCATAAATTGCAATAAAGCCATTTGGGCTGTTGCATCCTGCATTGCTACACGGTCTGGTGCGAAATCTACATACGTTATGCCGCGTTCATGCGCTTGAGTGGCATTACCTTCCCACAAGTGGGCGTATAATATTTTCTCTGTAAGTGTCAGTGGTTTCCCAACTACTTTGCGAGCTGCCTCAATACGAGGGCCGTAGTTGTTGTAAACCTTTTTGATCATGTCTAAATCAAATGCCATGTTATTTGCTTGATTTTAATTTATTTCTAATTTAACTGCGGGCGAAGTTACAAAAAACGACCTGAAAAATGAAGCGTTTAGTCTATTGAAAGTGTAATAAATCTGCTATTTCAATAAAAAAATGATCTATTCTTCGTAAAATAATTCAAACAGGTTAATTGAAATAAATTAATAAAGGCCTACTAAATACTTAATTCAGGAATTTCTTCTGCTTTATTGCTAAAAATCTGGGAGCCATTATAGAATATATCCCAGGTTACAGGCAATACTTTTTTCAGCATATTGCTTACACCACAGTATTTTTTTTGTGAATCGTTAACGGCTTGTAATGCTGCCTCCATGTTTTCACTTTTCCCTTTAAAATTATAGATCACATGAATAGCAGTATATTCTATTGGAGCTCTCGTACTAATCTCACCTATAACCTTCAGGTCAAAATCATCTACTTCTTTTTCTGCCTTTCTGAGGATGGCCACAATATCCATGCCCGTGCATCCAGAAAGAGCGGTTAAAATGAATGGCTTCGGGATTGGTCCGCTGTCTTCTCCTCCAACTTTCTCAGGAGCGTCCATAACTACTGTATGTCCGTTAACTAGGGCATTGAATTGCATTTTACCCATCCATTGGGCTTCAATTTCGTGTACCATGATCTCTGCGTTTAGGTTATAGGTTATTAATTACTCTGTTTAATTTTTCGCTCACTTCAGAGGCTATGTTGGCCAGGGAATTATTCTGGACAGATACCATAGATGCAACAGGATCTACTGCTGACACCTCCACAATTCCATCTTCTTGCTCCTGAACAATCACATTGCAGGGTAACATGGTCCCAATTTTATCTTCAGCTTGAATTGCTTCAAATGCAAAGTTTGGATTGCATGCACCCAGAATCCTGTATTTTTTAAAATCTATATCTAGTTTTTTCTTGAATGTTGCCTGCACATCAATTTCAGTCAGGATTCCAAAACCCTCTTTTTTTAGTTCTTCGGTAACTTTTGTAATGGCGCTTTCAAAATCTCCATTGATTTTTTTTGTGAAATAGTAACTCATATTCAAGTGGTTTAAATGATTAGATTATGTATCAAAATTGAATTTTTTAAGGTGAATGCTCTGTTACAACTGTTACATTCATTAAGATTCTTAAGAATGAAATAGTATCCTGATTTTTTCGGCCATTCAAAAGATTAGCGATGTTAAAAACCTTCATAAATTACTCCGGAGCTCGGAGTCTCTTTTAATTCGATTTTTATTAATTCAGGTACCAGAGGCTTTATCTTGTGCCATAGCCAGATGGCTAAATTTTCGCTTGTTGGATTTTCAAGGCCAAGAATTTCATTCAATAAATGATGGTCCAGCTTTTCAATTACCGGCTGAATAGATTTTTTCAAATCTCCATAATCGATAATCCATCCACTTTTTTCATCGGGATGTCCTTCAATAAATACCGTTAGCATATACGTATGACCATGCATGTTTCCACATTTATGGCCTTCAGGCACAACAGGCAAAAAATGTGCGGCATCAAATGAAAATTGCTTGTAAATTATCATAGACCAAAATTAGGTCTAAAAAAAACCGATAAAAATGATCCAAATCAGTTTTGTGAGGATAAATAATAAATAATCAAGAATGGTTTTTGAGTTTGAAATTAGGCTAGAGTACTATTTTTAAAGTACTTTGAAAGTAAAACCATTATTGCTTAAATGTTCAAGAATAACAGGCAGGCTATGCTCAAGCCGATCAAAAGCTTTGATACTATCGTGAAATACTATTATTGAGCCATTCCTACTATTTTTTAATACATTATTGATGCAAGTTTGGGTAGTGATTGTTTGATCAAAGTCGCCACTCAGAACATCCCACATTACTATTTCGGTTTCTGGAATTTGCTCTTTGATCGCAGAAATTTGTGATTTTTTAATTCGGCCATAAGGAGGTCTGAACAGTTTGCTGCCTGTAAGTTCCGAGCATTTTTTGATATTGTTTAAATAGTCGTTATTGTTCGTATTCCAGCCTTTTAAGTGGTTATATGTATGATTCCCAATCGTATGCCCTTCTGAAATTACATCTGCGTATATCTTTGGATGTTTATCAATATTCTCGCCAATGCAAAAGAATGTTGCTTTTGCATTAAACTTTTTAAGCGTATTTAATACATAGGGTGTAACAACTGGTATAGGTCCGTCGTCAAAAGTCAGATAAATGCTTTTCTCCTTTCTGTTTTTATGAAAGGTTAATGTTGGGTAGAACCACTGCAACCAAAAAGGAGAATTTATCAGATACAAAGGCTTAATTTTTATTTATCACGAAGATAAATATGTTAACTAATTAATTGGTAGTATTTTTACCCAGATTTTTAATCGAATCAATTTTGTTTAACACGATATGAAACATATAAATGGTCAGTGCTTTTTCAGATGTTCTGTTTACTCTTTTTTACTAATCGCTTTTTCTGCAACATCACTTTCTGCACAGGAGCGCATTACTTTAAAACGTGCTACAGAACTTGTAATCGAAAATAATCTTCAAATCAAACAATCTCAGTTTTCGGAGGCAATATCTGAAGAAAATCTTCAGCAATCTAAACTAGCCTTATATCCTACGCTAAATGCCAATACTGGTTTGAACTTTAATTTTGGTAGAAGTATTGATCCTTTGACAAATCAGTTTGTTAATCAGGCAATTACTTCTACTAGTGGAAATGTATCATCTGGTACTGCATTATTTCAGGGCTTTCAAAAAATTAACCAAATTTCGCAGAATAAGTTACAGCTTGATGCTGATAAGAGCAATACCCAGAAAATTAAGAATGACCTAGTTTTAGCTGTAGTTACTAATTACCTCTCGGTATTAAATGCACAGGATCTTTTACTTGCTTCAAGGCAGCAATTGGCTATTTCTAATCAGCAACTTGATATTGAGCAAAAGTTTTTTGATGTAGGTAGTAAAACACTTGCAGATCTTGCACAAGCCAGGTCGCAAGTTGCCACTGCAGAACTAAATGTTACGAATGCTCAGAATCAGGTTGACCTCTCATTTCTAAATCTTGCCCAATTATTGGAGCTTGACCCATCTTCTGCATTTGAAGTTGAAAAACCTAAGATTGAAGATATGTCAAAGGTTAATTCTGCCTACGCTGCTATTGACGTATTTAAATTAGCATCCTCTAGCTTTCCTGATATACGTTTAGCTGAATTGAGAAAACAGGTATCAGAAAAGGGTATAGAAATTGCAAAAGGAAATTACTTTCCTTCATTAAATCTACAGAGTGGTTTTGGTACTAGGTATTCGAATGGTTCATTTGGAAACAACACCTTTGGCACACAAGTAAAAGATAACTTTAATCAGTTTATAGGTTTTGGATTAAGTATTCCTATTTTTAATGGGTTGGCAGCTCGTTCTTCTGTCAGAAGAGCGAAGATAAATTTCCAGAATTCGGTGATCAATGAGCAGCTTGCAAAAAACAACCTGAATAAGGTAATTAACCAGGCAGTTTACGATTTAAGAGCTGCAGAAAAGCGTTATTATTCTACTCAAACAGCATTTCAATCATCAAAAGAGGCTTTTAATGTAATTGAGCAACGTTATTCTGTAGGATTGGTAAATTCTTTGGATTATAATCAGGCTCAAACAAACCTAAACAAAGCGCAATTTGACCAGATACAGGCGCAATATGATTTTATATTCAGAAGTAAAGTAATTGATTTTTATCTGGGTAACCCTATAACCTTTTAATTAAAACCCCATCCTTATAATTATAACATGGCAAAGAAAAATAATACATTAAAATATGTGCTCATTGGAGCAGGAATACTTGTAGTTGTAGCAGTTGCGGGTAATAAACTCGGCTGGTTTGGTAAAAGCGAGGTTACTCAGGTAGCTGTTGAAAAAGTGGCAAAGCGTACAATCATAGAAACGGTTTCGGCAAGTGGTAAGGTTCAACCTGAAATAGAAGTCAAGTTAAGTGCTGAAGTATCTGGCGAGGTTGTTGAATTACTCGTTAAAGAGGGCGATGTGGTTAAGAAAGGGCAGTTATTATGTAAGGTGCGCCCAGATGTTCTGCAGTCAGGTTATGATCGTGCAGTTGCTTCATTAAATAGTCAAAAGGCATCTTTGGCAAGTACGCAGCAGCAGTTAAAGCAAGTAGAAGCTACTTTTGCTAATACTACTGCTAAATACAAACGTAATCAGGAACTTTTTGCTAAAAAAGTGATATCTGCAGCTGAGTTTGATGCAGTTAAAGCCGAGTTTGAAGGTTCAAAAGCAAGCCTTGAATCAACACGTCAGAATGTTGTAGCTTCTAGATTTGGTGTAGAGCAGTCTAATGCAGTGGTAAAAGAAGCTGGTGCAAACTTAGCAAAGACAACCATCAATGCTCCTGTCGATGGAGTTATTTCAAAATTATCTATTGAATTGGGTGATCGTATCCTTGGTACTTCACAAATGGCGGGTACAGAAATCATGAGAATTTCAAATCTGAGTTCAATGGAAGTGAGTGTAGATGTAAATGAAAGTGATATAAATCGTGTATCAGTTGGTGATTTAGCTGATATTGAGGTTGATGCTTTTCAGAATCAGAAATTTAAAGGAGAAGTTACAGAGATTGCAAGTTCTTCAAGTGTTGTTGGAACATCAACAGATCAGGTTACCAATTTTACCGTAAAGGTTCGAATTTTACCAGAATCTTATGCTAAACTAGTACGTTCTGATGCTGCAAATCCTTCGCCATTCCGTCCGGGATTGTCTGCTACGGTAGATATTCAAACGGAACAATTCTCTGGAATTGCCGTGCCTATTCAGTCTGTAACTACTCGTGAAAAGAAAAAAGAAGAGAATGAATCTGAAAAGGGTAATAAGCCAGCTACAGCCAAAGATGAAAAGGAAAAATTAAAAGATGCCGAACCTGTAAAAGAATATGTATTTGTATACAATGCAGGAAAGGTTAAACAGGTTTTAGTGACCACAGGAATTCAGGATGACACCTATATTTTGATAAAATCAGGATTAAAAGGTGGAGAAGAAGTGATTTCTCTTCCATTTACAGCAATTTCCAAAACCTTAAAGGATAGCGCTATGGTTGAAAAAGTAGATAAAGAAAAACTTTTTGCTGGCGAAAAGAAAAACTAATTTCTAAGAAATTCCTAACTTGTCCCGTTCACAGCATTATTGTGGACGGGATTTTTTATTATGTCGCATACTCAAAATAAGATAGCAGTTGTTGGAGGTGGTAGCTGGGCTACCGCTATTGTAAAGATATTGTCTGATAATCTTATCGATAAGGAAATTTACTGGTGGATGCGCAATAATGATGCAATAGAACACATTCGCCGATATAACCATAATCCGCATTATCTAAGTTCTGTTGAAATCAAGGTGCCTGATGAGAACATTGGCTCAGATCTGAAATCGATCATTGCAGTATCTGACTTGATCCTTCTCAATGTTCCTGCTGCTTTTTTAAAAGAAGCGCTGAAAGATATTAGTTCGGATGATTTGAAAGGGAAAAAGATCATATCGGCCATTAAAGGAATAGTGCCTGATGAAAATATGATCATCGGCGAATTCATGAATCAGCATTACCATATTCCTTTTAGTGATATTATTGTGATCAGCGGCCCCTGCCATGCTGAAGAAGTTGCCCTTGAAAAATTATCGTATCTAACTATTGCTTCGCAGGATAGTACCCTGGCTGCTCATTTTGCTTCAATGCTAAATACACGATACATTAAAACCAATGTTTCGGATGATATTTACGGTACTGAGTACGCAGCGGTCTTAAAAAATATTTATGCGGTTGCTAGTGGAATTTGCCGCGGTATTGGATACGGCGATAATTTCCAGGCGGTCCTTATTTCAAATGCTATCCGTGAGATTGAAAGTTTTGTTAATGCTGTCCACCCAATTGACAGGGATATCAAAGAGTCGGCTTATCTTGGTGATTTATTGGTAACTGCTTATTCCCAGTTTAGCCGTAATCGTACTTTTGGGAATATGATAGGCAAGGGCTATACAGTTACTTCAGCCCAGCTTGAGATGAATATGATTGCTGAAGGTTATTACGCAGTTTATTGTCTGCATCAAATCAACAAAACATATAAAGTGAATATGCCTATCTGTAGGGCAGTTTATGCCATCCTTTATGAAAGGCACTCACCCCAGATTGAGATGAAACTATTGTCAGAACAGCTGACTTGAAGTATTAGCTAAAAGCAGAAAGCAGAAAGTCAAAAGCTAAAAGCCAAAAGTCAAAAGCAGAAAGTCAAAAGCAGAAAGCAAATCGTGCAATCTCAGACTTCATACCTCAGACTTCATACCTCAGATAACAGACCTCTCAAAAGCTAAAAGCAGAAAGTTGTAAGTAATAAGTTGTAAGTAATAAGTTAAAATCAAATCGTGCAATCTCATACTTCATACTTCAGACTTCATACCTCAGACTTCATACCTCCGACCTCCGACTTCATACCTCTGACAACAGACAACAGAACTAGGAATTATAAGTTAAGGAAGTTTCTTGCCTTGAAATGACCGGTATTCATTCTTACTAACCAACTAATTACTAACCAACTAACTAACTCCTATCTGACAACAGACAACAGACAACAGATAACAGACAACAGACAACTGATAACAGACAACTGATAACAGATAATCCTGGTTAAAAACAAAAAAAGGAGCAAAAACTCAGGTTTTAACCCAGTCTTTGCTCCTTATACTTTGCTCTATGTACTTTTAGATGCGTCTGCGTCTTTCTCCGCTTCCGCCTTCACGGCGTCCGCCAGTGCTACTGCTACCGCCACGATCTTCACGGCGTTTGCCTGAGAAGTCGCGGAAACCACCGCCACCGCCACCTTCACGACGTCCGCCACCGCTTCCGCCGCGGTAACCACCGCCACTTCCACCGCCACGGTAACCACCGCCGCCGCCACCACTTCCGCGGTATGAACCACCTCGTTCGCTGCTTCCGCCTTCACGATCGCCGGCCAGTTCTATCCGTACATCTCTGCCTTGGAAATCAACAGATTTAAATCCCTCAATAACCTGATTTACTGCAGATTCTTCAACTTCAAAGAAAGTGAAAACACCTTTTAAATCTATTTTACCAACGCTTTTACCGCTGATCTTCGTATTGTTGCAAATAAAGCCCAACATATCTCCACGAGTAAAATCATCAACTGATCCCAAGTTCATGAATAAACGGGTGTAACCCGGACTTGTACTTGACTTGAATGAACGATCTCCGCGTTCAGCACGATCACCTCTTTCTGTACGCTCATAACCACGATCGTCACCAGAAACATTCAGATCAGGCGCTTTAGAATAATATTCCAAGAAACGGTTAAATTCAAGAGAAGCAAATCGTTTGATGATTTGTTCTTTATCAAGATCTTTAAATTCATCCATAATACGTGGAATGTATTGTTCGATCTGTTCTTCATTCACTTCAACATTATGAACCTTGTGGATCATCGCAAATAATTGCTTTTCGCAAACATCAAATCCAGTTGGAATTTCAGCCTTTGTAAACTGCTTTCCAATGGTACGCTCAATGTGACGAATCTTGCCAAGTTCTTTTGAGTTGATGATCGCGATAGAAATACCGGTTTTTCCTGCACGTCCTGTACGGCCGCTTCGGTGAGTATAGTTTTCAATCTCATCGGGTAATGAATAGTTGATAACGTGTGTTACGTCATTCACGTCAATACCCCTTGCTGCAACATCAGTTGCAATTAATAATTGAAGACTACGATCACGATAGCGCTTCATAACTTTATCTCGTTGTTGTTGTGATAAGTCGCCATGCAATGCATCCGCATTGTAGCCATCTTTCATCAAAGACTCAGCAATTTCCTGAGTTTCAATTTTGGTACGGCAAAATACTATCCCGAAAATTTCAGGATTGAAATCTACAATTCGCTTAAATGCGGCGTATTTATCACGCGCTTTAACGATATAATATTCATGTTCGATATTGACATTTCCGGTATTTTTAGTACCCATGGTCAACTCGAACGGATCTGTCATGTATTTTTTGGCAATACGTCTAACTTCGTTTGGCATGGTCGCAGAAAACAACCAAGTTTTTTTATCTTCCGGTGTGGTTGATAAAATGCTGTCAATGTCTTCCTGAAAGCCCATGTTAAGCATTTCATCTGCCTCGTCAAGTACTACAAATTGAACTTGACCGAAATTAATTGCTTTCCGGTTGATAATATCAAGCATACGGCCTGGAGTGGCCACAACAATCTGTACACCACGCTTGATTTGGCGTAACTGATCTGAAATGTTAGCACCGCCATAAACAGCAACGACTTGAACGTCTTTCATGTTTTTGGCGTAGTTTTTTATATCGCTGGTGATCTGTAAACAGAGTTCACGAGTGGGACAAAGAATTAGCGCTTGTGGATAATTTTCTTCAAAATCCAATAATTCTAATAGGGGGAGGCCAAAGGCTGCCGTTTTACCGGTTCCTGTTTGAGCTAATCCGACAAAATCGTTGCTGCCTGAAAGTAATACCGGGATAGATTGCTCCTGGATTGGTGTGGGATTTTCGAACCCCAGTTCAGTAATGGCATTAACAATATCATGACGGATACCCAAGGTACTAAATGGGTTCATGATAATTTATAAGTGCTCACAGCCTTATTGCTGAAAGCGCCGCAAAGGTAAGGTTTTAATTTGGCATTTTATTATTAAGCTAAAGATGAGGTTTTATGATTGGAGTTATTGGATTTAACGGATTGCTATTTTTTAAGAGTGGTTTTCGTTTTTAATACAAACAAATTTTCTTGTGCTTGGTGTAACCAAGCATTTTATCATTTCATTCCGCTCATAGCCGCGGGGGCCTAGTCCTTTTTCTGTAGGAAAAAAGTACCAAAAATCCCACCGCTGCGCCTGCTGCTATGAAAGGTTCTGCGAAGGCTGGGACTGTAATTGCCGCACCAGTCAATGCGGAAGAGAGGTGAACGGAGGTTCAGTGAATGGACGATTTGTTTGAGATTG
>NZ_JBIKSU010000131.1:0-4032 GCF_044348475.1 Daejeonella sp. | reverse complement strand
CAATTATGGTAAATATGCCTCTACAATTGATTATAGGTTCAATACCATGTGTTCTGTAGATATTATTTTTATCTAGAAATGACTCTAATGTTACCTCTGCCGGCGCCAAAGGGTTGAAGGGTGCTTTCAAAGATTCGGTCACAGGAGATGCAAATATTGAATTCAGGGGCATAGCAGTGCCCGCCAGCGGTAAAAGAGACAAAGTCTTAAGTACATTTCTACGTTTCATTTCTGTTTGTTTTAATAAATATTCTAATCAATTATTTATTGAAAATATGTTTTGAAACTTAAATCAAGATTCAAAAAAATGCGTTAATTTTTTTCTGTGACCTCACGAATTACCCTTAACCAGTTTAGCCCCGTAATACTTTATCGACTATAGATCAATTAATAGCAAATTGATAGGCCTTTTATTACCTCTCTGCATTTTAACTGTTTGATTTTATTTGTGGGTGGATAAACATAATCTTTAGAATTTGAGTCAATTTCGGACAAATTTTAAGTCCATCAAAGGAATTTTTTTAAAAAGATACCCTTAAATTACCTGAACAAGACTGTGTCTACTAATTTTTATTGATAAAAGCGGAAAATATCTTCAATATCAACTTAGGCTAGGCCAGCAAATGCCCAAATACCAGGTTTTATGGCATCAGCACAAGAGAATAAATTTTAATATAGGGATGCCATGAACTATAAAAACCAACCAAGTTCAACCCCCTATAAACTCAAAATTTAGGCACAAAAAAACCCGGCGAAATTCGCCGGGTTGTATAGTAGATCAAAAAACTAGATCAATTTTTTAGCCATCAGATATTCCGCTATTTGAACGGCATTGGTTGCTGCTCCTTTACGAAGATTATCGGCAACAATCCAAAGATTTAAGGTTTTATCCTGAGATTCATCTCTTCTAATTCTTCCAACAAGAACCTCATCCTTTTCATGAGCATCCATTGGCATTGGGTACTTTAAATTTGCCGGATCATCCACAACGATTATCCCTTCTTCCTTTTCCAGAATTGCACGAACTTCATCCAGATCAAAATCATTCTCAAATTCAATATTAACTGATTCAGAATGCCCACCCATAACTGGGATACGAACAGTTGTTGCAGTTACGCGAATGGAATCATCGCCCATTATCTTTTTTGTTTCAAGGATCATTTTCATCTCTTCCTTGGTGTATCCATTGTCTTGAAACACATCGATTTGAGGAATTACATTCAGGTCAATCGGATAGGCATATGCCATTGGACCAACAATCCCTTTACGCTCATTCATCATTTGGTCTACGGCTTTTACACCGGTACCCGTAACAGACTGATAAGTTGAAACAACAACACGTTTAATTTTATATTTATCATGCAGTGGTTTCAAAACCACCACCATTTGTATCGTTGAACAATTTGGATTTGCAATAATCTTATCCTGAGCGGTAAGTTCATCTGCATTCACTTCTGGCACAATTAATTTCTTATCTGGATCCATACGCCAGGCAGATGAATTATCAATTACTGTTGTGCCTATAGCAGCAAAACGGGGTGCACTTTCTAGAGAGGTTCCTCCACCGGCAGAGAATAATGCTACATCTGGCTTCATAGCAATGGCATCATCCATGGTCACAACAGTATACTTTTTACCCTTAAATTCAATCTGTTTACCTGCACTCTTTGCTGAGGCAACTGGGATCAATTCACTAAGGGGGAAATTGCGCTCTGCTAAAACTTTTAACATCACCGAACCTACAAGGCCGGTAGCGCCTACTACTGCGACTTTCATTTTTTTGTTTTTTTAAAAATTCGAATATTTATTATTATCAAAGCAAATATGGGAAATTGTTTGGTCATTTAATTGGTTTAACTAGCCCCGTAAGCAAATTTTTGATCTAAATCATGAATTCTATCAATAATAAAACCGTTTACTATATAAACCTTACCGTAAACTCATTCCTTTTAAATGTTATATGCCAAAATCTTAATTTAATTCTGCTTTTATAGGCAGAAATGAGAAAGATTTTAATAATAGTACTTCTTTTATATAGCAAATTGGCGAGTGCACAGCTAAATGATGATTTTAGTGATGGTAATTTTTTACTGAATCCAGTTTGGACTACCGGAAATAATGGCACTGATTTTATTGTTCTAACTAATAGACTAAAATCCAATTCCAGTCTGAGCTCAGGTAGCTTTTATATCAGTACCCCTAATGCACTTGCATTAAATTCTAAATGGGAGTTCTGGATCAATCTTCAGTTTAATACTTCAGGAGCAAACTTTGTAGATATTTATTTGATTTCAGATAAAGCAGATCTTAAAAGCAGTTTGATCAATGGCTATTTTATTCGGATTGGAAATACCGATGATGAAATTTGCCTGTATAAACGATCTGGCTTAAACAGCAGCAGCATCAAGCTAATTGATGGAATAAACGGAACAACAAATACAAGTAATAACACGATTAGAGTGCGGGCTAGCAGAAATAACGATGGGCTTTTTACGCTTGAGCGAGATTTAACTGGAACTACTAATTCCTTTTTTACAGAGGGAACATTCAAAGATATTAGCTTCACAAATTCCTCTTTCTTCGGTGTTTTTATTCAACAATCTACATCCAGTTTTTTTCAAAAACATTTTTTCGATGATTTCAGTATAGAGTCGCTACTAACCGATAAAAATCCGCCTGAATTAACGGGAGTTTCAGTTTTAGACTCAACTACTTTAGAGATAACCTTTAATGAGGCTATGGATAGTATTGGTGTTAAAAATCTGGCAAATTTTAGTTTAACTAATTTCAAGGGCCAAATAAATAACGTACAAACAAGCTCCGATCCAGCAAAATTCAAGATTAAATTGAATTCTGAATTAAAAACAGGCCAGTACGGCCTTACTATATTGAACGTAAAAGATAAAAATGGCAATTTAATCCAAAATAAAAATCAGGCATCATTCAATTATGTAAAACCGTATAAACCTAAATTCAGAGATATCATTATCAACGAAATATTTGCTGATCCGGCGCCGCAGATTGATCTGCCATCGGTTGAATACATTGAACTTCTAAATTCTAGTAATGAAACTATATCGCTTTATAACTGGAAGTTAAGCGACCTCTCAAGTGCTGGCTCTTTGGGGAATATTAGCATTTCGCCCAACTCCTATTTAATTCTTTGCGCCAAGGCAGATACCGCTGAATTTAAAAAATTCGGAAACGTTTTAGGCCTTTCCTCCTGGCCATCACTGAACAACAGCGGGGATATGATATCTATCAAGGATCATTTAAATACGTTGGTGGATTCCATTTCCTATTCAGATACTTGGCACCGTGACCCGTTGAAAAAACAAGGCGGATGGAGTTTAGAACGCGTGAGTCCAACCTCTATTTGCGAAGGGATTTTTAATTGGATAAGCTCCAATGATTCATCGGGTGGTACTCCAGGCAAGCAAAATTCTGTGTTTATAGCCAATTGGGATCAAAAACCTTTAAAGGCTGATAGTTTAAATCGTTTATCTGATTCTACCCTTTTGATATATTTTAATAAACCATTAAATAACAGCACTTTAATAAAGGATAATTTTTTATTAGCACCTATTTCAGGTCAGATTAAAGAAATTAAAAGTAGTGCAGACTTTAAGCAGGTTTTGGTCAAGTTCAGCGAAAAATTCAAAGCAGGCACATCGTATCAATTGAATATTAACGGAATAAAAGACTGCAGCGGCAATACTTTTAACAGTTCATCTCCATTCAGTTTTAATATTCCTGCGCTTGCTGCTCAGCTACCACTACCTCCTGCTGCACTGGCAAGGCTAGATACCGCAAAAGTATTCATCACCGAACTATTTGCCGATCCCTCGCCTGAAGTTGGTTTGCCACTGGTTGAATTTATTGAATTATTTAATCCCGGAACAGACACAGTTGATTTGGAAGGATGGAATATGAACGATACACAAACCAAAGGAATCTTGAAAAAATACCTGCTACCTCCAAATCAATATCTGATTATTTGCCCTGCTGCAGATACCCTTCAATACAAAAGTT
>NZ_JBIKSU010000048.1:0-15955 GCF_044348475.1 Daejeonella sp. | reverse complement strand
ATTTCTGCTCCATTTTTTGTATACTTTTGTTATTATGAGTTTAGAAAAGGATCAGGAATACAATAAAACCAATAAAAACACTTTTTCTGTTGAGCGAAGGAACAAACTAAGCAACATGGCTAGTGGGCTAGGTAAACTTCCACCTCAAGCATTAGATCTTGAAGAAGCTGTACTTGGTGCTTTAATGCTTGAAAAAGATGCCCTTTCTGCTGTTATTGACATCTTAAAACCTGATGTGTTTTACAAAGATAGTCATCAAAAAATTTTTGAAGCCATTCAGATTCTTTTCCAAAAATCATCTCCTATTGACATACTAACAGTAACTGCCCAATTACGTCAACAGGGCGAACTGGAAATGATTGGTGGAGCATATTATATTACTGAATTAACAAACCGTGTTGCCTCTGCAGCAAATATTGAATACCATGCCCGAATTATTTCTCAAAAATTTATTCAGCGTGAACTAATTCGAATCTCTACCGAAATAATTACCAATGCCTATGAGGATACTACTGACATTTTTGATCTGCTAGATCATGCAGAAAAGAACCTTTTTGACATTGCCCAAAATAATCTTCGAAGAGATTCCCGAAAAATGGATGAGATTATTCGTGAATCATTAGAGAATTTAGAAAAAATTAAAGATAAAGTAGATGGATTGACAGGTGTAGCATCCGGATTTACTGCTCTTGACAGAATTACCTCAGGATGGCAGCCCTCAGATCTTGTGATTATTGCGGCAAGACCTGCCATGGGAAAAACTGCATTTGTACTAAGTTGTGCAAGAAATGCGGCGGTACAATTCAATAAACCTGTCGTGTTTTTTTCTTTAGAGATGTCATCTGTACAACTTGTTAATCGTTTGATTTCAGGTGAAACAGAAATAGAACAAGAAAAAATAAGAAAAGGTCATCTGGCAGAATGGGAATGGCAGCAGCTTCATTCCAAGATAGGCAAACTAACTGAGGCTCCCTTATTTATTGACGATACCCCAGCCTTAAACATATTTGAATTCAGAGCTAAGTGCAGGCGTTTAAAAGCGCAATACGATATTCAAATGATCATTATCGATTACCTTCAGCTCATGCACGGAAAAAGTGATGGCAAAAGTGGTAATCGTGAACAAGAAATAGGTAGTATATCGAGAGCATTAAAATCAGTTGCCAAAGAACTAAATGTACCCGTTATAGCACTTTCACAATTAAGCCGTGCAGTAGAAAATCGTCCTGGTGGCAGTAAAAAGCCAATGCTCTCTGATCTAAGGGAATCTGGTTCTATTGAACAAGATGCAGATATGGTTTTATTCTTATATCGTCCTGAATATTATGGTCTTACAGAGGATGAAAATGGCCGGTCTACTATTGGAATAGGTGAAGTAATAATTGCTAAGCACAGAAACGGTGAAACTGGTACAGTTCCACTTCGATTTATCGGAAAATTTGTAAAATTTGTTGACCTTGAAGAAGATTTCAGTAGCCCTTCAGGAAATAATCCAAATCCATTTGCTGGTATTTCACCTTCACAAGACTTTGAAAAACCTAATAACTTCATTATTCGACCATCCAGAATGGACGATATAGATGAGGAGCCACCCTTTTAATTCTTGATAAAATAATTGTGCGTTTATCTTAAATAAACAGCCCAAGTAAAACACCCGCTAGAATTAATAATGGTGTTTTGATCTTGGTAAAAACCAATACTAAAAAAGTTATACTAATCAAACCGATTGAAAAGAAGTTTATTCCTACTGGCTGCAATAACAATAGAAATGCAGCACCCATAAAACCTACAGAAACTGCATTAATACCTGAAAGAGAATTTTTAATCCGGGTTATCTTTTTCAAATCATTCCAGAAAGGAACAATAAAAAGAATGAGGATTAGCCCTGGCAAATTGATGCCCAAAACTGCAATCATACTACCCATTATTTGCCCATATATATTAAATCCTGCATTTTTCAGTGTCATACCTCCAACAAATGAGGTAAATGAAAAGGTTGGCCCCGGTAAAGCCTGTTGAAAGGCGTATCCTGATAAAAACTGATCAGAACTAAGATATCCCTTCATCTCCACAAATTCGGTATACATAAAAGGAATAAGTACCTGTCCCCCACCAAATATCATGATACCATTCCTGTAAAAATTTTCGAATAAACGAATGGGTAAACTAAAAGGAGATGTACGATTTATAAGTGCACCTAAACCCGCAAAAAGCAATAATACACCTAAAAAATAGCCTATTTTGCGAGGGTTAATATTAGAAAAAAGCTTAAATCTTAGGTTATTTTCCTCAATTGCTGTTTCAACAGTTGATGAAACAATCCCACCTATAAGTATTAATATTGGGAAAGCATAGGCATTTCTAAGAAGCAAAGTGGCAAATAGAGATCCAGCAGCAAGCCATATTGATGTCGATGATTTTAAAATTGTGCCAGCAAATGAGAAGGCTGCATAAGCTACAATTCCAACTGCAATAGGCTGAATAAACTCCAAAATAGCATCAAATTTCTCCTTCTGACCTAATACAGTATAGCTTAGTACTGCCAAAGACATCAGTGCCGTTGAAGGTAAAATCCAAATAAAAAACGCAGTTATTGCCATTGGTAAACCACCTACTTTATATGCAATACCAACTAGCGTTTGGGTTGAAGATGGACCCGGAAGAATCTGAGTTAAAGCATTCAGCTCTAATAATTCAGTTTCAGAAATATACTTACGTTTATTGACGAAGTTTTTAAGCATCATGCCTACATGGGCTTGTGCACCGCCAAATGCAGTAAGGGTAAACCAAATTACATCATAAAGAAAAATAAGTTGGCGTTTACTCCACATCGTATTTAATCGTCTTCATAATCTAAACCGGAGGCTGAATTGAAAACGGTCTGTAATTCAGAGTAAGCATGATTATCACCAGCTTTTCTTGCTATTTCCATTCCCCTTTGATAAACAAATATAGCTTCAGATTTTCTGTCAAGCCGCTCAAATAATTTACCTGCGTGGTAGTAAGTTCCAACGTAATCAGGATGTTTGTTTAAAAGATCTTCAAAATAAAAAAGAGCCTTATTTAAATCATTCTGACTCAAATATTCGGTTGCCAGCGCATATTTCAAAAAAGGATCATCAGGTTCGTTATTTAGAAAATCCAAGAGCTTTTGTAAACGTATATGATGCATTATATTTTATCTTTTTTAAGTAGATTTGTAAAAAGAGAAATCTATATGAAAATATTAGTTTGTGTCAGTAATGTCCCCGATACAACAGCAAAAATAACGTTTAACAGCGATAATACACAATTCAATACTGCAGGTGTTCAATTTATATTAAACCCCTATGATGAAATTGCTTTAGCAAGAGCTATTGAATTAGCTGAAGGAGGTCAAGGCACAGTAACTGTTATTCATGTTGGAGAAATCAGTTCTGAACCAACGATTCGAAAAGCCCTTGCACTTGGTGCAGATGATGCTGTTCGAATTAACGCATCAGCCAGAGATTCTTATTTTGTATCTGCTCAAATTGCAAATTATGCAAAAGATAATGGCTTTGATATCATTCTTACTGGTCGTGAATCAATTGATTATAATGGCTCACAGATGGCTGCCATGCTAGGTGAATTTCTAGATATACCTTCCATTTCAATCATCAAAAAACTTGATGTTGAAGCTAATCGGGCAACTATTGTTCGTGAAATAGAAGGCGGAAAAGAACATTTAACTGTAAGTTTTCCTTTCGTAGCTAGTTGCGCTGAAGGTGTAGCTGAACCTAAAATACCAAATATGCGTGGAATAATGTCTGCCAGGACTAAACCGCTTGAAGTTGTAGAAGCAATTGAGATTGCTCAATTAATTACTTTCAAATCGTATAGTGTACCGGCTCCAAGAGGTTCAGTAACTCTGCTTTCGCAGGATGATCCCGAAAAACTGATTGAGCTCTTGCATACAGAAGCAAAAGTAATTTAAATACAATTCAAAAATTCATATCCCTTTTTAGGGCTTAACTCATAAATATGTCAGTTTTAGTATATGTTGAAAATGCAGATGGCAAGTTTAAAAAATCTACTTTCGAAGTAGTTTCATACGCCGCAGCTATTGCTGAACTTTTAAAAACAGAATTAATTGCTATTTCTATTGGCAATGTAAATCAGGATGATTTAAGCAACCTAGGTAAATATGGAGCAATAAAGGTTTTAAATGTAAGCACAGAAAAATTAAAAACCTTTGTAAACCAGGCATATGCATCTGTAATTGCAGATGCAGCAACAAAAGAATCAGCAACTGTTGTTGTTTTAGCCAACTCTTTTACAGGCAAAGGTCTTTCACCACGTATTGCAGTAAAACTAAAAGCAGGCCTTGTAGACGCTGCAGTTGAACTTCCAAAAACTGATAATAACATATTTTCAGTTAAAAAAACTGCATTTTCTGGAAAAGCATTTGCCACAGTTGAATTAAAATCTGCTATAAGCATAATTGCTTTAAGTCCTAACTCGTATCAGCTTAAAGAAGGTGGATTATCAGCTAAAGTTGAAGATTTTAAACCTGAATTCAAGGAATCAGATTTTAGAACTATGGTTTCTGAAATAGTTAGGGCAAGTGATAAAATAGCTTTACCTGATGCTGAACTAGTTGTTTCTGCTGGTCGGGGCATGAAAGGGCCTGAAAACTGGGCCATGATCGAGGAACTTGCTCAGGTACTCGGAGCAGCTACTGCTTGTTCTAAACCGGTTTCTGATGCAGGTTGGCGACCACATGAAGAACATGTTGGACAGACCGGGATTGCTGTTAGTCCAAACTTATATATTGCTATTGGCATTTCAGGAGCAATTCAGCATCTTGCAGGAGTAAGTTCTTCAAAAACAATAGTAGTTATCAATAAAGACCCGGAAGCACCATTTTTTAAAGTAGCTGATTATGGAATTGTAGGTGATGCTTTTGAAATTTTACCTAAGCTGATTAACGCTATTAAGGCATATAAAGCTCATTCTTGATTTTTTTGAATTTATTGATTTCATAACCCAATAGGCTTATTTTATGAAAAAAATTAAACTAGATATTGTAGGCTTATCCTATAGTCAAACTCAGTCAGGGGCATATGCATTAGTTCTAGGTGAGCTAAATGGGCGAAGAAGATTGCCAATTATAATAGGAAGTTTTGAAGCACAGGCAATTGCGATTGAAATTGAAAAAATGACTCCTAGCAGGCCTCTTACCCATGATTTATTCAAATCATTAGCTGGAAATTATAATATAAATATTCAAGAAATAATCATTTACAACCTAGTTGAAGGCATATTTTATGCCAAATTGATTTGTTCGGATGGTAAAAAAACAAATGAAATTGATGCAAGAACTTCTGATGCTATTGCCTTAGCCGTACGGTTTGAATGCCCTATTTATACCTATGAATTTATCTTAGCATCTGCTGGAATTGTCATAGAAGGCAATGAATTTGTTTTTCTTGAAAATATTGAGCCAGCAACTGAAGAAAAAGCAGTTAATACAACATTAAATTACAGTTCTCTTTCTGAAGAGGAACTGAAAATCAAATTAAAGGATGCACTTGCAGACGAAGCTTATGAGAAAGCTGCAAATATTCGCGATGAACTATCAAGGCGAAAATCTTCATGAATTTAATTCTAAAAGTTTTATTTCTAATTCTTATTCCTAAATTTCACAATTAATCTATTATTAATCTGTATGGAGAGATTTACCGGCCTGATTGGCATAGTATTAATTTTTGGTATCGCCTTTTTAATGTCTAATAACAGAAAAGCGATTAACTATAGGCTGGTATTATCAGGCATAGCAATTCAGTTATCTCTTGCTGTCTTTATTTTAAAAATACCATTAGGAAAGACAATTTTTTCATGGATTGGAGATGCGGTTACTAAAATCTTAAACTTTTCTCAGAAAGGAGCTGAATTTGTTTTTGGCCCATTAGTTAATTCGGAGAATATGGGAAAAGCATTTGGTAGCGGAAACGAATTTATTTTTTTCTTTAATATTATTCCAACAATAATTTTTGTTGCGGTTTTGGTGAGCGTTGCCTATTATCTCGGAATCATGCAGCGCCTAGTAAAATTTATCGCAATGATAGTTTACAAATTAATGGGCGTTTCAGGCTCTGAAGCTTTATCAAACGTTGCCAGTGCCTTTGTAGGACAGGTAGAAGCTCAGATAATGATAAAGCCCTATTTAAAAGGAATGACCATGTCTGAACTATTAGCTTCTATGACCGGCAGTATGGCCTGTATTGCAGGAGGTGTAATGGCGGTATATATTGCCATGGGTGTTCAGGCAGAATATCTGATTGCTGCGAGTCTGATGGCTGCGCCAGCTGCACTGGTAATTTCCAAAATAGTTTGGCCAGAAACTGAAATATCAGAAACAAAAGGAACGGTTTCATTAGAGATTAAAAAAACCAATGCCAATCTGGTTGATGCTATTTCGCATGGTGCAAGTGATGGATTAAAGGTTGGGTTAAATGTAGTGGCTATGTTGATTGGCTTTATTGCCATTATTGCACTGGTAGACTTTGTACTAGGAAAGATTGGATTAGGATTAAGTAGTCTTGGAATGTCGCTTTCATTTATTGGAATTAACCTTCAAACGCTTAGTTTAAATCAAATACTTGGAACTGTTTTTTCAGTATTTGCATATGCCATGGGGGTTCCGGGAAAGGATATTCAGGTAGCAGGATCTTTGATGGGAACAAAAATGGTAATCAATGAGTTTGTAGCCTATCTTGACCTGGCAAAAATCAAAGAAACATTAGATCCAAAAACAATTCTGATAACCAGTTTCGCATTATGCGGATTCGCAAATTTTAGTTCTATAGCAATACAAGTTGGCGGAATAGGTGAATTATCTCCAGAAAGAAGAACTGATCTTGCCAAACTAGGAATGAGAGCATTAATTTGCGGCACACTTGCCTCCTACCTGTCTGCAACGATAGCAGGTATTTTGATGTAGCATTAAATTAACCTGAGTTCTTTAAAAACTATTCAAAGTTTTATATCTAAACACATAGATTGACCTGCAATAAGTTTAAAGGAAACATAGATTGTAAAACGCATAGTTTGAAGCGAAACTCCAATGCCACCTTTGTCTAAAATAAAGTTTGGAGGGTGTATAATACTATGTGTCTATGTGGTTTCAAATACTATGTCGAATTCACATTTAATAAATCTGAACACTTCTGTTCAAAAAAAAACTCCTGTGGATATAGTCCAAGGAGTTCTTCTATAATTTTAGTAGCGAATTAACGCTTCTTTATATCTACATAAGTTCGAACCGTTTCGCCTGTATATATCTGTCTTGGCCTTCCAATTGGTTCTTTGTTTTCGTGCATTTCTTTCCACTGGGCAATCCACCCAGGTAAACGACCAAGGGCAAATAAAACGGTAAACATATCGGTTGGAAATCCCAAAGCACGATAAATAATTCCTGAGTAGAAATCAACGTTTGGATAAAGCTTACGTTCTACAAAGTATGGATCATTAAGTGCTGCCTCCTCAAGTTTCTTAGCAATTTCTAATACAGGGTCATTAATACCTAATTTCTCAAGGATATCATCACAAGCCTTTTTAATGATTTTAGCTCGCGGATCAAAATTCTTATAAACACGATGACCAAATCCCATCAATCGGAAGCCATCGTTTTTATCTTTTGCTTTATTAATCCATTTATCGGTATCACCGCCATCATTCTTAATTTGCTCTAGCATCTCTATAACTGCCTGATTAGCACCACCATGCAATGGGCCCCATAAAGCCGAAATACCTGCTGAAATAGAAGCGTATAAATTACATTCTGATGATCCAACAATACGAACCGTAGAGGTTGAGCAATTCTGTTCATGATCTGCATGAAGTATAAATAATACATTCATAGCTTTAACAATAACAGGGTCAATTTCTATTAGTTCAGTACGCTGACCAAAAGTCATGTTTAAGAAATTACTAACGTAATCAAGATTATTCTGAGGATAAATTATTGGATGACCTAAAGATTTCTTGTATATCCAAGAAACAACAGTAGTCATTTTGGCAAGAAGTTTTATAATTGTTAAATTTTGTTCTTCTGCAGTTTGTTTAGAATTTAAAGATTCAGGGTAGAATGATGATAATGAGCAAATCAGCGAAGATAATTGCCCCATTGGATGCGATTTTGATGGAAAACCATCAAAAAATTTCTTCATGTCTTCATGAATCAGCGTATGTCTAGAAATATCAGACTGAAAAGCATTTAACTGAGTTTGATTGGGAAGATTTCCATAAATCAATAGATAAGCAACTTCAATAAAAGTTGATTTCTCAGCCAATTCTTCGATACCGTAACCTCTATATTTTAAAATCCCTTCTTCACCATCTAAATAAGTGATTGCACTTTTAGTTGCTCCTGTGTTTTTATATCCAGAATCAAGAGTTATGTATCCGCTTGCATCGCGTAATTTTGAAATATCGATGGCCTTTTCGCCTTCAGTACCTGTAATTATTGGTAGTTCGTAAGTTTTTTCTCCTATTATTAAGGATGCTGATTCTGACATAATAATTTGAAATATAATAGACAAAACTAATAAATAAGCTCAATTTCGGCTAATTTTTTAACAAGGAATTGCAATATTTTTGTTAAAAAATTTAAATCAAATCATTTTATATCAAAATTGACTAGATGTATCAGTAAATACAAGCCAGAATTTTATCTATCGAGTAATTAATAGTTTGATAAAAGACAAATTATTTTTTAGAAATAGTTTCTTTTACTTCCCCACAATTAAGCATTTCATCGCCATAATAAGGATTTCTTATTTCAGTTTCTGATGCCAACCAATAGCCTCCCTCACCATCATTGGCCATAGGGCAATATTGAACAAACATGCTTCCTGAAGCAATTTCTGCTTTTTTAAACATCGTAATCAATTCTACACTAAGAGTAGTGAAAATAGTTCTTTGTTTAGATAAAGAAACCTCTGAAGCCATTTCATAGGCCAGTTTAGTGCTATTTTCAGAACCTGAAATTTTAACAAGTGTACCAGAAAGTTCTTTTGCAGCACTCTGAGCCTGAGTTGAATCAGATAAAACAAGTACATTTTTTAAATGTAAATATTGATCGTAGGCAAGATCAGAGTTAACATCTTTCAGTTCAATAGGCACAGTTACTGCTACAGAAGTTGAATCTGTTGCTATAACTTCTGTGGGTTTTTGAGTTTGAGTACAAGAGGTATAGGCAGTAATTAAAAAGAAAGCCGATGCAACTAATTTAATTTTATACATGGTAAAAATTTAGGTTTTCAAATATCATGAATTTCAAGCAATGAATTGAATTAAAAGATGAATATAAATGGCAAGATTAGCGAAAGATCAATACTATTTATTAGTTTTCAAATACAAATCCTCCACTTTTTTACGAGCCCAATCTGTTTTCCTTAAAAATTTCAAACTAGAACTGACACTTGGGCTATCGATAAAACAATTTATCTTGATCAATGTGCCTAATTTTTCCCAACCATAAAATTCAACTAGATTAACAAGTATCATTTCTAAAGTTTTACCATGCAAAGGATCATTACTCATAATGTATGAATTAAAATTAGTACAAATGTAGGAAGCTGTCCTGGATTTTATCGCTAAATCGATATTTAAATAGATTTAAGGCAGCTAATTTTAATAGATTTGTGTTCTATCTGTACAAACCAATGAATATGAATTATAAATTAGGTGAATTTGTTCGTTTTGTAAATGAACGAAGAGAAGGTTTTATTACGCGGATAATTGATGAAAACACGATTGCTGTCACAGATGATGACGGATTTGAAATTCCAGTATTAGCAAGTCAGGTTACACGGGTACATGGAAAAAGTGATTTCACAGCTTTAGAGGCAATTGAAGATTCAACCCTAAAACGCCCTGATCAATTCATCTCAAATGGGATATTTATTGGTATTACTGATGACAAGCGGGTTGGTTCAGTGGTACATTTCAATCTTATTAATGCAAGCTCATTCCAAATATTATTCACTTTAAACACAGAAAGAAACCAAGAATTTAACGGCGAATGCTCGGGGCAAGTCAATCCTGGAGCAATGGTTCACTTATATTCAGCCTCATTAAATGAACTCGACCTATGGCCCAAATTTAATTTGCAGGTTTTATTGCATACTTCCGGTAAACATGAAATAAAAAAGCCTATCCTGTTTTCAGAAAAATTCAAAGCCAAAGATTTTTCAGGAACCAAAAAGCATGATGCAATACTAGGTAAAGAAGCCTGGATGATACAAATTGATTCTGAAGTTCCGCTAATTGATCCACAAAAATTAAAAGAGAGCTTTTTTAGACCATCTTCCGAAAAAATTGAGATTCCTAATCCAGGAAAAGAAGTAGATCTGCACATAGAAAAAATACGTGATGACCATCAATTTTTAAAAAATTCTGAAATCCTGGATATTCAATTAAACCATTTCAAAAAGAATCTTGATGCAGCGATAGTTCATAAACTTCAGTCTATAATTTTTATACATGGCACCGGTAACGGTACACTTAGAAATGAAATACATAAGATTATTTCTAAACACCCACAGGTAAAAACATTTATGGATGCACATAAAGAAAAATTTGGTTACGGCGCTACTGAGATTGTACTGAAATAGTATTAATAATTATTTTCATACCACCTTATAGAGCTTTTCAGCGTTTAAATCAATTTTATTACCTTTGTAAAATGTTAAGGATACTGAGATATTTCAGAATTACCTAAAACTTTTCTGCTAATTCAAAAACGATCCGACCTTCCGATACTATGATGCTCCATCCTGAAATTGAAAAAAGAAAAACATTTGCTATTATAAGTCACCCAGATGCTGGAAAGACAACACTAACAGAAAAATTTCTTCTGTTTGGTGGTGCAATTAATACCGCGGGTACTGTCAAGAGAAATAAGGCAAATCAAAGCAGCACTTCAGATTTTATGGAAATTGAGAAACAGAGAGGAATTTCTGTTGCTACCTCAGTAATGGGTTTTGAGTATAATGGAAAAAGAATTAATATACTGGATACTCCCGGACATAAAGACTTTGCCGAAGACACCTACAGAACATTATCAGCTGTTGACAGTGTTATTCTGGTAGTTGATAGCGTAAAAGGTGTAGAGGAGCAAACACAAAAACTGATGGATGTATGCCGCATGAGGAATACACCAGTAATTATTTTTGTAAATAAGCTTGATCGAGAAGGAAAAGACACATTTGACCTACTTGATGAGCTTGAAAATAATTTGAATATCAGCGTTTGTCCGCTATCATGGCCAATTGGTCAGGGCCATAACTTTAAAGGTGTTTATAATATATTCGATAAACAGTTGAATCTGTTTAAACCAGATAAATCAAAAATTTCTGAGCCTGTTATTCAGGTTAATGACCTTGATGATCCGCTTTTAACAAAGTTTCTGCAACCTAAAGAGCTGAAAACTCTTCAGGATGACCTTGAATTAGTGGATGGTGTTTATGGAAAGCTTGACAATGATCTTTACCTTGAAGGCCTTCTTGCCCCTGTGTTTTTTGGAAGTGCTATCAACAACTTTGGTATAAGAGAATTACTTGATACGTTTGTTTCTATTGCTCCAAGTCCAAAAAACAGGGAAGCTAATGAGCGCATGGTTTTGGCAAATGAGAAGAATTTTACAGGTTTTGTATTTAAAATACATGCCAATCTAGATCCAAACCACCGTGATAGAATTGCATTTCTTAGAATATGTTCAGGAAAATTTGAACGTAATAAATTTTACTATCATACTCGATCGGATAAAAAGCTTAAGTTCTCTAACCCTGTTGACTTCATGGCCAATGAAAAAAGTTTGGTCGAAGAGGCCTGGCCGGGTGATGTAGTAGGATTATATGATAGCGGAAATTTCAAAATTGGTGATACCTTAACTGAAGGTGAAGAATTACAATTTAAAGGAATTCCCAGCTTCTCTCCTGAGATATTCAAAGAAGTTGAAAATAGAGATCCTTTAAAATCAAAACAGTTAGAGAAGGGCCTCCAACAGCTAACCGAAGAAGGTGTAGCACAGCTTTTTGTACAACAACCGGGTAATAGAAAAATAATTGGTACTGTTGGTGAACTTCAATATGAGGTAATCGTATTCCGTCTGCAGCATGAATATGGAGCAAAATGTGCTTTTAGGCCATTAACATTCAGAAAATCAAGTTGGCTAACCTCAAAGGATAAGAAAAATATAAATGAAATAATACAACGCAGGCATCATCATATAGCAACTGATAAAGATGGAAATCCTGTATTTCTTGCCGATAACGATTGGACTCTAAACCTTGCTAAACGTGATTTTCCCGAGGTTGAATTCCATGGTACTTCCGAGTTTAATAGGCATAAGGATAAAGCCTTAAATAACTCTATGGATTAAAGAAATGCTGGGTTGTAGTTTTAGTATATCCTCCTCTATAATTCAGGCAATAGATTTATAAAGGCTTAACAGTAAGAGTAGAATAATTAGCCATTAATAAAATATACAACGATTCTGCCATAAACGTCAAAAATAAGCCTGAGCACATAATTACCCTATTGTTAAACTTGATTTAATTCCTTGATATTTTGTCAAACGATACGTTTAGGGTGTCAAATTGACATAATTTTCTTTTGGAATAAGTATTGAGATAATAGCCCAGATAACCAAACAAATTAATAAGATGCAAGAAAAAGGAACCATTTCGATTCACACCGAGAACATTTTTCCAATCATTAAGAAATTTTTATACTCTGATAACGAGATCTTCCTCAGAGAGCTAGTTGCAAATGCAGTGGATGCTACTCAAAAAATCAAACGCCTATCCTCACTTGGTGAATACAATGGAGACCTCGGCGAGTTAAAAGTTTCCGTTTCGTTCGACGAAAAGAAAAAAACGATCACCATTTCTGACAATGGTTTAGGAATGACTGCTGAAGAAATTAAAAAATACATTAATCAGATTGCCTTTTCTGGTGCCACTGAATTTGTAGAGAAGTTTAAGGATGCAAAAGACGCCAATGAGATCATTGGGAAGTTTGGCCTTGGCTTTTATTCTGCCTTTATGGTTGCAGACCAGGTTGAAATACAAACATTATCTTTCCAGGAAGGTGCTGAGCCAGCACGTTGGATATGTGACGGAAGTACAGAATTTGAAATAAGCACTGGAACGCGTAGCACAAGAGGATCTGATATCATCCTTCATGTAAATAAAGAATCAAAAGAGTTCCTTAATAAAGCTAAGCTTGGAGACATTCTTGAAAAATATTGCAAATTCTTACCAGTTCCGGTTCAATTTGGATCAAAATCTGAGCAACAAGAAGATGGTACAGATAAAGAAGGTAAACCTAAGTACAAATCAATAGAAGTTGATAATATCATCAATAATACAAGTCCTATTTGGACAAAATCACCTTCTGAATTAAAAGACGACGATTATCTTGCCTTTTACAAAGAATTATATCCTTTCTCTGAAGATCCTCTGTTCTGGATACATTTGAATGTTGACTACCCTTTCAACCTGACGGGTGTTTTGTATTTTCCTAAGGTTAAAAATGAGTTTGAAATTCAAAGAAATAAGATCAAATTATTTTCTAGACAAGTATTTATTACCGATGAAGTAAAAGATGTTGTTCCTGAATTCTTAATGCTTTTGCATGGCGTGATTGATTCACCTGATATCCCGCTAAACGTATCAAGAAGCTTTTTACAGGCCGATAGTGCGGTAAAAAAGATCAATAGCTATATCACCAAAAAAGTTGCAGATAAACTTGCCTCTCTTTTCAAAAATGATCGTAAAGCTTATGAAGAAAAATGGAGCGATATTGGTTTATTTGTAAAATATGGAATGATCAGCGAAGAGAAATTCTATGATAAGGGTAAAGATTTCGTTTTACTTAATAATACAAAAAGTGAGTATTTCACTCTTGATGAGTATAAAGAAAAAGTAAAATCAATTCAAACTGATAAAGACGATTCATTAGTTTACCTCTATGCTACTGATGCTGATAAACAAGATACATTCATACAATCAGCCAATAAAAAGGGATATGATGTTTTACTGATGAACTCTCCTATTGATACTCATTTCATTAGCCAGCTGGAGCAAAAACTTGAAAAAACATCTTTAAAACGTGTTGATGCTGATGTAGCTGATAAAATAATCAGTAAAGAAGATACCACTGTACACGTGCTAAATGATGATGAAAAAGTCAAAGTAAAATCAATCTTTGAGAAAGCTATCATAAAACCGAATATGCGTGTAGAAGTTGAAAGCCTTAACCCTGATGAGCTTCCAGTGATCGTAACCATGGATGAATTCATGCGAAGAATGAAGGATATGTCTAAAATGGGCGGTGGAATGGGCTTTTATGGAAATCTTCCTGATAACTATAACGTAGCAATAAACGGTAATCATAAACTGATTGGAAAAATTTTGCAAAGCAGTGATGAAACTGAACAATTACAACTTGCAAAACAAGCATTTGATTTGGCACTTCTTTCGCAGGGAATGCTTACCGGTGCTGAATTAACAGAATTTGTTAACAGAAGCGTTAGCCTGATCTAATCAAATTATTTTCAATAAAGATAAATACCCTTCCAGTTTTGGGAGGGTATTTTTTGTATATGCCAAAATGAAATTCATTTTAAAACTAATATTCAAACTCTAAATATTAATTTAGAGCCATGAATCTGCTTGATAAACTCCTTGAAAATTATCAATCGTTTGAAGAAATTCAGATAAAAGACCGATTTTTCAAACATAACCTGATAGGTGAATTGTTAGATTCAATCAGTAATAAGGAGGGTTTCAGTATTGAAGAGGCTGGACTTTCAACCATGGGTCGTTCAATCCATTTGATCAAATGGGGAAATGGACCTTGCAAAGTGTTTTTGTGGAGTCAGATGCATGGTAATGAAGCTACAGCCACGATGGCATTAATTGATCTCCTAAATTTTTTATCGCAAAATAGACTCTATAAAGAAATCATAGATTCACTAGATAAAAACTGTACACTGTATATTTTACCAATGCTTAATCCTGACGGTGCTGAAATTTTTACCAGAAGAAACGCAATGGAAATTGATATTAACCGCGACTTCCATAAGCAACAAAGTCCTGAAGGTAGATTATTGCGCAAATTAAGAGATGTTATTCATCCTCATTTTGGTTTTAATTTACACGATCAGAGTACTTTATGGTCTGCAGGCAAATCTGGTAAGCCCGCAACAATATCCTTGCTGGCGCCTGCATATGATAAAGAACTAAGTATCAATTCTGTACGTCAAAAAGCAATGCAGGTTATTGCATTAATGAATGCAGCGTTACAAAAAAATATACCTGGTTGTGTTGGTCGATTTAACGATGAATATGAACCACGCGCTTTTGGAGATAATTTTCAGGCAGCCGGAACAAGTACCATCCTGATTGAAGCTGGAGGTTTTTACAATGATCCAGAGAAACAGTATATCCGTAAAATGTATTTTAAAGCAATTCTTGCCGGATTAGTAAGTATTGCGAACGAATCATACCTCAATGTTGAGGATAAAGAATATTTTATAATTCCAGAGAATAAAAAACTACATTTTGATCTATTATTAAGAAATTGTAAGCTTCAAAGAAATGGAATTCCTTACCTAACAGACATAGGTTTAGTTGCTGTTGAAAAGATCAATGATGACTTAAATTCAGTAAGTATTACCTATGTGATGAATGAATTGGGCGATTTATCTCAATACTTTAGCTATCAAGAATTCAATTGTGAATTATATAGTATCACTGAAATAAAAAATCTAAAGATTGATGAACCCGCAGATTTAATTGTACATGATGGAAAGCAGCAAGTAATTTCAATTAAGAATGGGGTTTTAACTAATTAGATATGAGTAGTGAGTATTGAGTAGTGAGTATTGAGTAGTGAGTATTGAGTAGTGAGTATTGAGTAT
>NZ_JBIKSU010000003.1:0-141496 GCF_044348475.1 Daejeonella sp. | reverse complement strand
TTTTAAAAGCAAACAAGCAAAGTGCCGGCGCGTATTTGCTTGAAGCGGATGCCTATTTTTGGGATCAGCAACCAGAACTTGCACTTGCACCATTACGGAAATCACTAGAATTAGAACCCTTCAATGCAGATGCTCGATTTAGTTATGGATATGCCATTTGGAGAAAAATTGATGCAAGATTATTAAATGAGATGGCCAAACAATGGGATCTAGCATTGACCATAAATCCACTTCATTATCAAACCCATTGGCATTGGGGAAATGGACATACCAATTTAACTTATGCTGATTATGCTGAAAAAGACGATGATCTGATTCGAAAAGAATTAGAAAAATGTGATGATCTGGTAAAGAATAGATTAATTACACAGGCAATTGATTTGATAACTAAAATTGAAAAACAATATCCTACCTCGGTATTACCTAAATTACATAAAGCTTCAGTTTATTATATCGCCTATGATATTGATAGGAAAACCCGTTTGGATTCTGCTGAACATATTTTCAGAGATATATTGAACACAAAAAAGCATTATGGACCAGCCCACAATGGTTTATCAGCAGTATTAAAATCAAAGCGCATTGCATTTCTTTCAACCTTTGATTCAATTACTAATGAGTTAAATAACACCCGAATAAGCGATATTGAAAATTTCAAAAAGGTATTTCCTGATATTAATTATTATCCCGGCGATGCAATAAAAGCAATGGCATGGAACCAACTTTATACATCTGTGGTCTATTTTCCTTTTTTATCCAGGCAAAATAATTCTTTCCGGATTCCTCCTCTTCATAAAGATCTAGCTATAACCATGAATTCGCCTTCTTTTCGATTTATGACCACTTTTGACAATAGACAATGGATGGACATTAGAGGAGTTGGAAGTGGAGCTGCGGCCATTGAATATGTAGAACGTGGGGCATTCATGGAGCGAAATGTGATCCTTCATGAATATGTACACCTATTCCATGGCCGGGTATTAACAGATTTTGAAAATCGTACGATCAGAGCATTGTATTACAAGGCAATGAATGAGAAACGCACACTAGATTACTATTCTCAAAATAATGAAAGCGAGTATTTTGCTCAAACCTACCCGGCTTATTTTGAGCCAATTAAAGTTCATCCGCTTGATTTTAAATCAATGAATACTACTTCAGATCTTAAAAAGAAAGATCCTGATATGTACCGTTTTATTGATCAACTTGTAAAAAAAGAAACAGCTTATCTTAATGGAGATAAACAAGCCATGGCTAGCAATTGGTCTGAAGTGTATTTAAACCTGAGCAATAGTGTAAAGCAAAAAAACAAGGACCTTGGACTTGCATACCTTGACACCGCATTGAGTTTTGATCAAAAATATTTGCCTGTATATCTTGCCCAGGCTACAATAAATCAGGAAGCAAAAAATTTCAGGGCAGCAGAAGAATGGATAAAGAAAGCCGAAAGGATCAACCCTAATTATGCTCCAATATATGTTACCTATTCGGAACTTCGGTTAGCGCAGCAAACAGCGGGCGATATTGACCAAAAAACTGCTGTACAGGAACAAGCCAAATACTTGAATATGGCCTTTGATCAAGAAGATGATTATCAGGAACTAGCAAATATCAATAGATTACTGAGAGCACTATACAAAAGCAATGGAATGATTGCTGAAGCTATTGAGAGTGCTGATAAATATGGTAAAAATGGTGCCATAATTTCTACCTATTTGAGAGACCAGAGGAATGATGCCATTGCATTTTCAGCCGGATTAAGGTCAAGCTTAGGCGATGCAGAAGCTGTGAAAATTCTGAAAAATCTTGTTGAGCAGAAGCCCCAGAACTATGAATTTAGAACAATGTATGCTGATGCACTAGTTGAAAGTAGGCAATTTGACCTGGCAATTTCGACCATAAAAGAGGCTCAGCGAATACTAGCTGCATCTGGAAATTCAAGAACAGATTTTACGTTAAGAATCGCAGATATTTACCATGCTTTGGGTCAAAAAGATAGTTTAAACGTTTATCTTAAGGTTCTAACTAAAAACAGCTTGAAAAATCTAAGAGAAGCAGATAAACTCAGATTTGTGCGATTATTAAATTCAAGCAAGACTCCAGAAGCTGCCGATGAAGTATTTCAACAAATTGTACCCAAGGGCGACTTCTTTTTCTTGTCAGATTACTATTATTCAAAAGGAATTATTCTGGATTCTAAATCCAATAAATCAGGATCAATAGAATGTTATGAAAAGGCTATAAACTATAATCCATACAATCTAAAAGCATTCAAAAACCTCATTAGTATGTATGATTCACAAGCTAATACAATAAAGGCCAATGAGCTAAGATTAAAAGTTGAAAATCTAATAAGCAAGATCGCGCGCATCAATAAACAGTAGAATAGCCTTCAAAATTAAGATTTCAACTCTTTAAAGGAATTACCATCCTGCATAGATTATAATCATAAAATCAGGTAATATTTCCATACCTTTACTTTGTGAGAAAAACGCTTTCCATATTGCTTCTTTCTGCTTATCTGATCTCTTCAACTGAGCTTAGTCAGATACTGAAATTACCGCTGCTTTTGGAGCATTTTAATGAACATAAAACCTGGAATGAGGGTACTACCTTATGGAGTTTTATGATCATGCATTACACCAATAATGATGTGAAATATGCAGATCATGATAAGGATATGAAATTGCCTTTCAAATCGAAGGAAGAATCTTTAAATAGCCTAAGTTTATCTTTTATTCACAATTTCACCTCCATTAAACTTGTTAATCCATTCGAGAGAGAGATCAATATCTATAAAATAGATAATGATCATTTATTCAATTCTACTTTCCTATCTACTATCTGGCAACCTCCAAAATTTTGTTAACATTTATTAAAGGGTTTTAAATCTGGTGAAGCTATTCTTTCCCAGGCATCATACTATTTATTGAGATAAATTGTTAAACTAAAATTTTATGCTAAATGCAATTATAGAGTTTTCTGTAAAGAATAAACTCATTATTGGGCTATTTGTGATAGCATTGATTGGATATGGTTCATATCAGGCAACCAAACTACCAATCGATGCAGTTCCCGACATTACCAACAACCAGGTTCAGGTAATTACTGTAGCTCCTTCATTTGGAGCAACAGATATTGAAAGGCTGGTTACCTTTCCAATTGAACAGGCAAACAGTAATATCAAGGGCCTTAAAGAGATCAGAAGCTTCTCAAGATTTGGATTATCTTTAGTTACCATCGTTTTTGAAGATGGAATTGATATATACTGGGCAAGGCAACAGGTTGCTGAGCGTCTTCAAAAAGTCCAAACTGAGATACCTAACGGAATTGGCACTCCAGAATTAGGTCCAATTTCAACCGGTTTAGGTGAAATCTATCAATACGTGATAAGGCCTAAAAAAGGCTATGAGGCTAAATACGATGCCACAGAACTAAGAACTATTCAAGACTGGATCGTAAGGCGGCAATTACTTGGCGTTAATGGAGTTGCCGAGGTCAGTAGTTTTGGAGGGAAATTAAAACAGTATGAAATTTCTGTTGATCCCAATAAACTTAAATCTTTCAATATCACAATTAATGATGTTTTTACAGCTTTAGAACGAAATAATCAAAATACTGGGGGCGCTTATATTGAAAAAGGACCTACCGTATTGTTTGTTAGGACTGAAGGATTAATTGGAAATACAGCAGATATAGAAAAAATTAATATTAAAAGCAGTGAAAATGGCACTCCTATTTTTATTCGTGATGTAGCACAAATTAATATTGGTTATGCAACACGATATGGAGCAATGACCTATAATGATGAAGGTGAAGTATCAGGAGCTGTAGTGATGATGCTAAAAGATGCGAATAGCAGTGAGGTCATAAAAAACGTAAAAGAAAGAATTGAATTAATCCAAAAAACATTGCCTGAAGGCGTTATTATCGAACCATTTCTAGACCGAACCAAAATGGTTAATAATGCCATATTTACGGTTGAAAAAAATCTGATTGAGGGTGCTCTGATTGTAGTATTTATTTTGGTTTTATTTCTGGGAAATTTTAGGGCAGGTTTATTGGTTGCTTCTGTGATTCCTCTGGCTATGCTTTTTGCCATAATCCTGATGAATTTTTTCAAGGTAAGTGGCAATTTAATGAGTTTAGGTGCTCTAGATTTTGGTTTGATTGTTGATGGTGCAGTTATCATTGTTGAAGCAGTCATGCATCAAATAACGCATGGCAAACGATTCGGACTGGTTAATCGTTTGTCGCAAAAAGACATGGATGGAGAGGTGAAAAGTTCGGCAAGTAAAATGATGAATAGTGCAGTATTTGGTCAGATCATTATTCTTATTGTATACCTGCCCATATTTACGCTTGAAGGAATAGAAGGTAAAATGTTTAAACCAATGGCACAGACCGTTGCTTTTGCACTATTAGGAGCGTTTATACTTTCGTTAACCTATATACCAATGATGAGTGCATGGTTTTTAAGTAAGAAAATAAAACATGAACCGAATTTTTCAGATAAAATCATGTTCAAGGTTGAAACTTTTTACCAACATCAGCTATCACGTGTGCTAAAATTTCCTAAAATAGTTTTAGGAACGGTAATAGGATTGTTTATTACGGCCCTTGTTATTCTTTCCAATTTAGGTGGTGAATTTATTCCGGCATTAGAGGAAGGCGATTTTGCTGTAGATACACGGGTATTGACAGGCAGCAACTTAAATACCACTATTGAGAGTACAACCAAAGCAGCCCATATTCTTAAAACTCAATTTCCAGAAGTTATTAAGGTAGTTACAAAAATAGGAAGTGGTGAAGTACCAACCGATCCAATGCCTATGGAAGCGAGCGACATGATGGTGATCATGAAAGACAAAAGCGAATGGACTACTGCCAAAACTTTTGATGAAATGGCTGCAAAAATGGGTAAAGCATTAGAAGATGTACCGGGAATTACTGCGGGCTTCCAATATCCTGTGCAAATGCGTTTCAATGAATTAATGACTGGTGCTAGGCAGGATGTTGTATTGAAAATTTTTGGTGAAGACCTAGATACTCTGGCGCATTATGCCGAGTCATTGGGTAAAATCGTAAATGAAGTTGAAGGCAGCCAGGATCTTTTCGTTGAACCAGTGACTGGGATGCCACAAATCGTAATTGATTATAACCGGGATGCGATTGCTCAATACAATTTAAATATTGCTGACATCAACAGAGTAGTTAATACGGCGTTCGCAGGACAAAGCTCAGGTCTTGTATTTGAAGGTGAAAAGCGCTTTGATTTGATAGTCAAGTTAAACATGGATAAAAGAAAGAATTTAGAGGATGTGAAAAATTTATTGATTCCAACTCCTCAAGGAACAACTATTCCATTAAACCAATTGGCATTGGTTGACATAAAAAACGGACCAAATCAAATACAGCGTGAGGATGCTAAGCGCAGAATTGTAGTTGGATTTAATGTACGTGGCCGTGATGTTCAAAGTATTGTTAATGAATTGCAAATGAAAATAAACGAACGAGTCAAGTTACCAACAGGTTATTATGTAACTTATGGAGGAGCATTTGAAAATCTGAATGCCGCAAAAAAAAGGCTGATGATTGCCGTACCCATATCACTCCTATTAATATTTATACTGTTATTCTTTGCATTCAACTCCGTTAAACAAGGTTTAATTATTTATACTGCCATACCATTATCTGCCATTGGGGGCATTTACTTTTTAGCACTTAGGGGTATGCCTTTCAGTATTAGCGCAGGAATAGGATTTATTGCCTTATTCGGTGTTGCTGTTTTAAATGGAATTGTTCTTATAGCTGAATTTAATAGGCTCAAAGCTTCAGGGCAAACCGACCTTAGAAGAATTGTGTTAATGGGTACAAAGATCCGTTTGCGTCCGGTATTAATGACTGCATTTGTAGCCTCACTAGGTTTTTTACCCATGGCGTTAAGCAGTGGTGCTGGGGCAGAGGTTCAAAAACCATTGGCTACAGTGGTGATCGGCGGATTAATGATCGCAACTTTACTAACCCTCTTTGTATTACCTATCCTTTATATACTTTTTGAAGGCACGGCAAGCTCAAAGATTTCAAAAAATAGTGCAGTTATTTTATTGATATTATGTTTTACAGGTTTTAGCAATGTGAATGCACAAGAAAAAATCGGTTTACAGGCAGCAATTGATACCGCTCTAAAAAATAACAGAACTATTAAAAATGAACAGTTGAAGTCAGAATATCAGCAAAAATTGATCAAAACATCTGCAAATATCCCTCAAACTACGCTTAGTTCTGAATTCGGGCAAATCAATAGTATCTATTCAGATACAAGATTTGGGCTATCACAATCTTTTAGTTTCCCAACCGTTTATTCCAATCAAAAAAAATTGTTGAATGAAGAATGGAAAGCATCTGTATTGAGTATTTCTTTAAAAGAAGCGGATATCAAACGAACTGTTACACAGATTTTTTATTCAATCCTAATCCTAAAAGAAAAAGAAAAACTTTTGATTCAGGCAGACAGCATCTATTCAAGTTTTTTGACTAAAGCAGAACTCCGTTTCAAAACCGGAGAAAGCAATATTCTTGAGAGAGCTACTGCTAAAACGCAAAGAGGAGGTATTTTTCTGCAGCTCAAATCACTGCAGGATGAAATTGAACTAGCAAAGCTTCAGTTTCAACTGGTACTCAATACAAGACTCAAGTCAGAGCCTGAGGCTATTAATGTCCAAATATATCTATCTAATTCAACCGATAGGCCAATTTTAGCAGAGCATCCCCTATTGAAATTTTCAGACCAACAAAAATTAATTGCTTCAGCAAATTCGAAACTTGAAAAATCACGATTTCTACCTGAACTAAACCTGGGATATTTCAATTCAAGTATAAAAGGAATTGGGGCTAATGACATTTATTACCCATCTTCCAAACGATTTGGCGCAGCTTATTTTGGCATTGGAATTCCGGTATTCACCTCTTCGCAAAAGGCAAAAGTAAATGCTTCTGTAGTATCAGAAAAGATTGCTGAAAATAATTATCAAACTCAACTAAGCGCTTTAGAAACACACTATAAAAGTGCACGTTCACACTATGAAACCTATCTGGGAGCACTAACCTATTATGAGCAAACTTCTATGCCAGAAGCAAATATCATCAGGCAAACTGCTGACAAACAATTCATTAACGGCGAAATAAATTATTTAGAATGGGTCATGCTAAACAATCAGGCAATTGTCATTAAAAACAACCGTCTTGATATCATTAAAGTGTTGAATGAAAGCATAATCAATCTCAATTATATAAATTCTAAAGAAAAATAAGTGCAGATGCGTTTTTCAGTATAACCTCATTATAAAATTTAAATTCAAATGAAAAATATATTCATTTTAACCTTCGCATTTCTAATTGCAGCATGCGGGACTAGTACTAAAAAAGAAGCGATAACAGAAGCTAGTGATGTAACTTCTAATGTAGTAACACTGAGTGATGCGCAATTAAAGTCTGCGGGACTTGTATTAGCTAAACTTGAGGAAAAAGCTTTATCCTCAGTGATCATTACCAATGGAACCATTGATGTGCCACCACAAAATATGATTTCTGTTAGTATTCCTTTGGGTGGATACTTAAAATCGACCAAACTATTGCCTGGTTTAACGATTAGAAAAGGCGAAGTTATTGCGGTGATTGAAGATCAGCAGTATATTCAACTACAGCAAGACTACCTAACTACAAAAGCCAGATTAGCTTTTAGCAAAGCTGAATTTGATCGTCAGAAAGAGTTAAATGCAAGTAAAGCAAGTAGTGATAAGGTATTTCAGCAAATTCAATTGGAGTACAATACTCAACGAATTTCTTTGAGCTCTTTAGAACAAAAACTAAGAATGGTAAACATCAATCCGGTAGCTATTTCTGAGAGTACTATTTCAAGAACTATTCCGATTTATTCACCATTCAATGGATTTGTATCAAAGGTTAATGTCAATATTGGAAAATTCGTTAACCCATCAGATGTGCTTTTTGAGCTTATTGACCCTTCATACATACATTTAAATCTTAAAATATTCGAAAAAGATTTA
Source organism: Daejeonella sp. (assembly GCF_044348475.1). Taxonomy (GTDB): domain Bacteria; phylum Bacteroidota; class Bacteroidia; order Sphingobacteriales; family Sphingobacteriaceae; genus Daejeonella. The sequence continues at coordinate 133,427 of NZ_JBIKSU010000003.1, read as the reverse complement.
AATAAGCTTTCAATGGGTCAAAAAATAATTGCTTACACCAATAATCAACCTGAAAAGAAATATGCCGCAGAGATCAGCCTAATAAGCAGAGATCTTTCAGCTGAGGGTACCGCAGAAGTACATTGCCATTTTGAAAATGCAGATAAAAATCTAGCTCCAGGCATGTATATGAATGCTGAAATTGAAGTAAAAAGCACTAGCTCGCTAGCAATTGCAGAAGAAGCAATTGTAAACTTTGAAGGCAAAGATTATATTTTCATTCAAAAATCCCCTAAAATGTATGAAATGATTCCTGCTGAAATTGGAACAAGCGAAAACGGGTTCATTCAAGTTTTGAATGAGGATAAATTCAAAGGGAAAGAATTAGTTATTAAAGGCGCTTATACCCTATTAATGGCTTTGAAAAATAAGTCAGAGGAGTAAAATTCGTGGTTATGATGAGATGTATTTTCTATCTTCTAGAGAATACATCTCTAAACCTTTTAAGGCTTTAGTAACAGAAGCACCAATCTGTAGTCCTTTTTCAACAGATAACAATAGCAGATTTCCAAACACACCATTTGCCGGCATTTGCTTTATTGTTTACCTCCATGGCTATTCAACAGAATGATAGTATAAAATCGGTGATACACTACGGATTGAATCATCTGTTTTACAACTGAATAGAAGGCATTTTGAGATGTATGTTGTTAAATTATAGTAAAATTCAAAAACACCGTAATATTTTTATCGAGTGCTACAATTTGCTTTGATGAAAGTTAATCTCAGAACATCTTGAAAATTTCAAGGTTAAGATTTTAAGGAGAGTATATTCGGGAAAAACCCGAACCTACCCTCCTCAAATTTTTTTATTAATTTATTTTAGATTAATAAGTTGCTCTTCCACCTGAAAGATCAAAGGTGAAAGCGGTTGAAAAACTAGCCTCAGGCGAAACTATAAAAGTTGCAGTATTTGCTGCTTCTTCAAGCGTTCCGCAACGTTTCATTGGAATTTTGTCGGTCATGTATTTAACCTGTTGTTCGGGTAATGCCTCTACCATTGCTGTTCTGATTACTGCAGGAGCTAAAGCATTTACAGTAATGCCATTTTCGGCATATTCCTTTCCCTGTACCTTGGCCATACCAATAACAGCTGCTTTAGATGCTGAGTAAGCAAGCATACCGGCATTTCCTTCCTTGCCTGATATGGATGCAATATGCAGAACACGTCCATAATTATTTTTAAGCATGTATGGGATGGCATACTTGGAGGTATAAAATGAGCCCATGAAATTCACATCAAATACTAAGCGCATATTATCGGCTTCAACCTCATGGCTCAAAATATTCGTTTTTCCAGCAATACCGGCACAATTAACCAGGATATCTACACGGCCAAATCGTTCATTTACTTTAGTTATTGCATGAGCTACATCGTCTTCAACAGTAATATCTACTAAGTAGATCTCTGATTCAGCTGAGAGCTGGCTTTGCGTTATTTCCAAACCGCTTTTATCTCTATCGAGCAAGGCAAGTTTAACTCCTTTAGCAGATAATTTCAAGGCAATAGCCTGCCCTAATCCGGAAGCCGCTCCGGTTATGATTCCAATCTGATCTTTAAATTCTATTTTCATTTATATGTTATACTTTAAAGCTTGTATTAATTATTTGATTCAATCAGCAATCTTAGCTTGCAGTGAATACTTTTCTTATAAACACAACAGCGTATTAGCTGCAAACTGAGCGGAAATTACGATAAATTCAATTATAGCGAAAATAAAAAGAGTAGTTTTCCTTGAAATAAAATCGCACATCCATTTTTATCAGTAAAGACAAAAAAAGCCTCAACCTACACTGAAAGCCATTTTTAGATGAACGATAAGTCACATATAAATTCGTCAAATTCAATTTAAGCGGCAAAAAAATGTTAAGGATCACAATCCAAGCTTGATTTTTCCAGCATCGGTAATCAAATTGGAGCTCCATTCTGGATACCAGGTTTGCTCCATCACAACTTTTCTGACTCCGGGCACTTCATATAACGTTTCTAAAATTGTTTTTGAAACTGTAGCATGAACAACGTTAGAACCGTAGATAAAATAAGATCCCAAAGGACGGCCACGATGAGGCATTGCCATCAGAATTTTCACTGTACCACCTCTGACAGAAATATCATAGATCAAACCAAGATCAACAATACTAATATCCGCTTTGTATAATTGAGGGTCTTTAACATTTCCCAGAGCTTTCCATACTAATGCTTTTGAAATAGGACTGTCCTGGGCCTCTCCTGAGCGGGCCAAACGACTATTACTTTCATTAGCAATCACATTTTTTTGCAATACAGATCCAGAAGCTGAAAGTGGATTTAACAACTCTTTACGTAAATGTTCAATCTGTGCTGGCCCGTCCTGGGCAGTAAATGGAATGGTTACATAGGCATTTTTCTGATGAAGTACAGCGCCTTTAGGGATGACCTTAATATCTTTAGGAACAGGATAGCGACTCCAGATCTGACCATGCCATTTGTAATATAAATTTGGAGATCCATTATGGTTTAATTCTGGTAATCCCTCAGCATAATGCTCAAGAAATAAACCAAAGAATGAATCTTTAGTGTCTTTATTGAAGAAACCAATTCCCCAAAGTTTTTCGGCAGATTCTTTTGAAACCTCGCCCATTTTCAATTTTTCATCAGGTCCCATCCATAACATTTCATTGAACGATTGTCCGGTTATTACCCATTCATCATCTCTTAAAGCCGCAGGAGAGAATTGCTTAATTGCAGTCATATGACCGAACTTATGGAAATAAGGTAAACCTGCATAAAAGCGGTACTCTATATCCATGATCATCCTAGCCGGTGAAAACAAGGGGTGAACAGGTGAATAAGGAAAGCCCCAACGACGAATAATAATACAAATTGGACCTTTAACAACCTCAAAATCAGGGCACTCATCCCATAATGAAATACGCATTTTTTGAATTCCATCATCAGAAACATAATCGTGAGCCCAATCTATTCCGGCTGGTTCACCATGCCCCTGCCCGCCTGAATAGATCTCAAGGCCATGCTCACGTTTTAAGATCATACGGGCAAGCTGACCTGTTTGTTTGGAGAGTATTGCTGTAAAATATTCATTCTCAATATCCAGTCCATAACCTTCGCCGCTAACCTTTAGATCGGTCTGATAATTGGGTAATTCTGCATCTGGATTACCATAGAAAACAATGTATTGACGCTTTTCTTTACCCTGATTATCGGCAAGGAATAATAATTTACAGATCTTTTCAGAACCTCGTCGAAGCTCAGAGAATACTTGAGAAATTACCTCTGTTAAAACACCATCCTTAATTTCTACTACCCGTATTTCACGAGCAAGAGAGGCCGTTTGAGAAGCCTGGAAACTCAGCAAGACTTCAACAGGTTCAGCTTTACGTGGGGTTCCTATTTTTTCCTCTAAACTGACAACCTTATAGTATTTCCAGCCTTTTGCCCAGGTTTTCCAGACTTGAGGAAGCGAATCAACTGTTCCAAACTGACTTGCAGCAACATCAGGGGTACCCAAGTTTTCTTCTTCAGCGTGTAACTGAATTTCAGAAATTCTGATTGAATTGGTCAGGGCTCTGGCGGTTCTGTAATCTTTCTTTACCAGCGCCTCTTGAAGTAATTGAATTTTTTCCTGAATACTATCGGTTTGACTGGTTGTTTTATCAGCAAAAGATACAATAGAATCACTTACAAAATTCTCAATGGTATTCTGGGTTTCTGATTTAGAAATTAGAGGCAAGGTTAAACCGGCAAAACCTAAAAGACCCATTCCAAGAAATTTACGCCGTTTCAACCCGTCTAAGAACTGTGGTTCTAAATTGTCTGTTGAGACTTCTACTACCTTTCCTTTTTCAGAGGAATTTTCATGTCTTTTTAATGCAGATCTGCTTGGATTAAATTTCTTCATTTCAAAAATTTTATTTACTGATATAAGATAAGATTATCCTGATAATGAACCTAATAAATATTGAAAATCGAAGAAAATTCTGATAGTAAATCACCTAATCATTTGTGAGATTCAGGTTTATTTAACCTGTTAATGGCCGGCCATAGTTAGCAAGTGAGTTTTATGGATTTACAAAAGGCTTAAACTGCCAAAGGAAGAGTTTGAATTGAAAATATTTATTTCATCATAGCACTTTTCAAAGGAAATCTAGCAGGTATTCCGCTAGCACAACAGCTTGGTTTATTTACCTTTTTAGTAGTTACTTTCAGAGATTTTCCATGAACAGAATCAGCATTTCTTGTATCAGAACATGAATGGACTAATGTTGAAACTATCAATAAAACAAGTAAAGAAATAACAGTTGAAAAAACAGAAGTCTTATTCATGGATATTTATTGATTATTTCACACATCTAAAACCTAAATTACTCATTCCTGAATCAGGTGAGCTTTTCATGCGCCGGGCTGCTCTATAACCTGAACAATAAGATTCATTGCACATGAATGATCCTCCTCTTGACACTCTTTTAGGAGTATAAGGCTCATCTGGATCATAACTATCGGCAGGGCCTTTTGGATTCTTAATGCCAGATGCATTATTCACACTTTTATAATAATCATTCCTATACCAATCTGAGCACCATTCCCAAACATTTCCGGCCATGTCATATAAATCATAGCCATTTGGAGCAAAAGATTTTACAGGAGCGATACCGGTAAATTTATCATGAGCATTATTCATATTGGGAAAGCTTCCTTCCCAAGTATTGGCTTTTGCTTTCCCAGTATTGACATGCTCATTGCCCCATGGATATACATTATTGATCAAACCTCCTCTTGAGGCATATTCCCATTCAGCCTCTGTTGGAAGCCGCTTTCCAGCCCATTTGCAATAGGCCATTGCATCATCCCAGCTTACATGAACAACCGGATAGTTGCCCTTTCCATTGATATCACTTCCCGGGCCTTCAGGATTTTTCCAGCTTGCACCGGGAACCCAGCTCCACCATTGAGAATAATCATTCAGATCAACCTTTTGTGCGGGAGGAGTAAAAACCAAGGAAGCAGCCACTAATAATGATTCATCAGGCTTAGGGGTATCAGGAGGTAATTGCTTTTTCAATTCTTCCCAATCCGGTTTTCTTTTTGCAGTGGTCAAGTACCCTGTACTTGCTACAAACTTTGCAAACTGATCGTTGGTAACTTCGTGCTGATCGATCAAAAAAGCATCAATCATTACCTTGTGTTTTGGATATTCATCTTCTGAGGCTTGCTGATTATCAGCACCCATCATGTAGGTTCCAGCAGGGATTTTCACCATACCCAAACTAGAAGTGTCTCCATTAAAAGAAATATCTGCAAGGGTTATGGGTGCAACACCCTTTGAGCTAAGACTTTGATCAGCAGCTTTTTTATCTTGATTACAAGAACTAGCTGTGAACAAGATTGCACAGATTAGCAGGTAAATTATATTTTGGATCTTCATTCGTATTTGTAGTAGTCGTATTCTAAACGCACAGAGGTAATTTTATTAAAGTCCCCATTTCATGTTTTTCAAATCAGCTATTTTGATATAATCCTTCTTTCTTACGTTTCCATCCTTAGTCAGGATATAACCTTTTGGATCTTCATTTTTCCAGTTCAAATTAGGTACCTGATCTGAAAGCAATTTTCTGTGTTCTTTAATGATATTCTTACTTGCTGGCTTATAAGCAATATTATTCCATTCATTTTTATCAATATCATGGTCGTATAGCTCTTCCAGATTTATGAATGGATAATAAATGTATCGGTATCTGTTTGTTCGGATGGTATATCCATCACCTGAGTTTGTACCCCCTTCTTCATTCATAAAATAAGCTGTAAAAGCAGGCTCATGAACAAAGCTCTTATTCTTAAGCATTGGAACAAGGCTTTCTCCATCACAATACTCAGGAATCTTTTCACCCGTCAATTCTGCTAAAGTAGGGAACATATCCATCATAGAAACCGGGACATTGGTCGTTGAACCAGGCTTAGTTACCCCCGGTGCCATGATAAACATTGGAGCTCTGGTTGAACGTTCCCAAAGCGTGAACTTTTCCCAATTTTCTTTTTCGCCCATGTGCATACCATGATCAGACCAAACCATCAAAATTGAATTATTTAAATAGCCTGTTGTTTCTAAATCATCAAGTAATTTACCGAGCATCGCATCGGTAAATGAGATAGTTGCCATATAGGCCTGCACAACTTTCTTAACTTGGTCATTATCAGCAATAAACCGATGCAAAGGCCTTCTGCCATGAATAAAAGCATCTTCAAGGTCATCTTCCTTAATTTCTAAATTAGGAACAGACTCAAGCGGATACATGTCGAAGTATTTTTGTGGCACTTCCCATGGATCATGCGGCTTGGTTAATCCAACTGCCAAGAATAAGGGTTTATCTCTTTTTTGAGAGAGTTCATGCTTTGCCCATTCTGCGATATGATAGTCAGCCATGTATTCGTCTCCAAGGTTAATCGGACCCCAGGTAAAATATTCGGGCTGAACTCCTTTAAAATTTTTGGGCGAAATAATTGACTCAGGAGCTCTTACCTGAAATGGAATAGGCACATTCAGACTTGGATAATAATAATCCCAGCCTTTGGCTTCTGATTGATTGATTACGGCTCTGGGAGGAGATAGTGTATGATAGATTTTACCACCAGCCAATGTTTGATATCCTTTGTCTTTAAAAAATTGCTCCATCGTAAGCAGGCTACTTAATGCCGGAACAGCGCGCCAATCTGGGTTCTTCCATCCTGTTATACCTGATCTTCCTGGACTTACTCCAGTCATAATCGCTACTCGCGAAGGTGCACATGCAGGAGAAGGAATATGCGCATTAGTAAATGACATCGACATCTTCTTTAACCTATCAAAATTGGGGGTTTTCAGTCCTGGTAATCCTCCTAGCTCTATTGGATTGATCCAATCATTGAGATCGTCAATTGCGATGAAGATGATATTTGGTTTTTTAGCCTTCAACTTCCCTGGATTGTTCCGACCAAACCCATTGTTCATGAATAAAATTAATGCCATTGAAAGACAAAAGATTGTTTTCAAAGAAAAACGATAATTGTTTGTAAAATTTGTTTTCATGTTGATGGTTAATGAATGATTGATCTAAAAAACGAGTTTATTATTTACCTCGAATTGTAACCTCTTAAAATTTTATGAATAAGATTAAATAATTGAGCTAATATTTCTTTCTAATATACCAGAATTATGATTTTTTTACAATTAGATAGTAGCAAATAGCATGCAATAAAAAAAGTCCTTGGTTTTTACGCAAGGACCAAATCATTTCTTTTTGAATTATACCTGTTTAAAAACTATTTTTCAAACTATTAACAATCCCATATTCCAGTCCTCGCAACTCTGCCAATCCGCGAAGGCGGCCTATAGCTGAATAACCAGGATTGGTTTTCTTCTTCAAATCATCAAGCATCTGGTGACCATGATCTGGCCGCATTGGGATTGAGATATTTCTAGATTGTGAGATCTTAACCAGCTGCTTAACAACCGCATACATATCTACATCACCATCCAAATGATTGTCTTCGTAAAAATCACCTGATTCATTCCTGCGCGTACTTCTAAGATGTATGAAATTAATCCGATCGGCGAATTGCTCAACCATAGCAGGAAGATCATTATCAGCACGAACACCAAAAGAACCGGTGCAAAAGCATAGACCATTAGATAGTGAAGGAACAGCTTCTATTAGTGCAGAAAAATCTGCCGCTGTGCTTACCACTCTAGGAAGCCCCAGAATAGCATAAGGCGGATCGTCGGGGTGAATAACCATCTTAACACCACATTCATGTGCCACAGGTATAATTTCTTTTAGGAAGAAAATTAGGTTTTTTCTTAGCTGAGCAGCATCAATGCCCTGATATGTATCTAAGGCTTGTTGAAATTGAGCAATTGTAAAACTCTCTTCGCTTCCGGGTAATCCTGCAATGACATTACGGGTAAGTAATTGTTTTTCATTATCAGACATTTCATTGAATCGATTTTTTGCACGGGTAATCTCTTCAATTGAGTAATCTTTTTCAGCTCCTGGACGCTTCAATATATACAGATCAAAGGCCATGAAGGCTGCCTTTTCAAAGCGAAGTGCCTTTGAACCATCTTCAACACTAAAGGCTAAATCTGTACGCGTCCAGTCTAGAACGGGCATAAAATTATACGTGATAATGTTTATACCACATGAGGCTAAATTCCTGATACTTTGCTTGTAGTTTTCAATATACTTTTGAAAGTCTCCTTGTTGAGTTTTGATGTTTTCATGAACCGGAACGCTTTCTACCACACTCCAGATCATTCCTGCATCTGCAACATCCAACCTTCTCTTTTCTATTTCCAGAACCGGCCATACTTCACCATTAGGAATATGATGTAATGCCGTAACTATTCCTGAACAACCGGCCTGAAGTATATCAGATAGGCTTACTGGATCATTCGGGCCATACCAGCGCATAGTTTGCTGCATTCCATAGGCACCAGTTATATTATTCGTTGTATTCATTAAACTCCAGCAAAAATTGAAAATCCACCATCTACACAAATCATTGAACCGGTTACGAACTTAGAGGCATCACTTAATAGCCATACCAGTGCACCCTGTAATTCATCCGGATGACCGAATCGCTTGAATGGGGTATTTCTAATCACCTTCTCACCACGTTCTGTAAATGTACCATCAGGTTTAGTCAATAAATTTCTGTTCTGTTCTGTCAAGAAAAAACCCGGTGCTAGTGCATTCATTCGAATACGGTCGCCGTATCTGTTGGCAAGCTCTACTGCAAACCATTGATTATAGCAATCAACTGCTGCCTTTCCCATATTATAGCCCAAAACACGCGTAATAGCACGTTTTGAATTCATGGATGAGATATTTACAATGCTTCCTCTTTCTGCGGTTTGAACAATAGCTTCACCAAATATTTGAGATGGAATCAAAGTGCCCCAGGTATTCAAATCCATAACTTTCTTCATACCCTCGAGGTTCATTTTAAAAAGATCCTGGTCGGGCATTAAAACTCCTTCAGGCTGATTACCCCCTGCACCGTTCACCAAACCATCAATTCGTCCAAAAGTATCCAGAACTTTGTTCTTTGCATCGATTAGCTGTGCTTCATTCATTGCATCTGCAATAAGAGCAACGGCACGACCACCATTCTTATTTATTGCATCTGCACGTTCGTTGGCAACATCTTTATTTCTTCCCAAAATACCCACTGCACCACCAGATTTGACAATTCCATTGATAAATGAATTACCCAGAATGCCCGTGCCTCCTGTTACGACTATTACTTTATTATTTAATGAGAATTCTTCCATTTTAGTTCTGTTGTCTGTTGTCTGTTGTCTGTTGTCTGTTGTCTGTTGTCTGTTGTCTGTTGTCTGGCAAACGTACCCAATCTGATAACCGTTAACTGATAACCGCTAACTGATAACTGTCAACAGATAACTGATAACTGAATTATTTAACCTTAATCACACCCTCTCCTGCCGGAATCTGTATTGAAACTTGCTTCTTAGTGTTATCATAGGTAAAATTACTAATTGCCTTGCCATTCAAAAGTACAGATTTTGGTTTTGATGAAGAAGATATACTCAATTTAGCCGTTTTACTAACTGCGTATTTTATTCCATTGGCCGACCATTCAAACGTTAGAATTTCTGTTGAATTCAATGATCTTGAAGCACTTTGATTGGCAAAGCTTGTTGCCAATGCAACAAAATCCCGATCATCGGTCCATGTTATGGCAGCGGCATCAGTCTGTCTTCCAGCTGTTTGATAAAACTTACCGGGCTGGGTACTAAATGCAAATTTTTTGCCTGATGTTACTCCACTAACATATCCTTCACCTTCTTCTGTTACTACCTCAGAAACTCCATCACTTCCATCAGTAGTTAAGAGGTTAGCAATAACTAGGGGCTGTTTGTTCTTTGTGCTTGCAGAGATAGTGAGCATTCCTTCTTTTTTCAAATGACGTTCACGCTGAAGTGTAAACAAATAATGAGGAGTTTCAACAGCTTTGGTTTCAACAGCTTTTGGAGCGAGGTGCATAATATTGAGCGTTACCCCTTTTTTGGTGATATTTGAAACATCCTTACCCGCATTTATATGCTCCAACTCTGCGGTTTGATACAATAAAGTAACTTTTGCATCCTGAGCCGACGGAACCGCTGTATCCAGCATTAAAAGCGTTCTTGGTTTAATAAAAAGAACATTTCTGCTGAGATCTTTTACTTGATCAAAATACAATTCACCTATATTACCAGCTGAGAATGCAGCATCATTTGCATCTAGGAAATTAGCAATGTACGCTTGATCATTAAAACCAGGTGCATGGTATAGATGATCACCAGTGCGCTGGCTTTGCTCATTATCATTAATCAAAATTGTTGAATGCCCAACAGGCTGAATTAATTTCGACTGATAAATGGGATCATCATAATAGGTTGAGTTTTTTAAATGGCGTTCTTCAATGAAGATCACACCTTTATCAGCTAGCCAGAAACTGCCCTGATCAATATGTTGGTGATTGTAAAATGCTCCGGAGCGCATTACAAATGAAAAATCATCTTTCTCCCAACCACTTTTAAATACCATAGTACCAACTTCACGGAATATTTTAACTGGGTTTTCATCAAATGGACTATCCTCTGGGATCCCTTTGGTATTGAAAATTACATCTTCATAATTTTCTTCCTTCTTCATGAAATTATAAAACCAGCTCAATCTTGGTTCTCTTCTTTTTTCCATAAGGAAACTCCAAAATGTTGCCGGACCCATTGGACCTGCAGAATCGCCATATTCAAACCAAAGTTTATCTTTAATTAAACCAGCCCAGATAAATTCATTGTAACTACCTACAAGTGGGGCAGTTAAATCAACCTTGAATACATTATCTATTGATGGTAAACTGTATGCCATATTTGAGAAGGAATAACTGTTATATCCATAACCCTCGCCCCATGCGCCATCTTTTTGGTCAACAACACGATTAATAAATTTATAATACTTGATCATTGCACCAGTAAAATAAGGCTCCAGATTTTCAGTATCAGTCCCATCAGCATATACCGCGGCCATATTCATAAGGGAACCTCCCAAAATCATTGCAAGCCAGTTTGATGTTGCAGCTGTTATATCATCATTAAAAACATAAGTTCGGTGCGCACCATCCACAATATTGGCCATGATAGCCTTACGAACCTGCTTACTTTCTTCGGCATTCATTAAATCGAAGGTAAGGTCATAGGCTTCGGCCACACGATGTGCCCAGCTACCTGTACGATGCTCACTGTAACGACCTCGATTGGTTTGCCAAGGATGTGTCCAATTTGGCCAGGTAGAAAGTTTAAGTAAAACCTCTTTTACATAAATGCCTGCTTCACGATCGCCATGAAAAGCGTAGGCTCTTGCATTTAATCTTAACGCTTCGCCTGTATTGTATATTTTATTACCCCAAGCATTCCAAGTAGGTAACCAATCTTCTTTTGGAAATTGATCAAGGTCAAAAATTAATGTATTTACAGGAATCTTTATTCGCTGTTCTTTGGCATTTTTAAGAATATCATCATAAACCTTAGCAAATTCAGGCTGCTTAAACTTGGCATCAAGTAATTTCTTTTTATCTGCATCAAATAGTAAACGAGGATGCTTGCCAGCCATATTTGCTGGGGCTACATGAATTGTAAATTCAGTAGTAGCGATGGTAGAAGTACCATTAACTGCCTTTAACCTAGCCAAATAAAGCCCAACTGGAAAATTAATCTTCAATGGTTTCAAACTCCAGTCTGAACCATTTTTAACAAGATCAGCCTTAAAGAATGACTTCTTTTGATCAGCAAAAGATAGGATCTCCACACTTACGTTTTTTGCATCCAAAGGCCAAGAGCCGTTTAGAACAAAATTATCACCTTCCAAATAGTGTTTTTTTGGTATATACTGTGCGTATTCAGGCAGTTTATGCATCTCTGGTGCATTAAAACGGAAAGCCGTTTCACGTGCAGCAGAGAATGCGATATCATCGATTCCAAAATATATCGGCATTGACGGGTCTGCCATGGGGAATTTCGCAATAAATGCAAGGGCATAAATACGCACCTTATCCATACCTGAAATTTTTGGATTTGCTTTTAATAGATCTTCAAAACTGACCGTTGCGTTAACCCATTTGTTTCTTTCAGGCTTATTGATAGTATATTCAATTTTACCTAAATCTCCTGCGGCAAATAGTACTTTATAAGACTCTGATGACGAATTTGACTTCAAGTAAAATCTAAAATTCAACTTTGCTCCAGGAACAAGGTACATGTCCAAAAGTTTTTGTGCTCCGGCATAGGCATCTACATTGGTATAGGCAGTAACTTTTTGAACAACCGAAATATTCGGATCGCCGGGTACCATTTCATTGGGCCTGAACTCCTGATTATAAGCAATATCCTGCCAATGAGGATAGGATGCCCATGCTCCAAGCTCCCGGTCCTCAAAATTTTCGGTGTAGGTTGAGGGTTCGAGTGTAACATTAGGGTTTGATGAAACCGGCGCAGCAATCTGAGCAGATACATTTGAAGCAGATAAAATTGCTGCAGCAGTTAAAAGGTATATTATATTTTTCATCAGAATTATATTAAACAATTTAGTTTTATATATTATTTCAGTTTTATATTCAGTTCAGTTATGCCCTTTTGGACTTTCAAACTAAGCATTTTTATCTGATCATTATATGTCCATTCACGCAGAACCTGGCCATTCGAAAGAACAGAAACCGGCTTTTTTATAATTGATAAAGACAATTTTCCTGCCTCTTCCGATTGAAGTTCCAGCGATGTTTCTATCGTTGAAATTGCAATAGCTACAGTAATTGAATTTGTTGATGCAACTGAAAGTCCATGGCCAATAAATGATCCTCCCTCAAAATAAACTTTAGTTAAAGATCCTGATCGGTCAAAAGATGCTGTAAACCGCTTTGCGTCAGTTTTAAAATCATTTACAATTCCATTTGCTACGGCACCATTTCTAAAAAACCCATAAGTTGACTCATTTCCATGATCAATTCTGGCCCCGATCCATCCATCAGCTTCAATTTTAGTAGTTACCGGTCTCGGAGAATAATTCCCGGAGGCAGGTTTTGCCTCAGGCAGTAAAACAGCGAAGAAGTTGGCTTCATTCAGATCAGGTTTGCTAACCAGCGTTAGAAAACTTTCTGCAAATTTTTTATCTGTTCTATCTCGTATACTTGCTGATCCAAGATCAGCAGCATATGAAAATAAAGCAAGGTTATCATTAGACCGCTCTGATATTCCAGAAGATATGATATCCATTGTTAGCCTTGCATTGGGCCTATCAATGGTAACACGATTATCTTTATAAGCTATAGAACGCTTATTCCCTTCATTTTGCGGAGCATGAAATAACCAATTATAGACATGCCCCCCGGATTTACTCTTTACCTGATCAAATAAAAATACGGGACCACTCTTTGTATATAGGAGCGTTCGTGAATATTTCTCCAGCTTATCTTTGTAAACCGAGCTAAGATCACTTTCCAAAGCATCAGCGATCTTTCCCGCAAAGGTATGAGTCATAGTTGGCCAGGTTTTAAGGGCTGCAATTCCATTATCATAATGAGCAGGAGCCTGACTTTCAGGATCATGATCAATCAGCATGGTATTATGGGCAATAGCCTGAACATCGTAGCTTAAAAATTCAAGGTTTGCATAATAGCCTAAAGCGCCTATTCCAGGATCTGTTAGTAATTCTTCGCCATTGGCCATGATCTGGAAGCTTCCCTGATCATAGTGAGCATGATTATTATTAGGACCAACCCGAGTAGTAATGATAGTGGAGGCATCATCCCATCCATTTCTCATAACCATACCCTGGGCAGAGAAAACTTTCGAGGGTACCAGGGATTCTCTTTTCAGAGGTATTATATCATCTCTGAACCATAAATACCCTAGATATCCTCCTTTACCTGATTCCCAGTAGGGTTTTACAAAATTATACAGATAGGGATTTTTCGTACGGTTGACAAACCACCAGGAATGAATCTGATCAAAGCCTGAATAGCTTCTTCCTCCATCTCCATAACTTTGAATGAGACCACTGGAATGCATTGCCTGGATGGGATATTTATAAAAATGCCGAACATTGGTAGTAGTTGAAAAATCTACACCGAAATTACGTTCAAATGTGGCAAGTATCTCAACAATATCTCTGGTTGCCATATCCATATAACCACTTTTTGGTTCAGCGTAGCTGCCATCCTCATAATAAGTACGATCGATGAATTCTTTGGATTTGGTAAGAATGCCTGAAAGGTAAGGCTCAAGAGTAGGATTAGCAGGATCATCACCATAAATTGCCGTTGCAGCCATTCCCATACCACCAACAATAACTGCAATATGATTGGTCTGGTTTGATGGCATACGATTCATTTCCACCATATCTCTGTGAAACATCTTCAGACCTTTTTCCATGATAGCATTTCGAACAAAAGACCGTTCTGAATCTGAAAGCAGATCATACAACATGTCATAGCCATAAGCAACCGGCTTAATGGTATACCCTACCGGATAGTAAGTCCAGAATTTGCGTTCCAGCATCCAGTTTGCATTCCACTTTTTGAAGGAGCATAACTTTAAAAGAGCTTTTTTTGCCTGTTCACCGGCCATTTTATCCCCAGTAAAAGCATATCGAAAACTACCTTCCTCTATCACAGTACCTAAGGTACTGTTAGGATTATTCCAAAGAGCATAATTGCTAAAACCTACTGAATTCATTGAATAAGGTCCGCCAACAAGATTTTCTGCCGTACGATCTATTCCCTCTTTGATGGCATCTACGTTAACCTTCATATAAGAAGTCTCTTCAAGTGCATGATCAAGAATACGTTTGGCCACCGGCGACTTTTCATTAGCAAGTCGATTTTTGAGTTCCTCATTACTGAAATATAAACGGGGATGAGCATTCACTTTATTTCCGGGCATTAAAAAACGGAAAGACTGACTGATGGTTGCACCCTGATCATCGATTCCTTTTAGTCTGATCTCCCATTGACCACGTTCATCCTTCTCTGAAAATTTATATATTGATTCATTTTGCCAATCATTTCCGCTGTGCGTAAAAGCAATATTATCTTTTACCATTTTCCCGCGACTATCAATCAGGCTGGCTTTAACTTGTTTAAGATTCAGATTACCCTCAGTTGAAGTTTTCAGGCTGATCACATCACCGAAAAAGTAATGCTTATTCAAAACAGAGACATTGAACATTTCGAAAACAGTAGCTTCAGGAACTAAAGGAACAAAACGGGTATCACGTTCACCATTGATCTGGAAATCATCCATTAAAATGGTATAGGTATACAAATAGTTTTTTATCTGATAGGTTCCCTCAACAGTGATCACTTGTATGTGTTCATCAGCATGAAGAGGTTGACCTTTATGGCTGAAGGAAGATAAAGGAAGATCAATTTCGATCCAGGTATTTGCCTGAGGTTTAGTGATCTTATGAAGGAAGCGGCGACCGTCGAAAGTTCCAAGTGATAATTCCAGCGACTCCGCATTTCGGTCGCTTTGAAAATAGATCGCTGCCTTAACACGTGTATCAGCAGTAGTAAAAAGATTAAGGCGCCTGGTAAATCCCTGATAAAGTTCATTAGTATCATGAGATTTCAATGGCCTTGCCAGCGCGTATTTACTATTTTTATAGGTTGGGGTTTTACTGGCAAAGTAAAGAGCATCAAAAGCTATATCCTGAGCATATGGATATGCTTCCCAGCCGAAAAGCTCACCAGTTTCGAAGTCGTTTTTCAAACTATAGGGAACCCTACTACCTGAATTCTGAGCATTTGCATAATTGTTAAAAATAAAACATACCAACACCCCAAAAATTGTCCAGTTCTTCATCCTTTTATTTCTTTTTAAGCTCCAGCAATTATTTTATCCATGCCGAAAGGCTAATTTTAATTTATTACGGGTACCTTACCATTACTAATCATAGTTTATGGTGAAATATTTTATTCCTGATAAATTATGACTTCCAGCTTCTTAAGCGATAACCTCTGAAAGCATAAAATACCAGGTATACATAACATGGAAATAATACCCAATAGGCCTCTCTGGCATTGAAAATATCGACAAAATATCCATAAACCATTGGCAATATGGCATTACCGACTAATCCCATAACCATTAATGAAGCTCCAATTTTGGTAAATCTGCCTAAGCCATCTAATGCAAGCGGCCAGATACCAGCCCAAACTAATGAGTTAGCCAAACCAAGCATCACGACGAACCATAATGAAATATCGGTTGTATGCCCTAAGAAAGTAACCTGGCCTTTAGCATAAATAATAAGAAATGTTAAAACAATACCCAAAATTGTACTTGCCCGAAGGGCTGTTAACTGACTGAAAAATTTAGGTATAAAAAAGATTCCGATAAAATAGGCGCAGATTTGTGCGGTAAGGGTGTAGGATGGAAACACCTTGGCTTCAATTAAGTTGAGGTTCATTGTACCTGCATAACTAATTACAGTGTCAATAGAAATAACCTGAGTTCCAACATGCAAGAAAATTGCAAATGCGCCTAATATCAAATGGGGAAACTGTGTAATACTTGTTTTTGATGAGTTAGCCTGTGCCAGTTCTTCACTTTCATGTTCGGTATCAATTTCAGGAAGAGGTGAAAAACGGATGAATAATCCAATTAGAAAAAGGAAGGTTCCGACGCAAGCATATGGAATTATTACTCGTTGAATAAGTTCATGAAATACAACATCTTTCTCTGCCTGCGACATCGAAGAGATATTGTCTAGCATTGCACTATCAGTTGCTTTGAAAATAACTGCAGCAAATAATAGTGGAGCCAGAATTCCAGCACCCTTATTACAAATGCCCATAATACTGAATCGCTGGGCTGCACGCTCTTTAGGTCCTAAAATGGTGATGTATGGGTTAGCTGCAGATTGAAGCAATGCGAGTCCAGCGCCTATTGAAAACAAGCCAAGTAAAAATAGCTCATAGGTCATTGTAATAGCTGCAGGCACAAACAAAAAGGCTCCGCATGACATAACCCAGAAGCCAATCATCATTCCTTTCTTAAATCCGATTTTTTTTAACAGAAAAGAAGCCGGGACTGAGAAAATAAAATATGAAATATAAAATGCAAAGGTTACCAGATAAGACTGAACATGCGAAAGTTCAAAGGATATCTTAAAATAGGGAATCAGAATTGCATTTATCCAGGAAGTAAATCCAAACATAAAAAACATAAATGCAATGATTATCATGCCGGTTATGGTGTCTCTCTGACTTAAAGAACCAGCTGTTACTGAAGTGTTTTTGCTCATGTTAAACTTTATTATGTAATCGGGTTATTGGATCTTGAATTAAGGGTTTATTTAGGGTTTATTTACAATTTCGATGCGCTATCTTCATCTATAAAAAGCACTGCATGATTATGTCGTCTAAGAATTGTTGAAGGATACAATTCACTGATATCACTACTTAGGGTATGAAAAATAGCATTTGCCTTAAATTTACCAGGCACAATTGCATAGGCAAAAGTTGATTTAAACAATGCTGGCATCGTGATCGTGAGCGCATGTGTAGGCACATCATCAATAGTTGCGAAGCATCCATCATTTACCTGCTGAGAACGACAGTCTTGATCAAGGTCAACAACCTTAACGATCAATGGATCATTAAAATCAGCCACATGCGGGTCATTAAATGCCAGATGAGTATTCTCTCCTATTCCAAGGCATACAATATCAGTAGGATATTTGATCAGCAGGTCAGAATAACGCTTGCATTCATCCTGAATATTGGCCGCATTACCATTCAAATAATGAACTTCACGGCAGTTAACCTTACTAAATAATCTATCCTTCAAGAAATTCCCGAAACCCTGTGAAGCATCTGGATGCAAGCCTACATATTCATCCATATGAAAGGCATTGATTCTGTTCCATTCAATATTTTTATGAAGCAATTCTGCTAAAAACTCGTTTTGTGAAGGAGCAGAAGCAAAAATGATATTGATGTATTCATTTGTTTTTAATAATTCAGAAATTTTTTCAGTAAGTATTTCGGCCGCGGCAGCACCTAATTCTGGTCGTCCACTATATATTTTTACGTTTAATTTTTCCTTATTAATCTCTCTCATGACTGCAAATATGTAATTTCTGTATTTTTATGAATTTTCTTTATTATAAATAACTCTTCCTTGAACAATGGTTGTACTGACATTGATGTTGCTATCGAAAATAACAATATCAGCATCTTTTCCAGAAATCAAGGATCCTTTAGATGCACCCAGACCTAAAATATTAGCGGGTGTCTGAGAAGCCATTTTAACCGCTTCGAGCAATGGAACATCAGCCATATTAATCATTGTTCTTATCAAACGATCGGTAGTAGCAACGCTTCCAGCAAAAGAAGAACGATCAGGAAGTTTAGCTACCCCATCTTCAATAATCACTTTTAATCCATTTTGTTTACTACCAATGATGCTATCTCCAGGAGGCATCCCGGCCGCACGAATAGCATCGGTGATTAGCGCAATACGATCGGGGCCTTTAATTTTGTAGATCAGTTTTAATAAGGGAGCTGGAAGATGCACTCCATCTGCGATGATTTCTACATCCATCTCATCAAGCAAATAGGCAGTTTCAATCACTCCGGCATATCTGAAACATGCTCTGCGTGAAACCCCTGACATAGCGGAATAAAAATGGGTGGCCAAGGTATAGCCCGCCTCAAATGCTAGTAATGCTTCTTCATAGATTGCATCGGTATGAGCCATGGCCACAAGAATACCTTTTGAGCGTAAATGGTTGCCAAATTCGATTGCACCTTTTAATTCTGGAGCTGCACTCCATCGTTTGATATCTGAAGAGCGTGAAAGAATATCCATATATTCTTTTGGATCAGGATTCCGGATATATCTAGGATCCTGAGCACCACGCTGGCTTAATGCAAAATATGGCCCTTCAAGGTGCATTCCTAAAAACTGAGCACCTTTTTTATTGTTTTTGTCTGCTTGTTTATAAATTTCAAGCGTATTATATAGTTCATCAAGCTCACTGGTCAAGGTAGTTGGCATCAGTGCCGTTGTTCCATACATGGCATGGGTTTCAGCGATCTTTAAAAATGCATCTTCAGAGCCATCCATGAAATCATGACCACCACCTCCATGAACGTGAATATCAATAAACCCGGGAGAAATATAGTTCCCCTTAGCATCAATCTCTACTGCATCCTGAACTTCGATATCACCCTCAGCAACTTCAAGAATCTTTCCACCCTGAACTAATACTGTACCACTGAATGCCCTATAAGGAGTTAAAATCTTACCGTTGTGTATTTTGAGGATTTGTTCCATATTATTTCTAGTCTTTTATTCTATTTTCAAAAAAACACCTAAGCGTAATTTTAGTAAATTTTAATTATGTTTTAAATTAATGTCAAAAATAATACCCAAGACATTCCAATGCTGGGCATTTTAATAGGTACTCTATTTTTTGATAATTAGGGGGACCGTACCCCCTGCTATTTTCAAAGTCAACATTTTTGATAGTTCATCATAGGTCCAGTCAGAAATTGTTAGGCCATTTGACTGAACTATTGAAGGTTTTCCTGAAAGAAGTACTTTGATAGTACATCCCCGTGCTGACTTTATTTCGGCATCGATACCTGAATTAGTAAGCGCTATGGTTCCTCTTACACTTTGATCTGCTGTAAATGAAAGACCATTACCTGAAATTGAGGTTCCTTCAAAATAAATTTTATTTAATACGTCAAACTTATCATATGATGCTGTAAATCTCTTGGCATCTGTTTTAAAACCTGCTGCAGTACCATTTTCTGATCCTATATGAAAGAAACCAATGTCAGACCCAGAAGTATGAACCATTTTAGCACCAATCCATCCTGGCGCATCTAAACGCGTGGTTACTGGTGCCAATCTGGCGCTGCCCGATTCTGATTTAGATTCAGGCAGAATAACGGCAAGAAAATTTACATGTTCAAGGGCTGGTTTGCTTGTTAAATCAAGGAATGACTCGTAGAATACTTTTCCTACACCTTTATCATAAATTTTTGAAGCCGCGATCACTGGGCTAACCACATCCATGGTGAGTTTTGCTTTTGGACGATCGATGATCATTCGCCCATTAGAATAACTAATTGCTGTTTCATTGTTTTCGCCGG
Organism: Daejeonella sp.; assembly: GCF_044348475.1. Classification (GTDB taxonomy): domain Bacteria; phylum Bacteroidota; class Bacteroidia; order Sphingobacteriales; family Sphingobacteriaceae; genus Daejeonella. Next base: position 113,185 of record NZ_JBIKSU010000003.1, on the reverse strand, counting down.
GTGGAGCGTGAAATATCCAATCGTACACATGGCCAGCAGGGGTTTTACTTTTAACCTCATCGAATAAAAATATTGGTCCAGACTTTGTTGAAAGTATTGTGCGAGCGTATTTTTCAAGTTTACCTTTGTAAACCGTACTAAGTTCACTTTCAATTCCATCAGCGTCTTTGCCATTAAATAAATGCAATACTTTAGGCCAATCACGCAGTGCTTTTATCCCATTGTCGTAGTGAGCAGGTGTTTGGCTTTCTGGATCATGGTCAACCAGCATTACATTATGAGCATTTGCCTGTACATGATAACTTAAGAATTCAAGGTTAGCATAATAACCTAGCGGACCATAAGCCGGATCAGTTAAAAGAGTTTCTCCATTCTTCATGATCTGGAAACTACCCTGATCATAGTGATAATGATTAGCATTTGGCCCAACACGAGTGCTTAATACTGTTGAGGTGTCATCCCAACCCGAACGCATCACCATTCCCTGTGCAGCAAAAAATTTAGATGGCGGTAATGTTTCTCTTGAAATTGGAGTAATATCATCTCTATACCAATAATAACTTAAATACCCACCTTTCCCAGCTTCCCAGAAAGGTTTAACATAGGAATAAAGGATAGGATTTTTGATCCGGTTAACTAACCACCAAGAATGAATCTGTCCACCAATATCAACCTTTGAACCTTTTGCACCACCACCATCACCGTAGTCTTGCATCAATCCATTCGAATAGCTTGCCTGAATGAGGTATTTATAGAAATGCTGAAAATTGGTAGTAGTCGTATAATCAACACCAAAATTTCGCTCAAGAGCTGGCAATAGTTCACCCATATCCCTGCTTGCCATATTCATATAACCACTTTTTGGCTCACCATAACTTCCGTCTTCATAATAAGTTCGGTCAATAAAGGTTTTAGTTTTTGTCAATATTCCTGATATATAAGGTTCCAGGTTAGGATTTGTTGGATCATCGCCATAGATGGCAGTAGCCGCTAAACCCATACCACCTGCAAGTACAGCAATGTGATTGGTTTGATTAGAAGGCATTCTGTTCATCTCAACCATATCACGATGAAACATTTTCAGTCCCTTGTCCATGATTGCTTTTCTTACAAAGGCTCTTTCTGAATCTGTAAGCAAATCGTAAAGCATATCATATCCATAGGCAACAGGTTTAATGGTGTATCCAACAGGGTAATAGGTCCAGAATTTACGTTCAAGCATCCAATCTGCATTCCATTTTTTAAACGAGCAAAGTTTCAAAAGAGCTTTTTTAGCTTGTTCACCTGCAGCACGATCGCCTGTAAATGCATATTGGAAACTTCCTTCTTCAATCACATTTCCAAGAGCAGCATTAGGATTATTCCATACTGCATATGAATTTTCACCAACAGAAGTTCTGGCATGAGGACCACCAACCAATGCTTCAGCAGTATAGTCTTTACCTTCTGCAATTGCATCAACATCAACTTTCATGAATTTTTTATCGTTTAACGCGTGGTCTAGTATTCCTTTTGCAACCGGCGATTTTTCATTGGCTAGACGCTTCTTCAACTCTTCAGCTGAAAAATATAATCGTGGATGTCCATTCACCTGTTTTCCCGGCATTAGAAAGCGAAAAGACCAATTAAACTCAGAATTTTGATCTGTTATACCATTTAATCTGATCTCCCACTGCCCGCGTAGATCTTTTTCAGTTAATTTATAAATAGCATTATTAACCCATTCATTTCCACTTCGAGTGAATAATACATTTTCTTTTATCACTTTACCTTTACTGTCAAGAAGTGTTCCTTTAACCTGTTTTAAATTAACATTACCTTCTGGAGCAACCTTTAAACTGATATTATCTCCATAAAAGAAGTGTTTATTTAAAATTGAAATATCAAACATATTCAGATTTGTAGAAACTGGATTAAGGGCAATGAATTGCCTGTCTCGTTCAGCATTGATACTAAAATCATCCATTAATATTGTATAGGTAAACAGGTAATTTACAATTGGATAAGAACCTTTTAATGTAATTACCTGAATATGCTCACCCGCTTTCAGAGACTCTCCTTTGAACATAAAACTAGAAATAGGAATATCCAATTCTAGCCAAGAATTAGCCTTGGGATTAGTGATTTTATGCATATAACGCTTGCCATCAAAAGTTCCTAATGAAAGTTCCAAAGATTCAGCATTGCGATCACTCTGAAAATAAACTGCAGCTTTTACACGGGTATCTTCAAGGGTATAGATGTTTAGTCGTTTAGTAAAACCCTGATACAGTTCATTGGTATCATGAGCTTTAAACGGACGAGCTAGGGCATATTTACTATCCTTGTAAGTTGGGGTCTTACTCGCAAAATATAAAGCGTCAAAAGCTATATCTTGCGCATAGGGGTAGGTCTCCCAACCGAACAGCTCACCGGTTTCAAAATCATTGAAAAGAGTATACGGAATCCGACTACCTTGACTTTGAGCTTTTGCCAAATTAAGTAAAAGGCAAAGGGTTAAAACGTAAATTAAAAGCTGTTTTTTCATAATTATATTATTTTGGAAAATTCTTTCTTAATATTAAAGTATCAATTAATATAACTTATTTAAATATTTGATTATTAACATTTTATATAGTGTATTAACTATAGGTTAATTGCATTACAGGCCTATAATCTCGCTCAATTGCTCCAAAAACAAAGAAAAATCAATAGTCAGATTTCTTAACCAATTCATGTACTATTTTGCTAATCTGATCTTCTACTCCTTCTTTATATTGTGCCCTATGTCCATATTCCAACATGCCTGTTGTACCTTCGTAACCACCTTCTTTTAATACTCTTTCACTAGGAATATAACTAAGCAGATTATTATTGTAACCAAATACCCAGGTATCATTCCATCCATACCTACCTTTAAATTTTAATGAATAGTCTACAACTGTTTCACCGGTAAGTGCTATTAAAATAAATTCTTTACCAAAACGCCAAACCTGCACTGGATACTTCACTTTGTCTGGAGGTGATCCAAAAGATTTATACTGACTGATTTGGTGTTCAATTTCTCTTTTTTCCATACCACTAAGACTCGGTAATTTCTCCTGAAGTTCTGTAAGAGATAATCCTTCCTTAAGCTTAAGCTCTGTCTCTCCCATTACTGCTCGAATTGGCCCCGACAATACATTCATAGGTAATGCAATAACTTGTTTTACAGACTCAGCTAGAATACTCCCATACATCAAAGCAAGCGTTGATGCCTGTTCGTCATTTCCTCGAATACGTGGCAATGGATTTGCATCGCCTCCGCAATTCTGAATAAATAGTGCAATTGCACCTGGGAAAGATTTTTCAAGCTCCAACTGTGCAAATCCTGCATAATCGCCACTGATAGTTAGTCCGCCTAATGCGGTTGTATGACATGAATAACCGAAAAGAATTGCTTTTATTTGGCCTTCAAACTTAACAGTAATAACCGGCACATCTTGGTCAACTTGCCCACCAAAAGAACGGGTTTCGGAACCACGAGACCTACGACGGTTTACTGCAATACCCGCCAGCCCTTGTTCAAAATGCAATTCTGCTGGTTTCATGTTAGTCAAAGCCTGTTCGATTACTTCATTATACTTTGAATATACTAAGGCTGTATATCGATCCTTAACGGCGGCCTCATTAGGAGTAAATTCATAATATAACCATAAAACATCTTCAGTAACCGGACAAGAATGATTATGAGAAGTATTTAAGATAAGATTTTCTCTTTTTAGTTTGTATCTTTTGATGGCATTGCCTGCAATGATGTTAACCATTTTTTCACTCAGCCCTACAAGATCTGCAGTTACAATAACATGAACTTCGTTAGTTTCATCACGCAATGCTAGAGCCTTAATCCAGATTGGGTGCAACACATTTTCAGACATACGGGTTTTGCCACCATAGCCAGCCAATGGAACAGACTCTTGAGGAGTAATATCAACCTTAGCAACCCCAGCATGCCAGCTTGAAAAAACCGGCCCATTAAACAAAAGACTGGCAATAATAAAACTCATTAAATACAATTTCATGTTTTCCGTGTATTCAGATTAGATTTCTTACTGCTAAACATTCATAAACTAATCATTTTCTAAAGGGTACCGGAATATTATACTCAGGCATATTTTTTAAGCATGGCTCAACAACTTGGTAAGCATTTTGACCAAGGATCCGTTTCTTGCTTTCTAATGTTAAATTAGAGAATACCAACCAGCCTAATTGTTGACGTGGATCTCGCATAGGAAGGTCAGAACCGTATAATAAGCGGTCATCACCTAATGCATCTACCATGTACTCAATAACCCCTAAAGGCACCGGAGTTAAAGTAAGTTCAGCAAACACATTCTTGTGTTTCTTCATTACAGCAATTGCCATATCAGCCATTTTGTAGCTTCCACCTGCATGTGCAATAACCCAGCGAACATTCTGATATTTTGATGCTAGCTTTTCAACTTCCAAGAGGTCAGACCTTGATGGATGAATCAAGGCATATAGACCATGTTTATTTCCATATTCCCACCAAATATCATAGGCCGGATTATGATACTCCATTCCATAGAAGTGGTAAGGCTTCATTCCAATGATACGTTTATCAGCATAAACTTCAGGAATCATTACAGCAAGCTCTTCCTGGGTATAATGTGTTGGGCTAAAGGTTACCAGACCCCAATATCCTTTCGGGGATACATCTAATGCTTCTTTCACCAATTTGTTTCCTTGAACAGAATCATTACTTACAACCCCATTCCAGCTCATGAATCCGCCTCCAACAGCTCCCAATTTTTCCATCATAGAGAAAATACCTTTAGGACCACCATTTTCCATATGATAACCTGTACCACCTGCACCGTTAATACCTTCATGGAGCATGTGCATGTGCATATCAATAACGGGTACAGGCAGTGGTTTTCCTTTTCGGACAGCAGTCATCAGAATATCTTCAGATCTGTTGGTATGAACCTTTTTAGGACCTTGACCACCTAAGAGCCGCATCAAATTACCACCCGCTATTTTAGCTTTAGCTTGTTCAGGAATACTGGCATAATCAATATAAGTACGATGTGCTCCTGCCGACATTGTAGGACAGTCAGTGGCAAAAATAAGTTGATTTATATAGCCTTTTTTATAAAGAAATTCCAAGCCTTCATTGATCTGCATCCTGTCAAAACTGAGATGGAAATTAGGATGATCTTTTAACAATCCGATGGCATAACGCTGTTCTCCCCAGCTGATGCCAGAAACCAATAGTGGAATTGATCTGTATTGTTTTAGAAAAGCATTAAGTTCCTTCCAGCCACCAATTTCAGAAACCGTTGTAATGGTGAAAATTTTATGGTCATTCAGGTGCTTCATCAACTCCTGGCTTGATTCTGCACTCCAATCCCAACCATTTGAAAGCGGGTGAATGGTTACAGCACGAACCTGATTCTGATCCATTTTAACTTTTAATTCTTTAGGGGGCAGACACTCATTGGTATGATGAGGAAGCACATTCCATATCCCAAATAAATTGGGATAGGGCTTCAGCATGGTGCTTAATTCCAGATTGGAATACATGGCATCATAACTGAGCGATAAGGTGGAAGCTACTAGAGCTCCAGAAATAGAACAATGATCAAGTTCTTTTGTCAGATCTTCCAATTTCCACTTTTCAGCAGGGTGTTTGTACTTTCTGGGGCCAATCCTGGCAAAAGCATCAAAAAACAATAGATCATTATTCTGAGGACTTAGAAATTCTGTCGTATTTGCAAGTACACTACCGGAAGCAGCCGATAAAACTGATGTTCCTAAAATGGCAATTGAATTCTTTTTTATGAATTCGCGTCTTGATTTTTGCATCTTAAAGCGTAATAATTTACAGATTAAATAACTATTTTAACTTAGTTTCAAACTTATGTACAGTGATAATAGGAGGATTATTATATATAAGTGCCTCATCATCAACGTATTTTATAAATTCTTTTTCATTTTTATTAATATCGCCAAAACTCCATGCTCCTAGAATCATATATTCATAGCTTAGATCAGAAGTTACTGGCATTTTAAATAAATGATTACCACCGTAATTTTTGATTGCCTGATATTGGGGCATATATTTATCCCGAATGATCATTCCTATTCCCTGCCATGGCACTGTTAACACATCATCGCCTATATCTTCATCTGGAATACGAGCTTCAATATTTTTCCCCATCGAGATGGCAATACCTTTTTTATTCACTGAAGTATATTCACTCATAATCTGTCTGATACCGGCACCAAATTTCACATCAGCATTGGGGGGCAGAAACTTATTAAACTTAGTTTCCACAGTACTCCAACTTTTACCAGCAATGGCCGTATAATATTGCTCAAGTTCGTAATAGCCTTTTCCTGAGTTCCAGTTGGTTGTATTAACTTTGATCATACTTCTTAGAGGCCCGTTATAGACTACATCATACGTATAACGTGTATCATCAAAAGGACCTTTATTTTTAAACGGCGAATGATAAGCTCGGGCTGGATTCTCCATATCGGCAGGATTCTCAAAAAGGCACATGCCACCAGCTCCGAATGTGCTAGCAACGGTCATGATATCAGTTCCCATTTCCCATGGCATATAATACCCAGATTTGTTGGTAGAATACTCGTAATAAGCGGTGAGCATTGGCGATCTTTTTCCATGTAGATCTACTTCATGGGGGTACCATAATTTCCATCCCATGTTCTTAGATTCCCATAAAGGCACGGTGTGGCGGCCATAGTTAGCTATAGCTGCATGAACTTGATGTTCATACATCCCTCGTTCGTAATGATCAATATAGATGTAAAAGTCTCTCGACTCTTTAGCCTTAAGATCGGTCATGAAAAATAGTTCATCCCAAATACCATCCTTATCTTTATCATCAACCTGAAGCTCAACATAATGACCATTAGTTTCTTTCCTTCTTACATATCCACTATTTGCTTTGAGCTGTTCAACAGTTGGCTCAGGATCTGATGGAAGTGCCGGATCAACTATTCCAATCCAGCGTTCAGGAATATTCTGAAAAGGCAAGCTTTTACGTGAAACAACCACACTACTACCCTTTACTGGAACATTTAGGGGGTTAGTTACTGTGATCATGATGCGTCTAGTTGGTGCATAATCCTTTCCTTCGGTGTACCAACCAGCAGTTGATTGTCCGTTTGCGATAAGCGCAGCGAAAAAAATCATGGAAAATACCACTAGATTTCTAGTTATTGTCAACATCTTAAGTTCAATAATTAATGTTTATTTATAGTTAATTTAATCGATTCACTTATTGCGTAAAACCTGATTGCTGCGTTAAAAACTGATTTAAAAGAAAAAACATTTAGTAAAATTTATTCTTATATCATTTCTTTGGCTAAACTTTAATTACTCCAAAGCAAAAATATAGACCAAGCTTTTTGTTCAGTTGCACGATTGCTTTGGTAATTTACGTTTACGTACCCGAAAAAGAAAAAAACACACTATTTATTTTTCAACACCCTTATTTAAAAGACAAAAATTCAAATAATAAGTATTTTTATTCTCACAATTATTTTTGAGTCTTTAAATTTCCTGCAATAGCATTTAAATCATACACAATCTTGCCATCTCTTATGGTCAATTCACATTCAAACTTCTGTTTGCCCCAATATTTATTTCCTGCAACATCTCTAAAACCGAAATTTCCATTACGCATGCTTATAATCGCAATATCAGCTACTGAACCTTCAGAGAGATTGCCAAGTTCTTCTCTCTTGATTACCTGAGCGGGTGTCCAGGTACTTGCTTTGATGAGTTCAGGGATGTTCATACCCATAGAAAGAAAAATAGATAAAACGTTCATTTGGTCTTTCATGGCGCCATTTACACTGCCCTGATGAAGATCAGTGCCCATCGTATTTGGATAAAATCCTGCCTTTAAGGCAGGCAAAGCTTGATTAAAATTGAAACTACCACCGCCAAAGCCTACATCGAATATAATTCCCTTTTTCTGAGCTTCTAGAACAAATGGTTTTAACTTGCGGGTTTTTAAATCTACAATTGGATCAACCACTCCCCTTGAAGATTGAATAAAGGTGTGGGTATAAATATCTCCAGGGCGAAGATATTTTGTAAAGAGCTCTTGAATTGAAAAATACAGACTGTTCAGATCAATCATGACAGGCATATTGGCAAATTTTCCGGCATCTACCCCACGCTGAACCGGGGTCCATTCTGAACCTGTAAAATGGGCAACTTTAAACCCCACGATATCTTTTTTATGAGCAAGGGCAGTGTCTGCAGTTCTTCGTGCATCCATATCACTCACATTTTGCTCATAATTTTCTATTCCTCTCATTCCCTCTCCAACAATATTTAGCAAAGACAATACTCTGGTTTTTGAAACATCAATGATATTTTTTTTGAATGTCCCAAATGATCTCCAACCGGCACCTCCGGCATCAACCACTGTAGTAACTCCGGAGCGGAACGTAGATTGATCAGGAAGTACGGCAACTGTACCTCCACTCAAATAACTATCCGGATCAAAACCATAAAAAACATGGGCATGAATATCAATCAGCCCGGGAGTAACGTACATACCCTTTGCATAAATAACCTGCTGAGCCATTAACGTATCAATATTCCTTGCTACACGAACAATCTTATTATTCTGAATTGCAATATCCATCACTTCATCAATGCTATTTTTTGCATCGATTACGTGCCCTCCCTTAATCAACAAGCGGTAAGGAAATTGTGCCTGAACAGCAACAGAGAAAGATATCAAAACAGAAAAGAAAAATAATTTTTTGAGGCTCATATAAATACGCTAGGTCTTAAACTGATGCTTTAATTAATTCTTCAGTAAATCTTTTGGCCACAATCTTTTCCTCGCCGGTTTGCATCATCCAAACAGACAGTATCATGGCATCATTAATGCTTTTTGGGGCTTCAATAGAGGGCTCACCATTTCTAAGATTAAGAGTCATTTCTTTGGTGCTTAGCTTTATTAGCGACTGGTCCCAGGATATTCTCAAGGTAGGAGTTACATTGGCTATTGGCGGGACAAAAATTTCAGCTTGAACACCTTTCACTTTTTTTACTGCATTTAAAATAACATGTGCACGATCTTCCCACATTTGCCATTCCTTACCTTGATCAAGATTAATAAAGCGATCTAATGCGGCATACATACCAAAAACCTCCTCTTTATTAACCTTCATTCCGCGACCAATATTGTTTCCTCCCGGAGGAGCACTCAGACGGGCGGCTGCAATAATTTCTTTTCTTCCCATCAAAATTCCGGCACTCTGCGGACCACGGATAGCCTTCCCTCCAGAAACACAAACCACGTCATAGCCCATATCATTAAATTTCCAAAGATTCTCAACAGGCGGAACATCTGCGGCAATATCAACCATTGCAGGAATTTTATGTTTTTTTGATATAGAAAGCCACTCATCATGTCCTATTTTGCCCCATGGTGCTGCTTCATTGTAGAACCAGGTCATAGCAGTTTTAGAATTGATAGCCTTCTCGAATTCTTCTGCGGTTTCAACGAAAATTCGCTTTATTCCGGTATTGCTTAAAGCATGGTCATAAGAACCACTATGTGTTTTCTGCAAAATCACTTCATTCCGTTCAAAATCAGTAACATCCGGTAATTTAGCCACTTTGATTTTGTCCATTCCGGTGAGGATTCCGGCCGTTCCCAACACCAAGGCTGACCAGCAACCTGAAGTAACCATGGCAGCTTCAGCATGACACATGGCTGCGATCTTTTCGCCAACTTTGTCTTGTAGGTCATTATACAAAACATATTTTCTTGAAGCCCCATTTATGGCTTCAAGCACCTCATCGGCCATTAAAGAAGCAGTATGGGTGGTATAAACACCATAGGCATTTATAAATGTTCTCAAACCTAATTCCTTAATCAAATCTCTCTTAACAATAGAGCTTGCAGCACTTGCAGAATTTAATGGAACAGCCGTTAAACCGCCTGCCAAGGGTGCCACAGATAAATATTTAATCAGTTCTCTACGTTTCATGATGACATTTTATTAAGAGGCTCTAATTTTTTGAAAGTAAGGATGCAGAAGATTTATCCAGAAAGAATAAACAATTAGCATGAGTCTGTAAAATACTCGCAGGGTCATTATTACTTACCTTATTCTCCAAAGTGTTTTTAACAGCCTCCGCTTTCCTGCTATCCGGTACAGAACAAATAATCATTTTTGATTTGCAGATCTGTTTGATTGACATGCTTATTGCCTTTTTTGGAACTTCTGCCAATGAAGGAAACCATCCTTCATTAAACTGTTGCAAACGGCATTTTTCATCCAGATCTACAACAATGTAAGGTGAGAGTGTATCAAAATCAGCAGGGGGGTCATTAAAAGCTAGATGCCCATTTTCGCCAATTCCAACTAATGCCACATCGATCGGGTGTTCTGTGATAATCTGATTTAAACGCTTACATTCTACTTCAGGATCTGTTTCACCATTAACCAAATAACTGGCTTTGAGCGGACTTACCAAATTCAAAAAACGTTCTTTCAGGTATTTTCTGAAACTTGCAGGTGCTGTTTCAGGAAGGCCGATATATTCATCAAGATGAAACATCACCACCTTTGACCAATCTATTGTAGTATCTTCAACTAGGTTTCTTAATGTTTCAAACTGACTTGCACCAGTAGCAAGAATAACATTAGCCTGTCCTTTGTCTTTAATTGCATTAATTATTCCCTCTACAGCAGCAGCTGCAGACACTTTTCCTAATTCGACAGGATTATCGGTTATTTTAATATTCATAAATTATTAATTATTAATCAATTGCTATGTTGCTCAGCTCAATTTCAATTACCCTAGCGCTTATTTACGTGCAGTTACCGTGATCTCAATTCTTGCAGGGCCAATCAAACTTTTAATTCCCATAATAGAACGTGTAGGACGTGGCTCATCAAAATAGGTGCGATAAACAACATTCATACGCTCAAAAAGCTCCATATCTGTCAGGTATACCTGAACAGAAACAACATCGTTATAATCCATGTCTGCTTCCTTTAAAATCACACCGATCTTATCTAATACCTGCTTAACTTCAGTCTCAAACTCTTCAGGAATAACACCGGTCTTCGGATCTTCACCGCTAAATCCGGCTACATAAAGTGTGCCATCAACCAGAATTCCGGGCGTGAAAGGCAATCCACGATTATATCCTTCTGGCATAATATTTTTACGTTCAGAGCTAACATTTTTTGATTCAGTTGTCAAATTGCCTACGCAGGAAGTTAATCCAAAAACGAGCAAAGAACCTATTAAGATGGTTGATTTCATTTTTTATGTTTGATTTATGTTATGTTAAACTAATGTACTAATAAAAACACTAAGCCTTTGTTGTGAATAAGGAAGCATTATGGCTTTGTTACATTTCTTAATTTACTAACTTCAAGAGCACTCACTGCACTGGCCTTATTACCAAAACTCTGTCGTATATAGGTTGATATGGATGCAATTGCATGATCATCTAGTATTTTGGAGTGGGCAGGCATTAAGCCTTGCCAGGATTGCCCATTCACCTTAATTTCGCCTTCAAGGCCATTTAGAATGGTATTGATTAGCCTGGTTTTATCTCCTATCACCCAATCTGATCCGGCAAGCGGAGGAAATCTGCTATCGTCTCCTTTACCATTACTTTGATGGCAATTTGCACAATACGTAGTATATAAAATACTCCCAGCTAACCGATCTCCCCGCTGCAAATTATCTTTTACAACATCTGGTGTTTTAATATAAGACCTCTGCTCACGAAGCTCCATCTTTGCCAGCTGCGCGTCACCAAATTTGTTCTTATCTCCTTTATACATAACCCTCCAAATCTTTCCTTTGTTTGATTCTGAAATGTATAATGAGCCATCCGGACCGGTTGAAAGCCCCATAGGCCTATAAACTGCATCACTCGTATTCACAACTGTATCAACACCGGTAAAACCATCTGCAAAGACCTCCATTTTACCATTGGGTTGCCCATTTTCAAATGGGACAAAGCAAACAATATAACCGGCCTGTGGATAAGGCGAGCGATCGGTAGAACCATGAAAAGCAACGAAAGCACCCTTTTTATACCGATCTGGAAACTGGTTACCCTGATAAAACAACACATCCATTGGTGCCCAGTGTCCAGGAAAACCGATAACCGGCACATCAAAATTGGCTGCTCTACCAATTACTTTACCATCGCCACCATATCCAGGCTGTAGCATATTTTTTTTCAGTAACTGATCATAATAAGCATAAGGCCATCCAAAATCTGAACCCTCAGTAACTTTTAGTAAGGGTTCAGAAGGAAGAACAGCGGCTTGCCACGCCGTATATAGGTTTGGGTAAAGGGTACGGAAATTATCAATTCCATTCATTACGGCATACAATTGGTCATCCGTATTGTTCCATGCCATACCTACCACACTGCGGATACCCGTAGCAAATTTATATCCATCCTTTTGTGTTTGACCAATTTTATTGGCATCAAAACGCCAAATACCGGCATGATTAATTCGTTCAGGCGAAGGATCTAAACCTTTACCACCCGGAATTCCGGTTGGTCCGTATTTAGACATATCCTGTCCGGCATCAGATGGTGAACCAAAAGGAACATACATAAATCCCTTTTTATCGAAGGCCAGTGGTTTGGTGGTATGCCAGTTTTTTGCAACATTTGGGTCAAGATCGGTAAGCATAACCTCTGTTTTACTGTCGGGAACCAATTGCCCATTACTTAATTTATTTCTTAATACCTGATTTACAGTACTTGTATAGAGATAACCATTGTGAATGGTCACTCCAACAGCAGAGCTGCCAACATCCGTATAATCTCCAAAATACACGATCGAATCTGCCCGTCCATCTTTATTGATATCACGTAAAGCTACCGTACCTCCAGACCCCTTCATAGCCCGGTTATACGTCAACTTCACATAGATGTCGCCATTATTATTCACTGCAAGGTGCCTAGCCTTGCCAATACTGTCAACCACTACCAGCGCCTCAAAATTATCAGGCAAAAATAAGCCTCCATTATCTGCTGAAGCTTTAGGTAAAGTAGTAGATATCTTTGAACAGGAATAAATCAAAATCATAATCAAGGCCAGAACAAGATAGAAACTACTGAACCGAGTCTTTATAATTGCTGAAATAGTTCGATAAAAAATCATTCGATATATCTGTTTTAATATGTTGAGCTCTGAAAACTATCTGCTCAGATACTTTATTAATAAACTCATATTCTTCTCATATTCTCTGGTTGAAATATAGAGTTGCTCTGTAGCGTCAACTATACCTTTACCATTTTCATCACTCAATTTAGCTGTATTCATTTCCTTACCATCTGCTGAAATAGAATAAGGTCTACTTATCTGAATATGCTTTACTAGCCAGCGGTCCTGATCAAGCGATTTAATAACCGAATTAATTACTGATTCATTTGGGATAGTTCCAATTGCTGAACCTATTAGTAATTGTTGTTGAGGTAAACCTTCTACTTTACTCACCTTTAAGGGCGAATTTTTAACAGCTTCATCAGCAGCAAGTGAACTGACTCTTTTATACTCATCTTTCAGAAACTGAATATTTATAGTGGCTTTACCTCCATAATGGGCTAAAAGATTTTTGTCGTCGTAATCAACCCAATAATGACCCTCGCTCACACCATTACCTTTTCGATGTGCATAAAGCCCCTTATTGGTTCCAATTTCAATAAATGTTGCATGGGTACGTGTTCCTCCTTCACTTTTATCTGGAGGCAGCACGGTACTTTCAAGCCATTTTATCGCATCCGGAATGCGGGCAAGGAATTTTCTATCACCCGTTAACTGATAGTATTTTAACAATAGTAAGGTATTGGTATATGTAAATCCGGGCATTAATGAAGCTGGCTCATAACTACGGGCATAGGTGGGCTCAAGTTCCATATTGTATTGCTGCCCCCATCCTGCCTGCGGATTTCCTTGCTGAGTAATCAGGTAAAAATTCATGCCCCTTCTAATTGGATCCAGAAAACGCTCTTCTCCGAGTGTAGCATAACACTGAATAAGAAAATCAATATTTCCAGAGATTACCTCATCGTTGAACGTGTAAAAAGAGGTATAATCTTCTTTCCCATTTTTGGGATGGTTGTTTTTTAAGGGATATCGCTGAGGCCATCCTCCAAGAGGATATTGACTATCAATAATTAGCTGAATTGCTTTATCCAAAGCAGGTTTATAGGTAATATCCAATTTTTGCAGATAGATCCTCAACAGAAAATTTGCTGGCCCTGAGGTATTGGAATCATCAAAAGTGGTATTGTTATAGTAATAATAATATTCTTCAAAACCCCATGCATTTTTACCTATTGTATTATACCATTGTTTTAAAGAACGATCGCCGGCAAAGTCGATCATGTAATTCCATCCACCCTCAGGACGCTGCCCCCAGATCAGTGCAGCGGCAACTTTCTTAGCAGCTTGATAGTAATATTCATCTCCCGTTGCCTTATAGGCATCCAGAAAAATATTTCCCATACTCACTGTTCCTGGATCCTGAACCCATATTTGAGTCTGATATCCTTCAAGTTCTCCCCAACGACGCGAAAAATCTGGCAAATAATGGGCAACATATCCACCATTAGTACTTGCCTTTTCAACCATAAATTGAGTAGCTCGGAGCATGGCAGAGCGAACATCCTCATTCAGATTTTTAGGCTGTGCAAAACTATTTAGAGCTAGCAATAATGAAAGCGAGACACTACCAACAATAGACTTAAAAGTTACCATAATAAATCTTTAGTAATTTACAATATTCCTGACTTTGTCAATCTGCTCATTGGTAAGTATAAGCTTTCCTGCTGCCGCATTCGATTCAAGCTGCTTAACACTTGAAGAAGATGGAATAATTGGTCCCATTCCCTTCATTGTTAACATATAGGCCATAACAAGTTGACTAAGTTCTACTCCCATTTGGTTTGAAATAGCGGCAAGAGCATGTAGTTTAGCCATATTTTCTGGACTAGTCTTCGCCTTTAGGTCTCCTTCATCGAACAAACGATCGCCAGGACCCGCCACAACCGGATTCAAATATCTGTTAGTTAAAAGCCCTCTTGCCATTGGGCTCCAGCCTATAAATGAGATTCCTTGTTCAGAAGCATAATTTAAAACACCCTTATCTTCTGCTGATTCGCCATCTAATAGGTCAAACTGATTCTGCACTGCAAGGATTCGGCTTCTGACAGACAGTTGTGACTGAACATTTTGATAGGTTTTGAGAATATCCACACTGGCATTTGAAACCGCGAAATAACGTATAAGATCTTGTTTTACAAGATCTTCAATCGCTTCAAGGCTTTCTTCAGGAGGAGTAATTCCATCGAATCTGTGAAAATAAAGCAGGTCTATATGATCTATTTGAAGCCTTTCCAGACTTGCATAAACTGATTCCATGATATTTCCTCTCGAAATCCCGCAATGATTTGGGCTTAAGCCATCCATTGTACCGGCCATTTTTGTTGCAAGTACTACATTGCGCCTTTGCTCAGGGTTGTTTTTAAACCATGTACCCAGGATCCTTTCACAATTACCTGAGGCATTATTATACCGGTTTGCAGTATCCCAAAAGGTAACGCCCAGATCGATGGCTCTGTCAAGAATACTCAATGAATTCTTTTCATCAATGCGTGAATCGTCGCCGCTTTCAGGGTAACCCATTTTCCAGGTACCCAAACCTATATTTGACACCTTAAGACCCGATTTGCCCAAGGTGCGATAAGGCATATCATTAAAAGAATTGACTACAAAAGGAGCATTGTAAAATGCCTGACCAGGATATTCTGTTTTACTCATTAGAGAATTATTAGATTATGTTTTTTCCGTTTCCGGAGAATAAATTAGTATAAAATGGCGTATTCTGTAAACACAGATTCACTATTTTTTATGAAAAAATCCCAGAGGGCTTTTCTCCTCTTTTTAATATCCTGTCTATAGCCAGTATAGATACCATCAACTGCCGGGGATAATGATAATGTTCTGCACGAACGCTGGTATGTTTTTCCATTTTCCTGTCTCCGCTATCAATTACAAAGGCGTATTCAGGTCGTACATATTTTTCTCTAATATAGGCTTCTGTCTTGGCAAAACAATTTAAAGCCCATTCATCACCAGTATGCTCAATCAGGATCAAGGCTCCTATGAGGATCTCTTCTTGTAACCAGCGCAATTTGTTTAAGGCCCAGGTATTGGTACTGACATTTTCTAGAACATGAAAATAACCCCCATAAATATCATCCCAAGCTATATCAACATGCCTTTTAAACTCTGCCGAAGCTCTTTTAAACAATTTTGCATCCTTTATTAGCACTGCGTAATTCATAACAAAGGCTAAAGTTTCACACCCATGACCAATATCACCATACTGTGAGGCTACAGGATCAGTGAGCTGACTCATATCATGAGCCAATGCCTCATTTAGTAATTTAAATTCAGGGTTTAGGTGATGATTCATAATTGCATCCACACAACGATCGGCCAGGGCTCTGATTTCTGTATCAGCATGCTGACGCAGCATTTGTGTAGAAAGGCTTAGTAATATCATCCAATGGCCCAGAATACGCGGCCCGGCAAGCCTGTTTTCTGCCTTATAAGCATAAGTAAAATCAGGACGATCATAACGCTCTACAGCTTTAAGAATAATATCTTTAGCCTGATCGAAATACCGTTTATCGCCAATCGCCTTCGAATATTCAGCTAAACCTTCAGCAACAAATAGATTGCCATAGATGTCGCCTTCAACATTTCCTACCGGAATACCTTCTTTGGTAAATGAGGATATGTAATAGGTTCCGTCCTTTGGTAATAATTTTAAAATAAAGTTCTTTGATTTAGTAGCTATTTCAAGGTATCGGGGTTTCTTTTCAATAGTATTATAAAGAAATGAATACATCCATATACCCCTACCTTCAAACCAGGCACGTTTAGTAGTACTGATGAGCTTTTTGCTCCTGATATCAATAGAACACATAAATCCACCTAATTCATGATCCACTACATAATTGTCCATGTTAGGAATAAACTTCCCTAAAAGTGCTTCCATGTATGTATCACGAAGCTTTTTCAGGTTAAGTTCTGAGATCTTTTTAATATCGGTAGCATTTTCAATGTCATTGGCAAAGGCATCAGTGCTTAATAAGGATCCCCCAAATGCACCTGCGCCAATCATTCCAAACCCAGCAACTGAATTCTTTCTTAAGAAATCTCTTCTTGAATATTCTTTATTCATTATAAATCAATTCTACTGCACATTGTTTAAAATCATTATAATTAGCCAAATAAATTTGAAACTTGGCCCTTGCGTTTAAGCATTCGCTTCACTGAAAGTAAGTTAAGCATAAGGTGACGCGGATGGTGATAATGTTCGGCCCTGAACTTTGCATAATCCTTTAACTGCCTGTCGCCGGCCGAAGCCCAAAACAAATTACCCGGTATATCAAATTTCTGGTGGACGTACACAAGAGTTTCTCTGAAACAATCCTGCGCCCAGCGATCACCAGTATGCTCAGCCATAAACAGGGTACCAATAAGCACCTCCTCCTGAAGCCAAAGTACCTTATCCACCTTCCATGTATTATTTCCCACATGATCTAGCGCTCTAAAATAACCACCATAAACATCATCATGAGCAACTATAACATGCCTCTTGAAAACTTCAGCTATCTGATCAAACAGTTTCTTATCTTTTCTACGCGCTGCTTCAAACAGAAGCATCCAGCAGGTTTCAATTCCATGTCCTGTATAAGCAAAGTCTTTGTATGAATTATCAGGTCTGCTCATATCATGATTCAGCACCTCATTAAATAGCTTATATTCAGGGTTCAGGTGATGGTTTAAACAGGCATCAAGACAACGATCGGCAACTTTTTGGATATCTGCATCTGGACCGTTTTCAAGAATTTGTGTTGCAGCCCTTAAAAACACCATCCAATGCCCTAAAACCCTGGGAGCAGGAATTTTTGGGGCTTCTGGATTTAAATAAGCTACATAATAATCATAATCTGGGCTATCGTACCGATCAAGGCATGATAGAATTATTTTCTTGGCGAGTATAAAATATTGCTTTTCACCCGATGCTTTTGCAAATTCAGCAAGGCCTTCAGCCACAAATAAACTAGAGTAAATATCGCCAGGACCACTCAGTGAATTACCCTCCTTGTCAAATGAGGAGGTCCAGAAGCTGTTATCTTTAGGTTGAAGCTTTAGTATGAAATCTTTCGATTTACGTGCAACCTCGAGATGTTTTGGATTTTTACCGAAGTGATTATATAGAAAAGAATAAGTCCACATTCCTCTTCCCTCATACCAGGCGGTTTTATTACTATTGACTTGCTTGCCATTGGTTATGTCAACTGAACACATAAAGCCTCCGTTCTGATGATCAATAACGAATTTATCCATGTTGGGAATAAATTTACCGAACAAATCTGACGTATAACGATCATGAAGCTTTTGAAGGCTCAGTTTTATATCTCCTGCAGAACTATTAAGAACAAGTGGCGAACTTAAATCTGGTTTTACTTCAGATCCGTAAGCCCCCAGGCTAATACTCCCTAAACCCGCTGCAAGCGAGCCACACATGAATTGTCTTCTTTTCATTTTGATTTTTTAGATTCATTAAAATCATAGACAGCCAATAATCAATCTAGACTAAATTCTATTCTGTCTTGGAAACTAAAAATACAATAATTTTGATATTAGCTAGCCTATTTATCATAAAATATTTGGTTTAAGACCATTGGGTACGTAAACATAAAATAGAAGTTCTTTAGCTACACGAACTGCTTTTTTTTCGGAATCAGATTTTAGAATTGCACAGAAAGAATGTAACAATACTGATTATTCAAGGAAAAAAATAAATGTGGAGACTATATTTGATGTTTTAACAGCTAAAAATTAGACTTTGAATGGATTATTTTAATTAATAACCTTAAAAAGCCAATGATATACTATGAAAAGGATTTCCCTTGCGGTAATTTTAACTTTATGTTTTTTGCAAGGTTATTCTCAAGGCTTTAGTGTAAAAGGAAGTGTACTCGATATGCAGGGTATTCCACTTACTGGAACTGTTATCAAAATTAAATCAGCAAATGACAGTATAGCTACATCAGCAGATATCAATGGCTTATTTTCTTTCAAAAATTTAAAATGGGCAGAATTTAGCTTTTCAGCTGCTTTCATCGGTTTTGAAACCTTCATGAAAACGTATAAAATCACTGAAGGCAAAACACTCATTATACCTCCAATCATCTTAAAAACGGCATCGAATACCCTTAATGAAGTGGTAATCACAGGTATTACCGCCATCAAAGTAAGTGAAGATACCGTAACATTCAATGCTGCTGCATTCCCTGTAAGGCAAGGTGATGCTGTTGAGGAAATACTCAATAAATTACCTGGAGTTAAAGTTGATGCAGATGGCAATGTTACCACTCAGGGAGAACCAATTACAAAGATCAGGATTAATGGAAAAGACTTTTTTGGAACTGATGTTGCCACTGCCATTAAAAATCTACCGGCAGATATTGTCAAAAACCTGCAGTTAATTGATGATTATGGAGACCATGCCAACTTAACAGGCATAAAGAGTGGTGAACCTGAAAAAATCTTGAATATTACGATCCTAGAAGATAAAAAACGAGGTTATTCTGCCCGCATTGCAGGTGGCCTTGGGAGCGAAGACAGATACAATACGATACTTAGAGGGAACAACTTTAAGGGCGAACGGCAAGTTTCATTTGACGGAACGGTTAATAATATTAATATGCGGGGCGGGGCAAATAATGGCATTACAAGTACCAATTCGGCCAGTATGAATTACCGAAATGATTGGAGCAAAAAACTTTCTGCAGATGCAGGATACAATTTCAACAACCGAAAGAATACAACTCTCACTAAAACATATTCTCAAAACTTTCTGTCAAACTATACTCGTCTTGAGAATGCTGTAGCAAATAATAAAAGTGATAATTACAGTCATAATTTTTCGAGTAATATTACCTTGAAACCTGATACGCTAAACTATTTAAAAATATCACCAAGATTTTCTTTTAATTCATCAGATTCAGACAATCAGGGAGTTATTGATATTAGCCAACCAAATTTGAATACTCTCAGAAATAATTTATCTGGCACTAACTCATCGTCTGCAAATCTGGGAACCAATATTTACTATAACCATCGGTTTAAGAAAAAAGGTAGGAATATGAGCCTGAGCTCAAACCTAAACTATTCAAATGGAGAGAATTATAGAGATGTTTTAAACAATTACCTAATCAAACAAAGCGGAATTGACTCTACAAGAATACAAAATCAGTTAATTGCCAATACAAACAATAATTTTTCAACTTGGGCAAGCGCAACCTATATGGAACCATTTTGGAAAAAATCATTTATCGAATTCAGTTATAATTATAGTCATTCAAGTACAACTACAGACCGTGCTACTAATGATATTACCAATGGAAACCAAATTTTTAATAAAGATTTGAGTAATAATTATGAATACCAGTTTACAACGAACCGAATTGGACTTGGATACAGATATATTGCTGAAAAATATAACTATACTTTAGGAATTAATGCTCAGCCTACCCTTTTAGAAGGTCAAAATTTAACCAGGGGTATCAATACTCAAAATCGAACTTTAAATTTCATACCATCAGCACGGATGGTTTATAGGTTTACCAAACAACAAGCACTGCATGTTAATTATTGGGGACGAAGTAACCAACCTAGTTTTCTCCAATTACAGCCCATTACAGATAATTCCAATTTACAAAATACCCTTTCAGGTAATCCAGACCTAAAACCTGAATTTGTACATACCATTAATGCTAAATACAATCAGTCTGATTGGGATATGGGACATATTTTTAATGCCAATTTTAATTATAATCAAACACAAGATAAGATCGTAACAACCAAAATATTAATACCAAATACTGTTAATCAAGTTACCAGTTATACCAATACCGATGGTTTCTATTCATTAAGAGGAGATTATTCTTATGGAAAACCATTCGCTGAGAGAAAATATACTCTAACTTATTCAGGATCAGCCTACCTAAACAATAACGTGGCTTTCATCAACCTCGATAAAAATATTGCCAAAAACTACATGGTCAGACAAGAGCTTGAATTTCAGGTCAATGTCAAAGATGTAGTAGATTTAAGACTGGAAACTTCTTATTCAATCAATAAAACAGAATATTCTCAGGCAAATTTCAGTGACCGTAAAACCAATACTCTTGGTTTTGAATTGAGGGGTAGAAATTACTTTTTTAAAGACCTAACTATAGGTTATGACTTCAGAAAAACTATCAATTCTGGTTTTGACAATGGAATCATTAGAAATCCAACTATACTCCGCTTATACACCGAATACCGTTTTTTAAAAGGCAATTCTGGGTCTTTACGATTTGAGGGCAATGACTTGCTGAATCAGGAAACAGGAATAACACGAGATGTATTTGACAATGTCATCATTGATAGACAGATCAACCGCTTAGGAAGATATTTTTTGCTCACATTTACGTTGAGAATGAATAAATTCGGAGGTTCAAGTACTACTAAAAATTAAAATAGAAGACAACTAAAATTGACTGGTTTGAATAATTAATTGTCTAATATAACCCCGTATTTAGTAGCTTTCATCATACTATAATAATCAAAAACTCGCTTAGAAATTGAACTAATTATAGTAGATGGCGTTGCTGAAGTTTTATAATTTTCCATAACTGCTATCGCATAAGGTCTGTTCTTTAGATATACAATAGCCCATTCGGTAGATACTCCACCCATCCCCCCTGTCTTAAATGCAATTTTTACATTTCCAGGAACTCCAACAGCAATTTTACTGTTCTCAATTGGATTTTTTTGAAGTATGGATACAATTTCATTTGATGTTGCAGCATCAATAAACTTTCCATCAAACAAAAGTTTAAGAAGTTTAGCCGCTTCGGCCGGAGTAGAAATATTTTCCTCATTTCTTAAAGAGGCTGGTTGGTCAATCATCTTACGCTGCAGTCTGGTATTTGAAAACCCAAGCGAAAGCATTGTATTGGTTACATTTTTCATCCCTACAAGCTCTATTAGCGTATTAGTGGCTGAATTATCACTTAGCCCGATCATCAACATACAATAATTTCTGATACTCAGATTAACCGGATCAGTCATTACATTCAGGATTCCTGATCCTGCAACTGTGTTTATTGGCTGTAAGGGTTTAATGTCTGTCAATGCAAACTTTTTTTCATGTGCTTGTTTATAAACTTCCATCAAAATGGGAATCTTTATCGCACTTGCCTGAGTAAATACCCCGTCAAAATTGATACCAATTGTTTCTCCGCTTGTTAAGTCAATAGCCATCAAACCAGTTAATGAAGGTGAAGAGGCAATGATCTCTTTCAAATCATTCTCTGCCTTTTGCTTTAATATATCTCGGGCTAAAAACTGAGCAAAAGCAGTTAATTGTATGATACAAAAACCTATTAATAGCAGAAACTTTTTCATATTCATTAATTGATAAAAATGCAGGGATTAAAACTAGCCCAAATTAATAAGACTATGATTTAAGATTATTGATTTGCAAGTCCATTCATTTTCAATAGATACAATACTTGTGTATTATAAAAAGCATGTTGATCTTTAGTGCTTAAAATCAGGGTTTTCCGTTATTCGTTTTCCTTCATTCTTAAAGGTTTCAATATAATTCGAAATCCTTTTCTTAGCAATTTGCAAATCAGAATTATTGAGATTGATATTCAACAGATCTATAAACCAAGGAATCTTAAATTCATTGAATACATAGATCTCAGCGATCTCTCTAGCAATTGGAAGTGTGGTTGTTTTTGAAGCATCATATACATCCTTATTATCAGCCTTTAAAAGCTTTGCATACTCTTCTTCAATTAATCTTTTAAGGAGGTCAAAACTAAATAGATCTCCGGCATTTACACCAGTTTGTAGATCTGCATCAGTAAATTTAGCTCCTTTATGCACCCATTCCCATACAATACTTAATCTAATCTCGCCTGTGGCCATATCTTCCATCAGGTAAAGAATATCATCGTTTCCAAAGTCATCTGCGGCCTTAAGTGCCGCAGCCTGCATTCCCTGAGCAAAAGCATTCCCATATTGAATAGCCACGCTCAACAGATTTCGAGCGCCTCTAATCGTTATCGGAGCAGGCTCCAGAAAAATTAAACCATCAGCATCCTGCTGGGTATACGTCAGTGCTTGAAATTTTCTTCCTACCTGATTGGCTTCTCCAATTTTTTCCCAGACCGGTCTGACAATATTGACCATTTTCCAATGCGCAACCCATTTCCCACTGGCTCCCTCTCTTTGTTCCCTTTCAGCTCCAGCAAAAGCTTTTTTCATACTTGCTGATACCCCATCAGGTGATCCAACTGGAATATTAGGTTCCATCCCACCCTGCCATATCGCACAATTGCCATTCTTATCAGGCGTATTAACTGCTCTACGAACACGGTCTTCATAATTACGCATATATCCATAGGTCATGGTCACCGACTCAATATTGGGATTAATGAAGGTCTTATCCCATGCCATGGCATCAGAAACACTATTGATATAATCCCAACGGCCTGTATTATACCCCACAAAATGTTTTCCAAGTACAGCCCGAATTTCCATAAGTTGATAAGTTGCTTCGAGCTGCTCTACAAGTAGATAAACTTTTATAGTGCCTATATCAAGTTTGAGGTGCGCTTCTAATGCCGAGAGCATTTTATTCCAAAGAGCTGCCTCTGTAGCGGTTTGTATTTTTGGAAGATACAGTACAATAGAGGAACCTGAAATCTGAAGTTGTCTGTAATTATTCACCACATATAAACATAGATCAGCAATTGAAGCCGCCAATGCCACACCATCTGCATCACGTATATGACGATCATCGAGATGGAGTCCGCGACATCTGAATATCTTAGTGGTAAAGTCAAGCTGTGTCTTCCAGTCTTTTACCATGGGATAGCCCAAAAAACCTTCCGACCAACGGTTCATTTCAGAAGCAACCTGTTCAGCTACTTTTAAGAATACAGGATCTTTGGATATTGCAAGCTTTAAATTACGCTGATTATCAAGCGACATGCTCGCAATCTGGCCCAAAGCGTCTTCACCATCAAACATCCAACCATCAGCACCTGATAAAAGAGCATAGGCTGCATTTCTGATACTACTCTCCAGGCCTGCATTCGGTTTTGATGCCGGACCCGTTCCCTGTATCCACTGACGCTGCAAATCTTTCGGTATAACAGATCCTTCAAATTTTCCATCTCGTGCATCCTGAACTTTAATATCAGTGCCTGGGATCAAACTTTCAGGATCATGAAATGTAATTCTTGTTTTACTCTTTTGACGTTCGTTTCTTCTTTTGATCCTTTGGGCCATCAGATCTTTTACAGACTTATTAAAATGAGCAAGTGCTTGAAGTGCCTCTATTGCTTCGGCAGTATATATATCCTTGTATTCGTCTTTAAGGTTATCACGGATAATGATGGTCGTATTGTTCATAATATGGGTATGCAAAAAATCACTTAATTAAATAAACAGTCATACTCAGTGGGCCATGAGCACCCAAAACTAGGGCCTGTTCAATATCAGCGGTTTTTGACGGCCCGCCAATGAAACCACCAAAACCATATGCTTCATCGGCAATTTTAGCATAAGCCTCATGCATCGTTGAAACAATCAGAGATTCATACACAACTACTGCCAGATGCTGAGAAATATAAGGTATTATTCGATGCCCCATAACCTCTTCGGTTAACCAAACAGCACCATTCTCGGCAACTGCTAAACGGGCTTCAATAATAGAAAGTTCTACATCTTCAAAGCTTTGAGGTTCAACAGAAGCTGAACAAATTTCTGCAATATCGCTTAAAGCAGGCAATGTGCTGACTATCCTTTTTTCGGTGTCAAAATTATCCCGGATATGGTTTTTGATTGCTTCTAGATTTTTAGCGCTATAAACCAAACCTCCAATTCCTGAAAATGTATTTTTGTATTTTTCAACTACATCTTCTTCAGGAACTTTAAACCCAGAAATATCAGGAAGATTGGTTAAAGGTGGCTGATTCTTTAAAACTGCCGCCAGTATACTATCTCTGCTGCTCATTTAATTTCATTTTTTTTAAAATATTACTCAGCTTTTCTTAACATTTTTTGAATACCATTCGCCAAAAGATTGTTCTGGGCTATCAGGCATATCACGCTGTTTATACCATGGATTGAATTTATTATTGATGGCAAAAGGTGCGTGATTTAATATCCATCGGCCCGTTTTACCGGCGGTATTATAAATCTCAGGAGAGGATAAGGTCAATGCCATGGCCTTCATGCTAAATGTTTTACGGCTTGCAGAATATCCTTCCTTCACAATTACCTGACGCCATTTATAAAGCTGTTCATGGATTGGTATCTTAACCGGACAAACATTGGTGCATGATCCGCATAAGGTGGAAGCAAATGGAAGGTCGGCATGCTTTTTCATATCCAAATTTGGAGCTAAAATGGCTCCAATCGGACCAGATATGGTGTTATGATAACTCAAACCTCCACTCTTTCGATATACCGGGCACGTATTCATACAACTACCGCATTTTATACATTTTAGTGAGTCTCTGAAATCAGGACGGGCAAGCAATTCACTACGACCCTTATCCACTAAAATTAAATGCATTTCCTGTCCGGGGCGCGGTTTTCTGAAATGACTAGAATAAATTGTAATGGGTTGCCCAATGGCACTCCTGGCCAAAAGCCTGAGGAATACACCAAGATGCTTCCTTTCCGGAATAATCTTTTCCAATCCCATAGACGCAATCTGAACTTCGCATAAATGAGCTCCCATATCAGCATTACCCTCATTGGTACAAACCACATACTCGCCGGTTTCAGCAACGGCAAAGTTTACACCGGTTAATGCAGCACGCCTGGTCATAAATACATTCCGAAGATGATTACGTGCAACACGAGTCAATAATGTAGGATCTGAAAGCCCCTTTTCTGTTCCCAAATGCTCATGAAATAACTCACCAATCTCTTCCTTTTTTTTATGAATACATGGCAATACAATATGGCTAGGTGGCTCATTATCAATTTGTTGAATATATTCACCTAAATCAGAATTAATTACATCAATTCCGCGGTCAGCTAGATATTCATTCAAATGGCATTCTTCAGTAAGCATAGACTTACTCTTAACCATCTGATTGATATTTTTATCACTTAAAATTTTATATACAATCTGATTATGCTCCTCGGCATCAGCTGCCCAATAGACTTTAACCCCATTTTTTTTGAGATTCTCTTCAAATTGTAAGAGATAATCGTGCAAATTTGAAATCACATTGGATTTAATTGCTGAGGCAGCTTCTCTCAACTCTTCCCACTGAGGAGTTAAATTTGCTGAACGGTCGCGTTTCTGCCTGATCCACCAAAGTGCGCCATCATGCCAATCGACACGGTCTTCATCCCTATTGAATACTTCTGCTAATGTTGCGTGATCTTGTGTGCCTTTCATACCTTTATGGATGAACTGTTTAATATTTCTGCTATGTGAATAATCTTGACCTTACTGTTATTGCGCTGAAGAATTCCCTCCATATGCATTAAACACGAAAGATCGGGTGATGTAATATACTCTGCACCATGATTGGTATGATCTGTAATGCGGTCTTTTCCCATTTTTACTGAAACCGCCTCTTCAGCGATACAGAATAATCCGCCAAAACCACAACATTCGTCTACCCTATCCAGTTCAGTTAGTTCAAGACCCTTGACCATATTTAATAATTGTTTAGGTTTTGAAAAAGCTGGAGCAACAAGTTCAGACATCTGCGCAAGATGCAAACCCCTTAGTCCATGACAACTTTGGTGAATCCCAACCTTGTGAGGAAAATATGCATCCAGTGTGTCTATTTTAAGTATATCTGTTAAAAATTCAACTAACTCATAAATCTTACCTCTAATCTCTGAAGCTGCATTTTCATCAACATGCGAATGTAAATGGTCTTTAATGTGTAAAACACAACTTGCTGAAGGAGCAACAACATAATCAAATCCAGAAAAATTTTCTATAAAAAGATCATTACAGGACTGAGTAAGATGCTCATAGCCTGAATTTGCCATAGGCTGACCGCAACAAGTTTGTTTAGAGGGGTAGCTAACCTCAGCACCCAATTTCTGCAGCAATTCAAGGGTTGCTATCGCTGCATTAGGGTACAATTGATTAACATAACAGGGTATAAAAAGACCGATTTTCATATTTTTTTTTCATTCCAATAATAAATCTTCAGCACTAATCATTCGCAGAACAAAATACACATTTTTTATAAAGTTAATAGAGATAATATGGGATTTCTATGAGTCAAACAAAGAAATTTTCAAGAAATTTTCTGATACTTGAATATAAAAACCCTGAACCTTTAATTTTAGCCATGAACGTAAGATATTTATACCTTTTTATCTGTTTATTTACTGCTCAATACACTTTTGGGCAATCAAGCCATCGTGCCGGGCTGCATACAGATTCACTGAGCTTTGAAGGTTTACAGCGAAAATACATCTATTATATTCCCGCAGGAATTGAAAACATGGAGAAGGTTCCAGTGGTGTTTTTCCTACATGGAATGGGTGCAAGCGCTCAGATAGGTGTCAATGTTTTGGGGCCACAATACCATGCTCGTGCTGAACGCGATAAAGCTATTGTAGTTTATCCCGATGCTACATCAAAACATTGGAATGATAAACTGGGCGGGTCTTACCCCCTGACAGATAAAATTAATGACGTAGGATATTTAACTTCCCTGATAGACCTCTTTGTACAGGATTTTAAAGCAGACCCAAAAAGAGTTTACTTTTCAGGAAGTTCTAATGGCGGAATGATGACCTATCGCCTGAGTTGCGATATTCCAAATAAAATTAGAGCCATAGCTCCATTTGTTTCTACTATTAGTCCGCAGGTTGCTGAACAATTTACCTCAGCCAAACCTATTCCCATCATCATAACTAGTGGTACTGCCGATTCAATTATTAAATGGGAAGGCGGGCAGGTTAAAGTAACCCGTACACCTAGACTATTTTCAGGAGATGAGAATATCGCCTACTGGAAAGCAAGAAACGGCGTGAAAAGCCAAGCAAAAATCACCATTTTGCCAGACATAGAACCTGGTGATCAATCAACCGTTGAAGTTCATCATTACAAAGGGAAAAATGATGTGATTCTTTACAAGATTATCAATGGAGGCCATACACATCCAACCCTAAGAGAAAATGGAAAACCTTTGGTTTCGGGTAAAAACATGGATTATAATTCTTTTGAAACAGTCTGGGACTTTTTGTTGTCTTATAGATAGGAGATGTGAGATTTGAGATGTGAGATTGGAGATATGAGATGTGAGATGTGAGATAGGAGGAATGAAGTATGAGGTATGAGGACTGAAAGCATTCCGTAAAAATCTTAACTTAGACAAATAAAACTTACAGCCTATTACTTACAACCTATAACTTATAACCTATTACTTACAACCTATTACTTACAACCTATTACTTATAACTTATAACCTATTACTTATAACTTACAATGCGCGATATCAGCCATAAGCAAATTACCCTCCGTACCGCAAGGGCAGTTGCCATTATTTTTTGTTCAGATAATAGCATTGAACTGATCAAATCAAATGCACTGCCAAAAGGGAACCTCTTTGATGTGGCTCGAGCAGCAGGTTTTTTAGGGGCAAAGCTTACCCCTCAGCTTCTTCCCCATTGTCATCCGGTAACTATTGATGCCATGGATTTCACGTTTGAATTTATTAACAGAGAATTGCATACTGAGCTATTTGATGAGAGCATATTGAACAAAACAGGAATTGTGATCCAAGGCGAAGCTAAATCTATTGGGCGCACAGGAATAGAAATGGAAACATTAACCGCTGTTTCTATTGCTGCACTTGAAATTTACGACATGCTAAAGCCCGTAGATACCAAGCTCGAGATCGGCAATGTCAGGCTTTTAGAAAAGAAAGGTGGCAAAAGCGATCGCAACCGTTATATTGAAGAATCTCCATCTTGCGCGGTATTGGTTTGTTCTGATTCAACTGCAAGAGGTGAACGTGACGACAAAAGTGGCCTGCTGATTTGCGATATGCTAAAAAAGGTCAATGGTAATGTTTTACATTATCAAATACTTCCCGATGAAAAAGATTCCATTCAGAAACAGATTAAAGATTGGGTTGCTGAAGATATTCAGTTCATTTTTACAACCGGAGGAACCGGACTTGGCCCTCGCGACAATACCGTAAGTGCGGTGAAAGAAATTCTGGAACGCGATGCTGATGGTATTACTGAGGCGATGCGCACATTTGGACAAATGCGTACCCCGCTAGCCATGATGAGCCGCTCAGTAGCTGGAGCTGTTGGTAAAACACTGATTGTAACCCTTCCAGGAAGCCCCAATGGTGCTAAAGAATCATTAGAAGCTATTTTACCAGGTATTTTCCATGCACGCAAGATGATGGAAGGTGATGGACATTGTTAAGTCATTTAAGTTCATGAGAGAACTCTTAAACTATACCTTCATTTAATTAAGCCGTAGCAACCAATTTACTGGTACTTCTGTAGATATAATTAGCATAAATATGTCTTCTGGCAAATCTACCCGGCGAATCAGCATTAATCAACTTAACATAAACAGCTTTAGGCACATCGAAATATTCATAAATACAACCATCTGCAAAACTTACCGTCAGAATCTGATTTTTGTATTCGAAATCTGCAATACCTGAAGTAGTAGTTGTCAGTTTATAATCTTCAATGGTTTGCAAACGAGTTTCGGATGCAATACTGACTAAAAAATGATAGGCTTCAATAATCGTCTTACTTTTTTCTTCAGCCTCTAACCTACTTTCTTCAGAGTCAGTAAATTTATCAGGATGCCAGTTTTTCATTAGGGTACGATAAACCGTTTTCAGTTCCTGCAATTCAGCGTTTTTATCAACCCCTAATATCTTTCTGTAATCAACTATTTTTCTCATGCTTCAATTTTTATATGATCAGTAGAAGATTGCATAGCAAGAAGCAGACCTTCAGAAAATAATTTTGCAAAGGTATGGTTTTAATAACAGGTTTTGCTATTCAAGAAAAACATGGTTGTATGGAGGCTAGAAAACGGCATAAATCTAACTTAGAAAGGTCAGGCGATGTGTCATTCTGAAAACAGCTAATCAAGCTCATCACCATGCCATTTACTTAGTATACTAACCCAAGTAAAGGCGATAATCATCCTAATTTCAGGCAAAAAAAAGCCAGCAAATTTGATTTGCCGGCTTTAAAAACAAAGAGTTTAAAATTATGAAATTGTCTTATAAACGTCTTCTTCAATAAAAGGCTGATTTCGTACACGCTTACCGGTAGCCTTAAAAATGGCATTTGCCACTGCCCCACCAGTTGGAGGAAGTGCGGGTTCACCCAATCCGGTAGGATCAATTCCATTATCCACAAAATGCGTTTCAATTTCAGGAACTTCTTTCATTCTGATCAGGCGATACGTATTGTAGTTGTTTTGATCAGCGGCACCATCTCTGAAACTTAACTTGCTATACATGGCATGACCTAGCCCATCAACTATTCCGCCCATTACCTGATGGCTAGCTCCATTAAGACTAACTACCTGCCCACAATCAGAAACTGCATAAATCTTTTTAACAACAGGCAAGCCTGCTCTCATCACCACATCAGCAACCTGAGCTACATAAGATGCATGTGAGAAATAGACTGAAAACCCTTGTGAAACATCTTTTTTCTTACCCCAGCCAGACTTTTCTGCAACCATTTTAATGACGCCTTCCATCCTATTAATATCATAGCGGATATCACCAACTGGTGATTTCTTTGCCTTTGCAAGAAGATCCAATCTGAATTGAACAGGGTCCTTACCCGCTGCCTGAGCAACTTCATCAATAAAGGCCTGTTCTGCAAAAGCAAGGAAATTAGTTATTGGAGCGCGCCAGGCTCCGGTTGTAATTGGCGATTTATGTTCAACTGAATCAATCAACAGGTTTTCAACCGAACCGGATGGAAAATTATGTTCCCTGGTTGGGTTACCTGAATTGATCCCTACTCCTCTTAATTTATATCCTGTTAGGTTACCTGATGCATCCAATGCTGCTTCAAAACGATACCTTACCGCAGGACGATAAGTACCCGCAGTCATGTCGTCTTCCTTGGTCCAGATCAATTTTACCGGAGCTTTAATAATGCTTGACAATTCAGCCGCTTCAAGTGCAAAATCGTTATACAGTCTTCTTCCAAAGCCACCACCTAAGCGGGTTATCTGCACTGTGATCTTATCTTCAGGAATGCTCAATAGTTTAGAAATTTCGGCCCGTGCTCTACCTGGAGTTTGTGTTGGCCCAACAAGTTCAACTCCGTCTGGACGAACATGAGCAAAGAAATTCATAGGCTCCATCGGGCTATGAGAAATAAACGGACACTGATACTCTCCTTTAATTACTTTGGCAGCATTTTTAAAGGCAGTATCCACATCCCCATCCTTACGTCTGACAGTTGCTTGACCATTATCCATCAAATTCAGGAATAATTTATCGTGATCTTCAGTACTCTCTAGCGCGAATTCTTTTTCGTATTCGATCTTCAACATTTTTCTTGCCTTGAGTACCTGCCAAGTTGATTTACCTACAACAGCAACATTGTTTTTAAAAGAAACCACATCAATGATTCCCGGCATTGCTTTAGCGATAGAGCCATCAAATGATTTAAGCTTCATTCCGAATTGCTCCGGACGCTGAATCATCGCAAAGACCATCCCATCACGGTAAAAATCTAAACCAAATAGAGGCTTGCCTGTAACTATTTTAAGATTTTCTACATTCCTTACCGATTTACCAATAAGTTTAAAGTCTTTCCGGTCTTTCAACTTTACTGTTGCAGGAACAGGGATCTTTGTAGCTGCTTCAGCAAGCTCTCCGAAACCTAATTTCTTGCCACTGCGGCTATGCATAACAAAACTATTTGCCGCAGTACATTCAGAGGCAGGAACAGCCCATTGTTTAGCAGCAGCCTCAATTAACATAAATTTAGCTGTAGCACCTGCATTTCTTAATAATTTCCAAGAATGCGGTACTGCACCACTACCACCAGTAAGCTGGCGTTCAAACTTATTGTCAAGATTTGCTTGCAATACCTTTACCATTTTCCAATCAGCTTCTAGCTCTTCGGCTACCACCATTGGAAAAGATGTTATAATATTTTGACCTAATTCAGGGTTTGGCGACATAATGGTGATGGCACCATTAGTTGCAATTGATAAGTAACTGTTAAAATTAATATCTCCAGCAACTACGCTGCTGAAAACCACAGGCTCACTGGCTTCAGCGCTAAACCAATTGAATCCCAATACCAGGCCACCCCCGGTTATTGCGCTCATTTTTAAAAAATCACGCCTGCTGTTTGTTGTTGTTGTACTTTTCATAGGGATCAAATTTTAGTGCTGGCCAATTTAACTGCTTCACGTATGCGATGATAAGCACCACAACGGCAAATATTGCCATTCATGGTTACCTCTATCTCATCCATACTAGGCTTAGGATTTTGCTTAAGCAATGCCGCTGCAGTCATAATCTGACCTGCCTGGCAATAACCGCACTGAGCCACATCAATCTCATCCCATGCTTTTTGAAGTGGATGATCTCCTTTTTCAGATAAACCTTCAATAGTGATTACCTGCGAAGTACCTACTGCAGATACAGGATAAACACAAGAACGTGTTGCTGAACCGTTAACATGAACCGTACAAGCTCCACATTGCGCTATTCCACAACCATACTTGGTTCCTACTAATCCCAAATGATCGCGCAATACCCATAATAGAGGGGTATCTGCTTCAACATCAGCTTGGAGAGTTTTTCCGTTAACCTGAAGTTTATAAATGGCCATAACTTATTATTTTGATTTAAATCGAAATTAAATAAAAAGAAGAATAATAGAAAGTAACAATAAGAATATTTATTAACACGAGTAATGCAAGTGGTCATATCCATTGATACAAAATGACTTGGATAAGCATATTCAAAACAATAAAGTATGTTAAATCTATTTCCCCATTAACCATTTCATAGAAAACCGAACAAATACATTTTCTTGATATTCTTCCTTTTCAAAGAACACACCTACATCACCGTTCTTTAAAACTTCAATATCTGAATAGGCTGCTGAACCACCATAGATTGTTTTACCTGCAGTCCATGTCTTACCTTCATCAGCACTGACCTTGACGGTCAGGTTTTTTCGGCCATCCTTTGAATTAGGGTTAGTGAACAATAAAAGATTACCATACTTTTTTGATTGATATCGCACAATAGCACCATTGCAAGCCGGATCAATCAGGCTAGCTTCATTTCTACTTACCCATGTATTTCCTTGATCTTTTGAGATATGAACAACACGCATACCTAATTTATTTACACGAGAATTGACCATCCAGCTACCATCATTCAATTCAATGATCTTTGATTCATCTGCAGGCATAATCGGTGTATCTTTAAAAAACCAGGTCTTGCCATGATCGTTAGATCCAAAAATATGAAGTCCATTGTTTAAATTAACCAAGGTATGCAATAACAGGCCTGATGCTGTCTGTGTACCCTTTCCTGAAGTAACGAATTTAAAATCTTTCTTCCATTCAGGCTTACTAATCTGGGGCGTAATATCTTCTGGTTTTGACCACGTTTCGCCATTGTCTGTACTTTTTACCACATGGATATAATAGATATCCTTTTCCTTAGTGAGGTCCATGAAATTATAAAACAAGAAAACTGTTCCTGTTTGATGGTCTGAAATCATGGAAGGATCAGACGCTGAACTCCCGAAAGGAAAGTCTATTAGTGTTCGTATTGCCGACCAGGTTTTTCCATTATCCTTGCTTTTACGCAGAACAATATTTATATTTTTATGAGTTCTAAGATCATCGCAGGATAAATTCCGTTCATCTATTGCCGCAATAAGATCACCGTTAGGTGCTTTTAATAAGGATGGAATACGATAACATGATTCAGAATTATTCATGGAAGTATTCAGGGATGTATTAAAGAGATCTTTATATGAAATTATACCTTCCGGAAAACCTTTGACTTGGCTTTTAACAGTTGTAAAACAGCCAACCAACATGAGCGTGGCAAAAAGTATTTTAGTTAAAGAATTTGTATGCATTTTTAATAAAAATTTGGCTATCGCTAAAAAATAGTATGGAACAAAAAGACTAAAAACAACTAATAACCCTCAATTTACATTAAATTCTACAATTAAAAAAAGATCCCGGAATCACTTAAGCATCAAAAATAATCCGAGCATCGAAAATGTAATAAACTTGTTATAAAATTGAATTCATAGAAAAAATTAGTGCCTAGTGCCATTTTTATAGCTTTCGGCATAACAAATTCCTATTTTCATTCTCTTCCTTAAAAATCTTGCATTATATTGGAGAATAATTTACAAATAACATACTTGATGAAAACTACAAAAAAGGGATATCCCTACTTAGCTCTACTAACTTTTATTTTAATCTTAGGCAGCTTGACTGTCAGTGCACAAGAAATTGATCTTCTGTTAAAAGGCGGTCATGTTATTGACCCAAAAAATAAGATCAATACCAAGATGGATGTTGCCATTGCCGGAGGTAAAATTGTAAAAGTTGCCGTTAACATCCCGGCTAATACAGCAAAAAAAATTGTTGATGTTAGCGGATTGTACATCACGCCCGGAATCATTGATATGCATGCGCATGTTTTTCAGGGAAATGATCTTGGGTCTTATATTGCCGATGGTCAAACTGCTGTACCTGCAGATGCCTTTACTTTCAGAGCGGGTGTAACTACTGTGGTAGATGCCGGATCATCAGGCTGGAGAAACTTCAGACTATTTAAAGAGCAAAACATAGACCGCTCCCAGACTCGTATCCTTGCCCTTTTGAATATTACTGGAAATGGAATGTATGGCCGTTTTGAAGAACAGGATAAAACTGATTTCAATCCTGAAATGACATCCTACATGATTACCAAGCTTTATCCAAAAATTATAGTTGGGATCAAAGCCGCTCATTACTGGGGTGATTTTACACAGGTTGACCGAGCTGTAGAGGCAGGAAAACTTGCTAAAGTACCTGTAATGGTCGATTTCGGTGAACACCAGCCTACTAATTCGATTAAATCTCTGTTTCTAGAGCATCTTCGTCCAGGTGATATATTTACGCATACTTTTGCTTACGGACCAAAAGATCGTGAAACCGTAGTTGATGATGAAGGAATAGTTAAGCCGTTTATTTTCGATGCCCAGAAAAAAGGAATTTTGTTTGATGTTGGCCATGGCGGAGGTGCATTTTTCTGGCGCCAGGCTGTTCCAGCTATCAAACAGGGGTTCAAACCGGATGTCATTAGCACCGACCTGCATTCTGATAGCATGAACGGTGGAATGAAAGATATGGCTAATGTAATGTCTAAATTTTTAAATATCGGTCTTACTTTAGAAGAAGTAATCGAAAAATCAACTGCTAGCCCAGCCAGAGTAATCAACAGACCTGATCTGGGTAACCTGAGTATAGGTTCTGAAGCTGATGTTGCCGTTTTTAGTCTTAAAAAAGGAGATTTTGGATTTACTGATGTACGTAGAAATACCTTAAAAGGAACGCAAAAGCTGGATGCAGAATTAACCATCCGTGCTGGCAAAATTGTTTGGGATCTGAATGGTGTCAGCGGACCGCTCTGGGATTCTCCACAAGCTCTTACCAAATAATAAAATTTTAAAAAAACTATAAATTTCAAAAAATGAATATCCAACACAATTCTATGAAAAACATGTCATCTATTAGCTTAAGCCTAGTATTGATAATGGCAGTTTTATTTAGCCCCTTTATTTCATCTGCTCAAGAAATTGATCTTTTGCTTAAGGGTGGACATGTAATCGATGCCAAAAATAAAATCAATGGCAAAATGGATGTAGCTGTTAAAGACGGTAAAGTTTTTCGGGTAGCAGCTGATATTCCAGCAAGTTCGGCAAAAAAAACTGTCAATGTAAGTGGACTTTATGTAACTCCGGGGCTTCTTGATATTCACGGACACGTATTTCATGGCACCGAGAATAATTACTTAAGCAATAGTTTGGATGCTCTGCCACCAGATGGATTTACGTTTCGTGCGGGAGTAACTACTGTTGTAGATGCAGGTGGTGCAGGATGGAAAAACATTGACTTATTCAGAAAGAACATTGTTGAACATTCTAAAACTCGCGTACTTGCATTCATGAATATTGTAGGAGGGGGAATGCGTGGCACTGAGGCCTATGAGCAGGATGAAACTGATATGGATGCTAAACTCACTAGTGCCATGGCGTTAAAGAATAAGGATATTGTTGTTGGAATTAAACTTGCACACTATATCGGTCACGATTGGGAGCCAACAGATAAGGCAGTAGAAGCAGGCAAAATTGCAAGCATTCCGGTCATGGTAGATTTTGGAAAATCACTTCCTCCGCTTCCTCTTGAAGATTTGTTACTAAAACATTTACGCCCAGGCGATATTTTAACCCATGCATACCGTTACGATCAAGAATATGATAAGAACGGTAAAATGCTTGAACATAAACAAGCAATTGTAGATGTAAAAACCAAAAAAGTAAAACCTTTTGTTTGGGAAGCCCGTAAAAAAGGATTGATTTTCGACGTAGGTCATGGTGGTGGAAGCTTTAACTGGAGCCAGGCTGTTCCTGCCATGGAGCAAGGTTTTCATCCAGATGTTTTAAGTTCTGATTTACACACCGGAAGCATGAATGCTGGATTCAAAGATATGGCAAACTTGGCCTCAAAATTCTTGGTTTTAGGTATGCCATTGGCTGATGTGATTGCAGCATCGACCTGGAATCCTGCCAAAGTAATTCAACGTACCGAATTAGGGAACCTAAGTATTGGAAGTGATGCTGATATTGCCGTATTTAGACTACGTGAAGGAGACTTTGGATACATCGATGCCAGTGGAATGGCCTTGAGAGGAAAACAAAAACTAGAAGCAGAATTAACTTTACGCAGTGGTCGTGTAGTTTGGGACCTGAATGCATTGAGTGCTCCATTAGCAAAATAATAATCAAGATCAAAGAGATCAAAACTATAGGCAGATCCGGAATTTTCGTGATCTGCCTTTTTATTTCCACTCAGTTCGTTGCTGCTTAGTAAATACATATATAGTTGAATGGCGGACATGCAATTGACACTAAAACTAAGATTAGTTTTAACTAAAAAAGATTATAAATTTGACCAATATTGAAGTGCCGATTAAGATATTTCTAAAAATCTTGATCAGCGTTACGAATTAAATTCTCTAATTTATCTATGTCTTTATCCTTCAAAGAGTTTTTCGAATTGGGCTATTGGAAAATAGTTAAGCTTCTTTCTAAGAACCTGAATAATAACTCTCATTACAAATATTTTTATACTAGCAATTTCGCTCTCTCCGAAGAATTTTACAAGGATAAAATTATTCTTGATATCGGTTGTGGTCCGAGGGGTTCATTAGAATGGGCAGAAATGGCAAAAGAGAGAATCGGGCTAGATCCTTTAGCAGAACAGTACATCAAAATGGGTGCAAAAGATCATAAAATGACTTATATCAAAGCATACGTTGAAAATATCCCATTCCCTGACAACTATTTTGATGTGATTTGCTCATTCAATTCTCTGGATCATGTGGATAATCTAGAAACTGCATGCAAGGAAATAAAAAGAACGCTGAAGAAAAATGGATTGTTTCTATTAATGGTCGATATTCATACCCTACCCACATTAACAGAGCCTCAAACCATGAGCTGGAACTTTATAAATGAACAATTCCCTGAATTTGAAATAATAGAAGAGAAACATTTAGAACGAACAGAAACCTATAAAATTTACACCAATGTTAGGAATAGTAAACCAGTTGATGATTCCTCTAAAAAAGGTGTGCTGACAGCAAAAATTAAAAAGAAAAAATAGCGCACTATCCTTCATAAGAAGATAGCTTCTAGGCTCCCTCTTTTAATATTTCCAAAAGCATTTTGCATCATTTTGCTGGTTTAAACTGGAATAAAAAATAGAAAATTAATAATGAGATATTTTAGCAGTTTAACCTTTAGGCTTTTAATGATATTGACCATGCTAATAGCCAGCACATCAGTTGCAAATGCTGGTCAAGAATCACGATTAAAATTAATAAATAAGCAATTCCCAAGACTTTCAGATCTAAAAATTCCGATATCAACTACATGGAATGGATTTGAAATCATGGAGTTTAAATTTGATGGTGTTGATGCCAAAATTGTATTTCCTAATCAGTCAAACAAAGCAAAAAACTGGATCTGGCGTACACAATTTTGGGGGCATGAACCACAAACGGATATCGCCTTGTTAAACAAAGGGTTTCACGTAGTGTATGTTGATGTTGTTGATCTCTATGGTAATAAAGTAGCGGTAACCCGCTTAAATGCATTTTATGCATTTCTAATCAAAAATTTCGGTTTAAATAAAAAAACTGTACTTGAAGGAATGAGTAGAGGTGGTTTGGATGCCTATAACTGGGCTTCTGAAAATACAGATAAAGTTTTTTGCATCTATGCTGATGCACCTGTTTGCGATATTAAAAGCTGGCCAGGGGGCCTGGGCAAGGGCGAAGGCTCAAAAAACGATTGGATGAAGTGTCTGCAGGCATATGGTTTGACTGAATCAACAGTAAAAGAATTTAAAGACATTCCTATTAATAATTGCGTTAAACTGGCAAAAGCTAAAATTCCACTAATAACTGTTTGCGGTGATGCAGACACTGTTGTTCCAATTGATGAAAATACGTATAAACTGGCAGCAGTTTACAAAGCGGCTGGAGGCAAAATTGAATTGATTATTAAAAAAGGAATAGGTCATCATCCACATAGTTTAAAAGACCCAATGCCAATTGTAGATTTTATTCTAAAAAATACAATGAATTGATTTTTGAATCGGTTCTTTCATGCATTAAAACCAAATTGGCTTAAAAAATTAATCGGTTAATGTAATCCTATCGATACAGATTGGCTCAAATTGTTAAAAAATCAGCACCCTGTTTTTTCGTATCTTTGCAAATCAACCACCATCTCATGAGCGATACTCAACTTTGTCCAAAATGCAAATCGGAATTTACTTATCCTGATCAAAATAGAATGATATGTTCACAATGCTTCCATGAATGGGAGCCGAGTGAAGAGTCAAGTATTGAAACAGATGATACTCTTAAAGTCCTAGATTCAAACGGCAACGAGTTGAAAGATGGAGATTCGGTTATGGTCATTAAAGATCTTCCTGTTAAAGGTTCGCCAAAACCTATAAAAGCCGGAACAAAAGTAAAAAACATACATCTCTCTGATGGCGACCATAACATTTCCTGTAAAATAGACGGATTCGGTTCTATGGCTTTAAAATCGGAATTTGTTAAGAAAGCATAATGTTTCTTATTATTAGGAGTACGTTGTTCATGCCCTATAACTAGTCAAGGTGCCTGAAAATTTAAATCATGTCATCCCGAATCCTGCCCTTCAGCAGGTGAGAGACCTTCGTATTAATTAGCGCAATTTTGCTTTCATAACAGCTAAGTTCCTTCACTCTGTTCAGGATGACAGGTACATACCGTCTAAAAAAAATATCTCAATTAAAATCCAATGTTATCCCGAAACCTACACTTCAGCAGCTGAGGCAGCTTCGTTTCTTAGCACAATTTTGCTCAATTAAAACAAAGTATACCCTTGAGAAAATGCCAATAAATTTGAAAGAATTGGCAATGAAAGCTCAGTCATTTTATCCATGATCTTATCCTAATTTAAGTTCAATTCAGAAATGCATTTTTATTATGAAATATTCTTAACTTAATTCCAGAATTTTTAAACTTATTTCTGTTTTATGAAAAGAAGGAATTTTATCCTACAAACCGGTACCATACTGGCCGGATCTACTATTTTACCAACATCTTCAGCCGAAGCTTTTTTAAAAACAACATCAAAGAAAAGAGTTGCAATAGTTGGTCTGGGTATCAGGGCTTTCAGTATGTGGGGTAAATCAGTGGTTGAAAAATTTGGGAATGAAGTTGAATTTGTTGGGCTTTGTGATATCAATGAAGGTCGCTTGCGTTTTTTAAAATCAGATATGGGTGTATCCTGCCCTACTTTTACTGATTTCGATCAAATGATGCGTGAAACCAAACCTGATATTCTGATGGTAACTACTGTAGATAATACCCACCATGACTTTATTATCAAAGGAATGGAAATGGGTGCTGATATCATCACAGAAAAGCCGCTGACTACCGATGAAGATAAATGCCAGGCCATTCTGGATGCTGAAAAACGTACAGGAAAGAAAGTCAGGGTAACTTTTAATTACAGATATTCACCCCATCGGGCAAAAATTTATGAGATTTTACGTTCTAATAAGATCGGCAAGATCACTTCGGTTGACTTTCATTGGTATTTAGATACTAGCCATGGAGCCGACTATTTTAGACGCTGGCATCGATTAAGAGCAAAAGGTGGTAGCCTTTTGGTACATAAAGCATCTCATCATTTTGATCTACTGAACTGGTGGATTGATTCTGATCCCGAAGAAGTGTTTGCTTATGGATCACTCGATTTTTACGGGAAAAATAATTCGTTCAGACATACCAATTGCCGCACTTGTCCGCATACCAAACAATGCGATTTCTATTGGGATATTACAAAGAATCCTACGTTGATGAAGCTTTATGTTGAAAATGAAAAATATGACGGCTATTTGCGTGATGGTTGCGTCTGGAAAGAAGATATTGACATATTTGACAAAATGGCCGTACAAATAAAATATGCAAATAAAGTTCAAGTAAGTTACTCATTAACAGCCTATTCGCCATATGAAGGATACAGAATTTCCTTCAATGGAACCAAAGGAAAGATAGATGCATGGATTAAGGAAAAACAGCCATGGGACGAAGAGGGTTTTGATGAGATACAAATAACCAGCAATTTTGGAAAGCGTGAGATCATTAAGATCTCCAATACAGAAGGTGGACATGGTGGTGGCGACGACCGGATGAAACAGCATATATTTTTACCAAATCAAACCGACCCTTACAGACAGGCAGCAGGATTACGAGATGGAGCATTTGCCATCCTTACCGGAATTGCAGCCCGGAATAGTATCGATAGTGGCAAACCCGTTAAAATTGGAGATCTGACTAGTTTGGTACCAGGAGCAAAGAAATTATAAAAAAATAGCTCGCAAAGAGGTAGAGACGATATTGTATGATTGAAAACAAATGATCATAATTTATCTATAACCCTTAGCGTCTTTG
The DNA here is from genome assembly GCF_044348475.1 of Daejeonella sp. Lineage (GTDB taxonomy): Bacteria > Bacteroidota > Bacteroidia > Sphingobacteriales > Sphingobacteriaceae > Daejeonella. Next base: position 71,723 of record NZ_JBIKSU010000003.1, on the reverse strand, counting down.
CGTCTTTGCGAGCTAAAATCAACTATGCATGAGATAATTTATCAGTGTAAAATTCAATATTAAGGTAAGTTTAGAAAAAAATAGCTCGCAAAGACGCAAAGACGCAATTGTATGATTGAATACGAGTGATTGAAAAAGATAATGATCAAACTACAAAGAACCGATGCAAATAACCCCGATTTCAAAGAGCTCATCATTTTACTGGATGCCGGTTTAGCCATTTCGGATGGAGAAGATCATCAATTTTATACCCAATTCAATAAAACTGATCAAATCAAATATGTAATTATCGCTTACAAAAACTCAAAACCCGTAGCTTGTGGTGCGATAAAAAAATATGATGAAAACACCATGGAGGTAAAACGGATGTTTACTTTACCAGAAAGCAGAGGAACAGGACTGGCCGGAATGATCCTTTCTGAACTTCAGAAATGGGCACAAGAAATGGATTATACTAGATTGATTCTTGAAACAGGGATAAGACAAAAAGAAGCAATATCACTTTACAATAAAACGAACTTTATTCTTATTCCGAATTACGGACAATATGAAGGAATTGAGACGAGCATCTGCTTTGAGAAGAAATTGTAATTAATTTCATTGGTTATTAATCTATAAATGAACAAATTATAAGTCCGACCATTAAAAGTACACAAGCAATATTTAAATCTTGGTCATGTATTAATACAGCTTTTTGCATATTTACTTTAATATAGTGAAATACGCTATAGCATAACGCGCATCCCATAAAATGAAACTGAATTTCAATTCTATCTTTTTCAAAAAACCACTCGCTTATGGAGTAGTCTCGATACTTTCGATAGCGTTACTCAGTCATACCCTAATGAAAAATCCGGGTGGCCTCCCTCCTTCTGATCCAGACAATGGTGGAATTGCCCTTCCTGGTGGATTTGAAGCGGTAGTGGTAACAGATAGTATCGGTCCGGCAAGACACTTGGCAGTAAATGATAACGGAGATATTTATGTCAAATTAAGGTTTTCAGCAAAGGGAGGCAATGTAGCTTTACGAGATACGGATAATGACGGAAAAGCAGATATCATTCAGCATTTTGGAAACTATAAAGATGTTGGCAGTTTGGCAAATGGTATGCGTATTCATAAAGGATACCTGTACTATAGCTCTTCATTGGCCATTTATAGGAATAAACTTACTCCTGGCAAACTGATTCCAGAAAGTGAGATGGAAACAGTGCTAACCGATGACCACGGACATGGAGCACACTGGCATATTACAAAACCGGTTTCATTTGATGATAAAGGATTTATGTATGTCCCTTTTGGTACCCCCTCCAATAACTGCATGGACATGGCGAACACGCCCGGAGGAAAACCTGGGCAGCCAGGAATTTTTCCATGCCCGGAGCTTGAGCAGCATGCCGGTATCTGGCGTTTTGATGCTAATAAAATCGGTCTCACACAAAAAGACGGAACCTTATTTGCAACTGGCTTACGCAGTATTGTAGCAATGGACTGGAATAAGACAGATAAAAGTTTATATGTGCTTCAACATGGACGAGATAATTTACACCGATTATTCCCTGAACTTTATACAGCTTGGCAAAGTGCAGTATTACCATCAGAAGAGTTCTTTAAACTGAAGGAAGGTGATGATGCAGGCTGGCCATATTACTACTATGACCAGCTTCAGAAAAAGAAATTAATGACTCCAGAATATGGTGGGGATGGTAAAAAAGAAGGCAAAGGAAAAGAACTGGTACAGCCATTAATTGGCTTTCCGGGGCACTGGGCACCCAACGACCTGTATTTTTACCAGGGAGATCAATTTCCAGCAAGATATAAAAACGGAGCATTTATTGCATTTCATGGGTCAACAAACCGGGCACCCTATCCACAAGCAGGATATTTTGTAGCATTTGTTCCATTCAAAAATGGTGCTCCCACTGGCGCTTGGGAAGTATTTGCGGATGGTTTTGCCGGTGTAGATCCGATAGTGAACGTAAAAGATGCAATCTTTAGGCCAATGGGGATTGCAATGGGTCCAGATGGATCATTGTACATCAGTGAAACTGAAAAAGGTAAAATCTGGCGTGTGATGTACAAAGGAGATAAAAAGAATTTCGGCACTGCACAACTAGCAGAGATGGAAAAACACAAACTCCTTTCTCATATCCGTACTCCTGATGAAGTAAAGGATAATCTAGAAAAAGGTAAGATTCCAGAAAAGGCAAAACTATACAATACCTATTGTGCTGCCTGTCATCAAAATGATGGCAAAGGAGATGGTAACCGCTTTCCTCCTCTTGGCAGAACAGATTGGGTAACCGGAGATAAAATAAAATTATTAAATACTGTACTCAAGGGATTAAATGGAGAGATCATAGTGAATGATAAACCCTATAACGGATTGATGCCGGCTCATAATTTCCTAAAAGATGAAGAAGTGGCTAATATATTAACCTATATCAGGCAGAATTTTGGGAATACGGCATCAGCAGTGAGTGTTGAGGAGGTAAAAGAATATAGAAATGGTCAAAAAAAATAACAAAATTCAATTGATTAATTCTACGAAAAAGATGTAACATGAATTCTACTTATATTAGTCTTAATTATTTGACTAAGTGGTTAAATTAGATAATTATTTATTCGGGAATTATAAAAACGTAAAAATCAATCTCAATATAACTTAAAAAAAATAATACAATGAAACGTAGAGACGTTATTAAAGGTTTGACATTGCTGCCATTAGCCGGCGGAGTTGTTGGAAGCGCTCAGGCTGCAATGGCTGCTCCAGCTATTGCTGAAGGAGCAGGTCTTGCTGGTACTGCAACAGGATCAGCATTATTAGGTCCTGAGGTGTATCGTGCACTTGGGGTAGAGCCGGTAATTAACTGCCGTGGTACATTCACAATTATTGGTGCATCTACTTTAGTTCCTGAAGCTAAAGAAGCAATGTACAATGCTCAATCAAACTACGTTCAGTTAGATGAACTGGCAATGGGTGTTGGTAAAAAACTGGCAGAATTATCAGGAGCTGAATGGGGAGTTGTTTCCTGTGGTTGCGCAGGAGGAATAAAAATCAGTACCATAGCAGCGGTAACCGGCGGAAATCCTGAAAAGCTTGTCCGAGTACCTGATCTTACCGGGTTCGAAAAAAATGAAGTGATTATCCCACGTCATTCACGTAATACCTATGACCATGCTGTTCGAAATGTCGGAGTTAAAATAATTACTGTAGAAACACAGGAAGAACTTGAAGGCGCGATGAATTCTCGTACTGCAATGATCTATATGATGCCTACTTCACCAGGTGATACTGGTCCTCTTTCTGTTATTGCAATCTCAAAGGCTGCTAAAGCTAAAGGAGTACCTGTGTTTGTAGATGCTGCTGCAGAAGCACTTACCTTAAAACCTAACGTACACCTTGCCGACGGAGCAACAGTTGTTGCTTATAGCGGCGGAAAGGCTATCCGTGGCCCACAAAGTGCCGGATTATTATTAGGAGATAAGAAATTCTTAATGGCAACATGGCAGTCAAGTTCACCTCACCATGGTGCTGGCCGTGATAACAAAGTTGGAAAAGAAGAACAAATAGGAATGCTTGCTGCTGTTGAAGCATGGACAAAACGTAACCATCCACAAGAAGAAATTGCCTGGACAGGTTACCTTGAAACAATTTCTAAACGTGTTTCTGCAATTGCTGGTATTACCACTACTATTCGTCAACCTGAAGGATTAGATAATCGTACTCCGAACCTGAATATTTCATGGGATCCTACAAAGTTCAATGCAACAGGACAGGATATTGCAACTTATCTTTCAACAACTACTCCACGTATTGCATTAAGCGCTGGTGGTGGCGGTCGAGGTGCGGCAGGTGCTGCTAATTTAACTTCTATCAGCGTTGCTGCATTTATGATGCAACCAGGCGACGATAAAATTGTTGCTGAGCGTATATTTGCGGCACTTTCTATGAAACGTCCACCTGTACCTGAAATGAAAGCTCCATCAGCAGACATTAAAGGACGCTGGGAAGTTACAGTAGAATACTTCAATGAAACAAGTAAGCATACCTTCTATATTGAACAACAAGATTCAAACTGGCTTAAAGGTTCTCATAAGAGTACATTTACAACTAATGAATTAGAAGGCACGATAGAAGGTAATGAAGTAAAATTCAAAAGCGCATCAAAGCTATTAGCTGACAATGTTCCATTCACTTTCTCAGGAACACTTACTGGTGATTCCATGTCTGGAAGTATCCATCATGGAGAATACCTGACCTCGAAGTTTACTGCTAAGAAATATATTCAGCCAAGCAATCGTCAAAAAATCGTTGTTCCTATGGGGGCACCACTTTCAAGCTAATTGCAATCTGAATAAATAGTAAAAGCCCCGATCTCCATGAGGTCGGGGCTTTTTTATAGGGAAAATAAACCAAATATATTTTAAGAGCTGCTAAATTTCTTCAAATTAGCCTGCCAGCAGTATGCAAAGATGTGTATAAAGCCTAAATATCAATCGATATAGGCCACACAATCGATTTGTACTAATATTCCATCTTTACCCATTTGATCTACACCACAGCCACTGTAAGAACGCACAGGCTTTGGATCGGGAAAATAGTCGCCGTATACTTCATTAAGCGCTTTGATGTTTTTATTGGGCTCAGCCAAAGTCATGTGCACTTTCAAAACATTACCCATATTTGTTCCCGCACGTTCCAGCAGATCCTTCATATGTTCCAATGCACTTTTGATTTGAACCTGAATATCTCCAGGTTCTTTTCTTCTATCTGCATACCAGCCCCCAATGCCACTTACAAAAACTAAATGTCCTGAACGAATGCATGCCGATAATGGGCTTGAGCTAGGATATTTACTTGGAATCGATACTTTTTTGGGTGTCCAGTCTGATTTTTGCGTGGACTCAGCTTCAGCAGTTTTTACACTTATGGCTCCAGCCAGCGGAAGGATGGTAAGACTTTTTAAAATTTCTCTTCTTTTCATGATTGAGATTTGAGATGTGAGATGTGAGATATGAGATATGAGATATGAGATTTGAGATATGAGATGTGAGATATGAGATTTTACAATTTGCTTTTAACTTTCAGCTTTATGCCTTTAACCTAAAACCTATAACTTTTAACTTATAACGGATGTGAGATATGAGATATGAGATTTTACAATTTGCTTTTAACTTTCAGCTTTATGCTTTTAACTTATAACGGATATGAGATGTGAGATGTGAGATTGCACAATTTGCTTTCCGCTTTTAACTTTTAACTTTCTGCTTTCAGCTTTATGCCTTTAACCTATAACTTATAACTTACAACCTATAACCTACAACCTATAACTTACAACCTACAACTTACAACCTAAAACCTACCTCCACTTCAACTCCACCCCTTGCCTCACAATAAATTCTTGAAACTCAGCAAGCAATTCTTTTCCTTCACGCACTTGTTTTGGAAAAACCTGTTTTTTTAGGGAGTATGTCACTAATAATCCAACTGCCTCTCCAATACTCCATTCAACCGGATGCAGCCGGTAGCAACCATTCGTGATATGTGTAGTACCTATGTTTTTATTTGCAGGGATCAAATTTTCCATTCGTATAGGAAGTAAAGAGCCTAAAGGAATCTGAAAAGGTAATGATGAAAAATCGATGTAATTATTTCCACGACTACTGGGGTGTAGATCAATATGGTAATAGCCAATACCTACACTGTCATAAAAATCGGCTGCGATCTTACCAGCAATAGGTCCGGCAACCTGTATTCGGTTCTCTTGACCAACATGCTCTTCGAGCACAGTAAACTCAGCCTTAATACGTCTTGATTCACGAATATAAGGGTATTTTGCCAAGCCATCTTCCGTTCCCATTACATCTTTTCGTAAACGCAGCCCCGGCCAGCCCAGTTTCCCATCTGGTCGCGGAGCTTCAGTTTGAAGCCAATGAAATAAGGATAAGCTAAGCTGTTTTCCTCTTGCTACATGATGGTTGAACTCTTTCTGAGATACACCCACCAGGTTTCCTAGCGTATAATCATTCTGAGGCCAGTTTACTGTTGAGATATCCCCTTTAAAAACACCTGGGGTAAAATTATCTTTTGCAAGGATGCGACGGTAATTCCAAAGATTAAGATATGGATCTGTCGAGCTCCCATCAGGATTTAATCCCAATGGTTTTTTTTCAAGCGTTTTAGGATTGGAATAACTCAAGTCTAGTAATTTACCCGGCCATGCAGGGGTCATTTTAGGTACTAGATTTCGCCAAAAATCGTATTCAGCAGGTTTATCACCAACATTATTTGATCCAGGGACATAGTCCATTGCAAAACACATGGTAAATGCCTGCTGATTATCTGGGTCGGCTTTTAATGGTGCATGTAATTCATGCGTTTCATTTCTTGATTCGGTTCCCATTACGAATTCAGTATTGGTCATTGGCAGTAATTCACCTGTTTCTGTAGCATCTACAAAGTAAGGAGCTACTAAAATTACTGTGCGGCCTGATCTTAAACTCTGAGCTCTTAGGGCTTTTACTTTATTTCCAGAATATTCTGCCGAGCTGATCTTATGCTCAATTAATAGCGTTAATCTACCTGAACTTATAAAAGGGGCAAGCATTTGATGCAAAACAGCAAGCGACACTCGAGGTTCATGGCAAAGCGCTGAAACCGTTGCATTCCCAGGATTAAGTCTTGGCCTTGATTTTGCAACATCTGTGATGGGGTAGTTGTTTTTGTAATATTCTCTAACCGCATTTCTGTAATCGCGATAGGCTTTAGGTGCACCATGAGTTTCGATCCAGGCATGTTCATCTGGAGGTACTCCTTGCGAGGTAAGCTGGCCGCCGATCCAGTCGGTTTCTTCAGTCATGATCACATCTAGTCCGTTTCTTAAAGCAGATAAAGCAGCTGCGCAGCCTCCAACACCTCCTCCAGCAATCACTACATTTGCAGATAGCTCAGAGGAATATTGTTCGCCCGCAGCACTTGCAGCGAATGAAATAGTTGGGAATGAAGTTAAAGCTCCTGAAGCCAACCCGGTAGCTCCAAGCCCTGTGAGACTTATAAAATTTCTTCTTTTCATATATTTTCAGTTTTTGACTTATAGCCATTAAGACCAAAAAAAACAATGTATAAATAACAAAGAACCGGAATCATGAATGCGATTGCCCATGTTGAATGATCCTTTAAATAACCTTGAGAGAATGAGATAATTGCACCACCTGCAATGGCCGTTGATAAAATTCCTGATGCTTTGGTAGTGTATTTTCCTAATCCCTGAACGGAAAGTGAGAAAATAATTGCAAACATCACTGAATTGAATAATCCTACGCCAATCATCGACCAAACGGCTAATGTACCTGAGGTATTAACAGAAAGAACTACCAATACTATTGCTGCAGCGGCACATATGGTCAAAACAATTGAAGGTTTTACCGTTTTCAAAAGATAGGAACCAATCAAACGTCCAACCAGCATACCTCCCCAATAATAAGAAACATATGAATTTGCATCTTCAACACCCATATTTAGGGTATCGGCAATGTAATTTGTTAAAAAAGTACCTATAGAAACTTCGGCGCCTACATACGCAAAAATAGCCCATGAACCAAAGTTCAAGTTACGGAAAGAGAAGATACTTCTTCTTTCTTCGGGTGTAGCCAAAATACTTTCGGCCCCAGTGCTAATCTTTGGTAATTTCAAATTATAAACTACCAAGGCAATGCAAATGAGCAAGGCTGCGATTCCTAAATAAGGGTATTTTACCGCATCGCTAGAAGTACCTGATTCCTGTAATCTAGATAAAATGTAGTGAGCGCCAAAAATGGGCGCTATGGTAGTTCCAATAGATCCTACCGCCTGGATTAGAGTAAGACGAGAAGATGCAGTTCTAGCCGGACCAAGCGCTGTTATATAGGGGTTTGAAGCTACCTGTAATACCACAACACCTATTGCTAAAACAAATAATGCCGCTAGGAATAAATAATAAAGATGCATATCGGCAGCGGGATAAAATAACAACGAACCCATTGCTGCTATGGCGAATCCAAGAACCATTCCATTCTTATAACCAATCTTTTCAACGATCATCCCAGCTGGAAATGACATTAGACCGTAAGTCAAGAAAAAATAAAACTGAACCAATGATGAATCTGCATAGCTCAAAGTGAATCCCTCTTTGAAAAAAGGCACCAAAGTGTCGTTCAAACAGGTAATAAAACCGTTCATAAAATAAAGAACAGCGAGTGAGATGAGTGCAGGCATGTAATTCTGACCCGAATTCTCCTGATCGGAAACTACACTGTTTTGTAAAGGTATATTTGCCATAATCTATTAAGTTTTTAACTTTATGCTTTCGGCTTTAAGCTTTGAGCTTTAAGAGCTTTGAGCTTTAAGAGCTTTAAGAGCTTTAAGCCTAAAAAGGTGTTATTTAGAATACTTTGCGTCTATTTTCTCTAAGGTTTTCCAGCATTGAAATAACCCTCTTGGAACATGAAAACAACCTTTCCATTTACCTCCTTTAAGTGGAAGTAATACTTCTCCCCTACGGTTCAGGTAACCAAACCACTCGCCTTTTTCGGCATCTGGAAAATGGGACCATGTGTAATTATGAACCTTTACAAACCAATCCCAGCATCGCTGATCGCCGGTATGGTGAAATCCTTTCAACAAACTGATTAACGTTTCTATGTGTACCCACCATAATTTCTGATCCCATTCCAATTGCTGTGGAGGATGCCCTTTCACGTCCATGAAATATAAAATTCCTTCAAATTCCTTATCCCATCCATATTCAAGAATGTTAATGGTAATATCCACTGCTTTTTTAATGAGTGCTTGGTCATTTCTACGTTCTGCAATATCCATAATGAACCACATAGATTCTAGTCCATGTCCCGGATTAACCAGACGTCCTTCAAAAGAATCAGAAAACGTACCATCTGGCTTCACATTTTCTAAAATAATGCCCAAATCATCCTGATAAAAAATGTCCATCACAGAATGTATACCATCATTTATGGTCTTTTCAATTAAGTTTCTATCCAAAAGATGTTCCAGTTCAAGTACCAGATTGCAAAGAATCATTGGTAATGAAAAACCCTGCAAAGGGCGAGTACCAGGATAGGCTTTATTATATTTTCCTTTCGAATCATCCTTTTTGCGAAGGATATTATTAAAGGTATCAATTGCAAGCTTACCATATTCTTGTGTGCCGGTAGCTTTATAAAGCTGTGCAAAAGCCATTGCGGCAAAGCAATCTGAAAAAATATTATAGGGCTGTATAAGCGGCTGTCCTTCACGGGTGAGTGAAAAATAAAAATTTCCATTTTCATCCTTTCCATGTTTTTTCATGAATTCGGCACCCTGAATAGCAAAATCAAGCCATTCTTTTTTCTGTTCCACTTGATTGTACAACATGCTGAAGCACCAAACCTGCCTGAACTGTAACCAAGCAAATTTATCGGTATCAAACACATTGCCATCACGGTCAATACAGGTAAAAAAACCTCCAAATTCACTATCTCCTGAGTTTTTTAACCAAAATGGAATAACATCTTTCAAAAGATTATCTTGATATTTTTCTGCGTATTGTTTGTAATTCATGAGTTTAACTTTAAGATCCTAGCAATTCTGTAATTGATCTATAATTTTTCCCTAAATAATAGAAAATTTACAAGAAAAGCCAATTGTTTTGGTATAATCGAAATCAAATATGCTCGTATTATTCTTATCGGATATAATGAAAATCAATCTAAAACCTGCAAATAGATCAGTGCCAATGCTGCGATACTCATTAAAATAAGAGCGGTAAAACCCATGAAATTCGAAAATTTATTATTGGTAAATTCGCCCATAACCACCTTATTATTAGCTATATGTAGAATTATAGCAATTAAAACCGGAGCGGTTAATCCATAAAGAATGGCAGACCATAGTAGGGCTTTTATTGGAGAAATTCCAACATAATTAATTAACAACCCAAGCACCAAAGATATTCCAGCAACTACATAAAATGCTTTTGCCTGGTGAAATTTTTTATCCAAGCCCCCCTTCCATCCAAAAGACTCTGTAATGATGTACGATAATGAACCACACAATACCGGGATGGCTAATAATCCGGTCCCAATTACCCCGAGTGCAAAAAGCAAGTAGGCCGCATCGCCTGCCAAAGGCCTCAGGGCCAATGCTGCCTGTTCAACAGTTTCAATGTTATGTATGCCGCTATTAAATAGAACTGTACCAGAGGTAAGAATAACAAAGAACATGACAATATTTGAAAATAACATGCCAAAATCAACATCCTGTTTAATATCGTCTAATATTTTCTTGTCAATAATAATTTTCTTCCTTTTGTGAATATTGTCTTCTGCCACCATGGTTGCCTGCCAAAAGAAAAGATAAGGAGAGAGTGTTGTTCCAAGTATTCCGACAAGAATACTGATGTATTTTTTATCAAATGCGATTTTTGGGATTAAAGTACCCTTTAAAATAGCGAGCCAATCCTGTTTGTACAAAAATGGAACGATCAAATAAACCAGAAGAACTATACAAAGATATTTGAGGATAGAAGCAAACTTTCTGTAGGGTAAATAGATAATAAGTATAAAAAGCAAAGCAGTAAAACCAATGCTAAAAAACGCTGCAGGGATAGTCGGAACTAAAAGATTCCCTACGGCTCCCATACCTGCAATATTTGCTCCGATATTCATGACTATGGCTGGGAAACTAAATAAAACCATCAGGTAAAGAATCGGTCTGGAGTAATGATCTCGTAGTGTGCCTGTCAATCCTTTAGAAGTAACTAAACCAATTCTAGCACACATTTCTTGGATTGCGGCCATCAATGGAAAAGTGATCAATGCGGTCCATAAGGTTGAGAGTCCGTATTGTGCCCCCGCCTGCGAGTAGGTTGCAATTCCTGACGGATCATCATCACTGGCACCGGTTATTAATCCAGGTCCTAATTTCTTCCAAAAAGAACGAATTGTAAAGAATAATTTCTTTTTTGGCATGAAAATTTAGTTTTAAATAATGTTCATTAGAAAAAAACCAATAATGATAACATAAAGAACAACAATAAACTAACTCAGACCAATAGAAAAGGTTTTCTATCTGTATTGAAATGGTTTATTTCTCAAAAGGCATTTGATTTATATAAGGCTGTTGAACTGTAGAAATAAAGCCTTCATTCATTCCTCTTAACCTCCTAATATACCTAAATAGCTGATCTTAGAACTAGAATTCGAAAAGGAAACATAGAGGTTTACTATCTGCATGAAAAAGAAATTAAAAATGGGCTATTTTTAATCACCATTCATCTAAAATAAATGCCATCTACTTATTCAAAGAAGCTCTAACCTGCTTAAACAGCTCTGGCTTAATTGGAACTGCATGGCTTGATCCCATGGAACGTATATAGGTTATAATATCTAGCAGATCTTCATCTTTCATAAATGCGAAAGAGGGCATTACTGAATCATACGTAATTCCATTAATGGTTGCCGGGCCCGTTGAACCTATCAAAATCTTTTTAATTAACTCTTTTGGATTAAGAACCACGGTTTGTGAATTTTGCAAGGAGGGGAAGGTACCCTTTACACCTAAACCATTTTCTTTATGACATGAGGCACAATATTGCAGATATAAAGTTTCAGCTTTTGAACCTGCTGCCATCGAAGAAAGTGAATTTTGAGGATCAGATTTACTAAGGTTGGAAATCTTTAGTATTCGATCATCTTCTGGCTTTGGAAAACCAGCTACCGGATTCCAGTCGCGGTTACTTGTTGCCAGATAAATATCGCCAGCAGGAGAAACACACAGATCTCTGATTCTACCAAACTTGTTTTCGAAATAGATATCTTCAGTAAGTATTTTTTTACCCTCAGCATCCAATTTAAGTACTCTTAAGCTCTTTCCTTTTAAGGAAACCAGTAAGAGCGAATTCTTTAATCCCGGAATCTTATCTGAAGTATAATAATCAAGACCAGCAGGGCCAATTGTTGGAGTCCAAGCTTTTAGTGGGTCAACAGTACTATTCAAACCCTTGAATGAAGTTTCGGCATCACTCTCTGCAAAACCTTGCACTGTGGGCCATCCATAGTTCCTGCTTTTACTAATCAGATTTACTTCATCATCATTGGTATCGCCATGCTCTGAGGTATAGAGCTGGCCACTTGTTGAGAACGTCATTCCCTGTATATTTCGGAATCCCCATGCCCAAACAGGATTGCCCTTCATCGGATTATCAAAAGGGACAGAACCATCACTAGTCATTCTTAAGATCTTGCCGTTCGGTGTTTGAGGATTCTGAGAATCAACCAAACTCAAAGCATCGCCAGTAGCCCAATAAACCAGACCAGCATTAACAACAATTCTTGATCCATTATGTCCTAATGCAGCAGGAATTTCCATCAATACTTTTGGACTCAATAATGTGTCTTTTTGCCAAGTGTAACGAACTAGACGAGAATATTTTTTGTTATCTTTTTCAATGGTATAGTCTAAAAAAACATATGGATTTTTCTTCATATCTGAATGAAGCGCCATAGCAAGCAGCCCACTTGTACGCAACTGCCAAACATCATTCAGTTTAAGTAAAATTTCCTTACTTCCTGTAAGTGGGTCTATCCTACTAATCAGACCCTGTTGTTCAGCAATCCATATCTTATTATCAGGCCCCCAGGCAATTTCCCATGGCACATTCAAATTTTTTGCAACAGTTTTTACTACTGTACTTGCCTCTCTTGTATCAATTTGCTGAACCTTGAAATTGCTTTCGGGAAGTACAAAAAAGTATCCGAAAATACCAATAGTCAAAACAAAATTGATTAGGATATACTTCATGATTTAGTGGATGTGAAAATTAAATGGCTAAGTAAGAAAAAAACAACTGAGAACTGAAATTTATTAATAAACATTTACGATTGCATGGAACAGAAAAGCAGCCACCAGTTTATTAAGAAATTATTATTATTTAATTAAAAAATTAAAAAATTTCTTGAATCAATTTTAAAAAAAAAGAAAAACCCTTACCTTGAAAAATATATTGAACTTTAAAACAGATAATAAATTAAGAACATAAACAGATTTTTAAGCATTGATGTATTAAAAAAAACTGTATTCTGTTCCTTTAAAAAAATAAATTTTTATTATTATTATTTCTAATTATAACAAAACATTTGAGTCTTTAATGGATAGACGTAGTTTCATTACCGCCAATACTCATACAAAATCTCCTGAATTTAGAACAAATACTGGATTATTTCCTTATTCGCCCCCATTTGGTAACGCAGAAATCAGCCATCTTTTAAGGCGAGTGCTTTTTGGTGTAAAGCTTACAGACATCTCTAAAGTAAAAGGAAAGACTTTAGATGAGGTTTTGAATTTCCTATTAACTTCTGACCCAACTCCTGATCCTCCAGTTAATAATTACAATTCTACTACCTACACTGACCCAGTTGTTCCATTGGGACAAAGTTGGGTAACAGCTCCTAATGATGGGAACAATACAGGCGCTAGAAATTCATCTTTCAAATCATGGTGGGCAGGATTGATGCTGAATCAGAACACCTCCATTCATGAAAAAATGGTATTATTCTGGCATAATCACTTTGCCACTGAAACCATTGATATTAATGACGCCAGATATTCTTATAAGCATAATGCGTTATTAAGAAAATTTGCACTTGGCAATTTTAAATCATTAGTAAAAGAAATAACACTTGACCCAGGAATGCTAAGGTATCTTAATGGCTATTTAAATAATAAAACTTCGCCTGACGAAAACTACGCAAGAGAATTGCAAGAGTTGTTTACGCTTGGAAAAGGTCCAAAGTCAAATTATACTGAAAATGATGTAAAACAAGCTGCAAAAGTATTAACTGGATATACCGTCAATGCAACTAGCATTTCTTCTGGCTTTGACTCTACTAAGCATGATACCGGAAATAAACAGTTTTCCTCGTTTTACAATAACACATTAAGTACCGGAAAAACAGGTGCAGCGGGTGCTAACGAGTTGGATGAGTTGATTAATATGATTTTTCAACAGCCAGAAACAGCACTTTATATCTGTCGCAGGCTGTATCGATTTTTTGTTTATTATGAAATTGATGAATTGACAGAAACAAATGTGATTGCACCTCTTGCTACACTATTCAGAAGTAATAACTATGAAATAAAACCCGTTTTAAAGGCGCTTTTCAGTAGTGAGCATTTCTATGACCCGGTTAACCGTGCTTGTATGATCAAGGGTCCTGTTGACTATTGTATCGGATTATGCAGAGCGTTCAATGTAGTTTTTCCACCTTCAACTGATACAGTTAATCATTATTACATGCATGATTATATCAGGACACAAGCTTCAAATATGCAGCAAAACCTGGGAGATCCTCCAAGCGTTGCAGGATGGGCTGCCTATTACCAGGAGCCTCAGTTTCATGAGTTATGGATCAATGCAGATACATTACCAAGGCGTAGCCAATTTAGCGATACGATGATTGGAAATGGTTATACCAGAAATGGAAAAAACATAACTATAGATATCCTTTCTTTTATTGATAGTTTATCAAATCCTGCTGACCCGAATATTCTAATAAGCGACAGTCTTTCCATAATTTATGCGATTGATATCTCAAAAGAAGTAAAAGATTTCCTGAAAAGCATACTTCTTTCTGGACAGTCAACCGATTCATATTGGACCGCTGCATGGGTAACCTATAAAGCAAATGTGACTAATACAGCTAATAGAACAATTGTAAGTACACGATTAAAGTCTATGTTCAAATATCTTATGAACCTTTCTGAATATCAACTATCATGAAAAGAAGGGATTTTATAAGGCATACGGCACCTGCAGGAATTGTATTCCCCGCACTGATTAATGGATTTACTTTTAAAGCCTTTGCGGAGTCTCCTCTTGTTTCTGCGCTTACACAGGCTCCAACAGAAACTGACCATGTATTGGTTATAGTTCAACTAAATGGAGGTAATGATGGACTAAATATGGTTATCCCAATAGATCAGTACGATAATCTAAGCAATGCCCGTTCAAATATTATTATTCCTAGAAATAAGATCCTAAAATTAAACGGTACGAGTTTCACCGGTTTGCATCCTTCAATGAAAGGGCTGCAAACTATGTTCAATGATGAAAAATTAAAGATCGTTCAGTCTGTTGGATATCCACAACCCAATTTTTCACATTTCAGAGCCACAGATATTTGGCTTAGCGCTTCCGATTCTAATCAAACTATCAATTCAGGATGGGCAGGGCGTTATTTAAATGAAGAATATGCTAATTTCCCAACGGGATATCCAAGCAGTGTAATGCCCGATCCGCTAGCTATACAGATCGGATCATTTGTTTCACCTGCTATGCAGGGACCAGGAGTTAATATGGGGATGGCTATTTCAGACCCAGTTAATTTTTACAACCTGATCAATGGAATACAGGGAACAGCCCCAAATACCAGAGGGGGAAAGGAACTAACCTATATTCGACAGATTGCTCAACAAACTCAGCAATATGCCTCTGTGATCAAAGGAGCAGCGGCAAAAGTAACTAAGCAGTTTTCAGGTTATCCTACAGGAAACAGCCTTGCAGATCAATTGAAAATAGTTGCGCGTTTGATTGCCGGAGGCTTAAAAACAAGAATATACATGGTAAGCCTTGGAGGATTTGACACCCATGCTCAGCAGGTTAACTCAAATGCCACTGAAACCGGAACTCATGCAATTCTGATGCAAAAAGTTTCAGAAGGAATCAAAGCCTTTATGGATGATCTGGAATTCCTGAATTCAAGTAAAAGAGTAATCGGAATGACCTTTTCTGAATTTGGAAGACGTATCAAATCCAATTCAAGCGGAGGAACTGACCATGGTGCAGCGGCTCCACTATTTGTTTTTGGACATTATGCCCAGAATGATGTTTCTGGTACCAGTCCGATCATTAATTTAACGACAGGCACTTCAGATAATATACCCATGCAATATGATTTCCGCTCCATTTATGCAGCAATTTTGCAGCAATGGTTCTGTGTTCCTGAAACAACTCTGGCAAATGTTATGCTCAAGAACTTCCAGAATATTCCGGTTATTAAAAAATCAGCTCCCTGCATGTCAAGCAGCCCTGACTTAATTATCGCAAATACAGGAAAAAACATCATCACTAATTATCCAAACCCTTTCCAAACGTCAACAACTATCTCTTATGAAAGTTCAGGCGGACATACGCTTATACAAGTATTTAATACAGAAGGAAGATTAATCAAAACACTGGTTGATGCTGATATTAATTCAGGGAACCATAAGATCACCTTTGAAAACGAAGGATATTTACCCGGGGTTTATTATGCAAGGCTACAGAATAACACTATTCAGCAGATCAGAACAATGTTACTGGTTAATTAACAAGCAAGCATTTACATAGATTTTAAATTAGTACAGTAAACCGTTTGAAATTAATCACATGCAATTGCAGTAATTCAATTTTAAAAAAACAGAACCTCATCTAACTATCTATCAAAGCATTAATGAATGATCTCGGATATCATCTTTACTTTGAATAACTTTATTTTCATGTAGCTTATAGTGAAAGGTGTCTAGTTTTTGCAATAAGTATTGCAGATTCAATTTTTCGGTTAAACTTAAATTTCCAGTTACCATTTTACCTACATCATTCATATCCTCAAACACACGGTATAAAAGCTGCTTACCTTGATCTGTTATTGAGATACTCTTTGATCTTTTATCATGAACATCATCCAATTGGGAAACCAATCCAGCTTGAATCAAACGGCGAATCACTTCAGTGCCTGAGGTTTTCTCCTGAATATTTCTACTAATCAATTCACTTTTCGAAAGACTGTCATGAGTAAGCAAAATAGCCAAACATGTAAAATCTTCAGGACTTTGAAGGGGAGTTCCATCCAATGTCTTTTTGACATAGGATTTTGCATATCGACTCATATAAATAAATAATCTGCCAATCGTGTTATCAATTTGGTAGGCCAATTGCGTGGAAGCATCATACTTATCGCCAAAACGGACATCTGCTGCTGTATCTGAATTAGCTTGGAACAGATGATTAATTAGAAAACCTGAAAACTCAGTTAAGCTCAATGCTCTGTCTGTATTTTCACTTTCAAAATCTTCAACAAGATTAAGAAGCTGATGTATTAATTTGTAACTTTTCATTTTAGATAGATATAATTTTTTATATAGATAGAATAGCCTCTGCAGCTATTCGCCCGCTTTTCATGGCAGCATTGATAGATCCATTCAATAAATGATCACCGCAAATAAAAGTGGAGTGATTGATTCTTAATGAAGATGGAAGAATATCATTTATTACATGAGTGTTATCAGGCAAAGCATATGGAATAGTATAAGTTTTAATAGGTGTCCAGTTAGAACATTCTGAAAACCAGAATTTCAACTCTTCTTTTACTTTCAATTCAAGCTCATCCTGTTTTATAAATTTTTGATTACCAGAAAGAGAAACGGAAATCAGTGATTTCCCTTTTGGGGCATAACAAGAAGAAACATTACTCATCACAGCAATATTATTTACAAGTCTATCCGGAATTGCATTCAAAGCGATCAGGGCCTTTTGATAAGGAGCCTTTTCAGCTGAAAAATACATGCAGGTTAGCGATTTTTTTTGAACTTGCCTATGTTGAAATGGTACTGGCAGGCAATCAGCAGCTGTAGCAATTAGGATTGTTGAAGCCTTATAAATATTTCCTGACGCAGCTAGAACATTATTGTCATCAATACTTATGACACGTTCATTAAAGATCAATTCTTCTACAGATAGATCAGCAGCGAGCTGCTTAGGAATCATACCCATACCTTTAGCGGGTATAGCTGTATCTGATTCGCTAAACATCTTAAATACAAACTCAAACATTCGGGAAGAAGTGTCGAGCTTTTGCTCAAGATAAATTCCAGACATAAAAGGAGCAAAAAAATGAGAAATAATTTTTTCGCCAAATCCAGCAGCTCTAAGGTATTCTAATGTTGTGGTTTCCTTCTTAGCAAAAATTTGATCAATGCTATTACCAGCCAGTTTTAATCGAAGAGATAATAATCTTAATTTATCACTTAGAGTACCAATAGGAGATTTGAGCGTACGAATCAGAGAGGAAGCTTCTCTAAGAGGGTCACCAATTTCATCTATACCAGAAGCATTAAGAATGATAGAACCCGGGCTAAAAGACTTAAGATCAAGTGCTTTATAATCAAGAAAACGTTTTGCTTCAGGGTATGCGGCAAGAAAAACCTGAAAGCCTCTGTCGAGTAAAAATCCATTGACTTCATCTGTCCTGACTCTTCCTCCTGGTTCATCTGAAGCTTCAATAATTTTTACCTTTCTACCCGCTAACTTCAAGACTCGTGCAGCAGTTAGTCCTGCGAGCCCTGCTCCAATTATTAAGGTGTCAATTTTAGAAGAGCTCAAGATATTTTTTGAATTTTACTGCGAAATGAATTAAGCAAATTTCGCATACGGCAATCTACCTAAATGTTTTGTTTCAAAATAACTATCTAATCCTGCCACCGTAACTGTCCCAGCTTTTAAATGATCTACATAACCGTCTATGGCAACAACATCATCATCCATCAAAACATGAACAATTTCACCAATTAGCATCTTCGTATTATTGATTGAAATATCTATAATCTCTTTCATCTCTAAACCAATTTTTATGCTTGATTGAGCAACGAATGGAGCCTCAAAATTATCAAAAAAATATTCTTTAAATCCGCAAGGTTCAAATTCTGATTGCCCTGACGGAAATCTGGCGCTTGTTTGATGTGCCTGGGGATACCATTCAGACAAAACATTATTCAAGGTGTACTGTCCTGTTTGCATAATATTTTTTAATGAATCATGCTCATCTCCATCAGGTCTGAATATCATGCCAAGTAAAGCAGGACTAGCACCAAGATGAAAAACTGAATTAAAAAGCCCTAGATTAGTAATTCCTGAATCATTAATAGTACCAAGCATTTGAAGGCACTTATATCCGGGAAGACTATTTACAAACGTTGTTTTGTAACGTTTTTCCATAGCTAAAATATGATCCCGACTAAAATTAATCATTTAAAGATTTTTTAAATTCCCCATTCCACCATCCACTCCAAGTACCTGACCAGTTATCCAACTACTTTCATCGTCTAATAAAAATGAAATTGCAGACGCTGTATCTTCGGGCTTACCAATTCTGCCCAAGGGGTGTCGTTTGGCTGAGGTTTCGTACTTTTCAGGAGTATTGAGAAGGTTTGAAGCCAAAGGAGTATCTGTCAATGATGGCGCAACTACATTTACGCGGATATGCTGTGAAGCAAATTCTGCTGCAAGAGACAATGCAAGACCTTCTACGCCACTTTTTGCAGCTGCAATACTAGCATGATAACTCATACCATTGCGGGCCGCAACAGAACTAATCAGTACAATAGAAGATGACTTTGCATTTCTTAATGAACGATAAGATTGCTGAATTGTTTTTACAGCACCAAGTACATTCAATCTATATTCTGTTATAAAATCTTCTTCAGTTAAGCGACTAAATGGTTTAAGAGTTATGCTTCCAACTGCATATACCAAACCATGTATTTGCTCGGGCAGAAAATCAACTAGTGTTGCTCCATCAGATAAAACATCAAATTCAATATAGTTCACTCCAACCGGCCATTCATCTGATGCCGTTCGTGAAGCAGTATAAATCTGTGCTCCTTTTGCAGAAAGTGACTTGACGAGTGCTAAACCAATACCAGAACTTCCTCCAATTATCAGTATATTTTTACCACTCAAACTCATTAACCTATATGCTTTAAAAATTCATTTCTTGTTTCAGGCAGTAAAAATTTACCACAATATTCGGCAGTAACGGTAGAGCTGTTCATATCTCTTACCCCCCTAGATGACACGCAATGATGATGTGCATCAATAATAACTGCAACATCTTCTGTTCCTAGAGCAAGTTTCATTTCATTAGCAATTTGAATGGTTAACCTTTCTTGCACCTGTGGTCTTTGCGAATAATACTGAACAATACGGTTAAGCTTAGAAAGCCCAATTACCTTACCTTGGCTGATATAAGCCACATGGGCCTTACCAGTAATTGGCACAAAATGATGCTCACAATTGCTATAAACTGATATGTTACGTTCAACCAGCATTTGATTGTATTTATACAGATTTTCAAACAAGGTTGGCTTTGGTTTAAGCTTAGGATTCAAACCACTGAATATTTCTTTAACGTACATTTTGGCAACCCTTTTTGGTGTATCCTTTAAACTATCATCAGTTAGGTCAAGACCCAGGATATCCATAATTTGAGTAAAATGTTTTGTGATTAGCTGGATCTTTATATCGTCATCCATTTCAAATGCATTAGTCCTTAAAGGCGTATCAAAAGAAGTAGATATATGCTCATCAGAGATCATGTCCAATAATTCATCTTCGGCGCTGATCAGGTTTCGTAGCGTACTATTTGTGTTCATTAATATAGTTTCGTATTAATTTCACGCAATTATAATGGTTATGTTTTAAAACTAACGAAGAATTTGGGTCGCACTTTTGTCATAATAAACTGAAGTACAATCTAGCGTAAATTAGATAGGCAATAAAGGTTAAAAATGACTAATTTAAAAATAATTCTAACAGAAAATTCAATGATTTGTGCAGTAGAAAATTAAGAAAGACAAAACAAAACCATATTTGAAGGTAAAGTAACTTATCTATTAGTATTTATGAATTTTTAACTTTTACTAATTCAGTATTCAAATTTACCTGTAATTCAGACAAAAAGTGTCATATACCAAAGATGTTGCAATTGTTCATTAAAAACGTTAAACAATTATACCTTTGCACCCGCATCTATATTGTTGCAAGCTATACGTTCAAGACAATCATGTCAAAACTAAATGCCCAAGATAAATTCCTAGATTTATCTGATTATGGGAGGCCAATGGGGAAATTATTCGCTAACCAGGTAAGCAATACTTTTATCACTCCTATTCATGTAACTTTACTTTTTGGTATTTGCGGCCTAATAGCAATCTATTGCATATTAATAGGTAATTATTGGGGGGCATCCTTTTTTATCATACTGAAATCAATTATTGACGCTGCCGATGGCGAACTGGCAAGAATAAATAAAACCCCATCGTACACAGGAAGATATCTAGACAGTGTTTTTGACATAATTTTGAATTTTTTAATCTTCATGACAATAGCATATGTCACAAAAAGCAGTTTTCTATATGCCTTTTTTGCTTTTTTTGGCGTACAACTACAGGGAACACTTTATAATTATTACTATGTCATTTTAAGAAATAGTTCAGAGGGAGGCGATAAAACCAGTAAGATCTTTGAACATGAATCACCCATAGCTTTACCCGGCGAGGGACAGCGTTCAGTAGATATTTTATTCTCGATATATTACCTAGTCTATGGATTTTTTGATAAAATAATCCATGTTTTAGACCCCGAAGCTTTTAAAGTCAAAAAATTTCCATCTTGGTTCATGACCTTAATTTCGATTTATGGATTGGGTTTTCAATTGCTCATTATTGCAGTTATGCTCCCCATGAATTTAATTCAATACATCGTTCCGTTCTTTATTGTTTACAGCTTTTTTATTATTATTCTGATCAGTATCCGGAAAATTAAAATAATTTAAGCTAGAATTTGGATTCATATATTTATCTGCGAAAATTTAGGAATTAAGCATCTTATTCATGAAAAAACTCATCCTATTTACTTTTGTTTTCTTAACAACGTCATTTTTGCATGCCCAGAATGAAAAAAACTTGAGTGCACAATTATCCTACAAAAAGGAAATTGACAAATTAAGTAGTTCTACTAAAATTCAAAAAGCGTTTGAAATTATACAGGAACTAGAACCTACAAGCATGAGGGAGCTTATTGAACTTACTCAAATTCCGGCACCCCCCTTTCAGGAACAAAAAAGAGCTGAACATTTTAAAAAAATGCTCGAAGAAGCAGGTATTGATAGTATTTGGATTGATAAGGCAGGCAATGTACTTGCCTTAAGAAAAGGAAACGGAAATGGAAAAACTGTATTAATAGATGCACATCTGGATACTGTTTTCCCTTTAGAAACTGACGTAACAGTTAAAATTAAAGGTGATACACTATTTGCTCCCGGTATAGGTGATGATACCCGGGCATTAAGCATGATGCTAACTGTATTAAAAGCAATGAATAAGGCATCTATTCATACTGAATCTGACATTTTATTTGCTGCTACCGTAGGTGAAGAAGGCTTAGGTGACCTTAGAGGAATCAAAAATATTTTTAAAACTGGCACATTAAAAATAAACTCACACATTGCCATTGATGGAGGCGATATCAATAGAATTGTAACTAATGGCTTAGGATCAATACGATATAAAATCACATTTAACGGCCCGGGAGGGCATTCATGGGGTGCATTTGGATTAGCTAACCCCCATCATGCAATGGGTAAAGCAATAGACTATTTTAGCACTGCAGCAAGCGATTATGTGAGTTCGGGCCCAAAAACAACTTTCAATGTGGGCCGTATTGGTGGTGGTACATCTGTAAACTCTATTCCTTTTGAAACATGGATTGAGGTAGACTTGCGTTCATTAAGCCCTGAAAAATTAATAGGAATTGAAAAAATACTACTAGATCAAACCAACAGAGCACTTAACGACTACAATTCAGGAGTAAAAACCGGAGTTAAGCTCAGTCTGAATTTTGAAAAAATTGGCGAACGCCCTTCTGGAGTTCAAAAAGAAGATATGCCACTGATACAAAGAGCTGCAGCAGTTATTGAATTCTTTAATGCAAAAGCATTTGCTGGTACAGGGTCAACAAATTCGAATATTCCCATTTCTTTAGGCATCCCTAGTATAACGATTGGCCGTGGCGGAAAAGGTGCAAATGCACATTCGCTCGATGAATGGTGGATGAATGAAAAAGGTGCAGAGGCCATTAAATTTGGATTACTACTGTTAGTTTCAGAGGCAGGATTAGCAAAATAGCCTCAATCTATATTCTCATCAAAAAAGGCAGATATCTCTGATTGACAGAATTGGTTTTATGTATTTCATCTAGTTCTATTACCGATAAATCATTTTCAAAATGCTAAATTCTGTTTCTTAAGCATAAATAAAACACTAGTTTTTGTAACAGATTAATGAATAATCTTTTTTAAATCCATAATTTTTCCCAAATTGTTAAAAATTTAAAACAAAAAATTATGGCAGGTTTAGGTGGTCCCGAAATTATTTTAATTGTATTGGTTATATTATTGATGTTCGGAGGGAAGAAACTCCCAGAGCTTATGCGCGGTTTAGGCCGGGGCATGAAAGAATTCAAAGATGCTAAAGACGGAACTTCAGAAGAAACAGAAGTTAAACAAGCTCCGGTTATAAAAGAAAACTAATAAAAAAGGGTCTATTCAGACCCTTTTTTATGTTTTAAACATTCAGTTATTAAACTATCTGTTTTAATTCTTTCCTAATATCTGACCGGCATGATTCTTTGTATCAATCTCAGTAATCACCCGATTAATATATCCATCCTTATTAATTAAAAAGGTAGTACGAGTTGTGCTAAAAGCCTTCACTCCGTTTCTTTCTTTCTCTGTCCAAACACCATAGTTTGTTACTATCGTTTTATCTACATCGGCCAATAAAGAAAATGGCAAAGCATTTTTTTCTATAAAACCTCTGTGAGAAGCTTCATCATCTATACTTACGCCAAGTATTTTGTAACCATCCTTTTTAAGCTCTTTAAAATTATCACGCAAGCTACAAGCTTGAGCAGTACACCCAGAGGTATTATCTTTTGGATAAAAATAAAGCACTAATTTTTTGCCTTTAAACTGCCCAAGCGAAACAGTTTTGCCATTTTGATCTTTTGAAGTAAAATCAGGGGCTTTATCTCCTGCCTTTAATTTGGTCTGAGCCTGATTAACCAAAGGAGCAATAAGAACGAGTAGCAAGGCTATTTTAATAATTACTTTCATGATTTATAGGGTTTTTCTTAAAAATACCATTTTCAATTTAACGGATCTTAGTGGGAATAAAATTAAAAAATTACTTTTTCTTTTACTGCAATCCACTAATTAAAACATATACACCGCAATATCTCCGGCACCTACATCAACGGTAGTGTCATACACACTTGCGGGTACAATGGAGCCATCTTTCAATATCCTCTTCAAATTATCATTGCCTAACAGAGTCAATGGCATACTGTGTTTATAATCCATATTAACGATTACAAGAAATCGTTTATCACCATTTTCAAGGATGGATACTATAGCAGGCTTTCCAGCTGTATCCAAAACTTTCAAAGATGCCGGAAGCGTCGACAAACGGTTTGTTCCCATTGGGGTTTCCTTTCCGGCATATTTGATAGATATTAATTTAGCCCCGAAAAATACTCCTGCCAGATTTTTTATTTCTTGGTTTAATAGCTTAATATCATCATAAACAGCTGATCTTTTACCTGTTAAAGAGATCGGTGCTCCGCGAAAATCTTCTGTTGAAGATACTGGTGTCCAATAGGTGAAATATTGTAAACCCTGAGCTCCATAGGCAAGATTGGTATACATTTGAACTCGCATAGTAGCTAAGGTTGGAACTTCATGAAAATCATCAAATAAAACAGATTGCGCAAAACCCCAAAAGGGTTTACCCACTTTCTTTGCCTCATCAGAAAAAATTTCAAGATTCTGATGCCATTTGGAGTATACTCCTTCTGCAGTAGTAAGCGGATAAGAATCATAAGAAAGGAAATGAAGCGGTACTTCTTTGGCAAATTTATTGACGTACTCCCGGTAATCGCTGGTACCCAACTGGGTTGCTGTGGCATAATTAGGAAATAGATTCACGTAACAAAAATTTTTGGAATCTACTGCATTCACACGTTTTGCCCAATTCCCAAGTTCAATGAACGCATCTACAGCAGGCTCATCTCTTAAAAAATATCCAGCCAGCGCAGAATGGTTCATGAAGCGTTTTACCGTTTTTTCGGTCTCGGTTTTCAATTCAGGGCATCCAATCACAATTTTCATCCCTGCCTTTTGAGCCGCATCTAGTGATTTTTGAACCTCTTCTAAGTTTCCAAGAAAGGAAAAGCTGATATCAAAACCAGCATCCTTCATCTCTATATAGCGCGCTGTTGTAGCTTCTTCTGGCGGTATACTGTACCAGCCCAAAATTGGAATATGGCCTTTAGATTCTAATTTATCTTGCGCAACAGCTGCTTGAGTATTTAGTACTTGTAGAATTAAACCTGAAAATAGGAGTCTAAAGGATACCCAAAGAATGTTAGTCCAATTCCTCTTAAAACTTTTTTGAATTTGAAGATCTGTTGACATGAGCATATTTTATTGAAGGTTTAGAAAAGAGTTTATTTTGTTCAAGCTACAAATTAAGGTTTAATAAAGTCTTGAATCTACTGAAAAAAATCTCGAAGTTCGTGATAGTACTAAATCCTTAAAATTCGTAATTAATTCATCACATTTATATCTCATAAAATCCAAAAAGGCTATGATCTATTCCAGAAAACAGTTTCTGCAAAATTCTGTCATTCTATTCGCTGCCGCAATGTCACATTCAGCATTTGCCGGCAAAAATAATAAGCCTCTTTTAGCATTTACAACACTGGGCTGTCCTGACTGGTCTTTTCAGCAAATTGTAGATTTTGCATCGGCAAATTATTATACCGGATTGGAAATTCGTGGTATTAAACGCCAAATGGATCTTACAAAATGTGAAGAATTTAGCAGTCCGGAACGGATAAAAGAAACTTTGGCTTTGATGAAAGAAAAGGGCTTAAAATTTATAAACCTCGGAGCATCAGCCAATATGCACTTTCAGGAAGGGCCAGAAAAAGAAAAAAGTATGGTTGAAGCTAAATCGTTCATTGATTTGGCACAAAAGATAAATTGCCCTTTTGTAAGGGTATTCCCTAATAAATTTCCAAAGGGTAGGACAAAAGATCAAACCATTAATACGGTAATAGAAAACCTTTTGACTCTTGGCGAATATTCAAAATCACGCAATGTGACTGTTTTACTTGAAACCCATGGCGACTTTTCAGGCTCTGACGATATCTTAAAGGTTATGAAGGGTGCATCACATCCCAATATTGCACTAGTTTGGGACATTGCAAACATGTGGACCATCACCAAAGAATCACCCTCACTGGTGTATGCTAAATTAAAGAAATACATACGCCATACGCATATTAAGGATGCAAAATTGAATGGAGATAAACTAGAATATACATTACTGGGACAAGGAGATGTCCCAATTTTCGAAGCTATAGATATTCTATCAAAAGATAATTATAAAGGCTATTATAGTTTTGAATGGGAGAAATTATGGCATCCAGAAATTGCAGAACCGGAGATTGCTCTGGCTAATTTTCCTGGGGTTATGAAAAAACATTTCAAGTATTGAAGCGATAAAAGTACTTTTTAGATAGAAAGCGCATTCTTAGTATTGAAATTTACATTAAAATCAATCCTGAATTTCAACAAAATAAAAACTTACATTTAGTTTTATCTTATGAATGGGTACACCAAAAGATCGTTAAAATTGAATCTATTGCAATAAAATGGCCTATTACAAAAAAAAGAATTTATTGTCTTGACAAGATTAGTTTCAATTCTCTTACCGAAGGGGTCTCCCATTTAACAATATTCTCCCTAAATAAACCTTGTGCTGCAAATACTTTTCAGGATGTTTTGTGTAGTCATCCAAATTTGATAATCCGAGTATAGCCTTTTTATCAGGTAATACAGCTGATAATTTCAACTGAACTTCATGTTTACCTTTAGGCAATTCAATAAACTCATACTGACCCCTATATCGGTTATTGCAGTATTGATTAAATCGATTTAATAAGTTAGCGCCTGTATTTTTATCTTCAGATAGGCTAAGCATAGTAGTTTCTGGTGATTTTACTAACTGTACTACCTTTCCATCAACAACAATTTCTAATTGTCCAACTTCTGGACCGCCAATATCAAAAATACCAAATGCACTGCCTCTAAAGGTAAAAGTATACGTTTCTCCTGAGGTTGAAGCGCTCAAAACTTCTTTGAACCAGGGTGCAAATTGTTTTAGCTCGGGTACATCATCTGTATTTATCAATTGCCAGCCAGAGCTATAAACTCCATATTGATTGAGCGAAAACATAGTTGCATCAATCAAACTATTTTTAAAAATCGGCTTTCTTTTTTTCCGAAAAAAAGGACTCTCTACTTCACTTATTTTTTTTAATGCTCTTGCTATTGACTGAGCGTATAAATTTCCGCCAGCTTCTGTAGGATGAACACCATCATTTGAGAATACAATTTTATTTTCAACAGGAAGATTACTCTTCCAAATCAATTGATTTCTTTTTTCTAATAGTGCAGGATAAAGACCCATGTGCACTGAAGGGATCTGGTAATAATTAGCAATACGCTCTAATTTTTTGATATTATCAGGCACTTGACCTGCTGCATAGATCATATACTGCTCCCTTGCAATTGTATAAATGAAGCAGATGTCAGTTGCTGCATTATGTTGCCTAATTTGACGAACAATGCCTTCTATGGCTTGGCTTGTTCCTCCATTTACCGCAAATTCAACAAAAACCAAATCTGGATTATATTGAAGTACTTGCTCATACAAACGACAAGCACCTAAATCTGATCCAGTACCTGAAACACCTGCATTAATGCCCTTGACTACGCAAGAAGTATTAAATGATTGAATGTAATTAGTGATTTGTAACCTGTATTGCTCATCAGCGCGGGTAATACTTCCACCTAAAAAAGCAACTTTTATTGATGAATTGTTTCGCTTGATTTTTTTGAAGAAATTGGGCAGGCCACTTCGAACGCTAAATTCATTTGAATCAGTAAATTCTGACAGGTTTTTAACTTCATATCGCGGATTAACATCAAATAATAAGGGCTGACCTATCCCACTTAATACTACTCCAAAAATTAAAAATAGGAATGGAGCTACAAATACACAATACCTTGATTTTTTCATGGCATATATTCTTAATTCGCGAATATTTCAAGTGATTCTACCACTGAATCATCATCTAATATTATTTTGGTCAAGCCTGAAATTGATTGATTGACATAATAAGCTTTCTTCTTGTTATTCATGTGGCAAATGATGTTATAGCCCGTTGCATTTTTTGCCCCTGAAAAAGAGACGACCAACTCATTGGCTGTTTGCTTAAAGCCCTGGATACTGATACTGCCAAATTGATGACCTTTATTAGGTATTACCTGCTTTATTTCACTCCATTCGTTTACCGAGCCATAATACAAACTCAACTTACGCAATTGATAATAATAGGTTTTACCATTCTCTAATTTAGGTACTTGGATCATTGAAAAATTAGTAGTCCGATTTGTTTTCCAATTCTCTTTTTTAGTTAAATCAGTACCGTATCTAACTTCATAAGAGGCATCACTCCAATAAAATGAATATCCTACAAAAAAAGAATGATTGCCGGGCTCAGATAACCAAATTACAGGTGGAAGCAACATGTATCCAGGTTTAGGTGTATATGTTTTTATTTCTGAGCGGGCACTTTCACCAAAGCCATTTTTTGCTACTACCCAAAATTCATATGTTTTACCCATAACAAGGTTTGTAATATCTGTATAATGGTCTATGGTTGGTTTCATTTCGGTTTCAACACTGTCAACCACCCGATACTTTACTTGGTATTCAGTAGCCATTGGTGACTTTTCAAAGATAAGCCTGGCTTCTTTTGTACCTGTTAATAATTGAATTTTACTAGGAGCAGGAGGCGGTGCAAAAAAATGTGTGGTATCTTTTACTACATAGCCTGTTGGAGATAATAGTGAAAGTTTAAAGAACATATCGCTATCTGACCTACTAAACTTTACCTGGTAAAATTCACTTTCAGAACCTGGAAGGATATTTTTGAGTGGGATTGTACCCATTGCCGAATTTTCATTTTTACTGTTACGTAATTCCCAAACTAATTGATATCCATTTAACTCATACGAGGGGATATCCATTTTTTTTCTTGGAACCAGTACAATATCTGATTGCATCTTTTGACCAGATAATTCTTTAATAGATAATTGCAAATCTGAAATCGGCGCATAAAAATTCTGCATCTGTCGGTATGCTCTTTTCTTATTTCGATATACATCAACAACTCCCCATTGTCTATGTTGGTGGAGTGGTGTTGAAACCGAAGGAACAGGAGTTTGATAACTACTTCTATAATCATTGAATGTCCAAATGGAATAACCAATAAGATTTTCTTTACTTCTAAGATTATCAACCATTAAGGTTTTAAACGTAGAATTATTAGGAGTATCATAAATGAGGTTATCTGCATGGGCCCCGTATTCAGAAAGGAAAACTACTTTATTGGGATATCGGATTTTTAAGTTGTCGACTGCTTTTTCAAAATTTCCATATTTGTTCATCATGATCAAATCACAAAATTTGACAGCATCATTGTCCTGAAAATCAGCGGTATGAGACACATAGGTTACTAAACGATTTTTATCTATTTCTTTGATGTAATCAATTATTGAAGAAAAATATTCATTTACTTTCGGGAAATCTTTAAGACTACCATTTTCATTTCCTATGCTCCAACCAAAAATGCTAGGATGATTGAAATTTTGTTCTACCAACTTTTTGGCAAAGATTTTTGGCTCCTCACTTTCTGCATTCATATAGGGAGGCCAATTATTAAATTCTGCCAAGACTAAAATCCCTTTCTCATCTAGATAATCCATCACATCATCGGGAAGTGGGCGGTGCGAAAGACGGGCCATATTGGCTCCCGCAGTTTTCATTAAATCAATATCTTCCTTAAATCTAAATTCAGGAAGGGTGTTTCCTGTGGTACGGTCATCAGCCACCCAGTTATAGCCAGCAAGCCTGACAGATTCACCGTTCAATAAAAACCGTAAACCATCAATTGCTATTTTACGAATACCAAAACGAGAAGTTTGCTGAAACACAATCCCATTTTGATCCTGCAAAGTAACCGTACTCTTGTATAATGTTGGATGGTCAAAATGCCAGAGCTTAACTTGCGATTTACTAAGTGGCCTATTAAAAACATACACTTTTTCAGTATGGGCAGCTAGCTTTATAATTTCTGGTGAAGAATAAGTCAATGCCACACCATTTAGGCTAATTTGCTGTTTAAGTGAAATTACTTTATCTACATTGGTTTCATTTTTTAAAAAAACTTTGGTACTTACATTCGCCGTTCCATTAGATAAGTCTGGATCGGAAGTAATTTGTTGTTGTTCTATAAATACAGGCTCCCTTACCAATAAAGAAACAGGTCTTCTAAAACCACCCCAACTCCAGTAGGCACCATAGTTAAGACTATTGTCTATTTGTACTGACAGCACATTGTTTATGCCAGCTTTCAGCAATTTAGTAATGTCGAATTGTTCCATATAATTGCCGCATAGAATATCTGCCAGCTGTTTTCCATTGAGAAAAATTTTATAGGACATGCCAACTTCTCCAAGGGATAGAATAATCTGCTTATTTTTTACTAACGGAGTTTTAAAAGAAGTCCTATACCAGGCAGTACCCTTATAGTTAGCGTATTCATTGTACAAATCCCAATTACCCGGCACTGACATCATGGTCCAAGCAGCATCATTAAAAGTTGAAGTATGCCATTTCTTTTCTAAGCCCTCACTATTAGGGTCAATATTAAATTTCCAGTAAGGATCAAATGCAATAATTTGTTGGCCTTTATTCACTTCCACAGCCAACAAATTGGTGCAGAAAATTATATTAAAAATAAATAATGAAAATTTCAAGAACATTGAATAAGGTATTTGCATCGATGAGAGCATGGTAAATATTTTTAGATAAAATTACTAATCAAACTAAAGATAAAGTTACTATTTATTGATCTAGCTAAAGTCATTCAAATTATTGCTACAACTAACAAAATAACCGATAAGATAATATCAAGCAATTTGATCCATTATTTTAAAAAGAAAATCTATTCTAACCTTAAAAGAATAAAAGATTAGATTTATTAAAAGTATTGAGGACACAAAAAAGGAGCAATTCCAATAGAAATTGCTCCTTTTGTTAACTAACTGAATATCAGTTAAAATCAGCGTACTGGTGCCGGCCCTGCTGGCTGAGAAATTCCATCTAAATCGTAAACAACATTTCCAGCTCTTAAAGTCATTTCAGTTTGAAATCGTTGAGATCCTTCAATTTTACCACCTCTTACAGGCCATCCATATTTACCGTTAGTGATCTTAAATATCGCTATATCAGCTACAGATCCCTGAGAAAGATTTCCTAATTCTTCACGCTTAATTGCTTGAGCAGGTTTCCATGTGCTTGCCGCAATCACCTCTTTAAGTGGCATTCCGGTTGCCATAAATAAACCCATGATATTTTCCATG
Source organism: Daejeonella sp. (assembly GCF_044348475.1). Classification (GTDB taxonomy): domain Bacteria; phylum Bacteroidota; class Bacteroidia; order Sphingobacteriales; family Sphingobacteriaceae; genus Daejeonella. Next base: position 40,256 of record NZ_JBIKSU010000003.1, on the reverse strand, counting down.
CTTTTCATCGGGCCATTCATACTACCTGTATGTAGGTCTGTACTAATGGTATTCGGATAAAAACCTGCCTTAATAGCCGGAACACCTTGGTTATACAGGTAACTACCCCCTCCAAAACCAATATCAAAGATCACTCCTTTTTCTTTGGCCTTGTAAACAAATGGCTTTACTTTACCATTCATATCCACAATAGATTCTCTTCCATTTGGGCTATCCGTACCATTTCCACCAAAAGCATGGGTATAAATATCACCTTTACGGAACTTAACATTAAATAATGAATCAAGAGGTAAAAATGGATCAGCAGAACCAAAATCAACCATGATCGGAATATTTGCAAGCCTGCCGGCTTCAATTGCACGGTCAGTTGGAACCCAGGTACGTCCTCCAAAGTGTGCCAATTTTACCCCAACAATATCATGAGGATATTTTTTAGCCATCTCAGCAGTTTTCTGAGGGTCCATTTCATCAATATTACTTTCACCAGCACCATCCATTCCTGTTCCAACAATGTTCAACATTGCTAATACTCGGGTTTGAGAAGCATCGATAGTGCGCTTTTTATACAATTCAAAATCTCTCCAACCTGTACAACCCGCATCAACTACGGTAGTTACTCCGGTACGGAAAGTAAATCCATCGGCTGGCAATGCTGTTGCCGCATTTTTCAAATAACTACCATCATGCCCCCAGAAAAAATGTACATGAATATCGATCAACCCAGGAGTTACATATAAACCCTTAGCATCGATAATCTTATCGGCCAAATCAGGATTAATATTTTTAGCTACCAGCGCAACTTTACCTTCTGAAGCAGGAATAGCAGCACGGGCAGGCATAGCAGGACGAGCAGGGCGGCCATTTGCTGCCGGACGCTCAGGCATTGCAGGGCGAGCAGCTTGTGCACGCGTTCCTGAAGTTACTGCGATGTCTATTATTTCATCAATATTGTTTTTTGGATCAATCACATGACCACCTTTAATGATATAACTATAGGGCTTACCTGAAGAAGCCTCAGGCTGCTGAGCGCTGACGTTCAAGCCGAATATAATAAGGGCGAAAAATAAAATAGTATGTTTTTTCATTGTGTGTTTTGGTTTTAGTATTGAAATATAGAAAAATACTTAGCAGCTAGCAAACCTCAATACAGGCTAAGTAAAAGATAGCCTTGATAAATTGGACAAAATCAAGGATATAAGACCGATAGGATATAATAATATACCTTGTAACATTAATATGATGAGGTATTACTGGTCAATGTAGGGTAAAAAAGGGGCTATAAATAAACTAGCCTATTATTAATTCATGCCAACTAAAAAAACAGTTATAAAATCAAAAATATAAACATATTCTAAACTTTAATTTTAGTTATCAATGCATCATCGCAGCAATAATTTTAGTTATCAATGCCTTACTTTATTAAAAAAATATTAAATTCAGGTCTAAAAAAAATTAAAAATATGAAAAAGTACTTAATGCTTCTTGGAGTAGCTTTTTGTTTAACAGCTGCTGCCAATGTAATGGACAAAGGAAAATGGACTGGTTTTATCGGTGATGATCACTGTGGTACAAAAGGCAATAACAAGGAACATGCTGCCTGTGCTAAAAGTTGTGTAAAAGGCGGAAAAATTCCAGTTTTTGTAGTTGCTGACAAAGTTTATTCTATCAGCAATGTTAAATTAGTTGAAAATTTTATTGGCGATGAGGTAACTATTACCGGCACTATCACTAATAATGTTCTAGAAATAGAAACAATCAAAAATAAGAAATAAAAAAATGCTCCCCTAAGTTAGGGGAGCTATATTTATTGCTTTAGGGATTAACCATTCAACTGTTAATCCTTTTTTTACTCCTCTCTTTAATTCACCCATACTCTTTAAGCGGGATGTTTTTTATATTTATATTAAAAAAACAGTTGGTGTATCCCCAATTACTGCCCTTGTTTTTAATTTTATAAACAAGAATATAACCACCCATGAAAACATACTCATTGCTTTTTATTGCCCTTCTTTTATTAGGCAGCAATATAAATGCTCAGCAATCTAAACCAGCCGAATCAACAAAATCGTATAGCATTATCATTAAGGGAGGTCATGTAATTGACCCAAAGAATAATATAGATGAGGTAATGGATATTGCTATAAACTCTGCACAGGGTAATCAAACTGAACGAACAGCTACTGCTGTGGAAGGTAAAATTGCTTTGATTGCAAAGAATATTGATGCCAATCTGGGCGTAAAAGTGATTGATGCCACAGGTATGTATGTAACTCCAGGACTTATTGACCTTCACGTGCATGTTTTTTCAGGAACTAATCTAAAACAAGAGTATATGAATGGGCCAAGTTCAGTTTGGCCTGATGGCTTCACATTCCGATCGGGTGTTACAACAGTAGTCGATGCCGGAAGCTCAGGATGGCGTTCTTTTCCTGAATTTAAGAAGATCATCATTGACAAATCACAAACAAGGGTACTTGCATTTTTGAATATTGTAGGTGATGGAATGGGACAGAACCAACAGAATGTGAATGATATGGATCCCAATATGGCAGCTGATATTGCTATTGCAAATAAAAAAGATGTGGTAGGTTTTAAATCTGCTCATTTTGGCGGAAATCCATTTATACCCTTAGATAGTGCAGTAAAAGCAGGAAATATTGCAAATATGCCCGTCATGTTAGATTTAACCTATCCTTCAAAACCGGCTATCAGTTCAGTTGAAGATCTGTTTATGAAACACCTTAGACCTGGAGATATTTTTACTCATATGTACCGATTAACTTTTCCTTTTTTCTATGTGAAAGATCAAGTTTCGGCATTAGCAGTTGCCGCACAAAAAAGAGGAATACTTTTCGATTTAGGTCATGGAGGGAATGGTTTTACATTTGCCCGTGCAATACCATCAGTAAAACAGGGATTTTTGCCTTATTCGATAAGTACAGACCTTCATATTTCAAGTATGAATGCAGGAATGAAAGACATGTCTAATATTATGTCTAAATTTTTAACTATGGGCATGCCTCTTAAAGATGTTATTTTGAGGTCGACCTGGAATCCAGCCAAGGAAATTAAAAGAGAAGAACTTGGAAACCTTTCTGTAGGATCGGTAGCAGATCTAGCAATATTCACCTTAAAAAAAGGAAATTTTGGATTTATTGATTCACATAACTACCTGCTGAAAGGAACACAAAAGCTAGAAACAGAATTAACTATTCGGGCCGGAAAAATAGTGTATGATTTGAATGGTATTGGAGGCAGAACTGATAAAGAAAGTACAGAATTAACCATCATTGAGCGATAACATGAAAATGGTATCTTTTTTCTCGTTGCTTAAAAAATTGTAAAAAGGGCTTTATCAATAGAATTAAAGCAGGTTCAATCATTAAGGGATCGAGCAATACAACTATTCCTAACTGAGGTCATACCATCTAATTCAGTAGATAAATGCCTAAATTAACGTGAGTTCGTTATTAAACTATCTAAATATTAAGATTTAACCACATAGAATGGCTTTTATTATGCTTTAAAGGAAAAATAGATTGAAAATCACATAGATTGAAGCGAAGCTTCAAGGCTATCTGTGTCTAAAATGTTGGATAGAAACTATAAATTGCTATGTTCCTATGTGGTTTTTTTAAAAATTATGTCGAGTTCACGTTAAATTAACCTGCATATTATCTATTTAACCACAATTTTTCGTTTTACCATATAGTCAAACACCAAAGATGCTAGGTATTGATACCCATCTTTATTGGGATGAACTCCATCTTTCTTTGTCATTAAATTGGCTTTCCCTTTAAAGGGGCGGGTAAGTTCAAGAAAGTAAGTATTTTCGGTATTGGCTATCTTCTTTATTCTTTTCCTGAGCTCCCAAATCCTGGGCCTTCTACCACTAAGGTCTGTAATCCGTTCTGGGCTTAAACCTTCGGTCTGAATAACCATATCTAATGGACTGCATATAACAATCCTGCAATTCGGATTAATCTTTCTGATCAGGGAAATATAATCTGAATAGTCTTTTTCGAATTTGTTGATATTTTCCCAGTTGAGACGTGGACTGCCAACAGTTTCATTCGTCCCGGCTTTTATGATTACTATATCAGGCTTAAAATTCTGTAAAGAGTCTATGAGTGGCCAAAGATTCGGTGTCCCAAATCTGAGTAGGGTTGCGCCCCCAATACCAAAATTTTTGACATCATAATTGAGGTATTGCCCTTGTTTTAGCATGGAAGATAACACTGCAGGGTAAGATTCTGTTAAAGGTTCTATCAGCCTCGCTCCTGCTGTAATGCTGTTGCCTATGCAGGCAATTCTTAATTACTGAGTCTTAACGGCAAAGGGAGAAAGTAGGCAAAATGTCATGAAAGCAAATCGTAATAAAAGCGATGAAGATTGAGTAGTTTGAACTTTTTTCAGCATCATGATTTTCAAATAGAATTTACATGGTTCAGCCTTCTACTTTTTCCGGCTTCATCCCATAGATTGCAATTTCTTAATTTCCCGAATATCAGCAAGATCTTGATTCCGTCCAGATGCATGCTTGTTAATAAGAAAGTCATCAAGACCAATATAATTAAGAATGAGGTCATTTTCCAAATGAATTATTTGCATACCATTAATTGCATCAGCAATTGCGACACTTGCATAAGGTAAATTAAAGTGAGTTAGCCTTACTATTGAAATCCGATTACAATAGTGAGTTTAAAATACTTTTTTAAATTTTTGCTTTTTCTTTTCATTAATATTTTTTTTTTAAATTTCGTACATTAGTAATAAAACCAGTGTATTAAAGTACATCCCAATAATATGAGCCGTATAGGTATTTAAAAGTTTTGAATCTCTAAATGTCCATTTTTGAGTACTGAGCATTTACTACTTCGGTCGCGATGCTTAGCAAAGTCAAATACTCTTAGATTCAAACCATTCTTGACGATTTAAAAAGACAACAATAATTCAATGAATAGTCACGCCGTCAAAACATCCGAAAACAAGAGCCAAGCCATTGCCAACAGCGCACCAAAACTGCAAGCTAATAGCGATTCCTCGGTTCAGTTTATGGACAACAGACCTGAAGCTGTTGCTCAAGGAGAAATGAATGAGATGGTAAATAATAGTCCGCAAGTTTCGCAGCTAAAGTCGTTTCAGGAAATGGTAAACAACAGTCCCCAGTCTAAGCAAACTGCTCAATTACAGACTATGGCTGATAATTCTCCTTCTCAAAAGCCGCAGCTTATCACAAGACAAGGAGAAGAAAACACTCCAGAAGAATCCGAAAGAGCAAAACCGCGTTGGGGTGAGATCAAATCTAAGGTGGACGAGTCGCGCGAGTTCAACTCCAAAGATACACGGGCCAACGTGAGGGCATACCAAAAAGAACACCCAGAAATGAAAGGAATGGTTAATTCGGCCGGTGGAGCCTATCTCGCTAACCAGATGAACCTAAAGAACTCAGCAGAGGACCCAGAGGACCGCAAAAACATCGGACCTACTGAGGCGTACATGGGCAAGAAGGAGGATGAAAACTCTACCCAATCGCAGCATCTGAAAAAATTCGCTGAAGGAGGCCACGCTTTTATCAAGCACTGGGCACATCGCAAGGTGCTTGGCATGGACGCAGACTGGAATTTCAAGGGCTGGGGCGAAGACGCTAACTTTGTTGGCACCCCAAGCGCAGCGCAGAATATGGTTAACGAAGCAAGCAAGCCAGGCGGTTTCGGATTATATCATCTCGAGAAGAAATTGGGTGTTGCTGATGGAGAGTGGGTTGAGGCTTGTAAGCCAATCGGGTATGGCATCTGGCGATACCATTTGAAAAATCCTGAGGCTCTTCACATTCGTATGGCCAGCGGGGCCGAGAAGAATGCCTATAGCCCCTATTATGAAAAGGAAGACAAGGGTGGTAAGTTCAAGGAAGGCGAGTGGGTGCCCAAGGGAAAAACTCTAGGCGGCGCGGATGAAGCAGTGGTAGATTCACTTCCTCGCGACAAATTCTTCAAGGCGGTGGCTAATGGCAGCATCCAGATCGAGTTAGAAAACAGCATGCAGGAGAATACCGAACGCGAGTTGAAGGAGCAAAAGCGAGATTGGAAAAAATAGCGGCTAACATGATCCTTTTAATGCGAGATTTCTGTGTAATCCGCCTATAGAGGGTTTCATTATCCACCGGCATGGCTGTTGCTAAAGTAAAAAAAGGTTGAAAAGCTAAAATAGGTTAACTAATAGTTTGTTATTGGGTTGTTTATGGTGATTACTTTCCGATACAGAACTTACTAAAAATCGTTTCCAGCAAATCATCCGTAGTTACCTGACCGGTTATTTCACCAAGATAATAAAGAGCCTGCTTAATATCTGAAGCCAAAAAATCTGAAGTTATGGGGTTATCAATATTTATAAGAACGCGGTTCAGCGAATCTTCGGTCTTTTGTAGCGCTTCTAGGTGACGGATATTGGAAATCAGGACATCATCTGTATTGATGGAGTGAAGATTTATTTTGCGGAGGATTTCTTGTTTTAGTAAGTCAATACCATCTTTATTTCGTGCTGAAATGAAAATAAGATTGGAGGTCTGAGCTCTGTTATCTGTTGTCTGTTGTCTGTTATCTGTTGTCTGTTGTCTGTTATCTGATAACCGATAACTGATCACTGACAACTCCCCTTCAAATTCAGCAGAAACCAGATCCCTCTTATTAACAACTACCAGGAAAGGTATATCCAGCTCATTCAAATACTTGACCTGAGTTTCAATTTCCTTTACATTCTGCTCAGGATCAACTAGATAGATAATCAGTTTTGCTTGCTTGATCTTTTCATGGGTGCGCTCCACTCCTTTTGCTTCAATGATGTCCACAGTTTCACGGATACCTGCGGTATCAATAAAACGAAAACGGAGCCCGCCGATGATCATTTCATCCTCAACTGTATCACGGGTAGTACCGGCTATCTCAGAAACAATGGCACGTTCTTCATTTAAAAGGGCATTCAGTAAAGTTGATTTGCCAACATTAGGTTTACCAGCAATAACTACAGGAACCCCATTTTTCATGACATTACCCTGCTCAAATGATTGAATCAGACGGTGTAAGATGCGCTGAATCTGATAGATAAGTCCTTTGAGCTGTTCCCGATTGGCAAATTCAACATCTTCTTCACCAAAATCAAGTTCAAGCTCAATCATGGCTGCAAAATGGATGAGCTGATCACGCAAATGCTGCAGCTCTCCTGAAAAGCCACCACGCATCTGCTGCATAGCCACCTGATGCGAGGCCTGTGAGTTAGAAGCGATCAGATCGGCTACAGCCTCGGCCTGCGAAAGGTCGAGCTGACCGTTTAGAAATGCTCTTAGGGTAAACTCACCTGGATTAGCCGGGCGGGCACCTTTACGAATGAGCAGTTTAATGATACTTTCAATAATAAATGCAGAACCATGCGTAGAAATTTCTACTACATTTTCGCGGGTGTATGATTTAGGTCCAACAAACAAAGAAACCAAAACCTCATCAATGATTTGATTACCCTCCCTGATGGTCCCAAAATGAATAGTATGGGTATGCTGTATACTGAGGTCTTTACCTGCAAAAACTTGGTTCACTAAAGCAATGGCATCGGGTCCGGAGAGCCTGATCACTCCAATAGCCCCTATTCCAGAAGGTGTTGCCAGGGCAATGATGGTATCAGAAGTATAAACAGGAGTATCAGACATAAATGTTTTATTATTACTACAAATATCGTGATTCTTCAGACAGCATAAAAGGAGATTTTGCTTATAGAATATTGGTGCTAGTTTAGCAAAGGCGGTTATTTATTGCACTGCCTGCGTTAACGATGGCAGCGGCATCCTTTTTGGCTTTTTGGAGCCAAAAAGATAGAGCGGACAGCGTGTTAAAACGCCCAAAATCTATTAAATAGATCAGATTACATGTTAAACCTATACATTGAATAATGAAAATACACTTCAACATTTATGTATCAAACTTAAGTCAAGCACAAATGAGTACTCCTTATTCTGCTCAAATGAAATAAATCTTAACCCCCATTTTTTCTGTATTTATAAATTCAGTAATTTACCCTTCAAATAACACTACCGCACTGGCGTGATAAAAACAAATATAACATCGATGAAAAAGTACTTTCTTCCCATTGTTACCATTCTGATTTCTTTAGGAACTGCATCTGCACAAAACCAGAAACAAATAGAATCGAGCTTCGATAGCAATCTGAGCAGCGATAATATTGGAAAAACCATCAAAGAACTAACCTTAAAACCTCATTATTTAGGTTCTGTTGGAAGTAAAGAAGTTGCAGAAAACCTATTGGCCAAATTCAAAAGCTATGGCTGGGATGCAGCAATTGAAACCTACCAGGTGTTATTTCCTAGTCCGAAGGTGCGTATACTTGAAATGACGGCTCCCACAAAATATAAAGCCATACTTAAAGAACCGGCCTATAAAGAAGACGCTACTTCAGGACACCCTGATCAGCTTCCATCGTATAATGCTTGGAGTGCAGATGGTGATGTAAGTGCAGAACTCGTATTTGTAAATTTTGGCTTGCCAGAAGATTATTTAACGCTTGAAAAACTAGGTATTGATGTAAAAGGAAAGATCGTGATTGCCCGTTACGGCAGATCATGGCGGGGAATTAAGCCAAAAGTAGCTCAAGAACATGGAGCAATCGGTTGTATCATATACTCCGACCCCAAAGAAGACGGATATTATCAAGGCGATGTGTATCCAAAAGGCAGTTTTAAAAACGAATTTGGTGTTCAGCGTGGTTCAATTATGGATATGGTTATTTATCCTGGCGACCCATTAACTCCATTCATTGGAGCAACGCCAAACGCAAAACGATTGGCCCGTGAGGATGCTGAAAATTTATTGAAGATTCCTGTTTTACCCATCAGCTATCATGATGCACAGCCCCTGCTTGAATCGCTTGGCGGCCCTGTTGCTCCTGAAGATTGGCGTGGCGCATTGCCTTTCACCTACCATATTGGTCCGGGAAAGACATCTGTCCGTTTAAAACTAGAATTCGACTGGAAAATCGTACCTGCTTATAATGTAATTGCTAAGATCAAAGGATCCGAATTTCCTGATCAATGGATCGTTAGAGGTAATCATCATGATGCCTGGAATCCGGGCGCTAATGACCCAATCAGTGGCATAGCAGCGATGATGGAAGAAGCAAAATCAATTGGTGAATTGATAAAAAATGGCTACAAACCGAAACGAACATTGGTTTATTGTGCATGGGATGCAGAAGAACCGGGTCTGATTGGATCAACCGAATGGGTGGAAGATCATCTGGCCGAATTAAAGCAAAAAGCTGTTGTTTACATAAATTCTGATGGAAACGGACGTGGTTTTCTATCTGCTGCTGGCTCGCACGCATTAGAATCTATGATTGACGGAATAGCAAAAGATGTGATCGACCCACAAACCAAAGTCAGTGTTTTTGATCGCCTAAAAGCAAGAGAAGTAGTTTCAGCTGGTTCTGATAAAGCAAAAAAAGAGAGTATGGCCAAAAAGTCAATGAGCATCAGCGCATTGGGCTCAGGTTCTGATTATTCGGGCTTCCTGCAACATGCTGGTATCCCATCTTTGAATATAGCCTTTGGCGGCGAGAATCCAGGTGGTGAATACCATACGGCCTACGATTCTTATGATTTTTACAGCCGATTTGGCGATCCCGGATTTAATTACGGCCGTGCGCTTTCTCAAACAATTGGGCGTGCGGTACTTCGAATGGCTGATGCCAACACGCTTCCATTTGAGTTTAAAAATCTTCATAAAACCATATCTTCTTATGTAGCTGAAATGATCGGCATGACTGATCAGATGAGAGAATCAACGGCAGTTTATAACCAGGTAATTTCAGGGAATAATTATCAGCTTGCTGCTGATCCTGCAAAACCAGAAAAGTTGCCAATTCGGAAAACAGAAGTGCCTTATATTGATTTCTCAGCTCTTCAAAATTCACTGGTTAACTTAGAGTTGTCAGCAACAAGTTTATCTGACAGAATAGCCAAAGGAAACATCTCTTCAACTTCTTTAAAGGCACTAAATGAAGCACTTTATAGGGCAGAACAAAAGCTTCTGACCACAGCTGGCTTGCCACGACGCCCTTGGTATAAACACACCATTTATGCTCCAGGGTTTTATACCGGATATGGTGTAAAAACAATGCCTGGAGTGCGCGAGGCTATTGAACAACGCGATTGGAAAGAAGCTCAAGATCAGATTGAAATTGCAGCAAAAGCAATCAGCAGATTGGCTGAGCATTTGAATAATACAACAAAACTAGCAGATTAAATAGACTTACGAATTTACTTAGGCACCTTGAACGTTAAATTCGTCAGTCGCTTTCTAGCGGCAACTGACGAAATCAATTTTCTAAACGCTTAGGCGATTTCGTAAGTGGTTTTATTCGATAAAAATATCGAATAGATTAACTGTGCTATTGATTCACAATCTCCGTAACCTTTCCTCTTCTGCCTGCAGTATCAAATGCTGCGAATCTTAATTTCCCTTTATCTGAAACCGGACCGGTATAAGGTGTGCTTTTAGAACCAGGCTCTGAGCCATCAACCGTATACCTGATGGTTAAACCGGGCAGCTGAATATTAGCATAAACCTTTGCATTATCAGATTTTAAGCCCACATCAGGAATGCGATACGAATACCCCCCATTATAATAATTTAAACGAGGCAACTCACGCTTTCCAACAGTATTTGCAAAGGTTGTTAAGGCATTGGTATAATACAAATCATTCAGTGCAGAACGCTCGCCCATGGCCCATTCAGGTTCTTTTGCCCAGGCACGCTCAGCCATACCCAAAAGCTTTGGCAGCAACATATATTCAAGTCGCTCAGCAGTTACGTTGTTTTCAGACCATAGCAAGCCCTGTAATCCTACAATATTAGATTTACCATAATCTGTAAGTCTGATCATTTTAGTCTGATCTAGATTCTTGATGGGCATGCCCTGACCATCTTCCTTTATGTTCTTCAAAAAATCAAAAGGAATAAAATAGAAAGGTTTATCAAGGTCAACCATTCCACCCCATTTTAAACCAGGCTCAAAATAAGAATTCGTGTATGCCAGATCGAAATATTGATTGGATACAGGAGAAAGAACTACCTTATAACCACTATTCGCTAATTTATAGGCCAAGTCTTCAGCACCCCAGCCAATCACATTATTCCAAACATGTAATTGAAAATGTTGATTCCCAAAATCAGGATTGGCAATATAAGTTGGCTTTCCATCTAGTATGGTCTTACGCATTCCTGCTTCTTCCCATCCTGAAATAAATAATCCTCGCTTTTTAGCCATCTCATTTAAACGGCCAAAATAATAATACCACAAATCATTGGTAGATTTTATAGCTGGATTAGTGCTTTTAAGTTTTTCATAAGCTGGTGATTTTTCCCATACTCCTGGAGGCACTTCATCACCACCATAATGAATAGTTTTCAATGGGGCTCCGGCCTCCTTATACATCAGGATCAGATCATCGGTCACCTTTTCAACAAAATTATAAACAGAAGGCAAAGCCACGTCCATCACATTATCTTCCCAGCCTTGAACAGAGCGATATTTGGTTTTATCTAATGGATCAATCAATCGGTATTTCGAAGCCTCTGCAGCTTTACCAGCCTTCATTAACTTAGCATAACGGTTCTCCATGGCCTTGATTGCTGCACGGGCATGCCCCGGCGATTCAATCTCAGGAATAACCTGAATATGCCGTGCTGTGGCATATTTCAAAACATCAATAAAATCTTTTCTACTTAAAAAACCGCTGCCAGGCATTTGATTTGGAACTCCACCAGAAGCAAATGAAGGCTGAAGATTATTTTTATTATCTAAGGTATGTCCTCTTACACTACCAACCTGAGTTAATTCTGGAAGTGAAGGAATTTCAACACGCCAGCCTTCATCTTCTGAAAAGTGAAAGTGGAATACGTTCAGCTTATACAAACTAATCAAATCAAGAACCTTTAAAATCTGCTCTTTTGTTTGAAAATTTCTAGCTACATCGAGCATAAAGCTACGATAGCCAAAGCGTGGTTCGTCTTGAACCTCAACTAATTGAATAGCAATAGAAGCCTGCTTAGCTTTCCAGCTAAGAGGTGGAATAAGGCTCTTGAGTGATTGAATTGCATAAAAAGCACCTGCCGGGCTTGAAGCAGAGATTTGTATTCCTTTTTGAGTAACCTGAAGTTTATATTCTTCTATAGCCAATTTAGAATCTCTTCTCAAAATAATTTGGCCTTGCTTATTCATTGAAGGCTTAGAAATCAAAACTTTAGCTAGTTCATCTGCCAAATAAGCTGCCTCCTTACTAAACCATGGATCTGCTGAAATTCCAGTAGTTTGACTGATCGTAAACTCACCAGCATTCACCTTAATGGTTAACGGAGTTGGGAATATTGGAGGCAATTTCGAAACAGATACATCTTGAATATCCCTATTTTTTGAATACACAAAGGCTGGATCCATCCATGTTTTAGATGCAGGAAGTGCCTTTATAAATTCAGCTGAAGGCTCTGGATAAGTACACTTAACTGGTATAGCTTTATTCGGTGAATCATCAAATACTAGATAAAACCCTTGCGGCGATTGAGTTACATTGTCTATACTCCCGGTTTTGACCATCTGGAAATTGATCTTTGCTCCTGCCGAGATCCCGTCAGAAGCTGCATTGGGCTCAATTTTATACAAATCACCATTAATAAATGACATAGTCAAACCTCTACTATCTGGCTTAAGTATATCTGCACCATAATTAAAATATAAACTCCAGCCATGCGGCGGAAGGTCAATTTCAGATCCATTCAGTATTGACAATACCGATAAGGATTGATTCTTACCTTCATAATTATTTTGAATGGGTTGCCATTGAACACTGATATTGTAGTTCTTAGCTTGAGAAAAACCAGTAAGACTGGTGAATATTACAGCAATCAACGACAGAATCAGCTGTTTTTTTAGGATATGTAAACGCATGATATATTTTTATTTATAATCCGAAATTACAAATTTATCCTCACAGGTAAATGCATGAAAAACGTGACCAATTTAAGAGAATTACTTCTTGACTTGGATCTCAATTTTGGAGCTGCCAAGCTTACCTTCCGGGCTGATTCCCTGAACCACAACTGTGTATTTATTTTCCTGGTCGGAGGTATAGAAGCTGATCGTTTTCTTCCCCTTTGAGTCAATTTTTAGATCAGGTGACCAATAAAGAACATTTCTAAAATCAGGAAGCCGTTCAGAAACTTTAGCCTCGGTATCGTATATGGGCGAGTAGAACTCTCTTTTCAATTGCATTCCTTCGTAATCCATTACAGTTGCTCGTGGATCCAATTGAAAATCAGGCAGGTTACCCTTATAAGTTTTGAGGTTCAGGATACTATTGAACATTAGCGGTCCAAGAAAATACCGCTTTGCCACAACTTCCAATTCACGAACTTTCTTTGGATCATATTTAATGATCTTATTACCACGGTCAAAAACGGGCACTCCATCTAAAAGAATCAAAGGCTCTACGTTTCTTGGAAAATCATTTGGATGAGGCCTAACTCTCACCAATATGGTAAATTCATCCTTTTGTCGCATCAAAGGCACTTCAGTAACATATTCTCTCAAAACCTCTTCCATGGTATTGAATCTGACAAAATTATCGAGTAGGTATGTTTTGTCAGACTTGATATAAAAAGCAGTACTGTCTGTTAGCGCAGGATAAAAAGTCTTGAGCTTATCACCCGCAAAAATAGTTTGTACCTGACTACTGACACTTTGGTTCAGGATACTGGATTTGAATTTTTCGGATAAATTCAAATTATATGGCCTTGAAGAAGAATATTTTTCAAAAAATGGATTTGAAATATCGATTCTGTATGTTGAATCTTGCTGATATTTTGTTTGTACAACAAGTTCAGAAGGTCCAAAAATATCTCTAGTATAAAACCTGACCTGGCCACTATTATTGCTTTTAGATCCGTAAATATGAAGTTTTTTGCCCGGTACAGCCAAATATGACATAATACCTATTGCCGATGCATTCGTTCGTGTATCCACTGTTCTTCCGTTGATAAGATGACCATCAATTTCAGGAAGAAATTCAACTGATGGAATTGTATTTTTCAGTAAATCCTGCCAAACAAATCTGCGCCAGCCATGCGTTAGCATCAGGTTATCTAAAGCTTCTTTGCTAATGGCGTCATTGGTATTGAAGTAATATGCAGGAGATTCAACATTGCCCTTTAAATCTGATTTTAGCCATAAATAGTTGAAAATATCTCCATTATCTGATTCCAGGCTATCTGTTGCATAAACTGATACCGAAGCATCTACCGCAAGCGATTGTCCCTTTTCGTCTTTAGTATCCAAATTGATAGTTACCTTTTTTCTTGGTGCATATTTCTGTTGATTAGTACTGGTACTAATCAATAACTTACTAGTAGGTTTCTTAAAAAATAAGCGCTCAGCAACTGCCTGACCTAAATCATTAAATAGGGTCAATTGGGAAATACCCTCTCCAAGCATATTTTTATCAATCAAAAACTCTGCTTTTCCCATATTCAGATCAGCAGATACCTTCATGATTTTTACCTGTCTGGTATGGGCAAAAAGATGTACCTTATTATTAGTAGAAACTCCATTTGTTTGCACACTGAGTCTCAATTTATCATTTTGATTATCAAATAATTGAATAACGTATCCTGTTTTTGCGATTGGAATTTCTCTACTCATGCTTTCACCGGGCAGTTCAATCAAGGCCCTATAGGTTTTTCCTGCCTCAGGAATGAAAGAAAAACTACCAATGCCAAATTTCAAAGGTTTAAACCTGAGTAGCACTGCGTTATTCTGATCAACCAGAGTGCCATTGAAATCAACACCTTTGCCCTGATCATCTATGGCTCTGTAAGCCACTTTTCCAGGTAAATTTTCAATGATCTGTCCTCCTTCGGGAAAGAACTGAACATCATATTTAACAGCAGCCTTATTAGACTGAAGATTTTCAGGTTTTAACAAAGAATTGATGATGCTAATGTTTTTATTGAAAAAATAATCAGGGCTAAAATTTTTCATCCAGTTGGTATAGGCTCTGAATTGATAATTTCCAGAAGTTAATGAAACTGGTAAATACATTGAACCATTCCCGGTGCCCTTTTCAATTGAAATCTTTGCTTGCAAAATGGGCTTTTGATTTTTATCAATTACTTCTACATAGGCTATCTTACTTAAGTCTAATAACTCATTTGTAGCACCTGAGGTATAATAAAGTTTAAACCAAATGATCTCACCTGCCAGATACATTTCGCGATCTGTGTGCACAAATATTTTTTCCTGTAGGTTATTTGCATTAAAATTTTCAAATCGAGATGCAATACTATCCAGATTTACTTGCTGAGCCTGAACATTAGAAATTAAAGCCAACAAAAAAAATATCCATGCGAATTTAAAGGTCAAGGCAGAAGGAATATGTATTGTTTTGCGCATTTTAAAAGCTAATTATTTATTCGATCTACCAAAAAACAGGCTTAATACTACTCCCTTTTAACCTACAATCAAGGCAATTGGCAGTACTTCCATTGTAAGTTTCTATTTTACCACTTGCTCCCAAATTGGATATAGTAACCAAATTTTTTCCATCCTTGAAGTAAGCGTCCAAACTGTCTTTTCGATTAGGAACCGTTAGTGTACCACAGTTCATGTTAAAATTCCATCCTGGAACCTGAGTATAGTTGATAAAAATTCGTTTCTCCATAATGCCAGAAATGGTCATAAACCCGATTACCATTTCATTTGGATCTGTAATGCATTTAATATTTCCGTTAATCTCTGAAGGTTGAATATCAAAAAATGAACCCTGTTGTTCAGAATTTTTCTTCATGATACTCAAATATTCAAAAGCTTCCTGACCTATTGCATATTGTTTGGTAAGAATACTATATCTCACATCTAGTTTTTCGGCACGGTTTTGAATAGTTACCAATGGAAAACGATGCACCACATCTGAACTAAGTTTTGCAGTTGAGGCAATTAATAAGCCAGTAGATTTTTCATTCACATAACAGGTAAACAAAGCGAGCATTTCATTCTGGTCTCTTGCTACCATAACACCATTTTTATAAATATTTTCTGAATAGGCAGAAGAACGAATCTCCCATGTTTCCTGATAGTCCCATTGATAATACCTGGTATTATTTTTACTATCGTGGGCATTCACATATATTTTAACTCCTTCAGTTGTTTTTTCCCAATTCACACTGTCAATGGCTGGTGTGGTACGAACAGTCATCAGATCAGACAGGTATTCTTTACCTGTAGCAGTCTTTATTCTAAGTCGATATTGTTGATTAGGGTTTAGATTCAATTGGGTTGCAGAATAGGCCCCGGCAGTATTCTCAGTAAGTGGAAAAATCGTATTATTTTGACCCTCAACCTGTACTTTTGCCTTTGTTTCATTACTTGCCTTTAACTTATCGGCCAACTTCAGTGTGCGGCTTAAATAAATAGTAGTCTGGCCTGCAGTATTAATTACACCCTCTACTACAAGTAAGCTTGGCGATTCTGTGATTCCATCATGTATAAATGGCTTTTTACAAGCCAAACTAAAAAAGAGGATAGATACAATGAGTATAGTTATATAATTTTTTTTCATCACGTTAAAACCTGATATTATAATTAATAAAAGGAATGGCATTTCCGAAAATGGATAGCTGATACCCTTTGATTACTCCTTTTTCTGAAACAAAATAGGTTGAATAAGCATTATCTCTGCCAGTAACATTGTAAATGCCAATAGTCCATGAGCTATGTGTTAACTGATGGATTTCATGATTGCCTTCAATATTGAGTGAAAAATCGGTTCTGAAATAATCGGGGGCTCTGAATTCATTACGGCCCGAATAACTGGCTCTCAAAGACCCTGCATAATAGTATTTTCCAACAGGTACCGTAATTGGTCTTCCAGTGCTGTAGGTGGTGTTAAAGGAAGCACTAAACCTATGTGAGAATCGGTAGTTTCCAACAAAACTGAAATCATGAGGTTTATCAAAATTAGCAGGATAATAGTTTCCCTGATTTACAATCTGACCCGCATTCGGATCATCCGACATCAATAAAGTACGAGAATAGGTATAACCAACCCAACCATTTAGCTTACCACTTAACTTCTTAACCAGAAATTCAACTCCATAGGCCTTGCCTTTGGTGTTAATTACATCTGTTTCAATATGGTGGTTAAGAACCAATGAAGCACCACTTTTATAATCCAAATAATCTTTTAACCTCTTATAATATCCTTCAATAGAGGTTTCAATGGTATTTGATTTAAAATTCTTGTAAATGCCCAACGAAACCTGATCACCATACTGAGGTTTAATATTGGGGTCACTGAGTTTCCAAATATCGGTTGGTGAAATTGCTGTACTATTAGTTAACAGATGAATATATTGTCTTAGCGTATTGTAACCAGACTTAATAGAAAGATCCTCAGTAATCTGATATCGTGCCGATAAACGAAGTTCTGGGCCATGATACGTTTTGATCAGATCACCTTTTGCGTATGATTTAGTTCCAATGCCATTAATCTGCTCCTTGGGCAACCCAGGAGCATATAAATTAACACTATTTGGACCCAGGTAATTAAACATCGAATACCGAAGTCCAAGATCTAACGATAGGTTTGATGTCAAATCAAAGCGATCACCAATATATGCGGCACTTTCAAATGCCTGTTCAGAAGCAAGTGCATCAGGTTTCACTAAAGATTTAGAACCTAAGGGCTGAAACGATCCCGGATGAAGGTTGTAGCGAGTAGTACTTAATCCAAAATCAATGGTATGTTTTGAGCTTAAATAATAATTGAAATTTGCTTTGCCATTGGTTTGATTAATATCAAAAGCCATTTTATAGGCATTTACAGGATTTTTATCACTCTGATTGTCATATTGATACCTGCTAAAACCACCAACAAATACTGCAGTTAGCTTATTACTGAATATATGCTTCCATTTCATGGACATATTCTTATTGCTATAAGCATAGCTAGTATCACTACTTAGATTTGAATTATCATCACTTAAATACCCTGTAAAATACAGGTTGTTCTTTTCGTTGATCTGATGGCTTAATCGAAGGTTCACATCATAAAAAGAGGCTTTGCTATTTTTATATCCTGAATCATCAGGTAGCATCTTCAATAGCCAGTTCGAATAGGTGGTTCTACCACCCAAAATAAATGAAGTTTTATCTTTAATAATAGGGCCTTCAATACTCATCCTGCCAGTTAAAAGACCAATTCCGGCCTTACCCGTTATTTTTTTTGTATTACCATCCCTACTATTCACATCAAGAACAGATGATAATCTACCCCCAAAGCGTGAAGGGATACTACTTTTGTATAACTCAACATCTTTAACCACATCCGGATTGAATGCAGAAAAGAACCCAAAAAAATGAGATGGATTATAAATAGTAAGATCATCGAAAAGAATGAGATTCTGATCTACAGCACCACCCCTCACATTAAAACCGTTGCCAGCCTCACCTACAGATTTCACCCCTGGAAGTGTCAACATTACTTTTATAATATCTGCTTCACCAAATGCAACAGGAACCTGTTTAATAGAACTGATGTTAAGCTTCTCCACTCCCATCTGTACATTCCTAACATTCTTAGAATTTTCGGCCGAAATTACAACTTCTCTTAGCGAAAGAACCTGCGTCTGAATCTCAATATCAAGTTTGCCCTCAGCATAAAGTACAATACGGCGTTTGGTATCAACGATCCCAAGCGCTTTGATGATCAATGTATGCGGGCCTTTAGGTAATACAAGCGAATAATATCCAAACTGATCAGTATAAGTTCCTATGCGGGGATTTTCAACAAAAACAGATGCTCCAATCACAGGCTCACCTGTCTTAGAATCTTTAAGATATCCAGCAAGTGATACATTACCCGGCTTATTTTGCGCAGATTTAGTACCGATCTGAACAATTTTATTATCAAGTGTTGAAACAAGCTCTGTTGAACTTGAAAGCTCAGCAACATTTGAAGGATCTTTTTGACTAATCCATCTTAAGGAATCCCTTTCTGAAGCAAAAATCCCATAAGGTAAAGCCGCAACGATTAGTACGTTTTTGGTTAAAAAAATATTATCCTGTTGATCAATAGAGAATTTGAATTCAGTAGTATTAAAAATCTTATTCAGGATGAATTGTACTGAAACTGCATTTGTACTGAGGTTTACCCTCAAACTGTCAAAATCTGCTGCTTTATAATAAAAATGATAATTCGTTTTTGATTCAATAGCTAAGACAAGTTCTGAAATTGTAGCGTTTTTAAAATCTACGTTGATCAGACCTGACTTTACCTGTCCTGATACCTGTATTATACCTAACAGCAAAAAAACAACTAGTAATAGGCTTTTAAATTTCATAGATCAATTCGTTAATTGATCATAATATGAAACCATCATCACTGTAGCTTTTTCAGGGTCTTTCTTAAATTTGATCGTACTCTTTTTGAAATATGAAAGAATCTCTTTCTGTTTATTTCCTAATGCCTTTAAAACTGATCCCGAACTTTGAACTGAAAAATATTTTCCTTCCTTTTTAAGGTAGATTTCATTTTTTTGTTTTAAAATTTTGGTAAAGATTCCTTCAGGTGAAACATCCTCTAAAGTGCCTTTATAACGTCTAACAAGCACCTCTGTTTTTCCTACATATATATGGTCATAGAAACCAGTAGTTAATGAATTGGAAGGGTCTTGAACAATCTTTTTAAATTCATGCCCAAACACAGAAAAATAATCAATTCTTTCTGTATGAAGACTAATTTGCGATAAGCTATCTAACGTTTGTATTACAACCTGATCTTTAACCAGGTCATACCACATTGGAATATTTTGGTAAAGCATACCATCGTAAAAGATTGTTCCTTTAGCAAAATTTGGCGATTCAAAAAACTGATGTCCATTACTCAGCTCATACGGATAACCAATATATCCAGGGCCATGATAAATTCCAGATTGTTCACCCAAAGCTTGATAGTATAGAGAAACCGTATTTTTTAGAGCAAGCTGATGAGCCTTTTTATCAGTTTGAGTTTGGCCAAACGATACTTCATGAATGAAACATAGAAAGATGATGGAAAAAATCAAGGTAACAGTTCTGAGCATAAAGTTATAGTAGCTTAGTTTTTATTGCTTAAATTCTTTAGTCAGATTGGAATTAAGTACAGAAACTACTTCGAATGTATATAAATTTTTATAAGCACCGGGGGGTGGGTTTGTAATATAACTGATAGAATTGAAGGTAAAATGAATTTCAGGTGTTCATGAATCAGAAATAGGCATTCTAGCGCTTACTAAGCTATAAAATACCCGCTCACGAAAATAAACAGGTAATTAGGAATACTGTATATTACAATTTTATCTTAGAAAACGTTGTTGAATGCTTATTTTAAAGCCTCCACTTTCCGTTCAATTGCACCTATAGTAATCAGGTATTGTGCAATCATATAAGTTGCCATGATCAAAACACCTGAAAAGGAAAAAGGTTCAACAAATTTATTATAAGCTAGTGCAGAATCAGAGATCACAAAAAATAGTGCGCCAAAGTATATCAGCCTAAAACTAAGCAGATTTACTCTTTTGTATCGGTAACCAGCCAATATTGCCATGATAGATATCACAAACATATAAGCCATGACCGGAATCCTGAAATCATTCAGATAATCGCGAATCCAAGAATAATAACTTAAAGAAAAAACTCCCATCACAAATAACATGAGGTGTCCATAATACTTTGATGCCTGAGGATTATTTTTAAAATCTCTAAAAAATGCCATCGAATAAACAATATGTGCCAATAGAAATGAGACCAATCCGTATAGAAAGAAATAAACATCACTGCTCGCAAACATCAAAAAACTATCACCAAACAGCGAAAAAAGTAAGCCTGCAAAAACCAACCTATTGAAACCTACATTCATATTGGCCTGCATATATAAATAAGCCCCCAGTGAAATACAGATTAACGGTTTTATAAAAAGAACGTATTCCTGAAATAATGCAGATTGAACAAGTAAATTTAGAATGACAATCACACTAAAAATAAGGGTGAATTTTTTATGATTTTTTAACATAAATTAGGCTCGCAAGAGTCGTTTAAACCAGATAAATGAAAGGATTACTAAACTAGTATTCCCGATTAATAATTGAATGAAAAATAATTCTGCATTAAAAACAAATGGGCTAAGAATCCAAAACAGGTAACGGAAATATTCCAGACTGATTGCCCATTTCTTTTGTTCCATCAATGAACCGTAAGCTGTAAGGCTCATAATGACCAAAATCACAGAGGCAATAAGCTGCAATACATGAAGTTTTGCAGCAGTAAAAATTAAAACACTTGCTATGATTACTGAAAAAACGAATTGAAAAAGAATATAAATAGTGAATCTCTTGTCGTAATCAGGACTATACTTAACATATGAATTGATACTTATTTCTTTGGGGAACTGCCTCCCACCCATCGCCTCCGGAAACCAGCCAGGTGACTTTGTGAATACAAACAATTTCTCCTTTATACCTTTTGCTCTATTAAAAGTAGTAAAGAGCTCTATCCAGTAATGAATATTTGCCCAAACTGGATTCCAGCTTGCTAAAGGCGTAGTAATACCATAAACAACCTCTTCTTCCTCCTTTTGGAAAGTACCGAATAATCGATCCCATATAATTAATGTTCCAGCATGATTTTTATCAATGTATTTTGGATTTGAACCATGATGAACTCGATGATGAGATGGAGTATTCAGGAACCACTCCAAAAAACCCATATCACCAATTGCTCTGGTATGAATCCAAAATTGATAGAGTGTATTGAATGCACTAACGGTAAGGAACATGACCGGCTCGAAACCAACAAATGCCAGAGGAAGATAAAATACCCATGAAAAACCCGATTGAAACCAGGATTGCCTTAGGGCAACGGTTAAGTTATACTCTTCAGACTGATGGTGAACTATATGTGCAGCCCATAAAGCATTAATTTGGTGACTTAATCGATGAAACCAATAATAAAAAAAATCTACACCCATGAACAGAATTAACCAGGTATATATCGTATTCGGAAATGAATAGAATCGCCAAGATTCGTAAATGAATAAATATCCAAAAAAGGTAATGGTTTTTAAAAATATTCCTACTAACTGAGAACCAATTCCCTGACTAAGATTTGCCAAAGAATCATTTAACCTATAATAGTTAAGTTTTTTATAAAAAGCGTAAATCAGCTCTACAGCAATCAAAATAAAGAAAACAGGAATGGAAAGGGCAATATAATCTACTTTCATAAATCCAATTTAGGCTTTTAACCTGAAGACAAAAAATCTGGATGAATATTGTATAATTCTGATGTAGGCTGTCTATATTAGCAGTCCCGAATTTATAATGCGGATACGCTAACCATATACTTTATAAATACTATTACATGAAACGATTTCTTCTAATTTTTGCCGCATCGGCAATTTCAACATTAAGCTTTGCGCAAACAAAACCATTGCCTACTACAGCTCCAGTATTCAAAACCTCTAGCGACTCTGCCAGTTATGCTTTTGGCGCAAGTATTGCCAATGATCTGAAATCACGTGGAGTCACAAGTTTGAATTATTCATTGATCTCAAAAGCCATGAATGATGTTTTATCTGGCGGAGTAGTAATTATGAGCCCGGAAAAATGCCAAGAAGTTATTTATACTTTTTTAAGTGCCATTGAAAAGAAAAAATTTGAGGGCTCGATTGCAACTGCTGCAAATTTTTTAGCAGAAAACAAGAAAAAACCGGGAGTTACTACGCTTCCAAGCGGTTTGCAATATGAAATAATAACTCCGGCAAGTGGCGCTAAACCGGTGGCAACAGATGAGGTTACCGTACATTATAAAGGTACTCTTACCAATGGGAGTCAGTTTGATAGTTCTTTAGATCGAGGTGAACCTACTACATTTACGTTAAATCAGGTTATCCCGGGATGGACCGAAGGCCTTCAGCAAATGTCAGTTGGATCAAAATACCGTTTCTTTATCCCTCATGCTCTTGGTTATGGAGAACGTGGAGCTGGAAAAGATATCCCTCCTTACAGTACGCTAATATTTGAAGTAGAATTAATCAAAATTGGGAAGTAGAGGGGAAAGGTGAAAGGGGAAAGATGAAAGGGGAAAGCTAAAAGGTGAAAGGTGAAAGGTTAAAGCTAAAAGCGGAAAGCGGAAAGGTGAAAGGGGAAAGCTACTATTGATTAGAATTCATTAAATGTTAGAATCAAAACATAACCAATAACTGATTAATTACCAGGAGCGCTAAAGCAAAATTAGCATTGTGCCGTTTTAGCACTAAACTCTATTGCTACTTATAAACTCTTTATTTTAAAAAATATTCCAGAAACAAAAACGCTTTTTCATTTGAATCTGGATTTGGGGTATGATCTGGCCGGTTGGTCATAGCCACTCTATTTTCATAGCCTAGAAGGCGATTTACTGCAAGGCTATGATTTAATGGAACCCAGCGCTTTTCAGGGTCTTCAGAGCCTCCCGAAACCAGAAAGGGCCTTGGAGCCATTAGGGCATGCAGTTCATGCAGGTTTAGTTGTTCTGAAATTAATCTGGGGTAAAGCCCTGTTGCCGGGTTTTGTGTTGTTATGATTCCTCTTTTACGCCATGGTTGAGGATGATACCCTAAATACCAGGGTTCCCAATAATTAACTGATTCTCTACTTTCATCAAAAACAATTCCAGGATCAGACCAAACGGCACAGGCGAATTTTTCATAAAGGCAGGAAGCAAACATACCCCACTTTCCTCCATAGGAATGACCCATGATACCAATTCGCTTGCTATCAACCTCCTTAACTTTTGCTAATACATTCCAAGCATTGGCCGCAGCATAGGCTAGCATAGACAGAGGCTGAACGCGGGCATTTTTTATATCTGGATAATACAGCGAATAGGTTTTATTGTTTGTAGTTTCTGTTGTTCCCAAAGAAAGTGTCACAAAACCACGTTTTGCAAGCTGATAAGCAAAATTACGATCAGGCAGATCAGCCCTTCCTAATCCAGCAGAAGTTTCGGGCTCGTAATAAACAGTAATCACTGCAGGCTTTTTGCCAAGCCCGTCAGGTATCATCAAATAAGCATCTGTCTGTTGGTTAGGAAGCCAGTAAAACCTGACCTTGTATTGAGTAAATCCATCCTTGCGAGTTGAATCTCTGATCTCAAAATTCTGATTTGTAATTAATGCAGGCCATGCCCCCATTAGACCATTCCATTTGGCTAGAATTTCTTTGCGTCTAATTTCCCAGTCCTGTTTATTTTTTACCTGTTTTCCGTTGTAAAATGTTAAAGGAGAACGATAATCGCCAAATTGGTCTTTAAATTCAAGCGGTGGAGTAAAATAGGTTGCTATTTTTTCAGGCAAGGGATTTCCCTTTTGATTCAGTTTCTGTGCCAGTACTGTTCCTCCAAAAAAGATAGCTCCAAGCGCCAATAATGATACTTTAGATAACGACATCATTTCAAATATTTTTCAAACCAATCGAGCATTTCGATCTTCATGTCGTCGGTGTAAACATGACCGGTATTTTGATAAATAATACTTTTAAACTTATCCTTCTCTTTATATAAAGAATAAACTGTATCGAGCTTTTTCTCCAAGACCTTCATCCCACTCAGTGGAGAACCACTATCACTATCACCTGTTAGTGCAAGAAATGGTCTGGGTGCAATAAGCCCCATTACCGCCTCAGTATCAAAGTGCTGAAGCATGCCTGGAACAAAATAATAGATCCCATGCGACTTCAGTTCACGTTGCTCGATGAGTTCTTTATATCGCGTAAAGCAGGCTACCCCTACCACAACTTTTATTCTGGAATCTAGAGCAGCAAGCCACCATGCACGAGTACTTCCCATGCTCATTCCTTCTACACCTATTCGATTCATATCAATTTCTGGACGACTATTCAAATAATCTAAAGCAATTTGCTCATCCCGAATCTGCATACCCCAAAGTGAACGACCAAACCATAAATTGATCTTAAACTGGGAGCCCTCTTGATCTGCTCCTTTTAATTGAGTTTCAAGCTCTCCTGCAGGCCCAGTACCTTTGCGTTCACCATTAAAATAACTGTCAATTGCCATTACGGCATAACCTTTAGATATCAATAGTGCTAAAACATCTTGGGCTGTTGATGAATTGGAACCCATGATATTCTCTTTACTGCTGCTATGGCCATGTAAACCTAACACAAGGGGTACCTTACCCTTTACATTTGACGGGATGGCAAGAAAACCTGGAATCCATCCATCTACACCATTATCGATCAGAAACTTTTCAAGAATGTATCCATTCATTTGTTTCTTAAAAACCGTTTGAATATTCAGATTTTTTGGGCGCGGTGGAATGTCTCCTAATAATTTTTGCAGTGTTTCAGCTACCTGAACGCGTTCTTTTTTCCATGTAGTAAGTTCTGCTGGGAATGTATAATCGGGATAATTCCATTTTTGATAATACTCAGGAACACCCGCCCATGGAGCCTGTTCTTTCCAAAGTACTTCTTGTGCACAAACAGAATAATTACCTGTTAAATAAATGAATGCAGGTAAAAAGAAATAAAAATATTTTTTCATAGCTGTGATATAAATTATCTAATAATCAATGAATAATTAGCGTGTATAAACCACTATGCTTTCCTTGCTTCAGCTATAAGTTTTGAAGAAAGTTCAGTTCCAAGGTATTTATCAATGATACTGTGAACCCCATACAATAAAGGTGTCATCAGTATGGCAACTACAAATTTATAGCTATAATTTACAATACCGATAGCTGCAACCATTTGCCAAGTCCAATTATATTGCGGATTGATATAGAAAGCAATAAAAATGACCACAAAGCTATCAATGAACTGCGAAGCAAGCGTTGAACCGGTAGCCCTCAGCCAAAGAAATCGCTCTCCTGTAGTTTTCTTAATCCGGTGAAAAATTATCACATCAACCATCTGTCCAATTAAAAATGCAATGATCGAACCTACGATAATCCACATTCCTTGACCAAAAATCGCACTAAAAGCGTTATTCATATTAATTGCTTGCCCATTAACAGTTTGATTGACCCAGAAATCAGAAGGTGCCAAATTCATAGCAAAGCCAACCACAAAAAAAGCATATGTAATTAGGATAGCAGCCAGAATAGATAAAAACCGAACCTGTTTGATTCCAAAATATTCATTGATGATATCTGTCATAATAAATATCAATGGCCAGGTTACTACACCTGCAGACATGTTGAATGAAAGATCAGGAACACCAAACATATTCATGTCGAATTTTTGAATACCCAATGACCCTTCAACTGTAAAGATTTTAACCCCAATAAACTCTGCAAGAATAGCATTTGCTATTAAAAAAGCACCCAGAACAAGAAAAAGACGACTTTCTTTGGTTTTATAAGTCATTTGTTTAAGATCTAATAACTGTTCAAAATAATAATTTAATCTGGATATTAATAGAAGATAGTAAATCAGGATACTAGAATTTGTTATTTTAGCTTCATTATGCATATACAATCCAAACTGCCTGATGTTGGCACTACAATTTTCACAGTCATGTCACAGCTTGCGGTTCAACACCAGGCTATTAATTTATCGCAGGGTTTTCCGGATTATGAATGTTCTCCAGAACTCATCAAACTAGTGGATCATTACATGAGATCAGGTTACAACCAATATGCACCAATGGCCGGACTTTTATCGCTCAGGGAACGTATTGCAGAAAAACAAGAAAAGCTTCACCATGTTATTTACAATCCCGATACAGAAATAACGATCACCGCTGGAGGAACACAGGCACTATTTGCTGCCATAGCCTGCGTAATCAGACCTGATGATGAGGTCATTATTTTTGAACCTGCTTATGATGCTTATGGCCCTACAGTAACCCTGTTTGGTGGCCGTATCCGGGCAGTTGAACTAAGTGCTCCAAATTATTCAATTGATTGGTTAGAGGTAAGTAAACTGATCAATGATAAAACCAGGATGATCATTTTAAACTATCCAAACAATCCTACGGGAAGAACTCTGGATGAGAATGATATAAAATGCTTGATTAATTTAACTAGAGATACCAACATCCTTTTACTTAGTGACGAGGTTTATGAACACCTTATTTATGATGGGAAACAGCATCTGAGTTTATCTCGCTATCCTGAACTAAGAGAAAGAAGTTTCATTACTGCCTCATTTGGAAAACTTTTACATGCAACTGGATGGAAGGTTGGTTATTGCCTTGCGCCACAGTGGCTAATGAACGAATTTCGAAAAATTCATCAGTTTGAAGTATTCAGCGTAAACTCTTTTGTGCAGTATGCAATATCAGATTTTTTAAAAAATGATCGTAATTACTTAGAAATCAGCGATTTTTTTCAGGTTAAAAAAGATTTTTTTAGTGCTTTAATGAAAGAAACACGTTTCGACGTTTTAACATGTAATGGTTCTTATTTTCAATCTGTACAATATAGTAGGATCAGCGATGAAAAAGATACTGATTTAGCCATAAGGATAATAAAGGAATTCGGAGTTGCAGGAATACCGGTCTCGGCATTTTATTCAAAAGGAACAGACTATCATGTACTTCGCTTTTGTTTTGCAAAAAAGAAAGAAACACTTGAAAAAGCCGTTGAATATTTAATTAAAGTTTAAAATTAACATGCTTAATTATCAGTGTTGAATACCTGAAAAAATTACACCCTTTTTTTATTAGTTTTTTTTTAAAACATTGACAAGAACCTTTAGAATTTGAGTTAAAGAATAATCAAATACTAAATTTTATCAAATCATACCGATAGGCTATTAAAAAATGAATTATTTCTAAAGACTAGTTCATATTTAAAAACTCAGTCTTGTATCCTCTCACCTTTCAAGCAGTTAGTAAGATTTTATACCCTTTTGTGTTCACAATTAAAAAATTGGACAATTCTAAGATAGCCTTACGCTATACTTTCATCTAAAACAACTGATATTCATGTAATTAAAGTTTTAATAGAATTAGCTAATGCTATTTTAAAGCCCGTTATTTTTGGCAAATTGGAAAAAATAGCTATTTGAATCGTTTAAATAAGTAGTTTTTGGTGTAAAGAACTTATAAATATTGCACCTCGTAAACAATTTTTTATATTTATATAAATTCCAAAATATAAGTTTAAAAGTATTTTTTTATTGATCACGTAGAATAAAATCGAATGAGTGTACTAAAAATAACCACCTTTCAGACTTACCTATTTTGGGAAAACATTGACAAGAACCTTCAGTATCTGACTTTAAGACTTGGATCAATTCGTGAGACTACTGATCTTATTGTTCTTCCTGAAATGTTTAGTACGGGTTTTTCTATGGATTCGGAAAATCTTGCCGAAAAGATGAACGGTAAAACCATGAAATGGATGGTTGAGCAGGCAAAAAAATATAAATGTGTAATTACCGGAAGTATCATCATCAAAGAAAAAAATAAGTGTTATAATCGACTGATTTGGATGCGTCCAAGCGGAACCTATGAATACTATGATAAAAGGCATCTTTTTGGCTTAGGAGAAGAAGATAAGCACTATACAGCAGGTTCTAAAAAGCTTTTCGTAGAACTTAAAGGCTGGAAAATTTGTCCGGCAATCTGTTATGACCTTCGTTTTCCTATTTGGCTTAGAAATACAAATCAGGAATACGACATGTTATTGATCGTTGCCAATTGGCCCGAAATTCGTTCATTACACTGGCGTACACTTGTCCCGGCAAGGGCCATAGAAAATCAGGCTTTTGTAGTTGCTGTAAACCGGGTGGGTCATGACGGAAATGAGGTTTATCATTCCGGTGATTCTATGTGCATAGATCCAAATGGGAAAGTAATTTATTATAAACCCAATGATGAAGACTTGTATACTTTTTCAATCAATAAAAAAGAGGTAACAGAAGCCCGCGCTTCTCTTCCATTTCTTAAAGATGGCGATTCATTTACAGTAACTGATCAATAACTCAGATTCTGTAACTCGTAAAATCGTTTTACATAAAATTTTCATGTTTATTTCTCATTTAAGAGCCTATTCCTGCAATCTTCAAGTTTTAATTTTTCAAGATCAGAAAGTTCAGGTAATTGCAATTGCATTGATTTAAACGTATCAATAATGATCTTACTGATGGCAATTCTGGTAAACCATTTTTTATCTGCAGGGATAATATACCATGGAGCATGGTTTTTACTAGTTGCATTTATTGCATCTTCATATGCTCTCATGTAATCATCCCATAAAGCACGTTCATCAATATCGGCAGATGAAAACTTCCAGTTCTTACTTGGCTGATCTATTCTTTCTAAAAATCGCTTCTTTTGTTCCTTTTTAGAAATATTTAGAAAAAACTTAATAATCACCGTGCCATTAATGGAAATATGTTTTTCAAAATTACGAATACTCTCATACCGTTCTTTCCAGAAATCAGCACCAATAGATTCTTTAGCTACATATTCATCATTTAAACTAAATTCAGGATGAACTTTACAGACCAAAACATTTTCATAATGCGAACGATTATGTATTCCAATTCTTCCGCGCTCAGGCAAAGCCTTATAATGTCTCCATATAAAATCATGATCAAGCTCTTCTGGGCTAGGTTGTTTGAAGCTATAAACCTGACAGCCCTGCGGATTTAAACCACTCATCGTGTATTTTATAGCGCTGTCTTTTCCAGCTGCATCCATTGCCTGAAAAATAATAAGAAGTGAGTGTTTATTTTGAGCATACATCTGTTCCTGTAATTTACTCATTTCAGCACTTAGCTCATTTAGTAATTCAGCTGCTTCATTAGTAGTGAACTTGCCTGTAAATTCAGGATCATGGTCTTTAACACTAAAATAAGTTTTAGGACTTATTTTGAATTTTTTAATTAAATCATCCATAAAAAATTAACTATTTATTGATTTTGGCAGGTTCATTGCACTAAAAACTAGGCAATTCAAAAATCACAGAAATTTACACCATATTAATCATGATTTCCTCATCTTTACTGTATGTTCAGAAGAATTAAAAATAAGCGTTTTCGCTATGCTATTATAGCTTTATACTTTATTGTACTCTTTTTTTGTGCCCTTGAACTAAATTTTCTATGGCTATTTGGTTATTCTCCAACCATAAAGGATATAAAAACTCCTACTATTAACGTAGTTTCCGAGCTATTCACCGCGGATGGCAAGCTCATTGGAAAATATTATAAAGAAAATAGAACCCCTGTTGAATACGATAGTATTTCTCCTGCCATAATTGATGCTCTTGTTGCCACAGAAGATGTACGATTTTATGAGCATAGTGGCATAGACATCCGATCACTCCTATCCAGTATCGTTTCAACTGCCAGCGGAGACAAACGCGGAGCGAGTACCATCACACAACAACTTGCTAAAAATCTATATAGTACCAGAAATAGAAAATCGCAGGGCCTAATCAAATATATTCCATTAGTACGAACAGTAGTTTTTAAATTAAAAGAATGGGTAACTGCCTATAAATTAGAGAATTACTATTCAAAAAAAGAAATTCTTACCCTCTATCTTAATACGGTGCCATTTGGTAATAATACATTCGGTATAAAAACAGCCTCGAAAAGATATTTCAATAAAAATGTTCATAAGCTTCAGGTTGAAGAGGCTGCTATGCTGGTTGGAATGTTAAAAGCAACCACCACGTATAATCCGATCCGAAATCCAGAAAAATCACTTGAACGACGAAATACTGTATTATCTCAAATGCAGAAATATGATTACTTGACCGAAAAGGAATTTAAAAAATACAGTCAGAGGCCACTTAAATTAAATCCAGGAAGTCTTGATGAAGGCAGCGATGGTGGTTCTTACCTCAGGTCAGCTGTTTCACGATACCTGGAAAAATGGTGTGAAGACAATGGCTATGACCTGTATGCTGATGGATTAAAAATTTATACTACTATTGATTCCCGAATGCAGCAATATGCTGAAGAGGCAGTGACCAGCCAGATGAAGATCTTACAAAAACGATTTGAAAATGTATGGGGAAATGAAAATCCATGGAGAACAACAGATGGAAATGAAATTCTTGATTTTCCTGAAAAAGCTGCCCAGCGACTTCCTTATTATGAATTCCTGAAAAAACGCTTTGATGGCAATCGCGATTCTATAGACTATTATCTTAACCGGCCTAAGAAAATGAAAATTTTTAGCTGGAATGGTGAAAAGGAAGTTTTATATTCTACCATAGATTCCATAAAATATTATGCAAAGATTCTGAACACTGGAATGATGACCCTTGATCCATTCAATGGGCATATTAAGGTTTGGATTGGAGGAATAAATCATAATTATTTTAATTATGATCATGTTAATCAGGCAAAAAGACAGGCAGGATCAACTTTTAAGCCTTTTGCCTATCTGGCAGCCATTCAGGCAGGCATGAACCCTTGTGATAAATTTATTGATCAAGCAGTACGCATTCCATATACCTTAAAAGGGAAAACTGAATACTGGGAGCCTAAAAACTCCAGTTATAGCTTTTCGGGAAGAGAAATGTCTATGCGATGGGCTATGGGCAAATCGGTAAATTCTATTACTGCACAGATAACTGAAAAAGTAGGTGCTAAAAACGTAGTAAAATATGCACATGAATGTGGCATTGAAAGTGATTTAAAAGCAGTTCCATCGGTTAGTTTAGGACCGAATGATGTCAGTGTTTTTGAAATGGTAAAAGCTTATGGAACCTTTTTGAATAAAGGAATTAGATCGGAGCCTATTCTAGTTGAAAAGATATTGGATTTAGATGGAAACCTGATTGAGAAATTTAAATCGGAACAAAAGAGAACACTCAGTGAAGAAATAGCCTGGCTGATGATTTACATGCTTCGTGGCGGTATGGAAGAACCTGAGGGTACTTCGCAAGCGCTATGGGAATGGGATCTTTGGAAAAACAATAACCAGATAGGCGGTAAAACCGGAACATCATCTGATTATGTGGATGGTTGGTATATGGGCGTAACAAAAGATCTGGTTACTGGTGTTTGGGTGGGCTGCGATGAACGAAGTGTTCACTTCAAAACTTCACAAACTGGTGAAGGTTCTAGAACCGCATTGCCAATCTTTGGCAAATTTATGGAAAAGGTTTATAAAGATAAATCTCTGGGAATTACACAAGGGCCATTTCCAAAACCCGGTGTTAAGATAACACGAGAATATCAATGTGAAACTCCAAGATATAGTTCAGATACGACAAGTATTGACTCTTTATTGACAGATTCATTGTACATTCCTGACGAAGTTTCTGACACCATAGAACGTTCTAATTTTAATGCTCGTCAAACAATAAGTCCTAAAATTCAAGAAAATAAAAGCAATTTACCCGCAGATAATAAAGCTCCTGTAAATCCAAAAACAGAACCTCCAGTAGAAGTTCAAAAAACGCGAAAAGAAATCAGAGATGAACGCAAACAAAATAAACCAAGCCCTGTTAATTGAATTTACAATTCATTGATATTTTTTATAATCCCTCAAAAATCAAAATCAATATTTTTACGTAATTTAGTTTAGATCATTTCAAGATATCAATGAGAGACCATTCAGTTGCCCCAAATAAGCCAAAATTTTGGCTGGTATTCATCTTATTACTTTTTACACTTATTGGTAATAGCATCGATGTTCAGGCTCAATATTTTGGCCAAAACAAGGTTAGATACAAAAACCTAAAATTCAAGGTTTATGAAACTCCGCACTTCGACCTCTATTATTACCTAAAGAATGATAGCCTTGTTCAACGCTTTGCAAAAGAAGCCGAGGTTTGGTATGAATTACATCAGCAGGTTTTCAGAGATACGTTCTTAAAGAAAAACCCATTTATACTTTACTCAAACCATCCAGATTTCCAACAAACTACGGCACTTAGTGGTGAGGTTGGCGTAGGAACTGGGGGTGTGACAGAAGGCTTAAAAAATAGGGTTATCATGCCTATTTCACAGGTAAACCATCAAACAAGACACGTATTAGGCCACGAATTGGTACATGCTTTTCAGTATCATTCATTAATTGAAGGCGATTCAACAAATCTGGAAAATATTGCAAACTTGCCTTTATGGATGGTTGAAGGTATGGCTGAATACCTTTCAGTTGGCAAGCAGGATGCTTATACCTCCATGTGGATGCGTGATGCATTCTTGAATAAAGACATACCTACCTTAAAGGATTTGACCGAATCAAATAAATACTTCCCATATCGTTATGGGCAAGCTTTCTGGTCGTATATAGGCTCAACCTATGGTGATACCGTGATTGTTCCATTCTTTAAAGAGACTGCAAAATACGGCTATCAAATGGCTATTCGACGTACGTTTGGTTACGATGACCGTACTTTATCAAGCCTTTGGAAAACAAGTATAGAAAATACGTATCGGCCCTATCTAAAAGATACTGCACAGGTACCGATTGGAAAAAAAATCATCGACGAAAAGAATGGTGGGACAAACTACAATGTTGCGCCTGCAATTTCTCCTGATGGTAATTATATTGCATTTCTGTCAGAACGTGATCTGCTGAGTATTGACCTATTCCTTGCCGATGCGCGAACTGGAAAAGTTATCAGGAAATTATCAAGTAAAGCCAAGAGCGGAGACATCGATGAATACAATTTTATTGAATCTGCAGGTGCATGGTCGCCAGATAGTCGAAAATTTGCTTTCAGTATATTTAGCGCAGGGGTAAATAAACTGATGATCATTGATGTATCAAACGGGAAAGTTATAGCTACCGAGGACATGGGAAAAGTTGAAGAGTTTAGTAACATTACCTGGTCTCCAAATGGAAATGATATAGCGTTTTCGGGATTAAAGGAAGGCCAAAATGACCTCTACCAATTTAACCTACGCACTAAATTACTCACTCAGCTTACCAATGACAAATATTCAGACTATCATCCAAGTTATTCACGAGACGGTAAATCAATAGTATTCAGTACCGACCGCAAAACTTATGACCAGTCATCTACCAGTGTAGATATCACACTAAATATGGCTGTTATTGATGTAGTTAGTAAAAAAATTACCAATATTCAAGTATTCGATGGCGCTAACAACCTGAATCCTCAATATTCTGGAGATAACAAAAGCATTTATTTCCTGTCAAACAGAGATGGCTTCAGAAATTTATATAAGTATTCTTTAGAAAAACAAAGTGTTCAGCAGCTAACTGATTATTTTACAGGAATAAGCGGGATCACTGAATTTTCTCCGGCCTTAAGTGTATCCAATAAGGACGACATCTTATACTCATATTACAGAGCACAAAAATATACCATATATAATGCCAAAGCATCTGATTTTAAGCCTGAAACGGTTGGCAATAATGACATCAATTTTGATGCTGCTGAACTGCCCCCTTCTAAATCAGTTGGTGTAAATATTGTAAATGCCAATCTAGATAACTTTGAAAGATTTGAAAGAGTTCCAAAAGATTCAATTCGTACAATTGCTTATCAGCCTAAATTCAAGCTAGATTATCTATCAAGTAATGGAGTTGGCGCTTCGGTTGGACGATTTGGAACTGGACTATCTAGTGGTATTCAAGGCGTTTTTAGTGATATTCTTGGAAGAAATCAAATATTTGCTACGGCAGCTGTAAATGGTGAAATCTATGACTTTGGAGGTCAGGTAGCCTATGTCAATCAGCAAAGTAGGATTAATTGGGGTGTGGTAGGATCACATATACCGTATGTATCAGGTCAGTTTTCTGCTGCAATTGAAAATATTGCTGGAATCGGACAAACCTACATTGAACGATACGATATCATCCGCACCTTTGAAGATCAATTTTCTGTTTTTGGATCCTATCCATTTTCAAAAAACCATCGCTTTGAAGCTGGAAGTGGCATTTCTCGCTACAGTTACCGAATAGACCGTTACAATAACTATTATGATTATGCCCAAGGCTATCAGATTGGTACTGATCGTGAAAAGCTTTCAAATGATGAAGCCTTTCAAACCTATGGAGTATACTTTAACCCATTTACTACGATACAGCTAAATGCGGCGTTTGTAGGCGACAATACCTTTTCAGGCATTACCTCGCCCCTTGCCGGATTCCGTTACCGAATAGGATTAGAAAACTATCAGGGCGATTTTAAGCTAAATGCACTTACTGTTGACGGCAGAAGGTATGTACGGGTTAAACCACTGACTATCGCAGCCAGGCTATATACCTACACCCGATTTGGACGTGATGAGAGTAGACTTTATCAAATGTATGCTGGCTATGGATATTTAATACGTGGTTATGAGGCAAATTCTTTTTATAGGAATGGTTCTGCAACTACTGATGGATTTGATATTAATCAGTTAGTAGGTTCCAGAATTGCTGTTGCAAATTTTGAATTACGTCTTCCATTTACTGGTCCAAAAAAGTTAGCTGCAATTGAATCTAAATTCTTATTCTCTGATCTGAACCTATTTTTTGATATGGGCTTAGCATATGATAATAATTCAAAAGTTGCCTTCAGATCTGAGCCACGATTAGTTGGCGGCGCTAGAGGATACCTTGAACGTATACCTGCCATGAGTGCGGGTGTATCCTTAAGAGTGAATGTATTCGGCTATTTTGTTCTTGAACCGTATTATGCTATACCTTTCCAAAGAAAAGATGTTAACCTCGGAATATTTGGGCTAACCTTAGCACCCGGATGGTAAATAAATATAGCGATCACAGGATCGCTTTATTTATTATTCAAATACAGAAAAAAAACATTGTCTAAACATAGTTGTAAGTCATTAAACTGATTTATAAATTAAAATCATGACTCCGAAATATACAATTGTAATATATTTCAAGTACACAAAAACAACACCATGAAAATAATAGTAAGTATTGCCGCAATAGTATTGATGTTTTCGACCAACAGTTGTGGTCAAAACAAATCTAAAATCAAAGAAGAAAACAATAAAGCCTTAAGTTTCCCGAATCAAAAATCAGAAGCTGAATGGAGAAAGATTTTGAATCCTCTTTCTTTTGAAATCATGGTAAATAGAGGCACTGAACCTCCTTTTAAAAATCCATATAATAATAATCATCAAAAAGGAATTTACGTAAGCGCAGCTACAGGTGAACCTTTATTCAGCTCGGATGACAAATATGAATCAGGTAGTGGCTGGCCTAGCTTTACCAAAGCAATTAAAGCTGGTGTAATCACCGTAGTTACAGATAACAGCCACGGAATGATCCGCGATGAGGTAATCGAAACTAAAACCGGATTGCACCTGGGCCATGTATTTGATGATGGACCAAAAGATAAAGGCGGCAAACGCTATTGTATGAACTCAGCAGCCCTGAAATTTATAAAAAAATAATCAGGATAAACTGCTGAAAGAAGCACGCATCGGTTGAATTCCAGAAACTAATACCTGTTCAAAATCTAAACCGATAGTCAAATCAATCCAATCAGGATTTACTGATCTGATTAGTCTATCCTTTTGAATTCGCGCAAATTTGTTTATTAAATTAAAGCGTTCTAGGGCAGCTGCTTCAGAGCTTAATTCTTCAAAATAAACGAGTCTGGTTAATTGCTGCCCAGCATCAAAAAATAAATTAGGCATCTGTCTGTAAAAACTCATGGTTTTCATCAGGTCAGTACTCATCCCTACATGGATACAGGTACGGTTACGGTCAGTAACTAAATAAACGAATTTTTTAGGTTTCATAGCTGGTTTAATTAGGATCGGCATATATTAAAAATTAAATTTTTAGTTTCAAGAATAATTGCTAATTTTATGAGCATAAATTTACTAATAATTTTAGTATTCACAAATTTATTTTTCAAATGGCAAATATTTCTTCTAATCTGAAGTACCTACGTAAGAAAAAAGGGCTTACTCAACAACAATTCGCAGATACTCTTGATATTAAACGCTCTCTAGTTGGAGCATATGAAGAGGACCGTGCAGAACCTAAATATGAATTGCTTAAAAAATTCGCAGAATTTTACGAGCTTTCCATGGACGAATTGATCAATGATCGCATTGACGATAAGTGGAAACCAAGACCAAAGGGCGATCCGGCAAACATCCGGGTACTCAGTATTTCAGTTGATAGTCAAGATAGAGAAAACATTGAACTGGTTCCTGTAAAAGCAAGTGCAGGTTATCTGAATGGATATGGAGATCCCGAATACATTTCTGAACTTCCTAAATTTCATTTACCCATGTTTCGTCAAGGAACCTATCGTGCATTTGAAATCAAAGGTGATTCTATGTTACCACTTCAATCCGGGACCGTGGTAGTAGGAGAATATCTCACAAACTGGAATGAACTTAAAGCCGGCGACACCTATGTAGTAATCAGTAAAAGTGATGGGATTGTTTATAAAAGGGTTGGCAATAAATTCAAGGAAAATAAGGTATTAAAGCTAATCTCAGATAATCCGGTTTATGAGCCCTATACCATTGCCGGAGAAGATGTTTTAGAGATATGGAAAGCAAAAGCATATATCAGCACAGATTTTCCTGACCCAGCACCTGAACCTACCTTAGAAACGCTTACAACTATGGTATCACAGATGCAGAAATCAATCTCCAATCTCGACAGAAATAAATCTTAATACTTTTTAACAATTGGGATTTAAACCTTTTTGATTTAAAATCATCTATCTATATATACCAACCCAAATAGATATGAAAAAAATAATGATCACTGCAGGTTTATTAATTGGATTAATAGGCGCTAGTTATTCACAAGATGCACCACTAAGAAAAGGAGATAAAGCGGTACAAGCACATCGTGAGATGAAATCTGCTGAGGAACGTGCAAAAATGAGTGCTAATGCCCTTGAAAAAAAATTAAATTTAACTCCTGAGCAGAAAGAAAAAGTATATGCACTTCAACTGGAACGTGCCAATAAAATGGAGAAATTGCAGAAAGCCGCTAGTGCCTACCGAAAAAACCAAATGGAAAAACGTAAGGAATTAATGGAAGAAGGTAAAGAAAAAATGAATAAAATCCTGACAGAAGAACAACTAAAAACGTTCGAGGAAATGAAAACAAAAGGCAAAGAACGCCTACAGAACAATAGGCGCCCAATGCATAGACCCGAAAAAGATTAATTAATCTTTTACTGTATTCCTAAGAAAAGCGGACTAATTAGTCCGCTTTTCTTATTTTTAACAAAAAATAAAACTTGGAAGGCATTAATAAGTTCATTTCGGAAAATTTAAAGAATCGAATTGATACTAATTCGTTAAGAACTTTAAAACAAGAAAACGATCTGATAGATTTTTGTTCAAACGATTACCTTGGATTTGCACATTCAATAGAATTCAAGTTAATGTTTGAGGCTGAATTGAAGCATTATCCTAACTATCAAATGGGTTCGGGTGGATCTCGCTTGCTGGCAGGTAATGATCGCTTTACCGAAGATCTTGAAAAAGAAATTGCAGAATTCCATTTGGCAGAACAGTCTCTGCTCTTCAATTCAGGATATGATGCAAATATTGGCCTATTTTCTTCCATTCCGCAACGAGGCGATACCATTCTATCAGATGAATACATTCATGCTTCCATAATTGATGGTATCAGACTCAGCCATGCAACACGCTTTGTGTTCAAACATAATGACCTTAAAAGCCTGGAGCAAAAATTAAAATTGGCAAAGGGTAGAAAATTTATTGTTGTTGAAAGCATCTATTCTATGGATGGCGACGAAGCTCCCCTATCTGAAATTGCAAAAATTGCAAAGAAATTTGATGCCGCCCTGATTGTTGATGAAGCTCACGCAACTGGAATTTTTGGAAAATCAGGCAGAGGCCTTGTACATGAACTAGGATTATGTAACCAGGTTTTTGCACGGATTATCACCTTTGGCAAAGGTATGGGCACACATGGGGCCGCAATTTTAGGAAGTGAACAACTTCGTACTTACCTGATTAATTTTTCAAGGTCTTTTATTTATACTACAGCATCTTCATTCCTCAGTCATTTAGCTGTAAAGGTTGCCTATGACTTTCTTAAAAAATATGATCATCAAATAATGATCCATGAAAGAATAAAACAATTTAAAATAAAAATTAATGCTACAATCAATCTATTACCCAGCAATTCAGCAATACAGATACTTGTAGTTCCTGGAAATACGCAAGCAAGAGAAGCTGCAATAAAAATTCAGCAAGCCGGTTTTGATGTCAAGGCAATATTAAGCCCAACTGTTGCAATCGGTACAGAACGCCTTAGAATATGCCTACATAATCATAATTCTATCGATGAAATTAATAAGCTATGTACAACCATTAATAAAATACTTTGAAAAAGAAACCAATTTTCATAACAGGTATAGGAACAGAAATTGGTAAAACCATAGTTTCTGCCGTTCTAGTTCAAAAATTACAGGCTGATTACTGGAAACCTGTTCAATCAGGTGAATTAGATACTAGTGATACCATGATTGTAAAAAAACTAGTTTCAAACAAAAAATCAGTTTTTCATCAAGAGGCTTATCGCTTAACCCAGCCATTCTCACCTCATTTATCTGCAGCATTAGACGGTATAGAAATAGAATTAGACAAGATCAATTTACCTCAAACAGAAAATCAACTGATCATTGAAGGTGCTGGAGGATTAATGGTTCCATTAAATGACAAATTTTTAATGATTGATTTGATAGAAAAGCTAGATGCTGAAGTGGTACTGGTTTCTAAAAACTATTTGGGTAGCATTAACCATACCTTATTATCTGCAGAACTTCTTAAGATGAAAAAAATAAAAATAAGGAGTTTAATTATCAGCGGAGAAAGCAATCAAAGTACAGAAGAAATCATTTCAAAGTATTTAGATATAGCTATAATCAGAGTACCATTTTTCAATACATTGAATAAAAGTACGATCAGCGAATTTGCCTTAAAATTGGATTTATAGAATCATTTTCAAGAAAATAGAGCAAAAAAAAGATCGGCTAAATATAGCCGATCTTTTTTTTGCAATTACATTAGATTATTTAAGGAACAATCGTCAGTGTATATTGTCTGAAATTTGGATTTGGCGTAATACCTCCCGGGGCTTCACCCAAATTGATAATCAATTTAACACCCGCTGCAGCTGTTACGCTTGCAGGAACCAAACTAATTGGAATTTTAACCGAACTTGTATTAGGTGCCAAAGCTACAGAATTACCG
>NZ_JBIKSU010000047.1:0-16139 GCF_044348475.1 Daejeonella sp. | reverse complement strand
CCCTCCCAAATTATCGGGAAGGCTTTCTAAATAAATAAAGGTTGAAAATTACCTAACCTGAAACTGATACCTGATCTGCATACCATCTGGGCTAATGGCATTTACAGTAGCCATATTATTTCTGCCCGAAGAAATAGCTGTTTCTATATCATCCACTTTAGCGATTGGCCGACCATTAATTGAGGTAATAATTGTACCCTGAACAATATCCATTTGATCAAAGAAACCACCGGGCTTCACATTACTTACCACAACACCGGTACTGATCTTATATTTCTTTTTAAGTATATCACTGGCCGGCGCAAAGCTTGCACCTAGGTTCTTGGTTACTGCACTGTTAGCACTATTATTTGCCGTACGAACCGAATCTTCGCCTTTAAGAGTGACATTCGTAACTAATTGTTTACCAGCTCTTAAATAAGTTAATTGAACTTTATCACCTGGGCCAAGTCGACCAATTCGCTCCTGAAGATCAGAAGGTGAAAAAATCTGATTCCCATCTACTTTTGTAATGATGTCACCTTCTTTTAATCCGCCTTGAGCTGCGCCGCTACCAGGAATTACTTCATTAATGTAGAGGCCATTAATTTCTGACACTCCGAGACGTTTAGATTGTTCTGCATCAAGGCCAGTGAAATTGACTCCTATATAACCTCTACGTACAGAACCAAATTCCTTAAAATCATTCAAAACTTTCTTTGCAAGATTGATAGGAATAGCAAAACCATACCCTTCATAACTGCCACTCTGAGAAGCAATTGCAGCATTCACTCCAATAAGTTCACCTTTAGTATTCACCAAAGCCCCACCACTATTACCACGATTAATTGCTGCATCGGTTTGTATGAATGACTCGATGGCGGTTCTTGCCTGCGGCTCTCCATCACGATCCTGACTGTTCCCTTGATCAAGGATGCCTATCTGTCTTCCCTTAGCACTTACAATACCTGCTGTTACAGTAGTGTTAAGAGCAAAAGGATAACCTACTGCCAGAACCCATTCACCAACACGCACATTATCAGAATTACCCAATTTTACGATTGGAAAACCTGTGCCCTCAATTTTAATTAAGGCAAGATCGGTGTTTGCATCTCTTCCTATAACCTTTGCCACAAGTGAACGTTTATCTGGTAAGATAACGTCGATCTTATCTGCATTATCAACAACATGGTTATTGGTTACTATATATCCATCATCAGAAATGATTACACCAGAACCTGATCCTTGTGCCGGCCCTTGAGA
The DNA here is from genome assembly GCF_044348475.1 of Daejeonella sp. Taxonomy (GTDB): domain Bacteria; phylum Bacteroidota; class Bacteroidia; order Sphingobacteriales; family Sphingobacteriaceae; genus Daejeonella. The sequence continues at coordinate 14,897 of NZ_JBIKSU010000047.1, read as the reverse complement.
ACGCCTGCGGCCTCCAAAAAAATCTTCGAACAGATCCTGCATCTGCTTATCTCGACCAGAATTGCCTTCAGTAGAATTATTATTATACGTCGTTTTAATATGTACAACAGCCGGAGTAACCGAAGCTGCAGCTTGGGTAAAATCAAGTTCACCAGAAGATGAGTTTATAGTAGGTGAAGGATTATTTGTAAAATACACTTTTTGCTTATCTTCAAAAGTTCCTCCATCCTGCAATTTATTTTCAATCAACTTATACGATCCAATAGCAACTGCTCCACCAAGGCAAGCGGTTAAAAAAGTTATTCCAATCTTATTCATATGTTCAATTTTATTTTTTATACAGTGATTATAGTTTAACAAAATTAATACCAGTTAAACGCAATACAAGTAATTCTAATATCCTTTTTATGTTAAAAAATGTTAAATATTATTTTAGCACAAGCTGTCATTAATATTCTGAATTAAAGCAATTTCAAATTTAATACCGAAATTTAGATAATATTAGGTCAGGCATTATCCACAGATCTAGAAAATTTGTTAATTACGCTCAAGTTATGAAATTAAATTTTTTAAAATACGAAGGTGCAGGGAATGATTTTATACTGATAGATAACAGAAACAAATCATTTTCGCTAATTAATGATACGGCGAGTATCAAAAAACTCTGCGACCGACACTTTGGTATTGGAGCAGATGGCTTGATGGTGCTTCAAATGAAAAATGGCTTTGATTTCGAAATGCTCTATTTCAATGCAGATGGTAAAGAAGGAAGCATGTGTGGAAATGGCGGAAGATGCATTGTTGCATTTGCTAATAAGCTGGGATTGATCAAAAAAGAAACTAACTTTTTGGCAGTTGATGGTCCGCATTATGCCACAATTTCAGAAAATGGCAATTTAGTAAGCTTACAGATGATTGATGTTCATGAAATCCAAACAGAAGGCGATGCATTTGTTCTCAATACTGGATCACCACATTATGTATTGGAAGTTGAAAATCTGGCTTCAAAAGATGTTTATACGGATGGAAAAAGTATCAGATATAATGAAACCTACAAGGCAAAGGGAGTCAATGTAAATTTTGTTGAAGACTTTGGCAACCATTATTTTGTAAGAACCTACGAAAGAGGCGTAGAAAATGAAACATTCGCCTGTGGAACTGGAGTAACTGCCGTGAGCATGGCCATGGCAAAGAAAAAAGGTTTGACTGGTAGCATTAAAAATTCAATCAGAGTACCTGGAGGGAACTTGAATGTAAACTTCAATTATGATGGAAATACATTCAATAATGTATTCTTGGAAGGTCCAGCAACATTTGTATTTGAGGGTTCAATAAGCCTTTAAGTTTGTAAAAAAAAGTATTTATAAGATTACATTACAAATAATTACTCTGTGATCATTCCGAAATCCACAAAAAAAGGATAGTAAAGCTATATTCTATTGTTATTTTTTTATTACAAGGGCACTTTATATCAAAAAATAACATTTTTTTGGAGTGCCCCCGAAAACAAGAAAATTCTGTTTAGATTTAGAAATTTTTATTGGTGAGCTTGCCAATATTTTTTCTAAATTCCAATGTTAAGAGTAGATAGCGAAAAGCCATGTAAAATTGTATATTCAATCTGTAAGCATGAGTTTTTAGGCTTTTTGATCGAACCACATGTTGTACAATTAAATTCAGATAAGGGATTCTCACTTACCTATCAAAGGCTTTTCAGCACAACTGCGCTCGAGTTCTCTTCCATATTAAATGAAACTGACTTTAAGCTTATAAAGCTCCTGGAGGAAACGGAACAGGGGCATATTATCAAGCGATATCATAAAAAGGCTATTAGGCCTGTTGAATATTTTAGGACCATTTTTAATGAAAATATTTACGATACGTTAAGACCCAAAATTGAAAGGAAACTAGTTGAGGCCTTAAAACTAATTGGCAACAAAGACCTTTACCTGATGAGTAAAGAGGGCTGGCCAGTAGAAAAAAAACTTAGTATTGCAACAGAGTCATCATCTGTATTATTTCATTTCAGACGCAATCTGATAGAAACACGATATTTCCCAACCATCAAATTTCAGGGACAGCGAATTGAATTTATGTTTAAGGACGCTCAAATCATTTGTAATCAGCCCGCCTGGTTATTACTTGATGAAGTTCTTTACTATTTTGAGGAAGATGTAGAAGGAAAAAAATTACAACCCTTTCTGAATAAACGCTTTATATCCATACCAAAATCTTCTGAGAAAACATATTTCGAGAAATTTGTTGCCCCCTTAATTGAAAAACATGCCGTTTATGCCGAAGGGTTTGAAATCAGGACAGAGAAATTTGAAGCGATACCTATTTTGAAATTACTTCATTCAGACAGCGAGGCGCCTGAATTGCAATTGTATTTTAAATATGGTGATTATATATTCCCATCGGGAAGCGACAGACGAGTTACTGTGCGAACAGAGAAGCGCGATAATGACTATATTTTTCACCGAATAAAACGCTCTCTGAGTTGGGAAAAAAACAAGATTAATATATTGCAGGAACTAGGTTTAAGCTCTTCGGGATCAATTTTTTCAAACGTATATAATCCTATAAGCCGGGATAAGGATTTAGAAGATTCTCCTTTTAGCATTATCAACTGGCTTAATGAGCATCACGATGACCTAGAAACCAATGGGTTTTTGTTTGAACAAAGTCAGGGAAACAAGCGATATGTAATTGGACGAAGTAAAGTTGATCTAGAGATCAGGGAAAATAATGATTGGTTTGATATTCATGCGGTGGTTCATTTCGGACCCTATCAGATTCCATTTGTAGATCTCAAAAATCATATTCTCAATAAGATACGTGAGTTTAAACTCCCATCGGGCGAAATTGCAGTCATTCCTGAGCAATGGTTTGCACAATACAGTAATTTGCTTCAATTTTCGGAAGGTAGTAAGCAGCTGAAACTTAAAAAACATCATATTGGTCTGATTAATGATTTCAGTACTAGTGAGCTGGCTATAGTAAGTATGGACAGAAAGCTTAAAAAGCTGGCTAATTTTGAAGAAATAGAAGAAATTGATATCCCGAAAGCTTTCCATGGACTATTAAGGCCATACCAAAAAGCTGGCTATGACTGGTTTCATTTTCTAAGAAAATATAATTTCGGTGGCTGCCTAGCAGACGATATGGGTCTTGGTAAAACCGTTCAGACCCTTGCATTGCTTCAAAAGGTTAAAGAAGATAACCATGAGATTGGTGTACATACTACTTCACTGATTATAATGCCAACATCACTAGTTTATAACTGGATGAATGAGGCTAAGAAATTTGCACCAAAACTTAAGATACACGCACATACCGGAACTTTTAGAAATAAAGACATCGAAATATTTTCGAATTACGATGTGGTGATTACTACTTATGGTATTAGCAGGGTTGATATTGAGATATTAAAAACATTTTTCTATGAATATATTATTCTTGATGAAAGCCAGAACATCAAGAATCCTGCATCCAAATCATTTAAATCAGTAAAAACTTTAAAATCAAAACATAAACTCATTTTGAGTGGCACTCCGGTTGAAAATACTGTGAATGACCTTTGGACACAGATGTCATTTATTAACCCAGGGTTATTAGGCAGTCAAAGCCTTTTTTACACTGAATTTGTAATCCCAATTGAAAAGAAAAAGGATGAAGAAAAAGCTTCAAAGCTTCAGGCATTAATAAAACCATTTGTATTAAGGAGAACTAAAAACCAGGTTGCCACAGAGTTACCTCCAAAAACAGAAAATTTGTTTTACTGCCAAATGAGTGAAGAACAGAAAGATTACTATGAAGAGGTAAAATCAGAGTATCGTAATGAATTACTTCTAAATCTTGAGAATGGAGGCTTTAAAAAATCACAAGTACAGGTATTACAGGGATTAACTAAACTCAGGCAAATTGCTAATCACCCAGGAATGATTGATGAAGATTATACAGGTGATTCTGGTAAATTCGAAAACGTTATTCATACACTCGAAAATGTACTATCTAGAGGACATAAGGTTCTTGTATTTTCACAATTCGTAAGGCACCTCGCTATTTACCGCAAGTACTTTGATTCAGAAAAAACTCCGTATGCCTATCTAGATGGGACTACAGCTAAACGTGGTGAAGTTGTTAAAGAATTTCAGTCAAATAAAGATATCAAGCTCTTCCTAATTTCAATCAAAGCAGGAGGGGTTGGATTAAACCTTACAGAGGCCGATTATGTTTTCATTCTAGATCCATGGTGGAATCCGGCAGTTGAGCAGCAAGCAATAGACAGGACCCACCGGATAGGACAAAACAAAAATGTTTTTATCTATAAATTTATAACCAAAGATACGGTTGAAGAAAAGATTCTTGCCTTGCAAAACAGAAAACGTAAGGTTGCTGAATCATTAATCACAACCGAAGAAAGTTTCGTTAAATCATTAACTGTAAAAGATATTGAGGATATCTTGAACTAATCATTTGGCTCCTATTTTGGGAAGCGTAAGCCTATACTTAACGGCAATGGTTCGTACAAGAATGATAATGAATACGCTAATAAAGGAATTCATATTATCATCAATTCCAAACAATTTTAATACTACAAATACTGCTGCACCCGAAAGGCATGCGGTTGCATATATTTCTTTCCTAAAAATAAGCGGTATCTCGTTAATTAAGGTGTCTCTGATCACTCCACCCATTACCGCTGAAAACATTCCCATAATTATTGCAGCCAGCGGAGAAACTCCAAACTCAAGTGATTTCTGCACTCCAACAACCGTGTAAAGGGCGATACCTAAGGTGTCAAACAGGAAAAATGTCTTTCTATATTTTAAAATATAATACTTAAAAAAAATAGCAACCAATACCCCTATTGTTATGGCTATCAAATAATTACCATCAGAAACCCAAGCGGGTCGGGTTCCAAGGATCATGTCTCTTAGTGTGCCACCTCCAACTGCGGTAACAAAACCAGTAAACGTAACCCCAAAGATATCGCGGTACACATTCTTATCGGAGGCAGCCAGGGCCCCCGAAATTGCAAACACCAAAGTGCCGAGTAGGTCAATATAATATGGTAACTGCATTTTTTTTAGAAATCTAGCTTAATTTAATGATTTTCATTCATTGTTCTTATCGGCATTCAAAAAAATGAGATACTGGTTCATGCTAATGAAACTTGCTCCTAAACTTTCAAGATGACTAGTGTAAACCTGACAATCAATCAGTTTATAGGTCTTATTATGACAAAGCCAGATCAGGGCAGCCTTTGAGGCATTACTAACTTTGCTAAACATACTCTCGCCACAGAAAACAGAATTTATATGGACTCCATACAAACCACCAACAAGCTGTTCGTTTTGCCAAACCTCAACCGAGTGTGCAATGCCTAATCTATATAAATTAATGTAGGCCTCCTGCATATCACTTGTTATCCAAGTACCATCCTGATCTAGACGACTGATGGTGGCACAAGCTTTAATCACATCCGGGAAAGCGGTGTCAAAAGTAATCCTGAATTTATCAGAATTCAAGAGTTTTTGCATTGATTTAGAGATTCTTAACTGATCAGGGATCAATACAAACCGTTGATGTGGGGCATACCATAAAATAGGAGTTTCTTCAGAAAACCATGGAAAAATTCCGGACTTATAGGCTAAAACTAATCTTTCAACAGAAAGGTCGCCACCCATAGCCAGAAGCCCGTCATTACCTGCAAGCTCAGGTTCAGGAAACCATAGTTCATCTTCAGATAAACAAATAACATGGATAATAGCTTGCATTTTAATCAATTCAGAAACAGAAGCAAAATAGTGGGAGTTAACAAAAGAAGCGAATACAGGGCCAATGATCTCAGATTAAATTTGTCTTTGAAAAATAAAACAATAGCTATACCAGGTAAAAAAATAATTAATACAAGCATTGGAAGCGAGAGTAGCTCATAAAATACCCCGGTAAATGCAAAATGATAAACATCAGTAGTATTTCCAATAATCCAAAAAAGTGCTACAAAAAAACTGATCACAAATACGCTCTTGTTATTGATTGAATTATGAAAGCTGCTTTGATTTTCTAGCATTATTGAATATGAAGAAAACAGGTATAATTATTTACAGTGTTGTTCAATGAAATCGGCTGCTCTGTCACTACCTACTAATCTAACCATTTGGAAATCTTCGCAAGCGCCCTGTGAGTCGGCTTGTTTAAGCTTACGCTGAGCTTGTTTTATTAATCGCTCAATAAATTTATCATCATAACCTAGCTGCATTTTTATGGCTTGAATACGCATCTCATCAGCTTCATTATAATTGCCAGGAATTTTTTTATCATAGTAATTGAAGATCACCATACTCATTCCTTCTCTGGCATGGTAAGCACTGATTGCGGCATTAATTTCGTCTTTAGTACGCTGCTCACATTTATAACCCTTCAGAGTAAAGTTTACTGGAAGCACCATAGATACTAATGTATCATGATTAGCCGGCATGATCCACCTACCGGAAGTAAGACGCACCACACGTAAAGCTTCCTTATCAAGATCTATCCCAAATCCCTTTTTTACCTCTGAGTAATAGATCTTACCCTGCTGGTTGATTTTAAAACTAACCTGAACTGTACCCTGCAAACAATTATCGCGCGAATAATCAGGATAGATCAGGTTATTGTAGATAAAGGTTGCTAAATTCTTCTGTCCACCTTTAAAAACAGGCTGTTCATCTGCAAAAAGAGATGTGATATTAAAAAATAAAACAAATATCAAGTTGATAAACATATTTTAAATTTAATAAATTAATGAAGAAAACTTAGTGGAAAGTTTGAGTTAGCAAAATAGCAGGATCCGGACAGTTACCTAGAAAATTGACCCTCTCAGAAAATTGACATACTCCAGGATAATCTCCATCATAGCCTTGCATATCAAAAACAAGCTGAAAATGCAGATGCGGAGGCCAGTTCCCATTCTCTGAAAAAATTCCAAATTCGGCAATCTTTTCGCCCTGCTTAATTGCTGCCCCCTTTTGTAGCCCGTCGATACTGCTCAAGCTCAAGTGACCGTATAAAGAATGTAAAATCAAACCGTCCAAATCATGTTCAAGTATCAATGTGGCACCATAATCGCCAAAATTTTCATTAAATCTGAAACTTTGAATTTGGCCTGATAGTGGTGCATAAACAGGTGTTCCTGCATCTGCCCAGATGTCAACACCCAGATGTAATCGACGCGGTTCTTCTAAATGATCAAACAATTCACTCCTAGAATAAAGTGTACGATACTCATTATAACCACCTATACCGTAGCGGCAATTATGCTCCTTTAATTTTTGGGATACCCAAGATGAAAAGGATGAAGTGTCAGCGATTATTTGAGGTTTTAGCTCTTGATTGGAAGAGCTGAAGTCAAATGGAAATAATGTATCAGTTTGTGCATTGAAATCAACCAATGGTGAAACATATTCGGGATGATTTTTCAGATAAAGCTCGAGCTGAGTCAGCCTACTCATGCAAACAAAAAGTAATAATTGTAAATATAATGCGACAAAGCACCTGCTACTACAAATACATGCCATATCTCATGACTATGAAAAGTATTACCCATAGGCTTGTCTTTATAATAAAAGAAAGTACCCCCAATATAAAAAATACCCCCTAAAACCATCCAAGCAATTGCTGAAACTGGTAATTTTTCAGCCATCTCTTCCATTAAAGGTACAATCAATGCACCCATAGAAATATAGATAGCCAGTGAAAGCCCGGTATGCTTTAATCGATTAAATATTTTAAGTAGGCAACCGGCCAGAGCAATGGTCCAGATCATACCGAACAAAGTCCATCGAACCCAGCCATCAAAAACCAGTAATGCCGTAGGTGTATATGAACCTGCTATCATCAGGTAAATACAACAATGATCAAATTTCTGCCAGAAGCGGATCTCCCTTTCAGTTGTAGGATAGCTATGATAAGTTGAACTTATTCCAAAAAGGACAAAAGTGCAAATGCCATATACCCATGCGGCTGTATATTCAATCTGACTGTCTGCCCGGCTAAGCAATAGAATTGTACCAGGAATAGCCAGAACGGCAGGAACTAAATGAGTATAAAAGTTTATCGGTTCTCTTATAGTTCTCATACTGATTAATCTTCGCTTTCTGAATCTTCGGGCTGACGAGGTTCTTTGCTGATTTTATCAAAGATCTTATCCATTCGCTCTACATATTCACTGGTATCATCCAGAAAAAATTCTAGTTGAGGTACTATTCTTACTTGATCTTTGATACGATTACCCAATTTATATCTGATTTCATTGGCATGAGACTTAATAGTATTTATAGCAAGCGAGTTATTGGTACTATTAAAAAAGCTCAAATAAACACGGGCTATAGCAAGATCAGGTGATACCCTTACCTTAGTAATGGTCACCAGTATATTAGGCAGAAAATTCATTCCTTCTCTCTGAAATATTTCAGCTAGATCTTTTTGAATAACTCCTGAGAACTTTTGTTGACGTTTTGATTCCATAAAATGGGAGAAATTATTGGCCTGTTGTACAAATTAACTAAAATTAGATGTGAATGTATTAGTCAGGTTTTAAAGATGACCCTAATGCGATAAATAGAATTACGTATCACTCTTTAATACACTTTATATAAAAGAATTTATTAATAAAGTAATTTATCGTATGGATAGCGTTTTGTATGAATGGCCTTTACCTTTTCATACAAAACAGACCTGAATTCGTCAACATTTTCTCTATTGAGTGCTGATATAAAAATTGCAGGATTCCGATCCTTGCTCATCCAGCTATTTTTAAAATCAGCCAAACTCATTGGCGGTTGTTCCTCCTGAGGGTCATAATCAGCAGGTTTATAAGCATCAATTTTATTAAAAACGGTGATTATTTCTTTATCTATCGCACCCATTTCCTTAAGTGTCTCATTCACTGTATTGATCTGATCTTCAAAATTTGGGTGGGATATATCCACAACATGAATCAGGACATCCGCTTCACGCACTTCATCCAATGTAGATTTAAAACATTCAATCAGGTGATGTGGAAGTTTGCGGATAAAACCAACCGTATCCGATAGCAGTAAGGGTAAATTTTCAATTACAACTTTTCTAACGGTTGTATCAAGAGTAGCAAAAAGTTTATTTTCAGCAAAAACCTCAGATTTTGAGATCATATTCATGATGGTTGACTTGCCAACGTTAGTATAGCCAACAAGGGATACTCTGATCAATTGACTCCTGTTTTTACGTTGAGTTTCGTTTTGCTTATCAATTTCTTTGAGACGTTCCTTTAGAACTGAAATTTTATTAAGGATCAAGCGACGGTCAGTTTCAATCTGGCTTTCTCCAGGTCCACGCATTCCAATTCCACCCTTTTGACGTTCAAGGTGAGTCCATAAACGTGTTAATCTAGGTAAGAGATACTGAAGCTGGGCAAGTTCAACCTGTGTTTTTGCTTGTGATGTTTGTGCTCTTCTGGCAAAAATATCAAGAATCAGGTTGCTCCTGTCAAGAATCTTTACCTGTAGTTCATTTTCAATATTTCTAAGTTGTGATGGAGAAAGCTCGTCATCAAAAATAACCATATCAATCTCTTCCGACTTTACATAGGCATTTATTTCTTCTAGCTTACCAGTTCCAACGAATGTTGCTCTGTCGGGACGCTGCATCCTTTGTGTAAATGCCTTTTGGGTATCGCCACCTGCAGTCTCAACTAGAAATTTTAATTCATCCAGATATTCCCGGGTTTGTTCTTCAGATTCGCCGGGTTTAATTATCCCAACCAGAACTGCTCTTTCCGGTTTTACTGTGGTATCATAAAATTTTAGTCTAGGCATTTATCAGTATTAACAAAGTACAAAGATAATGGTTTGTAAGGGTCAATTGATCGTATCCTGTCAGAATATCCAAGAATACGATTTTTAAAAACCCAGACCTTAAATTTGAGCTACAAACTCTTTCATTGCCTTTCCTGGATCTACTTCTTTCATAAAATTCTCACCAATCAGAAAGCCATGAAACCCCGCACTTTTTAGATCGGCAATTTTCTTAGGATCACTTATTCCGCTTTCTGAGATTTTCAAAAATTCGGAAGGAATATGATCAACCAAGTCAAAAGAATGCTGAATTGAAACAGAGAAATCACCCAAATTACGGTTATTCACCCCAACCGCATCGAGCTCTTCACAAAGACTACGATTTAATTCATCAAGATTATGAACTTCAAGCAATACATTCATGCCCAATGATTTGGCCAACTTTGCAAGGTTTTTAATTTCGTTAGGATTTAAAATAGAAGCAATAAGAAGAATGATATCTGCCCCCAGAGCCTTTGCTTCTATAATCTGGAATTCATCCAGCATAAAGTCTTTCCTTAATACAGGAATAGTATTGGCCTTCCTTGCAGCAATAAGATCTCTGTTATTTCCTCCAAAAAAACTCTCGTCTGTTAAAACAGAAAGTGCAGATGCACCCGCCGCGGCATACCCATTTGTAACCTCTTGTACACTCAGTTTATCATTAATGATCCCCTTTGATGGAGATTTACGTTTAAACTCTGCGATAATACCTGTACGTGCTGGATTTAAAATGAAATCACGCAATGAAAAGCACTCCCTAGTAAAAAACTCACTTTGCTCAAGTTTAAGCAGAGGTATTTCAAGCTTTGAAAATTCTATTTCCTCTCTTTTCTTTTCAACTATCCGATCAAGAATATTTCCCGAGCCACTCTGTGAAGATTTCATATCGTTTTATTCCTATTAATTTGTATTCCGAAACTTAACTCAACCAATTTGTAATCAGCAATTTACCATGCTCAGTAAGTACAGATTCTGGATGAAACTGAACTCCTCTAACATCAAGAGTTTGATGTCTTAAAGCCATAATCACTCCTTCAGTGTCAACCGCAGTTACTTTGATTGCCTCAGGTACCTTGTCATTTCGTACCGCCCATGAATGGTAGCGGCCTACATTAAAATTTGTTGGGCAATTAAAGAAAAGTCTTTCCTGATCATCAGTAACCGTGATCTCGGTAGCCCTTCCATGAACCGGACGACTAAGATTATATAACTCGCCTCCAAAAACCTCTGCAATTGCCTGCAATCCAAGACAGATACCAAGTATACTCTTGCTATCTGAATACGTACGAATCACATCTAGCAATAATCCTGATTCGGATGGAATACCTGGACCAGGTGAAAGAAGTATCTTATCAAATGCATCGACATCAGCAAGCTGAAACTTATCATTTCGCCAAACGGTGGCTTGATGGCCGGTTTCATTCAGCAGATGTACCAGGTTAAAGGTAAATGAGTCGTAATTATCTATTACTAATATGTTCATATTCTATTATTTCAATTAAAACTAAATTGTATTGAAGTCGGAGGTCAGAGATCAGACAACTGATAACCGATAACTGATAACTGATAACTGACAACCGATAACTGATAACTGATAACTGATAACTGATAACTGACCTTCATATCTCCCCAGCCATCTCCAAAGCCTTCCTTAAAGCCATGATCTTGTTATTTACTTCATTCAATTCGCTTTCCGGATCAGAATCTGCTACAATACCTGCCCCTGCCTGATAATGAAGTACATTATTTTGACTCATAAAAGAGCGAATCATTATAGCATGATTAAAGTCGCCGTTAAAACCCATATAGCCAATTGCTCCACTATAAAAGCCGCGTTTTTGCTTTTCAAACCTGTCAATCAGCTGCATTGCCATGTATTTTGGTGCACCGCTAAGGGTTCCTGCCGGATAGGTGTCGCCAACCACATCAAAAGGATCAACTGAATCCTGTAATTGCCCGGTTACCTTAGAGACCATATGAATCAAGTGAGAATAATACTGAATTTCTTTAAAGGACCTTACTTCAACCTGATCACAATGCCTACTCAAATCATTCCTGGCAAGATCAACTAACATTACATGTTCTGCATTCTCTTTCACATCCTTTTTAAGATTCTCAGCTAATTCAGCATCTAAAAGATCATTACCAGTTCTTTTGAATGTTCCGGCAATTGGATAAATGGTTGCCTGATTGTTTTTTATTGTCAGTTGAGCCTCGGGCGAAGATCCAAAAAGTTTGAAATCACCGTAATCAAAATAAAATAGATAAGGCGATGGGTTAATTGATCGCAAAGAGCGGTAAACATTAAATTCATCGCCTAAAAATGGTTTAGAAAATGCACGCGATGGAACAATTTGGAATACATCACCGCGATAAACGTGTTTTTTTACCTTTTCAACCAGTTCAATAAACTCTTGATCGGTAAAATTCGATTTCTCTTCCCCATTTAAGCTGAATTTATATTCAGGGAAATTTTTATTCTGTATCAGATACTGAATCTTTTCAAGTCCATTAGGAGCGTTCTTATCCATTCGGTGTTCAAGCAGATAAAGTTCATTCTTGAAATGATCTATTATAATAATATACCTGTAAACATGATACTGCATCAGGGGGATATCTCTCCCTTCTGCCGGGCCAGATTGCAGCTTAATATCTTCAAAATGCTCTATGGTTTCGTATGCAAAATATCCGAAAAGGCCGTTTGAGATGAATTTAAAATCAGTATCGGAAGTTGACTCAAACTGCTTCCTAAAGTCAGAGACATGCTTTTTCAGGTCAAGATCGCCTAAGGGATATTGCTCTCTAGTGCCATCAGGGAAATAGGTCTCCAGCTTATCCCCATTCAGTATAATGCCAGCAATCGGATCGCAGCATACATAACTTAAACTATTTTCCCTGCTGTGATAATCAGAGCTCTCCAATAAGATACTATTTGGAAAAACATCTCTCAAGCGCAGGTATATACTTACCGGAGTAGTTGTATCTGCCAGGAGCCTTTTATGGGAGGTGTATAATTTATAATTCTTCATAATAAAATTTTAACCGGTCAAATCGTTTTCGGGTAATCGCTGACCAAAAAAAAACCCGACGATTTATGGCGCCGGGTTATATATTGTTTAGATTTTGCTTGACTATGCTATCCTTTCAAAATACCTGTCGCTTGCGCTACTATTAAGCTTTGCCACCAATTGCCAGTATTTTGTTTCATTTTCATCGTTCACAAAAATATAAAGAAATTTGAGATTGCAAATTTTTTCTCAGAGTTTATGACATACCCAATAAAGGACGTCCACTTTGATAAATTGCAACAATAATAACCAAAACTGCCAAACCATAGTATAAAGCAATCGCTCTGTGTTTATTCATAGCATCTTTTGCCTTTTTTGAGCGTGAATGTCCCACCGTAATCAAAATAATTGCGAACAGCATCATCACTGAATGTTCTACCGTCCAATAACGAGTCATCGCATCTTTCATAGCTACAGCCATGTTCGAATAGTTGACCATCGGACTGAAAAAATACAATATCAGGCCTACTAAAAATTGAGTATGTGTAGAGATCATCGCAAAAAGGTTCACTTTACGATTAGTTTCGGAATACGGTTTCTTACCAAACAAACCAATTATTGCCATTAATAATGCTAAGGCCAATAATAACAAGACGATATAGCGAAGTCCGGAATGAAGGCCTAATAAAGTTGAATACATATATTTTTTGTTTGATTCAAAAGTAAATAAAAAAATATCATTATTAACACTACAAAAAATTGTTAGCGCGCATCCAGAAATATAGCCTCAGGGCTACTCGTTAGTAAAGCAATTGCCGATGGTTTTACGTTTCCATTATCTAAATACTTAAAGGTCAAGATTTTGCGTCCAGCCTTTTCTGCCACATAGATCAGGTCTTTTGTGGTTCTATCATCCCAGGCAATATCAACAGGATTTCCAAGTAGGGTATTCAAACCTTTAATTGTAGTTGAAGGACTAACTACTTTACCACCAGCAGTAAATTGTGCAGCTGCATCCTTGATAATATAAATAGCACCATCTGTATCAAATCCGGCAGAGCTGGCCTCTGCAATATCTGTTAAAAGAAGCACATCACGATCTGCAGAATACGTTATTCCATGTAACCGCGCAGCTCCGTTAATGGTTATTTTCTTCGTGGGACTAATATTACCAACGGCAAGTTCAGAAACTTCGTCAAACAACTGAACCTCGGCGCGCGCCAGATCAATTACAACAAACAGGCGGTTATTATCCAAATGTATTCCCCATGGTTGTCCATTAAGCTTCAACTTTTTAAAAGCTGCCGCAGTACCCGTTAAGGTACTTGCTTTGGTATACACATAAATTGCGCTGTCAATATTGCTAGAAACATATAAAACATCGCGCGTTCGGTCGTAAGCCATTTCTCTAGCACTCAGAAGACCCTCATCTACAAATGAATTTGCTTGCATCAAGCTACCATCGGTATTCACTTTAAAAGTTCTAATATTTTTATTTTTTCTGCTTACCTGAAAAACCGTTCCAGAAAATGGATTAAAAAGTATTCCATTTGCGTCAGGTAATTTTGAATCGAATTTATAGGGAACTTTAAATACAGTTTGATCTGCAGGATCAAAAATCATTGTATTTGCTACAGCTGCGTCAGTATCTGCATTTGAAACATATAATCGTGATACCGTGCTTTGTGGCATCGGTTCATTATCATCTTTTGTACATGCAGACAAAATGAATAATGGAAGCAGGTACAAGACCTGAACAATGATTCTCTTTTTCATATTCAGTATCAAAGTTAAGAGTTGAATTGGATAAATACACACCCTTTTTTTTAGCATGTAAATCAAAGCAACATAACAGTAAAGGATCATTCAGAAAATAATCGAAGCGCTAGGCAGTTATTTAAACCATTTACTGATAAATATGGAAAAAATAGATTGTATCTAGAATTGGCATTTTTCAAATTTTTACTAAATAAATAAGCTCCTGATGGGCAGGAGCTTATCTAAACTAACCAATTATAAACCTGTT
>NZ_JBIKSU010000130.1:0-4205 GCF_044348475.1 Daejeonella sp. | reverse complement strand
AACAATAAACTACACCGAATAAATGCCGCCGCTGCGCCTGCTGCTATGAAAGGTTCTGCGAAGGCTGGGGTTGTAATTGCCGCACCAGTCAATGCGGAAGAGAGGTGAACGGAGGTTCAGTGAATGGACGATTTGTTTAAGATTGATATGAGTTTTCTAGTACTTGGAGTTAGCTACCTACCTTAGATGAATAATAATTGTAAACATTGTTTTCAAAAAAACCAAAAATTTCACCTTTAATAGTCTCATTTGAGCACTTTTTATATCTTTACTGTTCCTAACAATAATAAAATATTCCATGACTAATGTTCTGATTATCTATACCGGCGGAACAATCGGTATGATTAATGATCCAAAATCGGGGGTGCTTGTACCTTTCAATTTTGAGCAGATCACAGATCATGTGCCCGAACTTAAGAGGCTGAAATATCAATTTAAAGTACATTCATTTGATCCATTGATTGATTCTTCGAATATGAGCCCCGAGGTTTATAAAGAGCTTGCTCAATTGATCAAAAAGGAATATGATCATTACGATGGGTTTGTTGTGCTGCACGGTTCAGACACCATGTCGTACACTGCATCGGCTCTGAGTTTTATGATTGAAAACTTAGGTAAACCAGTAATTTTTACTGGTTCACAGCTTCCTGTCAATGGAATTCGTACCGATGCCAAAGAAAATTTGATCACGGCTCTTGAAATCGCAGCAGAAAAGCGGAAAGGGAAATCAATAGTTCCCGAAGTATGCATCTATTTTGATTATAAACTTTTCAGAGCTAACCGTTCTTTCAAATATAATTCAGAGAAGTTTGAAGCCTTCAGATCTCCAAACTACCCCATTCTTGCTGAAGCCGGTGTTTATCTGAAATTCAATAAGAATGTCATCCTGAAACCAAGTGTAGAACCGGTCAAATTTCATACTAAACTGGATAGTGCCATCGGGATTCTGAAATTATATCCCGGTATTAGTCCGGCAATAGTAAAGTCTGCCCTTTCAGCAGAATGCAAGGCAGTAATTATGGAAACCTTTGGTTCAGGCAATACCTCCACTCAAGAATGGTTTCTTGATTTGTTAAAAGAAGCAATAGATGGAGGAAAGCTAATCCTTAACATTTCGCAATGCAAGGTAGGAACTGTAGAGCTTGGCCGCTACGAAACCAGCAGGAAACTTCTGGAAATGGGGGTTATAAGTGGTTTTGACATGACCTTTGAGGCTGCTGTTACCAAGCTGATGTATCTCTTAGGCAATGTAAAAAGCAATAAAAAAATTGCTGAATACCTTGAAACTGATTTGCGCGGAGAGTTAACTGTCTATTAATAGCATACTTTTCCGATTCTAAATAAGAACAATTTCTTCTGCCTGATTTTCATACTGAATGCCATCTTTCATTCTATCTTGGTTATTTCTTGTTCTTTATTTTTTATCACAGTATATGCGGGTAAATAAGTGCAAAATTTTTAATAGGTTTAATCATTCAATCTGTTAAGCATATGAAAACTCCTGACTATATAGTATTCTTTATTTATTTCATTATTGTTAGTGCCTACGGCTTGTACGTGTACAAGAAAAAGAAGCATGAAGATTCTAAAGATTATTTTCTTGCCAAAGACTCGCTCACTTGGTGGGCAATTGGTGCATCATTAATTGCATCTAATATCTCAGCCGAACAATTCATTGGGATGAGCGGATCTGGATTTACCATGGGGCTTGCCATTGCAGCCTATGAATGGCTTGCGGCAATAACCCTGCTCATTGTAGCGGTTTTTTTCATTCCTATTTATCTCAAGAATAAGATCTATACCATGCCTCAGTTTCTTAAAACGAGGTATAACGATACAGTAGCTATGATTATGGCGGTATTTTGGCTGCTTTTATATGTGGTTGTCAATCTTACTTCAATACTCTTTTTGGGGGCGCTGGCAATCAGTAGTATCTCAGGGCTTGATTTCGGACTTTGTATGATTGCGCTGGCAGTATTTGCCGTAATCATTACTCTTGGTGGGATGAATGTGATTGGCTATACCGATGTAATCCAAGTTGTGTTTTTGATACTTGGTGGATTGGTTACCACCTATCTTGCACTCGATCTAGTGGCTGAGCATTATGGATCATCTGGTGCATTGAACGGGTTCAACCTCATGACTGAGAATTCTGCGGATCATTTTAAAATGATATTTAAGAAAGATGATCCATATTACATGGACCTTCCAGGCCTTGCCATATTGGTTGGTGGTATGTGGATCGTGAACCTAAACTACTGGGGTTGTAACCAATACATCACACAAAGAGCACTAGGAGCAGATCTGCAAACAGCTAGAAGCGGAATTCTATTTGCTGCTTTCCTTAAATTATTAATGCCTGTAATTGTTGTTTTACCTGGTATTGCAGCCTTTGTTCTTTATAAAGAAGGTGTTTTTACTACTGAAATGACACTGAATGGCGAAGTAGTTGGTGATCGCGCCTACCCGGTTTTATTAAACCTGCTTCCTGTAGGGCTAAAGGGGCTTTCTTTCGCTGCATTGACAGCCGCGGTGGTGGCATCACTTGCGGGTAAAGCCAATAGTATTGCTACCATCTTTACACTCGATATTTATAAGAAAAAAATTAATCCATCTGCCGGAGAGCAAAAGCAAGTTCAGGTAGGACGCTGGGTTATTGTGATTTCTATGATCATGGCAGTAGCCATTGCCCCCTATCTTGGAATTGATAAAAAAGGCGGATTCCAGTACATTCAGGAGTATACCGGATTTGTTTCGCCCGGAATTTTTGCCATGTTCATCTTAGGATTTTTCTGGAAAAAAACCACTTCCAATGCAGCGCTTTTTGCAACTATCGGAGGTTTTATTTTATCGGTATTGTTTAAGATATCACCTAATTATGTAGATCTGGAATTCCTTCATGCTTCAGGCTATGCAATCCCAAATGCCGAAGGGGTTTTCGAAATTCCTTTCATTGACCGTATGGGTTTTGTTTTTGTGATCTGCGTGGTTTTTATGTACATTATTAGCATGTACGAAAACAGGAATGGAGTACTAGCAGATGGACTCGAAATTGACAGGAGTATGTTCCGCCCTACGGCAGCATTTACAGTTGGAGCATTGATCGTGATTGGCTTTGTTGTAGCCATGTACGGTATTTATTGGTAATATCTTATGATTCTTGATACGATTGAACAGGTTAAAATATACCTGATACAAGAATTACTTGTAAGTCGGGATGACAGTGTTCATGTTGAATATTTGTCGGGTGGGGTGTCTTGCCGGGTTTGGAAAATCGTACAAAACAATAATCGCTGGGTAATCAAGCAGGCCCTTGAAAAACTGGATGTTCAAGCAGATTGGTTTTCAGATGTAGAGCGAATTCACAGAGAACACCGGGTGATGAAGCAGATCGAACTAATTGTTCCTAATTCAAATGTTCCCAAGGTGTTGCATGTTGATTATACCAATCATGTGTACATGATGACCTGCGCCGAAGAGGGTGTTGAAACTTGGAAGAATATCATGATGAGTGGCGTTTTTAATGTCAATACAGCAAAAAGTGCTTCCGCTTTATTAAGCCAGATCCATTCGCAGAGTGATAAAATTGATGAGGAACAAAAAACAGAATTCAGCGATCAGAAATATTTTAATCAGCTTAGAATTGATCCTTTTCACCGTTTCCTAATTCAAAAATATCCTGAACTTACAGTAAACATCACTAAACTTATTGATGAGCTCAGCCTACAAAGAACCTGTTTGGTACATGGTGATTTCTCACCCAAAAACATGCTGGTTCAAAAAAATGGTGAAATTGTACTGATCGACTTTGAAGTGGCGCATTGGGGAAACCCGGTATTTGATTTGGCCTATTGTCTTGGACATCTGATGCTGAAAGCCTGGCATCTTAAAAAATATGAAAAGCTTTTAGGTTTGATCAGAGCTTTTCTTGATTCGTATAAAGGCGAGGTTCGTAATCTTCTGCCGCATCTGGGGCTGATGCTGCTTGCCAGAATGGATGGTAAATCGCCAGTGAATTATATACGGGATGAAAGTTTGAAGCAGATTATCCGTTTGGTAGCAATCAGCTGGATCACCAATGCATCGCCTGATGCGAATGTTTTGGAGGCTATCGAACAGCAATTTCAATCCAGTTAGAAATAATAAATTTTAATGAATACGGAACTTTCAGGGGTAAAAGAATAAAAAGAAAATGTCTAAAATTA